>NZ_JASHDM010000005.1:0-135781 GCF_047463655.1 Streptococcus infantis
CATAAGATTCTTTCTAATGATGGTTTGGTCGCTTTTCATTATAGGTCTTATGGGACTTTTTTTCTACAACAAAATAGGCTCCATAATTCCTATGGTGGTTTTACCCACTACAGAAATTATAGAGCCAAAATTTTTTATTTTGGGCGTTAGAACTGTTTCCTCAGTCCTAGCGCCTTTTCTGTTTGATAAGTCTGTTTGGTGGAGGATACTCAATGAAAATCAAAGAGCAAAGTAGGAAACTAGCCGCAGGTTGCTCAAAGCACTGCTTTGAGGTTGTAGATAGAACTGACGAAGTCAGCTCAAAACACTGTTTTGAGGTTGCAGATGAAACTGACGAAGTCAGTAACATATATACGGCAAGGCGACGTTGACGCAGTTTGAAGAGATTTTCGAAGAGTATGAGAATCTTATGGGCGCAAGCAATGATGGCTTTCATCTTGCTTCCTCTTTGGGAAATTCGATTGTAAAAAGAAGAAAAAGCTGGATCTTTAGAATGTGCTGCAATCAATCCCGACATAGTCAAAGCTTGCTTGATATATCGATTTCCTTGCGTGATGTGTGAAGATTTTTTAATGCCAGCACTTTCATAAGACTGTTGAGCATAGTCGGCAGAATAAACCTTTTAGAAGCGCCCTATTCCAACACATTGTAGGACTGTCCCACGCTTGATTTCAGTATGGATAGTTTGAGGAGTTTTTCCAAGTAGAGGGGCAATTTCTCTATTTGATTTCCCTTTTTTTCCATCGTTCGATTAACCGACGGCTATCGATTGTCAAATGTTTGGATTTTGTAGTATAATGGCTTTGAATCTCTGTGCCTTTCTTGTGTTTGTGTTTGAACAACAAGTATAACACAGAGCTGTTTTCTTATGCCTATAAGAGCTTTTATGTGACAAGAGAACCCCTTGAAGCTGTTTTGTCAGCTAAAGCAAGGCTAGTCTTAGCCTTGGACACCAGCCTAACATCATCAAGCCGCTTATCAAATGAAATTGAGTACTAGCTATAAGCTAGTTGAAGCATCTAATTTTTAGGAGGGCTGGATGGCTAACTTCATTATAGAACTTTCAGTAAAGCAAAAATCATAAAAAGTATAATAAAATTTTCTGAAAATAATTGACAAGAGCTGAATTTTCTTGTAAAATAAATAAAAATTAAATACAACACCGAATGAAGTTTAATAGAAGTGGAAAATCGCTTGATTTTTCATGACTGTAAATGGACGGAACTCTGGAGAGACCGTAAAGGCACCGAAGGGGCAAGGCAGGCAACTGCTCAAACTCTCAGGTAAAAGGACAGAGCAATGATAGAGCGCTTTTTGGCATTTATCGATGCATTCCAGAGTACATGTTTTTAACATGTGCTCTTTCTTTTGGGGTTGAATAGATAGGAGAATGGTATGTTAAATTTGCTAAAAGAGCTGGATGCTCTGGTATGGGGCCCACCCCTTTTGATTTTATTGGTTGGTACAGGGATTTACTTGACTCTTCGTTTAGGACTTTTACAAATCTTGCGTCTCCCTAAGGCCTTCCAGCTTATTTTTACCAAGGATAAGGGGCATGGGGATGTATCGAGTTTCGCGGCTTTGTGTACAGCCCTCGCAGCAACTGTTGGTACAGGAAACATCATCGGGGTGGCAACAGCCATCAAGGTGGGAGGTCCTGGTGCCCTCTTCTGGATGTGGATAGCAGCTTTTTTTGGAATGGCGACTAAGTATGCAGAGGGCTTACTGGCTATCAAATATCGGAGTAAGGATGAAAATGGCGCTATCGCAGGAGGACCGATGCATTATATCCTTCTAGGGATGGGCGAAAAATGGCGCCCTCTTGCAATCTTCTTTGCTGTAGCTGGAGTACTAGTTGCACTTTTAGGGATTGGTACTTTTACCCAGGTGAATTCCATTACAGAATCCGTTCAAAATACGGCTAGTATTGATCCGACAATTACTGCACTTGTTTTATCTATTTTCGTAGGGATCGCAGTCTTTGGTGGGCTCAAGTCCATTTCTAAGGTTTCAACCACAGTTGTTCCTTTCATGGCTATTGTCTACATCTTGGGAACATTGACAGTCATTTTCTTTAATATCGAGAAAATCCCTGCAACTCTGGCCTTGGTCTTTACATCAGCTTTTAGTCCAGTGGCTGCAGTAGGAGGCTTTGCAGGAGCCAGTATCCGAACTGCTATTCAAAATGGTGTGGCGCGTGGTGTCTTCTCAAACGAGTCTGGATTGGGTTCAGCTCCCATTGCGGCTGCGGCAGCTAAGACCAGCGAACCGGTGGAGCAAGGTTTGATTTCTATGACAGGAACCTTTATTGATACCTTGATCATCTGTACCTTGACTGGTTTGACAATCTTAGTGACTGGGGTTTGGAATGGTAATTTAGATGGTGTTGCTCTAACTCAGTCAGCTTTTTCTACAGTATTTTCTTTCTTTGGACCTGCTCTTTTAACGGTCTTCTTGGTACTCTTTGCCTTTACTACGATTTTGGGATGGAACTATTACGGAGAGCGTTGTTTTGAATTTCTCTTTGGCGTTCGCTTTATCTGGCTTTATCGTGTGGTCTTTGTACTCATGGTCTTGCTGGGAGGATTTATCGAGCTGGATATGGTCTGGGTCATTGCGGATATTGTTAATGCCCTCATGGCTCTGCCAAACTTGATTGCACTCTTAGCCTTGTCGCCAGTTGTTATTGCTGAGACTAAGAAGTATTTTGATAAATAATGTAAGATTGATATTACCATTTATAGATAAGACTAGCATCTGTTTGTGAGATGCTAGTTTTTTCACTACTAGGGCTAGTCTCTTATTTTATACTCAATGAAAATCAAAGAGCAAACTAGGAAACTAGCCGCAGGTTGCTCAAAGCACTGCTTTGAGGTTGTGGATAGAACTGACGAAGTCAGCTCAAAACACTGTTTTGAGGTTGCAGATGAAACTGATGAAGTCAGTCACATATATACGGCAAGGCGATGTTGACGCGGTTTGAAGAGATTTTCGAAGAGTATTATGTCATAAGATGAATGAAATTCAAGAGTACTTCTTTTATGATATCCTTTATTTGCACTTTTATTTATTGTATAATAGTCAACATAAATCTGTTTTTATACTCAATGAAAATCAAAGAGCAAACTAGGAAGCTAGCCGCAGGCTGTACTTGAGTACGGCAAGGCGAAGCTGACGTGGTTTGAATTTGATTTTCGAAGAGTATTAGTCTGATATGTCTTGTTTCATCTATGTGCGAAAGAAAAATAAACTGGAGGTGTTTATGTCAAAAGATATTCGAAAATTAGTGACTTCACAGGGAATAGCGAATCTAGCAGATGTCTTTTTTAGAGTTGTTGTGATTGCGAATGTGTTTGTCTTATCTGGTTCGGTTATTTCAACCTCCCTAGTACCAATTCTGATAGGTCTATCCTCCTTTTTAGCCAGTTTCTTAGTTCCATTAGTAACGAAGAGATTAGCTTTAAATCGTGTTCTTTTCTTGACTCAATTTGGTAAGACGATTCTGCTAGCGATTTTGTTTTTTCTCCTTAAGTACACTGGAAATATCTCTATCCCTCTTTTATACGCTATTGTCACTTTAATCTCCATTTTGGATGGTTTTGCAGCACCTGTTTCCTATGCGCTTGTTCCACGATATGCAAGAGGTTTAGCTAAAGCGAATGCAGCCATTTCTATGAGTGGAGAAAGTGTGCAACTCGTTGGTTGGGGTTTAGGAGGCTTCTTATTTGCGAGTCTGGGAATGAATCCTAGCCTGCTCATTGTGTTAGCCTTGTTTACAATTTCTACGATTTTGATGTTCGGTTTACCACTTGTCGAAAAAGAAGAGTTGTCCTCTGAAACAAGTCTTGAGACGCTCACAAAAGGTTGGAGACTGGTGGTTAAAAAATCAAGATTAGGCTTTATTGTCCAAGCTAATCTTATAGAAATTCTAGCCAATGCTATCTGGGTCTCATCTGTTTTACTTGTTTTTGTGACTGAAATTTTACACCAGTCAGAAAGCTATTGGGGCTACGTCAATACATCCTATTCCTTGGGGATTATCTTGGGAGGAGCTATTATCTTCCGTCTAGCAGAGAAAGTTGTTACCTATAAATATCAGACTATGACCTTTTCTTTGTTAGCGACAGCACTAGTAACTCTGTTGATAGTGCTATTTCCAAATCCACCTGCTTTTCTATTCCTATCTCTAATAATTGGTTTTCTATCTCAAATTAAGGAAGTTCCTGAGAGTGTATTATTACAGGAATCGGTTGATGAGAAGGAACTTGTGAATGTTTACTCCGTTATTGAAGTTGTCTCTACATTGGCCTTTTCTGTCTCTGTTTTTCTAATGAGTTCTATCACAGAATATTTTGGAGTATTTACTGGCTTTGGCTTGGCTATCTTCTGCTTACTAGTAGAGTCCATCTTAGTTTTAAGAAACAAGCATCAGATAAATTAACAGTTATGATCACACATCTGGTGTGATTTTTTGTTTTCATAAAAATTTTTTATCAGTGCAATTTAAAATATATATTATGCAAGGTATAGATTCTGTGTTAGACTTATTGTCAACGAAAAGCTAATGACTCATCAATAAAGACAAGGATTTGTTCAATAGGCTGATGAGATTTCGAAAGATTTTCGCAGAAACCATTCAATTACAAAATGAAAAGAGGTCCCCTTATGACAACATTTACTATCCACACAGTAGAATCAGCACCAGCAGAAGTGAAAGAAGTTCTTGAAACGGTACAAAAGGACAACAATGGTTATATCCCAAATCTTATCGGTCTTTTGGCTAATGCTCCTACAGCCCTAGAGGCTTATCGTACTGTTGGAGCTATTAACCGTCGTAATAGTCTAACACCTGTAGAACGCGAAGTGGTACAAATCACTGCAGCCGTAACTAATGGTTGTGCCTTCTGCGTCGCTGGCCATACAGCCTTTTCTATCAAGCAAATCCAGATGAATGATGACCTACTTCAAGCCCTTCGCAATCGTACTCCAATCGAAAGCGATCCTAAGCTGGATACCCTAGCTAAGTTTACCTTAGCAGTTATCAATACCAAAGGGCGCGTAGGAGATGAAGCACTTGGAGAATTCCTTGAAGCTGGCTACACGCAAGAAAATGCCTTGGATGTTGTTCTCGGTGTCAGTCTAGCAAGTCTTTGTAACTATGCCAACAACCTAGCTAACACACCTATTAATCCAGAATTACAACCTTATGCATAAGAGGAGGACAAAGTATGGGATTTTTTTCAGAAGAATTTTTAAGCTGGTTAGACCAGCACGCTGATGAAATTGACAAAAAATCATGTCAAGCTGGAGAAGAGCTGATTGAGAAAATTGCTGCAGAAGGCGCCTTTCGTGTAGGGGTTCCCAAAGTTCTTGGAGGGCTAGGTGGAAGTGACCAAGATGTTATCGATATCCTTGCAGAACTCGCTCAACATTCCTTAACAGCCTCCTTTATCTCATGGGGGCAACGAACTTTAATAGATAATATTCTACATACTGACAATGCTTATTTCAAAGAAGTTTACTTGGAAAAACTCTTATCAGGAGAATATGCAGGTGCTACGGCCTTATCTAATGCGGTCAAGTATCTATCTGACTTAGAGGAACTAAATGTTCGAATCCTTGAAGAAAATGGGAATTATTACCTAAAAGGCCGACTTCCTTGGGTGACCAATGCCCGTAAGGATCGCTTCCTCACTATTTTTGTAGCAGGATTTGCAGATGATCCGAGTACAAGTTATGTAGTAGCCGTACCATCGGACGCAGAAAACTTTAGTCGTTCCGAAGATTTGGAATTTGTCTCTCTCCAAGGAGGTAATACAGCAGCTCTGACTTTTAACAAGGTTCCTTTAAAGGAAGAGTGGATTCTATCCAAGGATGCTCATCAATTTTTAGCGCAAAATCGTCCAGCCTTTTTAGGCTACCAATTTGGCCTAGCCTTTGGTTTGGCTGAACGTTCACTCTCAGAAGTCGAAAAAGAATTGGGGAAACGAGGTGTCTTGAAGGAAGAATGGCAGCATCAGGTCGAACAGTTAGATGATATTCGACATTCTCTCTATCAAGGACTATCTGAAGAGTCCTATTTCGTTAGAAATCCGCGTGAGCTATTCCAGTTACGAATTGATATTGTTGATGTTGTTGCCCAAAGTCTCTTATTAGAACTACAAGCTGGTGGCGGTAGAGGATATTTTAGTAAATCGACATCCGGTTTCATACGTCGTTGGAATGAAGGTGCCTTTTTGCCAATTGTTTCTCCTAGTGCAGTGCAATTGCGACATATTCTAGCGACAAACTAACAATAAAGAAAATAAAAACGAGGTTTATCTTTAAACTTCGTTTTTTAATACTTCATTTAAGCGCTTTTATGCTATACTGATAATAACATGACTATTGGAGGTTCACATGAAAAAACTCCCCTTGGCCTTTTCAGGGTGCTTATTGGGATTGGCTGGAGCAGGTAATCTCATCCTGGATATTTTTCCATTATTATCGCACGTCTTTAGTTTGTCAGGCTTGATTTTATGGTTTTATTTTTTATACAGTCATCTTAGTGATTGGCAAGAGAGCCAGCAAGAACTTAAGAAAGCTCCTCTATTATCGGGAATGGCGACCTTTCCCATGGCAGGGATGATTTTATCAACCTATTTACTGCGAATCTTACCTACGAGTATGGGTATCATAGCGCAAGCTCTTTGGTGGTTTGCCTTTCTACTGGATGTAGGTTTAATCATCTACTTTACTAAAAATTATGTGCAGACTAAACCAAGAACGAACGCAACGCCAAGTTGGACAGTTCTTTATGTGGGGATAGCAGTAGCAAGCTTGACCTACCCAGTGGTGGGTATAGTCGAGATTGCCTATGGTGCTTGGATTTTTGGATTTACCTTAACACTTTTCCTTTATCCTCTGATTTATCAAGATTTGAAAAGTAATCCATTGCCACGGGCTTTACTGGGGCAAGAAGGAATCTACTGTGCTCCCTTTTCTCTACTGTTGGCAGCACTCGTTCGGATCGGAGGTTCAGGTCTTCATGGCTGGATTTTGCTAGTCATGATCCTTGCTTCACAAACTTTCTTTTTCTTTGTCCTCAGTCGTTTGCCAAGGATTTTAAAACAGGGATTTCAACCAGCTTTTTCAGCCCTAACTTTCCCAACTATCATCACAGCAACTTCATTGAAAATGGCCCAAGGCATCCTGCAGTTTCCAGTCCTAAACCTTCTCGTTTGGCTCGAAACGATCATTTGTTTAACAATCCTTGTCTATGTATTAGTAGAATATATGCGGTATTTAAGAAACTAAAAAAGCCCCTAGCACTGAGAAGTGTTAGGGGTTTGTTGTCGACAATAAACATAATCAATTAGTTCAGCTTATACCTACTGTTCTTCATGTTCGGATAAAAAATAATAAGTCATAGTACCGAAGATTGATCCTACTCCAAGTCCTAGTAGTAGGAAAAGTGCGATCGTTTTGAGTTCTAGAAACTGCAAGAAGAAATCTGTAATCGAGTGATTTTCAAGGATTACTTTTTTGGAAAATAGGATAAATAAGTAGAGAGTTGGGGTGCTAATTCCAACTAACCAACTTCTTAACTTGATTTGATGCTTGCTGTAAGTGATTTGTGGAATCTCGGATTGATCATCATCTTCTAAGTGGAGCCCTCTAGTAGAATATCTTGCCTTGAGACTGAGGGCAAAAATCATCAAGAAGTAGAGATAGGGCATAGCCGTTCGAACTATCTCTATAAAGCGCCCAAACAAAAGATAGAATAGAAAGAGAAGGAATGAAGAGTAAAAGATTTGGACCATGGAACGGGCACAAGCCTTATAGATGATCTCTTGACGGCATTCATCAAATGGTCCTTGGATATGAAAGAAATTTCGAACTAAGCGAGTGGTTAAGTCTTCTTTTTTCATGTTAGTGACCTCTTAATAACCTTGTTTTTGATTAGCTTCTTTAAAGAGTTGATAGAGAGTATAGAAGTAGACTAGACTAAAAATGATACAGATGGTTAGAAATAGTAGATATCTCCAATCCATAGAATTCGTTAACAGTTGTGGGAAAGATACGAGGATAAAGCAGAGAGATGCGTTTAAGAGACGTATTTTTTTTGATGTGATTTTCTGAAATCTTTGTCCTTTGTTCAAGACAGGAAGGGCTAAGAGGAAGATAATCAGAAAAGGACGCGTAATTTGGCCATAAACTAGGAAAACTGTCATAAAGATACTGATCAAAATATGGCTGAGAATTAAAGTTAATAGTGATTTCATAAGCTTCCTCCTAATCGTCGTCTTGATCTTCTCTAGCTTTTTGAATACGAAGAGTGACGACAATATGCACTGTTAATCCGAAAAAGAAGGCTGCAACGATGGTCGACAAGATACTTCTGGTATTCAGAAGAGAGGTAAGATAGCTCTTGCTATCATCCATTAGGATATCGAGAAGTGGCATTCCAAACAACATGGCTATTCCATAGCCAAGACCAGCTTTAAGACCAGGATTACGTAACTGTTTCTTTTCTTTCTGGTTCAACACGTCAGGATCAATAGAAGCAATACCAGTTTTTGTAGTTTGACTAGTGACATAGATAGCACAAACCATGGAAATTAGAAAGATAATGATTGGATATCCAAAAGCGACTACTTGGGGATATCTAAAAGCAAGGACAAAGGGAATAAGATTGCCTAAAGTCATGAGGTAAAATAGAATCATAAAGATTTTATTTCCGATGTGCTCAGCTTCGCGCCGTTTGTGTTCATCAAGTGGCCCTGAAATGCCATAGATACGTTTGATTAGTTTTTCATTGAGGGGTTCTTTTTTCATTTTTCTTCTCCTTTTTAAAAATCGTCCTCCCAAAAGAGACTGTTGAGGTCAGTTTGGAGGCTTCGAGCGAGATTGAGACAAAGTTCCAGGGTGGGGTTGTACTTGTCGTTTTCAATCATGTTGATGGTTTGTCTCGAGACACCGATATCCTTGGCAAGTTCGAGTTGGGACTTGCCCAGTTCCTTGCGGAATTCTTTTACACGATTCATGCTTCCTCCTTTTTAGTTTATGTCACATATATTTGACTATAGTATATTCTTTTAAAAATAAAATGTCAACTATTTTTGACATATTTTTAAGAGAAAGTTGATGAGAATATTTCCGTTATAAAATCTTCTAGCGATTTTATGTTATAATGAAGAAAAGTACAGAATTATAAGAGTGAATTGGATAGACTGAAAGCTATCCACTAAAGAAGGAGCAGAAAATGAACCATAAGATTGCAATTTTATCAGACATTCATGGCAATACGACGGCCTTAGCTGGAGTGCTTAAGGACGCAAAAAATTTGGGAGCGACTGAATATTGGCTTTTGGGAGATATTTTTCTACCTGGGCCGGGAGCAAATGACTTGGTGGCTCTTTTGAAAGACCTACCACTTACAGCATCGGTTCGAGGCAACTGGGATGATTGTGTCTTAGAGGCTTTAGATGGGCAATATGGTTTAGAGGATCCCGAAGAAATTCAGTTTCTCAGGATGACCCAATATCTGATGGAGGACCTAAAGCCAGAGCATATTGATTGGTTGAGAAATCTGCCTATGGTAGCCAAGAAAGAAGTTGAAGGCTTGCGCTTCTCGCTTTCTCATAATTTGCCTGAGAAAAACTATGGTGGTGATTTACTGGTTGAAAATAATACTGAAAAATTTGACCAGCTACTTGATGAAGATACAGATATAGCCGTCTATGGGCATGTCCATAAACAACTTCTACGTTACGGTAGCCAAGGTCAACAAATCATCAATCCAGGTTCGATTGGTATGCCTTATTTTGACTGGGTAGGGCTGAAAAATCACCGTGCCCAGTATGCCTTACTTGAGGTTGAAAATGGTGAATTGGTCAATATCCAATTTCGAAAAGTTGCCTATGACTATGAAGCAGAGCTAGAATCAGCCCAGACCAAAGACCTTCCTTTTATCGAAATGTATGAGGAATTACGACGTGAGGACAACTATCAAGGCCATAATAGAGATTTGTTAGCTAGTTTAATTGAAAAGCATGGATATGTAGAGGATGTGAAAGATTATTTTGATTTTTTGTAAGAGTTGCTTTAACTAACAGATACTAAATAAACGATTGGACGAGCCAATCGTTTTTAGTATTTCTTATTGCAATTGTGATTGATCTGGTAGGTAAGAACCATCGAGATAAGTTTTGCTGAGTTTTTCAAGGGTTGCATCTTGGTAGAGTTCTTTGAGGACCTTGTCAAATTGTTCTTTAAATTCTTTTTCTTCGCTTGAGAAGATGATGTAGTTGTTTGGATTGTCATTGCTTTCCAAGTCGACTACGTTCAAGTCTAAACCTCGGTCTTGGATAATTTTTTGAACAGAGATTTTATCAAAAATTAGGAAATCAAATTCACCGTTGGCGAGGTCAGTCAGACGCTTAGCGACATCTTCACCAGAGTATTGGATAGTTGCAGGATTGTCGGAGTGGTTTTGATTCCAGTCTGTAACGACCTTGGCAGTAGAAGTTCCGGTGTCATCCTGGGTTGTTTTACCAGCTATGTCTTGAAGAGAAGTAAGTGCCTTGTCTTTTCTTCTCACAAGAACCAAAGGATTTTTTGCGATAGGTAGCGAGTAGAGGTATTTGTCTGTTATTTCTTTGGTGTAGCTCAAGTTGTTGGCAGCAGCTTGGTAACGGCCAGCATCCACTCCAGGGAAGATACTTTCCCAAGCTGTTTTTTGAAATTCAATCTTGTATTGATCCAGTTTTTCATCGACTGCTTTTAAAACCTCAACATCATATCCGGTCAAATTACCATCTTTTTCAAAATCAAAAGGTGGGATGTCTCCAGCAGTTGCTACGACAATGGTTTTAGGACTAGCAGTGGCAGTAGAAGTACTATCTTGTTTGGCTTGTCCACAGGCGATCAACAAGGGACTGATGGCTAATAATAAGAATAATTTTTTCATAAGATAATGGTATCTAGTTTACCAGACAATCAATCAGATATCTAATATATATTTTTTATGGAAGTGATAGAGAAATATTATAATTTCCAGTTTTGTAGTAAACAACTCAAGTAAGAAAAAGATAATTTGTTTCACCAATGAAAAATCTCTGCAAGCTCTTTCAGAATGTGGTAAAATGGAAGCAATAGAAATAGAAAAGGAAATCAATTATGAAATTTCTTGAGTTAAATAAAAAACGTCATGCGACCAAGCATTTTATTGATAAACCTGTCGATCCGAAGGATGTTCGTACAGCTATCGAAATCGCAACCTTGGCACCAAGCGCTCACAACAGTCAGCCTTGGAAATTCGTCGTGGTTCGTGAGAAAAATGCTGAACTAGCAAAATTGGCTTACGGTTCAAACTTTGAGCAAGTAGCATCTGCACCTGTAACCATTGCCTTGTTTACAGATACAGACTTAGCTAAGCGCGCTCGCAAGATTGCTCGTATTGGTGGTGCCAATAATTTCTCAGAAGAGCAGCTTCAATATTTTATGAAAAATCTTCCAGCAGAATTTGCGCGTTACAACGACCAACAAGTCAGTGACTACTTGGCTCTTAATGCTGGGCTTGTAGCTATGAACTTGGTCCTTGCTTTGACTGACCAAGGAATCGGATCAAACATTATCCTTGGTTTTGACAAATCAAAAGTCAATGAAGTCTTGGAAATCGAAGAACGCTTCCGTCCAGAACTTTTGATCACAGTGGGATATACAGATGAGAAGTTGGAACCAAGTTACCGCTTGCCAGTAGATGAAATTATCGAAAAAAGATAGGAAGAAAAAATGACAGTTATTGATTTTACAGCAGAAGTAGAAAAACGTAAAGAAGACCTCTTGGCTGACTTGTTTAGCCTTTTGGAAATCAACTCAGAACGTGATGACAACAAGGCTGATGCTCAGCATCCATTTGGACCTGGTCCAGTAAAAGCCTTGGAAAAATTCCTTGAAATCGCTGACCGAGATGGCTATCCAACTAAGAATGTTGATAACTACGCAGGACATTTTGAGTTTGGCCATGGAGAAGAAGTTCTCGGAATCTTTGCCCACATGGATGTGGTGCCAGCTGGTAGCGGTTGGGACACAGATCCTTATACACCAACTATCAAAAATGGTCGCCTTTATGCGCGTGGGGCTTCTGATGACAAGGGACCTACAACAGCTTGCTATTATGGCTTGAAAATCATCAAAGAATTGGGCCTTCCAACATCTAAGAAAGTTCGCTTTATTGTCGGAACAGACGAAGAATCAGGCTGGGCAGACATGGACTACTATTTTGAACATGTAGGACTTGCAAAACCAGACTTCGGTTTCTCTCCTGATGCTGAGTTCCCGATCATCAACGGTGAAAAAGGAAACATTACTGAATACCTCCACTTTGCAGGAGAAAATGCAGGTGCTGCCCGTCTTCACAGTTTTACAGGTGGTTTGCGTGAGAATATGGTACCTGAATCAGCAACAGCAGTTGTTTCAGGTGACTTGGCTGACTTGCAAGCTAAACTAGATGCCTTTGTTGCAGAATACAAACTCAGAGGGGAAATTCAAGAAGAAGCTGGTCAATACAAGGTGACCATCATTGGTAAATCAGCCCATGGTGCTATGCCTGCTTCAGGTGTCAATGGTGCGACTTACCTTGCTCTCTTCCTCAGCCAATTTGCTTTTGAAGGACCTGCAAAAGACTACCTCGATATTGCTGGTAAGATTCTCTTGAATGACCACGAAGGGAAGAACTTGAAAGTAGCTCATGTGGACGAAAAGATGGGTGCCCTTTCTATGAATGCGGGTGTTTTCCGCTTCGATGAATCAAGTGCTGACAATACCATTGCCCTCAACTTCCGTTATCCAAAAGGAACAAGCCCAGAGCAAATCAAGTCAGTTCTTGAAACCTTGCCAGTTGCTTCAGTTAGCCTTTCTGAACATGGTCACACTCCTCACTATGTGCCAATGGAAGATCCACTCGTTCAAACCTTGTTGAATGTTTATGAAAAACAAACAGGTCTTAAAGGTCACGAACAAGTTATCGGTGGTGGAACATTTGGACGTCTCTTAGAGCGTGGTGTAGCCTACGGTGCTATGTTCCCAGATTCTATCGATACTATGCACCAAGCCAACGAATTTATCGCCTTGGATGATCTCTTCCGTGCAGCAGCTATCTACGCTGAAGCTATTTACGAATTGATCAAATAATGCTATAGAAGTCTGAGATTTAATGCTTAGACTTCTTTTTGGAGGAGAAAATGTTTCAAATCGAAAGAATCAAGCAAGCTATCATAGAGGATCCACAGAATGCCAGCTATACTGAGCAAGGCATCGAGCCACTCTTTGCAGCACCAAAAACAGCTCGTATCAATATCATTGGCCAGGCACCTGGTCTCAAAACCCAGGAAGCAGGGCTATACTGGAAGGATAAAAGTGGGGACCGCTTGCGAGAATGGTTGGGTGTGGATGAAGATACCTTTTACAACTCAGGTTACTTTGCAGTCATGCCCATGGATTTCTACTTTCCAGGTCATGGGAAATCGGGTGACCTGCCACCTCGTCCAGGTTTTGCAGAAAAATGGCATCCAGAACTCTTGAAGGAATTGCCAGATATTCAATTAACTCTCTTGATTGGGCAGTATGCCCAAGCCTACTATCTACATGAGAAAGTTAGTGGTAAGGTGACAGACCGTGTGCGTCGGTTCAAGGATTATTTGCCTGATTATTTCCCTCTGGTGCATCCTTCACCCCGTAATCAAATTTGGATGAAAAAAAATCCTTGGTTTGAGGCAGAAGTGGTGCCAGAATTAAAAGATAGAATACAAAAAATTCTCGGAGAAGAAAAATGAAAGAAATTACTTTTAACAATTTTTACCAGCTTTATCAGAAAGAGTCGCTTTCTGTATTGGATGTGAGAGAAGTAGAGGAATTTGAGGCTCTTCATTTAGAAGGTGTTCGTAATTTCCCTCTCAGTCAACTGGCAGATACTTATGAGCAACTAGATAAAACCCAGCCTTACTATGTGATCTGTAAATCAGGAATACGTTCCGCACGTGCCTGCCAATTTTTAACAGAACAAGGCTATGAGGTTATCAATGTTCAAGGTGGCATGGATGCCTTAGAATAAGAAAAATTTCCTTCGAAACCTTTTAAAAATGAGAAAGGACTCGAAGGATTTTTTTGCATTAAAATTCGGAAAATTGAAAACATTTTAGAATTATTTCGTGACAGCCTTTTCTAGCCGTTAATCATGTTATACTAGGAAAGTATTTTATTTTTAATAAGGAGAGTTTATGGCTAAAAAAGGTGCTTTAACAGGATTACTCCTGTTTGGAATATTTTTTGGAGCAGGTAACTTGATTTTCCCTCCAACTCTAGGCGCACAGTCTGGAGAAAACTTCCTCCCTGCCATTGCAGGATTTGTATTTTCAGGTGTTGGGATTGCCGTCCTAACCTTAATCATTGGAACCCTCAATCCGAAGGGTTATATCTATGAGATTTCTAAGAAAATTTCTCCATGGTTTGCGACGATTTATCTTGCAGTTTTGTACTTGTCGATTGGCCCATTCTTTGCCATCCCTCGTACAGCAACGACATCATTTGAAGTTGGTATTAGTCCACTCTTGGATCAAGCAGATAAAGGCTTAGGTTTGATTGTCTTCACCATTCTTTACTTTGTAGCTGCCTACCTAATCTCGCTGAATCCTTCAAAAATCTTAGATCGTATCGGTCGAATCTTGACTCCAGTTTTTGCCATCTTAATTGTTATTCTGGTTATCCTTGGAGCTTTCAAGTATGGTGGGAACGCACCACAAGCAGCGTCAGGAGCTTATCAAGCTTCAGCCTTTGGAGCCGGTTTCCTTGAAGGATACAATACGCTTGATGCGCTTGCATCGGTTGCCTTCAGTGTTATTGCAGTACAAACCTTGAAACAACTTGGTTTTTCAAGTAAGAAAGAGTACATTTCAACCATTTGGGTTGTTGGAATCGTTGTAGCACTCGGATTTAGTGCTCTCTACATCGGTCTAGGTTTCTTGGGCAATCATTTCCCAGTAACAGAAGAAGCAATGAAGAGTGGAACTCCTGGAGTTTATATCTTGTCTCAAGCGACTCAAGAAATCTTTGGTTCTACTGCTCAGCTTTTCCTTGCGGCTATGGTAACCGTTACTTGCTTTACAACGACTGTAGGGTTGATTGTATCAACTGCCGAGTTCTTTAACGGACGTTTTCCACAAGTCAGCTACAAGGTTTATGCGACAGTCTTTACCTTGATTGGTTTTGCTATTGCAAATCTTGGTTTGAGTGCTATTATTAAGTACTCTGTACCAGTTCTTGTTATTTTGTACCCAATTACGATTGCCATTGTCATGATTGTGATTGTGAACAAGTTTGTTGCTCTTTCAAAACCAGGAATGCAATTAACGGTTGGTATTGTCACAGCCATTGCTATTGCAAGTGTTTTAGGATCTACTTTTAAAGTTGAGGTCCTTGCAAATATCGTGAACGCTCTACCATTTGCGGCGGCTTCTCTGCCATGGTTAGTACCAGCTATTATCGGTATTCTACTTTCTCTTGTTCTTCCAAATAAACAAGAAAGTGAAGCTTTTGAAATGGAATAATCACTAAAATCACTTTTGTAGCTAAGTCTACAGGAGTGATTTTCTTTTTTATCCGATGATAAATGTGTTATAATAGGTAGCAAAAGAGGTGAAGAAATGAATCAAACTGTAGAATATATCAAAGAACTAACTGATATTGCGTCACCAACAGGTTTTACGCGTGAAATTACGAATTATTTAGTTGAGACGCTTGAAAAACTAGGCTATCAACCTATCCGTACTGCTAAAGGTGGAGTGAATGTTACCATTAAAGGTAAAAATAATGAGCAACATCGCTATGTAACTGCCCATGTGGATACCTTGGGAGCTATCGTTCGCGCTGTTAAACCAGATGGTCGCCTCAAGATGGACCGTATCGGTGGCTATCCTTGGAATATGATTGAAGGCGAAAACTGTACTGTTCATGTGGCTAGCACAGGGAAAACTGTTTCAGGTACGATTTTGATCCACCAAACTTCTTGTCACGTATATAAAGACGCTGGAACTGCTGAACGTACACAGGACAATATGGAAGTTCGTTTGGATGAAAAAGTGACCAATGAAAAAGAAACACGCGCACTCGGTATCGAGGTTGGTGACTTTATCAGCTTTGACCCTCGAACTGTCGTGACTGAGACAGGCTTTATCAAGTCTCGTCATTTGGATGATAAGGTCAGCGCAGCTATTCTCCTTAATCTCCTCAAAGTATACAAAGAAGAAGGGATTGAACTTCCTGTCACTACGCATTTTGCCTTTTCAGTCTTTGAAGAAGTGGGGCATGGTGCTAACTCAAGTATTCCAAGTCAAGTTGTCGAATATCTAGCTGTGGATATGGGAGCAATGGGAGATGATCAGCAGACAGACGAGTACACAGTGTCTATCTGTGTTAAAGATGCTTCTGGTCCTTACCACTATGAATTCCGTCAACACTTGGTAGCTCTCGCAAAAGAGCAAGACATTCCATTCAAACTAGATATCTATCCATTTTATGGTTCTGATGCTTCTGCAGCGATGTCAGCTGGAGCAGAGGTTAAGCACGCTCTTCTAGGAGCAGGTATTGAGTCAAGTCACTCTTACGAGCGTACTCATATTGACTCTGTAGTGGCTACTGATCGTATGGTGGATGCTTATCTCAAGAGTGACTTGGTGGACTAAGATGTGCTTGATTTGTGATCGAATTGAACTCATCAAGACTGGTGACAATCCCTACTTTGTAAAAGAACTGGAAACAGGATATGTTGTCATTGGTGACCACCAGTATTTTGAAGGTTACACTCTGTTTTTAGCAAAGGAACATGTCACAGAACTACATCATCTAGATCCAAGTGTTAAACTTCGTTTTTTAGAGGAAATGAGTATGGTTCAGGAAGCTGTATCTAAAGCCTTCTCTGCTCAAAAGATGAATGTAGAGTTGTTAGGAAATGGGGATGCCCATGCCCACTGGCATATTTTTCCTAGACGAGCTGGTGATATGAAGGGACACGGTCTTAATGGGCGTGGTCCAGTCTGGTGGGTTCCATGGGAAGAAATGGCAGCAGAAGATTGTCAAGCGCAACCGAAACAATTAGAAAACTTAATTCAAACTTTATCTGTTGCATTGGATAAAGTTATCATATGAAAGGATAAATCATGAAAAAAAGATACCTTATCTTGTCTGGACTACTAGCCCTAACATTGGCGGCTTGTTCGCAAGAAAAACCAGCAACTTCTGACGCAAAAGCTTCTTCAGAGCAGAAGACTGTACAAGAAGGAACCGCGGGAAGTAAGTCTCAGGAAGCGAGTCAGAAAAAGGCAGAAGTGGTCAATAAGGGAGATTACTATAGCATTCAAGGCAAGTACGATGAAATTGTTATCGCTAATAAACACTATCCCTTATCTAAAGATTATAATCCAGGAGAAAATCCTACCGCTAAGGCAGAACTGTTGAAACTTATTGCAGCTATGCAGCAAGCAGGTTTCCCAATCAGCGACCACTATAGTGGATTTAGAAGTTATGAGACTCAGGTTAAATTGTATCAAGATTATGTCAATCAAGACGGAAAGGCAGAGGCTGACCGCTATTCTGCACGACCTGGATATAGTGAACACCAAACTGGTCTTGCTTTCGACCTTATCGGCACAGATGGAGACTTAGTGACAGAAGAAAAAGCAGCTCAATGGCTCTTGGATCATGCTGCTGACTATGGCTTTGTCGTTCGTTATCTTAAAGGTAAGGAAAAAGAAACAGGATATATGGCTGAAGAATGGCACCTTCGCTATGTTGGCAAAGAAGCCAAAGAAATTGCAGCAAGTGGCCTCAGTTTGGAAGAGTATTACGGTTTTGAAGGTGGAGACTATGTTGATTAGTCGCAAAACATCTTGCAAGATTACTTAAAATTTGATAAAATGAATAATAATTAAATAGGAATCTGCAAGACTAGTATCTCAGGGGAAGTATATCAGGGAGGAGAGCCGTGACTGAAAGCTCTCTATATGAAAGCTGGGTGAATTCACTTGCCTATGGATTCAGAAATAAAGGTCTGACTTGTCAGATAAAAACGGATGGTACCGCGTGTCAACGCTCCGAATGGAGTTTTTGGCATGTGGTTTTCTTTTTATCTACGAGAGACTGATGGAGGAATTATGTCAACTATTGAAGAACAATTAAAAGCGCTTCGTGAAGAAACGCTAGCTAGCTTGAAGCAGATTACTGCTGAAAATGAAAAAGAGATGCAAGAATTGCGTGTCTCAGTCCTTGGTAAAAAAGGGTCACTGACTGAAATCCTTAAAGGGATGAAAGACGTTTCTGCTGAAATGCGCCCTGTTATCGGAAAACACGTCAATGAGGCTCGTGATGTTTTGACAGCCGCTTTTGAAGAAACAGCTAAGCTCTTGGAAGAAAAGAAAGTGGAAGCTCAACTAGCAAGTGAAAGCATCGATGTGACACTTCCAGGTCGTCCAGTTGCGACTGGTCACCGTCACGTTCTTACACAAACTAGTGAAGAAATCGAAGATATCTTCATCGGTATGGGTTACCAAGTTGTGGATGGATTTGAAGTGGAGCAAGACTACTACAACTTTGAACGTATGAATCTTCCAAAAGACCACCCAGCCCGTGATATGCAGGACACTTTCTACATCACAGAAGAAATCTTGCTCCGTACCCACACATCTCCAGTTCAGGCGCGTGCGATGGATGCTCATGACTTCTCTAAAGGTCCTTTGAAAATGATCTCACCAGGGCGAGTATTCCGTCGTGATACAGACGATGCAACCCACAGTCACCAATTCCACCAAATCGAAGGCTTGGTTGTCGGGAAAAACATCTCTATGGCTGACCTTCAAGGAACGCTTCAGTTGATTGTCCAAAAAATGTTTGGTGAAGAGCGTCAAATCCGTTTGCGTCCATCTTACTTCCCGTTCACAGAGCCGTCTGTTGAAGTTGACGTTTCATGCTTCAAGTGTGGAGGAGACGGTTGTAACGTATGTAAGAAAACTGGTTGGATTGAGATTATGGGTGCCGGCATGGTTCACCCACGTGTCCTTGAGATGAGTGGTATCGATGCGACTGTTTACTCTGGTTTTGCCTTTGGTCTTGGTCAAGAGCGTGTAGCCATGCTTCGCTACGGAATCAATGATATTCGTGGATTCTACCAAGGAGATGTCCGTTTCTCAGAACAGTTTAAATAATGATTAGAAAAGTAGAAATTGCAGATGTTGGGGTGTTGTCCCAGGTTGCCAAACAAACCTTTCGTGAAACATTTGCTCATGATAATACGGAAGAGCAGTTACAGGAATACTTTGAAGAGGCCTATAGTCTGAGAGTTTTGTCAGCTGAGTTGGAAAATCCTGAATCAGCGACCTATTTCATTATACATGAAGAGGAGATAGCTGGTTTTCTCAAAGTCAACTGGGGAAATGCTCAAACTGAGAAAGAATTAGAGAACGCTTTTGAAATTCAACGCCTCTATGTGCTACAAGCATATCAAGGATTTGGACTTGGTAAGCAACTATTTGAATTCGCTTTGGAGCTTGCCGAAAACAATGGTTTTTCCTGGGCTTGGCTAGGTGTTTGGGAGCATAATACAAAAGCTCAAGCATTTTATAATCGATATGGTTTTGAAAAATTTAGCCAACATAGTTTTCTGGTTGGGCAAAAGGTAGATACGGATTGGTTACTGAAAAAGAAATTAAGGTAAGAAGATGATTCTTCTATATGAAATGATAGGAAAGGAAAAAAACTAGAGTGGCAACGGTCATTCTGGGGAACTAAATTATGTTAGTATCATATAAATGGTTAAAAGAATTGGTGGACATTGATGTGCCATCACAAGAGTTGGCTGAAAAAATGTCAACCACAGGGATCGAAGTAGAAGGTGTAGAATCACCTGCTGCTGGTCTCTCAAAAATTGTCGTCGGAGAGATTTTGTCTTGTGAAGATGTGCCAGAAACACACTTGCATGTCTGCCAAGTCAATGTGGGTGAAGAAGAAGCCCGTCAAATCGTCTGTGGAGCACCAAATGTGCGTGCAGGAATCAAGGTTATGGTGGCACTTCCAGGTGCTCGTATTGCAGACAATTACAAAATCAAAAAAGGGAAAATCCGTGGCTTGGAATCCCTTGGGATGATCTGTTCACTTGGTGAGTTGGGTATTTCTGACTCCGTTGTACCGAAAGAATTTGCAGATGGAATTCAAATCTTGCCTCAAGATGCTGTTCCTGGGGATGAAGTCTTCTCTTATCTAGACTTGGATGATGAAATCATCGAACTTTCTATCACTCCAAACCGTGCAGATGCTCTTTCTATGCGTGGAGTTGCTCACGAAGTGGCAGCTATCTATGACAAGGCAGTCAACTTTAAAGAATTCAGTTTAACAGAAACCAATGAATCTGCAGCAGATGCTCTTTCTGTCAGCATTGAGACAGACAAGGAGCCTTACTATGCCGCTCGTATCTTGGATAATGTGACCATTGCACCAAGTCCACAATGGTTGCAAAATCTTCTCATGAATGAAGGCATCCGTCCGATTAACAATGTAGTTGACGTAACCAACTATATCTTGCTTTACTTTGGTCAGCCTATGCATGCCTTTGACTTGGATACCTTTGAAGGAAGCGAGATCCGTGTGCGTGATGCTCGTGCTGGTGAGAAATTGGTGACCTTGGATGGCGAAGAGCGTGAGTTGGAAACGAGTGACCTCGTGATTACGGTCGCTGACAAACCAGTAGCCCTTGCAGGTGTTATGGGTGGTCAGGCTACAGAAATCTCTGAGAACTCTAGTCGTGTCGTCCTTGAAGCTGCTGTCTTCAATGGCAAATCTATCCGTAAGACTAGTGGTCGCCTCAACCTTCGTTCAGAATCTTCTTCTCGCTTTGAAAAAGGCATCAACGTGGCAACAGTTAATGAAGCCCTTGATGCGGCAGCCAGCATGATTGCAGAGCTTGCAGGTGCAACAGTGCGTAAGGGCATTGTTTCAGCAGGCCAGTTAGATACTTCAGATGTGGAAGTTTCTTCAACTCTTGCAGACGTTAACCGTGTCCTTGGAACAGAGCTTTCCTATGCAGATATTGAAGATGTCTTCCGTCGCCTTGGCTTCGGTCTTTCTGGAAATGCAGATAGCTTCACAGTAAGCGTACCACGTCGTCGTTGGGATATCACTATCGAGGCTGACCTCTTTGAAGAAATCGCTCGTATCTATGGTTATGACCGCTTGCCAACCAGTCTTCCAAAAGACGATGGGACAGCAGGTGAATTGACTGCGACACAAAAACTTCGTCGTCAAGTACGTACCATTGCAGAAGGAGCGGGTCTGACAGAAATCATCACCTACGCTCTAACAACTCCTGAAAAAGCAGTTGAGTTTACGATTCAACCAAGTCATTTGACAGAATTGATGTGGCCAATGACAGTGGACCGTTCAGTTCTCCGTCAAAATATGGTTTCAGGTATTTTGGATACAGTTGCCTACAACGTAGCACGTAAGAATAAAAACTTGGCTCTTTATGAGATTGGAAAAGTCTTCGAGCAAACTGGTAATCCAAAAGAAGAATTGCCAAATGAAATTAACGGCTTTGCCTTTGCCTTGACTGGCTTAGTCGCTGAAAAAGACTTCCAAACAGCAGCAGTTCCTGTTGACTTCTTCTATGCTAAGGGAATTTTGGAAGCTCTCTTTGCTCGCTTGGGGCTTGAAGTGACTTATACAGCAACCTCTGAAATTGCTAGTCTTCACCCAGGACGTACAGCCTTGATCTCACTCGGTGACCAAGTCCTTGGTTTCCTTGGTCAAGTACATCCTGTTACAGCCAGGGCTTACGATATTCCAGAAACTTATGTAGCAGAGCTCAACCTTTCAGCTATTGAGACAGCTCTTCAACCAGCCGCTCCATTTGTGGAAATCACCAAATTCCCAGCGGTGAGCCGTGATATCGCCCTTCTCCTCAAGGCAGAAGTGACTCACCAAGATGTAGTTGATGCCATCAAATCTGCAGGCGTGAAACGTTTGACAGCTATCAAACTCTTTGACGTCTTCTCAGGCGAAAAACTAGGACTTGGTATGAAGTCAATGGCTTATAGCTTGACCTTCCAAAATCCAGAAGATAGCTTGACAGACGAAGAAGTCGTACGCTACATGGAAAAAATCCAAGCATCGCTCGAAGAAAAAGTGAATGCAGAAGTGCGTTAAAAATTTTCAATCCATCCCTAGGGATGGATTTTTTAGTAGAAAAAATCATCAAGCTTTAGCCTGATGATTGAATCAAATTGGCGGGGAAACAACTCCTTTTTAATACTGTTACAAGATGATCAGACATCGGTATTTTTTGTCATCCAATCAGCTATGAAGTGATAGGTATCGTTTCGATTATTCTCGTTTAGAATTTCGTGACGAGCCTCTTCAACTAATCGAAGGCTTACTTTCGAATGTGAAGCCTTTAGGAGTTTTACAAATCTCTCTATACCTTTACCATTTTCGCCTAGAGGGTCTTCTTGTCCTGAAATCACGAGAATTGGGAGTTGGGTTGGAATCTCATCGATCACTTGTTTACTCGCTACTTGGTTAGAAAAGTAAAAAATGGCTCTGTACATGGGAATAGTAGGTATGAATTGACAGAATGGATCCTTCAGATAAGCTTGGTTGGATTCTTCATTTTTTGAGAGCCAATCGACAGATGTTTTAGGATTTTTAATAGTTCGATTAAAGCTATCAGTTGATAGATAAGTCAAGAGTTTACTACGGTGTTTATTCCCTTTTATAAGTCGAATGCATTCTGTTAGGATGAGAGCGAATCGAGTCAGAAATTGAGGTTGTTGACCAGTCGCCATGATAATCAAGGCATTGATAGGTGGTTTTCGTTTAGCTACATAATAGCGACACATAAGAGAACCCATAGAATGCCCTAGAAGGACGATTGGAAGTTCTGGATAGCTTTCTTGAATAAAAGAGGTCACTCTTTCAATATCATCGATGAGTTCCTCGGGAGATTCAGGAAAGACTCCGAGTTGACTTGGATTTTGAGCAGTATAGCCGTGGCCGAGATGATCATGGCCGATAACAGTAAAGCCTTCGTTATTCATGGCTAGAGCAAATTCTTCATATCGTTCCACGTATTCTACCATGCCATGTACAAGCTGAAGAACGGCTTTTGGCTGTTCAGCTTCCCAAATGATTAAGTTATTGTTGTTTGGTTCGAGTTTAAGTCTTTTTTTCATATCAGATTCCTTACTTATGATAATCTATAGTCTATCAAAAATATACCATAAAATAGCACGATAAGCTAGGCAGAATGATGAAGATTAGTAGTAACAATTCAGGACTGAAAATGAACATTTGAGGACATAGCCAACGGATTTATCAAGAAATGAGTATAATAAATTTATCACTTAAAATCTGGAGGACTAAAATGCTTGGTGATGAGGCAATAAAGTCCTTATCCAGTAAACTCCCTTCTTAAGAGTCATGATTTAAAAATGTACATAAATCATTGTAAATGCTATCAAAAAGGAGTATAATGAGTGCAATAAATTTCGGAGGTGGATGATGCTCGAAGTAAGAAATCTAGAGAAAAGTTTTGGTCCTAAGCAAGTTTTGTTTGGTGTTGACTTTCAAGCAAGACCAGGGCGTATTTTGGGACTAGTCGGGAAAAATGGAGCTGGGAAAACAACTATTTTTCACAGTATTTTGAAATTTTTAGACTATCAAGGGGAGATTGAGCTTGATGGTCAAGACATTCGTCAGGAGACCTATGCTCGCATTGGTTATCTACCTGAAGAACGCAGTCTTATGCCTAAATTGACAGTCCTTGAACAAGTTCGTTACTTGGCGACCCTAAAAGGCATGGACACCAAGGAAATCAAAGAAAAACTCCCTCAATGGATGGAAAAACTGGAAGTTAAGGGGAAACTGACGGACAAGATTAAAAGTCTCTCAAAAGGAAATCAACAGAAGATTCAGTTGATTATCACTTTGATTCATGAACCAGACTTGATTATCCTAGATGAGCCTTTTAGTGGCTTGGATCCAGTTAATACCGAACTTCTTAAGCGGGTTATCTTGAAAGAAAAAGAACGCGGCGCGACCATTATCTTTTCTGACCATGTCATGACCAATGTCGAAGAACTTTGTGATGATATCCTCATGATTCGTGATGGGCGTGTGGTCTTGCATGGACCGGTTCAAGAGGTTCGCAATCAATACGGGAAAACACGACTTTTTGTTTCTAGTGACCGAAGCAAGGAAGAACTGGAGAGCCTTCCTCATGTCAAACAGGTTAGCTTGACCAAGCAAGGTAGCTGGAAGTTGATCTTGGATGATGAAAGTGCAGGTAGAGAACTCTTCCCAATCTTGACTCAAGGTCAATATATCGCGACGTTTGATCAACAAGCTCCAACAATCGATGAAATCTTTAAATTAGAATCAGGGGTGGAAGTATGAGAAATATGTGGGTTGTAATCAAAGAAACCTATCTAAGACATGTCAAGTCGTGGAGTTTCTTCTTTATGGTGATTTCGCCTTTCCTCTTTTTAGGTCTATCTGGAGGAATTGGTGTTCTCCAAGGTTCTTCCTTGGCTCAAAATAGTAAGGTAGCAGTAGTTAGTTCTGTTCCTCTTGTTACAGAAGAACTTAAATCGACCAATGGTCTTAACTTTGACTATAAGGATGAAGCGAGTGCCCAAGCCGCTATCAAGGATGAGAAAATAAAAGGTTATCTGACCATTGACCAGGAGAATAGTGTCCTCAAGGCAGTCTATCATGGTGAGACTTCACTAGAGAGTGGCATTAAGTTAGCAGTGACCGCTAAGTTGAATGAACTCCAATCCCAACTCAACCGTTCAGAAGCAAATTTGTCTCAGGAACAGGAAAAACGCTTGGCTCAAACGGTTCAATTTACAGAGCAGATAGATGAAGCCAAGGAAAATAAAAAGCTGGTTCAAACCTTTGCGGCTGCAGGACTTGGTTTCTTCCTCTATATGATTTTGATTACTTATGCTAGTGTTACTGCTCAGGAAGTAGCCAGCGAGAAAGGAACTAAAATCATGGAAGTGGTCTTCTCAAGCATTCGTGCTAGCCATTATTTCTACGCCCGCATGATTGCCTTACTTCTCGTTATTTTGACTCATATTGGTATTTATGTTGTAGGTGGTCTTGGAGCTATTTTCTTCTTTAAGGATATGCCTATCTTGGCAAATTCAGGTATTCTAAATCACTTGGGAGAAGCCTTTTCGATCAATACCTTGTTATTTGTCTTGGTTAGTCTCTTTATGTATGTAGTCTTGGCTGCCTTCTTAGGTTCTATGGTTTCGCGACCTGAAGACTCTGGTAAGGCCTTATCGCCTTTGATGCTTTTGATTATGGTAGGTTTCATTGGGGTAACAGTATTAGGAACTTCTGGGGACAATTTGATTTTGAAAATCGGTTCTTACATCCCATTCGTTTCAACCTTCTTTATGCCTTTCAGAGCTATCAATGGTTACGCAAATGGACTAGAGGCTTGGATTTCGCTTGCTATAACGGTTATTTTTGCAGTTACTGCAACAGCCTTTATCGGACGTATGTATGCTAGTTTGGTCCTTCAAACAGATGATTTGGGGATCTGGAAAACCTTTAAACGAGCTTTGAGTTATAAATAAAGTATCGGACCTGTGAGTGTATCTCCCAGGTCTTTTATACTCTTCGAAAATCTCTTCAAACCGCGTCAACGTCGCCTTGCCGTACTCAAGTACAGCCTGCGGCTAGTTTCCTAGTTTGCTCTTTGATTTTCATTGAGTATTAATTAGCTGAAATATTTCACATTTATTTCTCCTAAACCTTTGACTATTAGGCAAAATTATCGTACAATAAAGAGTACATGATAAAATGAGATCAGAGTTTATCTACTCTGACGTTAGTAGTAAAAAATGAGGAGAAACGCTTTGGAATTAGAAGTATTTGCTGGGCAAGAAAAAAGTGAACTATCTATGATTGAGGTGGCTCGTGCCATCTTGGAACTCCGTGGTCGTGATCACGAAATGCATTTTAGTGATTTAGTTAATGAAATCCAAAACTATCTCGGTACCTCTAATAGCGATATTCGTGAAGCTTTGCCTTTGTTCTACACAGAGTTGAACTTTGACGGTAGCTTTATCTCACTTGGAGATAACAAATGGGGTCTTCGTTCATGGTATGGAGTTGATGAAATCGATGAGGAAATCATTGCTCTTGAAGAAAGTGATGATGAAGAAGTAGCACCTAAGGCTAAGAAAAAACGTGTCAACGCCTTTATGGATGGTGATGCAGATGCTATTGATTACAGTGCAGATGATCCAGAAGATGAGGATGCATACGAAGAAGATCCAGCTCTTTCTTATGATGATGAAAATCCAGATGATGAGAAGAATGAAGTGGAAGCCTACGATGCTGAAATCAATGAAATCGCCCCAGATGATCTAGATGAAGAAGTCGATCTTAATGAAGAAGACGACGAAGACTCTGAAGAAGAGGAAGAATAAAAATAAAAAGGAGTTGGAGCTGGAATCGGTCTATCAAGTCTCGGTTTCCTAGATCCAGCCTCTTTTTTAGTTTTTAGTTTTAATGAGTTATGCAAGATGGAATGCCAAGTCAACGATTTGTTCTATTTGACAAATGCTTCATTTTGAGGTAATATATTGTTCGGGCACCTCTTTTAGAGGTCGGAGCTCCCTAGTTATTAGGGAGCTATTTTTGTTTTTCCAGGAAGCTTTTCTTCTTGGGGTGTAGTTATTGATGAAGGTCTTGTTTTCTCAATCCCCTGTTAGTGAACAAGACCTTGAGCATTTTAGAAAGAGGAATCTATGTCTACGAAATATATTTTTGTCACTGGTGGTGTGGTATCGTCTATTGGGAAAGGGATCGTTGCAGCGAGCCTTGGGCGTCTTTTAAAAAACCGTGGTTTGAAGGTGACCATTCAAAAATTTGACCCTTATATCAATATCGACCCAGGAACCATGAGCCCTTACCAGCACGGAGAAGTATTTGTAACAGATGATGGGGCTGAGACAGACTTGGACCTAGGTCACTATGAACGTTTTATCGATATCAACCTCAACAAATACTCAAACGTGACAACTGGTAAAATCTATAGCGAAGTTCTTCGTAAGGAACGTCGTGGAGAGTATTTGGGTGCAACTGTCCAAGTTATTCCTCATATTACAGATGCCTTGAAAGAAAAAATCAAGCGTGCTGCTCTTACAACAGACTCTGATGTCATTATTACAGAGGTTGGTGGAACAGTCGGAGATATCGAGTCCCTTCCATTCTTAGAAGCTCTTCGTCAGATGAAGGCAGATGTGGGTGCAGATAATGTCATGTATATCCATACGACTTTGCTTCCTTACCTCAAGGCAGCTGGTGAAATGAAGACCAAACCAACTCAACACTCTGTCAAAGAATTGCGTGGTTTGGGAATTCAGCCTAATATGTTGGTCATCCGTACTGAAAAGCCAGCTGGACAAGGTATTAAAAATAAACTAGCCCAGTTCTGTGATGTGGCACCAGAAGCAGTTATTGAGTCCTTGGATGTGGATCATCTTTACCAAATCCCACTTGACCTGCAAGCACAAGGTATGGATCAAATCGTTTGTGACCATTTGAAAATTGATGCACCTGCAGCAGATATGGCAGAGTGGTCAGCTATGGTTGACAAGGTTATGAACCTCAAAAAACAAGTCAAGATTGCCCTTGTTGGTAAGTATGTTGAGTTGCAAGATGCCTACATCTCAGTTGTTGAAGCTTTGAAACACTCTGGTTATGCAAATGATGCAGAAGTCAAGATTGATTGGGTCAATGCTAACGATGTGACAGCTGACAATGTGGTAGAACTCCTATCTGATGCTGACGGAATCATCGTGCCAGGTGGTTTTGGTCAACGTGGAACTGAAGGTAAGATTGAAGCGATTCGCTATGCGCGTGAAAATGATGTACCAATGCTGGGAGTCTGCTTGGGTATGCAGTTGACCTGTATCGAGTTTGCCCGTAATGTCTTAGGTCTTGAAGGAGCTAATTCAGCAGAGCTAAATCCTGATACCAAATACCCTATCATCGATATCATGCGTGATCAGATTGATGTTGAGGACATGGGTGGTACCCTTCGTTTGGGACTTTATCCTTCTAAGTTAAAACGTGGTTCTAAGGCAGCGGTAGCTTATCATAACAAAGAGGTGGTGCAACGCCGTCACCGTCACCGTTATGAATTTAACAATGCTTTCCGTGAACAGTTTGAAGGAGCAGGTTTTGTCTTTTCAGGCGTTTCACCAGACAACCGCTTGGTAGAAATTGTGGAAATTCCAGAAAACAAATTCTTTGTGGCTTGTCAGTACCACCCAGAGCTTTCAAGTCGTCCAAACCGCCCAGAAGAACTTTACACTGCTTTTGTAACAGCAGCAGTTGAAAATAGTAAATAGATTCATAAAAACCTTTGAGAGTTATCTCAGAGGTTTTAATTTGTTTTCACTATCATGAAAATATGGAAAATTAGCTCTGAATTTGGTAAGATAAAGGTATGGATTTTGAAAAAATTGAACAAGCATATACCTATTTACTAGAAAATGTCCAAATCATTCAAAATGATTTGACGACAAATTTTTACGATGCCTTGATTGAGCAAAATGGAATCTATCTGGATGGTCAGACAAATCTGGAAGATGTCAAGAAAAATAATCAAGCATTAAAACGATTGGCTCTTCGAAAAGAAGAGTGGTTACGAACCTACCAATTTTTATTAATGAAGGCAGCGCAAACAGAACCTCTCCAAGCAAATCACCAGTTTACACCAGATGCCATTGCTCACTTGATAATTTTTCTGATGGAGCAACTGTGGCCTGCTGAAGATCTAAGTTTATTAGAGTTGGGGTCTGGGATGGGAATTCTGGGCGCTAGCTTCTTAACATCCATGAACAAAAAGGTAGATTACCTTGGGATTGAACTAGATGACCTCTTGATCGATCTGGCTGCAAGCATGGCAGAAGTTATGGATCTTCAAATGGGCTTTGTCCAAGGAGATGCAGTACGTCCACAAGTATTAAAAGAAAGTGATATTATTGTGAGCGACCTCCCGATTGGCTACTACCCAGACGATCAGATCGCTTCACGTTACCAAGTGGCAGCAAAGGATGACCATACTTACGCTCATCATCTATTAATGGAGCAATCACTCAAGTATCTGAAGACGGGAGGCTATGCTATTTTCCTTGCTCCAACAGATCTTTTGACGAGTCCTCAGAGTGATCTCTTGAAATCCTGGCTGACTGATCAAGCTCAACTAGTCGCTATCATAGCTTTACCAGAGGATCTATTCGCTCAAGGAGCCCAGTCTAAGACCATTTTTGTTTTGCAAAAGAAGGTGGGAGAAGGGACAGAGCCCTTCGTTTATCCACTTACTAGTCTTCGTGATCCTGGAATTTTGTTGGAATTTAAGGAAAATTTTCAAAATTGGTGTCAAGAACATGAAATCTAGTATAAATTTTGATATAATAGTTGAAAACGCTTAAAAAGGGGAAACATTATGACAAAAACCATTGCAATTAACGCTGGAAGCTCAAGTTTGAAATGGCAACTCTATCAAATGCCAGAAGAAAAAGTATTAGCAAAAGGGTTGATTGAACGAATTGGATTGAAAGATTCTATTTCTACAGTTAAATTTGATGGTCGTTCAGAACAACAAGTTCTTGATATTGAAAACCATACCTTGGCAGTTAAGATTTTGCTTGATGACTTGATTCGTTTTGATATTATTAAATCTTATGATGAAATTACTGGTGTTGGACACCGTGTCGTTGCAGGTGGAGAGTACTTCAAAGAGTCTACAGTCGTGGAAGGTGATGTAATTGAAAAAGTTGAAGAGTTAGGTCTTCTTGCTCCATTGCACAATCCTGCGAATGCTGCGGGTATTCGTGCCTTCAAAGAATTATTGCCAGATATTACGAGTGTCGTTGTTTTTGATACTTCCTTCCATACAACAATGCCAGAGAAAGCTTATCGCTATCCTCTACCAACAAAATATTACACAGAAAACAAAGTTCGTAAGTACGGAGCCCATGGAACTAGCCATCAGTACGTTGCTCAAGAAGCAGCAAAACTCTTGGGTCGTCCACTTGAAGAGTTGAAGTTAATCACTTGTCACATCGGTAATGGTGCTTCTATTACAGCTGTTAAGGGTGGGCAATCTGTCGATACCTCAATGGGATTCACTCCACTTGGTGGTGTAATGATGGGAACTCGTACAGGGGATATTGACCCAGCCATCATTCCTTATTTAATGCAATATACAGAGGACTTTAACAAGCCTGAGGACATCAGTCGTATCCTCAATCGTGAGTCAGGGTTGATGGGTGTTTCAGGTAAGTCAAGTGATATGCGTGATGTAATTGCTGCTATGGAGGCAGGAGATCATGATGCTACTTTGGCTTATGAAATGTATGTTGACCGTATCCAAAAACATATTGGTCAATACCTTGCAGTCCTAAATGGAGCAGATGCTATTATTTTCACAGCAGGTATCGGTGAAAATTCTACTAATGTACGTGAAGATGTTATTTCAGGGATTTCTTGGTTCGGTTGTGATGTAGATCCAGAGAAAAATGTCTTTGGTGCAACCGGAGATATTTCGACAGATGCAGCAAGTGTACGTGTACTGGTAATTCCAACGGATGAAGAACTCGTTATCGCGCGTGACGTTGAACGTTTGAAAAAATAACAGATCAAAAAAATCGACCTTCAATAATAAAGGTCGATTTTTTTGATCTAGTAGAATTACCATTTAGTCAGTGAAACTTCGCCACTATTGAGCCAAATCTTTTCACCGTTTGCTAATTCTATCTGCAGTTGGCCTTGGTCAGAGATGTCACAGGCTTTTCCTGTGATTATTTCTTGATCCTTCTTGAAAGAAATCTCTTTTCCTAAAACGATTGAGCGCTTTTTATAGAGATAGAGGAGTTCATCGACTTCTGTTTCATAGAAACATTTCCAGATTTCAGCAATCAATTCATTACGAGTAATGGGAGTATGTTGAGAAAATAAGCTTCCAGCTTTAGTTTGTAGATTCTTAGGAAATTCAGCGATCGAAAAGTTGATCCCGACCCCAATGATAACATCTGTAACGAGTCCAGTTTCGACGGAGGTAATGGCTTCGGTTAGAATACCAGCAATTTTTTTCTGGTTCAGATAAATGTCATTGACCCACTTGATATCCACGTCGATTAAACTAAGGTTTTTGATAGCCTTGTAGATAGCTCCAGCTGTTAGAAGCGTATAGGCAGGAAGATTCTGATATGGGAGATTGGGTTGTAGGTGAAGGGACATGTAAATCCCCCCCTTATCTGGAGAATAATAGGGACGTTGAAAACGACCGCGTCCCATAGTTTGGCTAGTGGAAAGGTAGAGTTTATCCCCTTTGGCACCAGCTTCCATAGCCTCTTTAGCATCGGTTTGGGTGGATTTTGTTGAGGGTTTAAACTGGACAGTGATGGGACTATTCGCTTCGATTTCCTGAGGCAAGATAAGGTCTCCGTCCAGAAGTTTATACCCACGATTTTTGATACTGTCAATCTCCAGTCCCTCTTGTTGGAGACGTTGGATCGCCTTCCATACTGAAGTTCGAGATAGGTTTAATCTCTCAGCTATTTTTTCTCCGCTTAGATAATCAGTCTCAGTAACTAGTATTTTATAGACTTCTTGGTAGGATTTCATGCTAGACCCTTTCTGGAATAATTAGATTTATTGTACCATATTTTTAAAAAAGGGATAGCGATTTTCAAGTAATCTTAGCTAACTATAAAATTTTACTTTGTTTTAGTCACGATGATAGAGGCAAAGAGGTTTTCAAATCGCTTGAAAAATGGTAAAATGTTTTAATAGCTTATTTATCTGAATGTGATATTCAGAAGGAAAGGATCTGTTGTGAAATCAATAGGTGTCATTGAAAAGTTAAAAAGTTTATCGAAACAAGAAGGACTTCTTTTAGGAGTTATTCTGAGTATTTTTCTTCCTTTTTATCTTTTTGTTATTATTTTTATCTCTTACTTACTTTGGTTGGTATATACTGGGGAGATGAAGGGGATCTTGAAACGTTTGTCTCAACACCCTGTCTTGCTCTTTTTTATTGCTTATAGCACTGCAATTTCTCTTCTGGCACAAAATGTGATGGGAGTATTTTCTTCGGTGGCCATGTTTCTGTTTGCCATCTTCTTTTACTACTATCAATCCCAGTTGACTCCTAAATTTTTCAGGTTGACGATTGAAGGAATATTAGCCTTAAGTGTCTTTGCAGCAGCCTTTGCAGCCTTGGAACATTTCCAAATTGTAAAGAAATTTGATTATACCTTCCTCTCACCACGAATGCAGGTTTGGCATCAAAATCGAGCGGAGGTTGCCTTCTTTAATCCCAATTACTATGGAATTATCTGTTGTTTCTGTATCATGATTGGTTTTTATCTGATTAGTACAACGAAGTTAAGGTGGTTACGAATCTTTTCTATGATTGCCATCTTTGCTAATTTATTCGGTTTAAACTTTACGCAGAATCGCACAGCTTTTCCAGCCATTATCTTTGGAGCGATTATTTATCTCTTCACAACTATTAAGAACTGGCGTGCTTTCTGGCTTAGTGTTGGAGTTTTTGGGGTTGGTTTAGCCTTTCTATTTTCTAGTGATTTGGGTGTTCGAATGGGAACCTTAGATTCATCTATGGAAGAACGTGTTTCTATCTGGAATGCTGGAATGGCCTTGTTTAAGCAAAATCCATTCTGGGGTGAAGGACCACTAACCTACATGCACTCTTTCCCTCGTATTGGAGCACCTTATCATGAACATGCTCATAGTATTTATATAGATACGATTTTGAGTTATGGAGTTGTTGGTACCGTTCTCTTGGGGATTGCTTCTGCCACTCCGGTACGAATGTTGATTGATATGAGTCAAGTACCTAGTAAGCGTCCTATCCTTGGACTTTACCTCTCTTTCTTGACAGTAGTAGCTGTGCACGGAATTTTTGATTTGGCTCTCTTTTGGCTTCAATCATCCTTTATTTTCCTTTTAGTGATGTGTAGTTTACCACTAAAACATAGTATGATTGATGAATTTGTTGATTAAGAAAAAGATAGTAGAAACTAACATTTTCTACTATCTTTTTTTCAATTCAATTATTGAATAGCTTGAACCAAGTCTTCAGCTTGTTGTTTTAGGGAAGAAGCAACACTGTCTTCAAGGACTAATTTGCCATCTGCCCAAGCAGAATCGTTGACACGAGCTGCAGTGAATTCACCAACAACTTGTGTACGGATGAATGGCAAGAGGTCTTTGTAGATTGCAAAGAGTTGGTCATGACCAGCATTGGCTACAGATGATACTGTTACAATCTTATCTTGAAGAGCAGATGCTCCGCGTGTATCAGACAAGTCAATTGCGCGTGAAAGCCAGTCAAGCAAGTTTTTCACTGTACCAGGAATCGAGAAGTTGTAGACTGGAGAGAAGATCCAGATAGCATCAGCAGCAAGAACTGCTTCACGAGCTGCTGTTACAGCTGGAAGTGTAGGAACTTCAAGGTCTTGACTAAATAAAGGAATTGTAGAGTAGTCAAGGTAGCTGACTTCAACATTTTCAGCAAGAGCTTTTTCAGCTTCTAGAGCCATTTGGTGGTTGAAAGAACCTTTGCGAAGTGAACCAACGATAAATAATACTTTTTTAGACATAGGGAGTCTCCTTTAGATTTTAATCAGAGTTGTCTCTGTTGTTATAAACAATGTTACAACAAAAGGAAATCATTTGCAAGAAATCTGCTCAGAAAATAAAAATCTATGATAGTCAAGATTATTTTTAGGAGTAGAGATTATGAAAAGACTGTGAAATCAATGATTCAAGCTTCATATACTCCTGTCATAAGAGAAGTTCCTTGCTAAATCCTCCCCTTTATTCACTTGTAATTCACTAGGATAGATGGTAAAATAGACGAGTGAAAATGAGACAGAAAAAAGAAAAAAATTCCTTATTATTTCAGTACAGCATTGGCTTGACCCTGCTGGCTCTAGTTGTGACTTCTTCCTTTCTCTATTTGGTGTGGCTTAGCATGAAGCCTTATCAGACAGCAAAGGTAGAAGGGGAAAAACTGGCTAAGCAGTATGCGAATCTAGAAACGGTCAGTCAGGTTGATATCTTTAATGGCTTAGAAAGCTATTATAGTGTTCTTGGTCAAGATAAGAATCAGAAACCAGTTGCTGTTTTAATAGAGAAAAGTAATAACAATATTTACGTATATCAACTAGAAAATGGTACTTCACAAGAAAAAGCAGAAGCAGTTGTTAGAGAAAAAGGAGCAACTGAAATTGATACGGTTACCTTTGGACGCTATGCTGAAAAACCTGTCTGGGAAATCAAGTCTGGAGGAGACTATTATCTAGTAGATTTTGAATCTGGTGCCCTAATCGAAAAGGAGAAGCTATGAAATTATCTAAACGTGTCTTAGAAATGGAAGAAAGTGTCACTCTGGCTAGTGATGCAAGAGCTAAGAAATTAAAGGCTGAAGGAAAAGATGTTCTTTTCTTAACTTTAGGTCAGCCTGATTTTCATACTCCTGAGAGTATTCAGGATACTGCAGTTGAGGCTATTCGAGATGGACGTGCTTCTTTCTATACGGTAGCTTCAGGTTTGCCTGAATTAAAAGCAGCGGTCAATACCTATTTTGAACGTTATTATGGTTATTCTGTGGCGGCAAATGAAGTCACCTTTGCTACAGGTGCTAAGTTTTCCCTTTATACTTTCTTTATGGCTGTGGTTAATCCTGGAGATGAGGTTATCATTCCAACCCCTTACTGGGTCAGCTATGGTGACCAAGTTAAAATGGCTGGTGGTGTTCCAGTCTTTGTCCAAGCCAAAGAAGACAATCACTTTAAAGTAACAGTGGAGCAATTAGAAGCAGCTCGCACAGATAAGACCAAAGTCTTGGTACTAAACTCACCATCTAATCCGACTGGGATGATCTATTCTCGTGAGGAACTCTTGGCCATTGGAAATTGGGCTGTTGAACATGACATTCTCATCCTAGCAGATGATATTTATGGTCGTTTGGTCTATAATGGGAATGAGTTCGTCCCAATCTCAAGTCTGTCAGAAGCTATTCGTAAGCAAACCATTGTTATTAATGGGGTTTCAAAAGCCTATGCCATGACTGGTTGGCGTGTAGGTTATGCAGTTGGTGATCCAGAAATCATCGCTGCCATGAGTAAACTAACAGGTCAAACGACTTCTAACCTGACTGCGGTATCTCAATACGCAACAATCGAGGCACTAACTGGACCGCAAGATTCTGTGGAAGTTATGCGTCAAGCATTTGAAGAACGTTTGAATACCATCTATCCACTCTTGTGTGAAGTCCCTGGTTTTGAAGTTGTCAAACCACAAGGAGCTTTTTATCTCTTTCCAAATGTCAAAAAAGCTATGGAGATGAAAGGTTATAGCGATGTAACAGCATTTACAACGGCTATTCTTGAAAAAGTTGGTCTGGCCTTGATTACAGGAGCCGGATTTGGAGCACCAGAAAATGTTCGTCTCAGCTACGCAACAGACTTGGAAACTCTTAAAGAAGCCATTCGTCGTTTGCACCAATTTATGGAAAAATAAGAAGTTAAACCTCCGTCCTTTTGGCGGAGGTTTTTGTAGCTAAAAACTTATGAATTTCTGTTAAACTAGCTAGCTATCAGGCATTATTTGTGGTACAATAATGAGTGATAATGTCTTTGGACAAGTTAAACGAAAAAGGAAGATAAATGATGACAAAACGTGTAACAATTATCGAAGTAAAAGACTACGTTGGTCAAGAAGTGACCATCGGAGCCTGGGTTGCCAACAAATCAGGAAAAGGGAAAATTGCCTTCTTACAATTGCGTGATGGAACAGCCTTTTTCCAAGGTGTCGCTTTTAAACCAAACTTTATCGAAAAATTCGGTGAAGAAGTAGGTCTAGAAAAATTTGACACCATCAAACGCCTAAGCCAAGAAACTTCTGTTTTCGTGACAGGGATTGTTAAAGAAGACGAACGTTCTAAATTTGGTTACGAGTTGGATATTACAGACATCGAAGTTATCGGTGAATCTCAAGATTACCCAATCACTCCAAAAGAGCACGGAACAGACTTCTTGATGGATAACCGTCACTTGTGGCTGCGTTCACGCAAACAAGTAGCTGTCATGCAAATCCGTAATGCTATCATCTATGCAACTTATGAGTTCTTTGATAAGAATGGCTTCATGAAATTTGATAGCCCAATTCTTTCAGGAAATGCTGCAGAAGATTCTACAGAACTGTTTGAAACAGACTACTTTGGAACACCAGCCTACTTGAGCCAATCTGGTCAGCTTTACCTTGAAGCAGGTGCTATGGCTCTTGGTCGTGTCTTCGACTTTGGTCCAGTATTCCGTGCTGAAAAATCAAAAACTCGCCGTCACTTGACTGAGTTCTGGATGATGGATGCAGAGTATTCATACTTGACACATGATGAGTCACTTGACTTGCAAGAAGCTTATGTTAAAGCTTTGCTTCAAGGTGTTCTTGACCGTGCTCCTCAAGCCTTGGAAACATTGGAGCGTGATACGGAGCTTTTGAAACGCTATATTGCTGAGCCGTTCAAACGCATCACTTACGATCAAGCCATTGACCTTTTGCAAGAGCATGAAAATGATGAAGATGCAGACTACGAACATCTCGAGCATGGTGATGACTTTGGTTCACCACACGAAACATGGATTTCAAACCACTTTGGTGTACCAACCTTCGTGATTAACTACCCAGCAGACATCAAGGCCTTCTACATGAAACCAGTTCCTGGTAATCCAGACCGCGTACTTTGTGCAGACTTGCTCGCACCAGAAGGTTACGGAGAAATCATCGGTGGTTCAATGCGTGAGGAAGACTACGATGCCCTTGTAGCGAAGATGGAATCACTCGGTATGGATCGTACTGAGTATGAATTCTACCTTGATCTTCGTAAATACGGTACAGTCCCACATGGTGGATTTGGTATCGGTATCGAGCGTATGGTAACCTTCGCAGCTGGTACAAAACACATCCGTGAAGCTATTCCATTCCCACGTATGTTGCACCGTATCAAACCTTAAGAACTATAAAAACGCCGTCTGGCGTTTTTATACACTTCGAAAATCAAATTCAAACTACGTCAGCTTCACCTTGCCGTATATATGTTACTGACTTCGTCAGTTCTATCCACAACCTCAAAACAGTGTTTTGAGCAGCCTGCGGCTAGCTTCCTAGTTTGCTCTTTGATTTTCATTGAGTATTATTTTAAACGAAAGAGGTGGAGAAAATGTAGGCAACTCTAAGTAAGTCTTTTAGAAAAACTCATATTATATATTGAAAGAGAGAAAACGATGTTTAAAAGAACTTACAAACGCAATATTCCACTCCTGGCAGGTTTGGAATTCACTTCTTATTTTGGAATCACCAGTTTTTGGATTTTATTTTTCATCCAAAATGGTCTATCCTTGCTTCAAATCGGTCTATTAGAGAGTATTTTTCATGGGACAAGTCTCTTGTGTGAAATCCCATCTGGTATGTTGGCTGATCGATTTAGTTACAAGACCAATCTCTATTTGGCTCGCTTGGCCAGTATTGTGTCCTCTATCTTGATTTTATTTGGTCAGGGAAATTTTTGGATTTATGCGATTGCCATGATGGTTAATGCTTGGTCTTACAATTTTGATTCGGGGACCAGCACCGCTTTCTTATATGATTCAGCGGTTGAAGCGGGTCAAAAGGACCGTTATCTTCAGATTTCTAGCTTTTTGTCTGGTGTGGCAGAAGTTACTCGAACTCTAGGTACAGTTGTGGCAGGTTTCTTTATTCACGGAGCATTGGCTTGGACCTATCTAATTGCTATTGGGTTATCATTTCTTTCTATAATCCTGATTTATTTGATGAAAGAACCAATGGCTAAGAGAGAAATAAATGAAGTCTTAACCTTTAAAAAGATTGTCCAGCAAGTTCGTAAAGAATGGCAGGAAAAACCAGTACTCTTTTACTGGATGCTGACTTACCAGCTAGTCGGGACACTCATGTGTATGTTTTACTTTTATTATCAGCAGAAAATAAGTGACTTAGCAGGATGGCAGGTTTCACTGGTTATGCTGATTGGTAGTGGATTAAATCTTATAGCGGTTTATGTAGCTAGTCAAATCGGTAAAAAATGGAATAGTAATCGAGTTTTTCCGACTCTTGTTGCACTAACGGGCTTGGCCTTGTTGTTGGTGTTTTCAGGGACCCCCTTTGCTTTTCTTCTTGTATATCTTTTAACTGATACACTTTATGCAGTTTATCAGCCGATCTATTTCAATGACTTACAAGGTTATTTACCTTCCAGTGTAAGAGCAACTATGCTTAGTATCAATTCCATGCTCTTTAGTCTTTCCATGATTGTCATATTTCCACTGACAGGTTGGTTGATCGATCGTTGGGGTCTTGTAGCTGTCTTTTTAGTTCTAGGTCTTATCTTGCTTTTAACCTACCCTATCCTAATAATCGGTCTAAAAAGGATGGGCAAGGTATTGGACAAGGACTTAAAAACTGAGTAAAGCACGAAAACCTATTTGCCCAAAGGATAATCCTGTGGTACAATAGCAAGAGGAAAAGGAGAAGAGTATGATCGATGTAGAAGAAATTCTAAGTAAGATGAATCCCAATCAAAAGATCAACTATGACCGTGTCATGCAAAAGATGGTCCAAGTTTGGGAAAAAAATGAAGAAAGACCCACTATTCTCATGCACGTCTGTTGTGCTCCTTGTAGCACCTACACTCTAGAGTACTTGACCAAGTATGCGGATGTGACTATTTATTTTGCTAATTCCAATATCCATCCTAAAGCTGAGTATCACAAGCGTGCCTATGTGACAAAAAAGTTTGTTAGTGATTTCAATGAACGAACTGGCAACAAGGTTCAATATCTAGAAGCACCCTATGAACCCAACGAATACCGTCAGCTGGTCAGAGGTTTGGAAGAAGAACCTGAAGGTGGCGATCGTTGCAAGGTTTGTTTTGACTATCGTCTGGATAAGACAGCGCAGGTAGCTATGGACTTGGGATTTGACTACTTTGGTTCGGCCCTGACTATCAGTCCTCACAAAAATTCACAAACCATCAATAGTATCGGGATTGATGTGCAGAAAATCTACACCACGCATTATCTTCCGAGTGACTTTAAGAAAAATCAAGGCTACAAACGTTCTGTAGAAATGTGTGAAGAGTATGACATTTATCGCCAATGCTACTGTGGCTGTGTCTATGCCGCTCAAGCCCAGAATATTGACTTGGTACAGGTCAAGAAGGATGCAACAGCCTTTATGGTAGATAAGGATATCGAGAAAGATTATTCGCATATCAAGTTCACTGTTACGAAGTTAGATATTTAAAGGGAAACCTGCCCAATGTGGCAGGTTTTTTACTAGGGAAAAGTGATAGCCAGAAATTGATGGACTAATCTTTGAATTCCTAGCCCATGACTCGCGAGCCTTCAATAAACTAGTTGAGACTTAAGATTTGTGGATAAACATGAAGTTTTGTTTAAAAGAGCTTTTTGGAATTTAGAAGGCTGATAAACAGTTCAATTAGTCGCCACTCAAAGGCTCGTTGAAAATCAATCATAACCACCCGTCAAACGGGTGGTTTGTACTAGGGCTATAAGCTCAAATTACCAGCTAGCGCCTAAAGACGCTGGCTTTCACGTTGTTCAAGCCCTATTGCTCTTGACTCGTCACTTGCCTCTTAAAGAGGCGTGAGTATTACTTACCACTATCCCTAAAGGGATCCTCATATTCTTTTACACTCAATTTATCTAGTGCTATATCATGCTTTTCCTGCTCTTGAATATATTTCTTAATTGTGGCTTCATTAAGCCCTACTGTACTCACATAATAACCTTCCGCCCAGAAATGCCGATTCCCAAACTTATACTTGAGGTTGGCGTGTTTATCAAACATCATGAGTGCACTTTTGCCTTTTAAATACCCCATGAAACTTGAAATACTTATCCTAGGTGGAATACTTACCAACATATGTACATGATCAGGCATTAAATGACCTTCGATAATCTCAACACCTTTATAACTACATAATCGGTGGAATATTTCTCCCAAACTACTTCGATATTGATTATAGATCACTTTTCGTCTATACTTAGGGGTGAACACAATGTGATATTTACACATCCACTTTGTGTGTGATAAACTATGAGACTTTTGTGCCATGGTTTTCTCCTTTCGCTTTACAATTGGCTTGAACACCTTTATTGTATCGCGCTTGGAGTTTTTTTGGTATAACCTTCGACGCGCACCCGCATAGCGGGTGGTTTATTTGTCTCGCTCCGTGAGGTGCGAGACGGACTGAAAGTCACATAAAAAAAACGAGGTCAGGATTTTAATCCTGACCTCTGACAACTTTACCGATTCTTTAGTTCTACGTAGCGTTTGTACCAAATGTTGACATAGGCTTCTGAGAAAGGACCTCGCTCATTGTTAATCCAATCAACAAGAATCTTTACATGCTCTTTCAGAATATAGTCTAGATCAGAAGAATACTTCATTTTTCGCTTATGTCGTTCATACTCCTCAACGTCCAAGAGGCGTTTTTCACCATCTGTAAAAACTTTAACATCCAAATCATAGTCAATGTATTTTAAAGCTTCTTCATCCAGATAGTAAGGACTTGCCATATTGCAGTAGTAGGAGATACCATTTTCACGAATCATAGCGATAATATTAAACCAATATTTCTTGTGAAAGTAAACAATAGCCGGTTCTCGAGTCACCCAACGACGACCGTCACTTTCGGTAACAAGTGTGTGGTCGTTGACGCCAATAATAGCGTTTTCTGTTGTTTTTAGTACCATGGTGTCTCGCCAAGTACGGTGGAGACTCCCATCATGCTTATAACTTTGAATTGTAATAAAGTCGCCTTCTTTTGGAAGTTTCATAACTAACCAACTTTCTACAATTTATAAGTTTATCGTTTACTATTGTATCACATTTTTGTTTAAAGTTCTTAGTTTTTTCATGAAAAAATTAAAGATATTCTCTGAGAGCACTGGCTATATCCGAAAAATCAAAGCCTTTTCGTGCTAAAGCTTGGGTCAAACGTTGTTTCAGTTCGTATCCTTCATACTTTCGTGAATATTTTGGGTATTGCTTATCTAACTCTTTAAAAATCAGCTCTTGAACGGTTTCTTCTTCGACCTGGCTATCCAATTGGTCAAAGGCTGTTTTGGCTTCTGTGTAGGAAAATCCTTTATTGGTTAGGCTTTGGATAATCTTATCCTGTAGAGCACGGGCAGGTAATTTCCCCTGGTATTTTTTCAGTAGTTTTTCAGCTGTGCGCTCTGCGACTTCCGTCATATCAAATTCTTGTAAGACTTCTTGGATAATAGATTTGGCAACGCCTTTTTGAGAAATCTTCTGCATCAGCATATAGCTTCCCTTATCACCTGAAAGCTGATTGGAATTGATGATAGCTTGTGCATATTGGCGATCATTGATCCAATTATCATCTTTTAAAGACTGGATAACTTTGGGGATGATTTTCTCATCAATTTCATGTTTGGCAAGATAATCTCTAACTTCTTTTTCAGTACGGGCCTTGAAGGATAAGTGGTAGAGAGCTAGATTTTTACTGTAGGAAAATTGCGCAAAGGATTTAATCTCAGTTAGTTCTTCAGCTGAGATCTCTTTCCCTTTAGTCAACATAAAGCGAACAATGGTATCCTCTGAAATGTAGCAGGTTTGGTCGCTATCAAGCTCAAGTAGAAAGAGTCTTTTTTTCTTTTCAAGTTTTGTGATTTTCATGGTTTACCTCTTATCCAAATGCTTCGAATGCAGCAACGAGTCGAAGTTTGTTGCTATCAACCAGTTCCCTCTCGTAATAGTCGAGAAATAGTTCAGCATATTTGGGATCTTTTAAGTTGTAGTTGAGGGACCAAACTGCCCAAAAGAGATCGATATGCCGGTCACTAAAATCAGCCAAACCAAGATCAATAAAACAAGAGAAGTGGTCAGCATCTTTTAGAATAAAGTTTGGTAGACAGGCATCACCGTGAATAAAGGCATCTGTTTCTAAAAGGTGCCCTTGTTCTTGGATGAGTTGGAAGGCCTCTTTGCGACTGTTAATTTGGAATTGGGGTAGGAGCGCCTTGGCATAGAACTCCCCTTTTTCATAGTTTTTAAAGGCTCTTTCTTTATAGGTTTTTAAATGATTTTTTGATGGAAAATTTTGTGGGTTTAAGTTGTGAAGCTTTTTAAGAGCCTCTGCCATGGTTCGGCAGATTTTTTCTGGCTGGTCTAAAAAAGCGAGAGCATCATGACCAATGGCTTCTTTAGTCAGGAGGTAGTCTTTATCTGTAGATAGATAGTGGATGACTGGAGTTCCTATTCCCTCTTGTTCAAACCAACTCGCAATGCTAGCTTCTCGCTCTAATCTTCCCTTTTGATCAATTTTTAAATAGTAACCTGAATCAAGATAGAGAACTCTTGCGCCTGAATGAGAAGAGCTATCAGATAGATTTGCCCCCTCTATATAAGTTCGTAATTGCTCAGGAAAATCCAATGAGGAAAAAGATATCTTTGTATTCATGGTTTTATTGTAACATATTCTTAATCATTGAGAAACTACGTGGTATAATAGACTTATGAATCTAAAAGTCAAACAAAAAATTCCATTAAAAATCAAGCGTATGGGGATTAACGGGGAAGGAATTGGTTTTTTCCAGAAAACCCTCGTTTTTGTTCCAGGAGCCCTCAAGGGAGAAGATATCTATTGTCAGGTGACTTCGGTTAAGCGTAACTACGTTGAGGCTAAACTGCTTGAGGTCAATAAAAAATCTAAGTTTCGAGTAGTTCCAGACTGTACTATTTATAATGAGTGTGGTGGCTGTCAGATCATGCACCTTCATTATGACAAGCAGTTAGAATTCAAGACGGATCTCCTCCATCAAGCTCTGAAGAAATTTGCACCTGCTGGCTATGAAAATTTTGAAATCAGACCAACCATTGGTATGCAGAAACCCAAGTATTATCGGGCTAAACTGCAATTCCAAACGCGAAAGTTTAAAGGTCAAGTCAAGGCAGGTTTGTATGCTCAGAATTCCCATTATTTGGTCGAGTTAAAGGACTGTCTTGTTCAAGACAAGGAGACACAAGCGATTGCCAATCGCATTGCCGAACTCTTGACCTACCATCAAATTCCGATTACGGATGAACGGAAAATTCTTGGAGTTCGGACTATCATGGTTCGTCGAGCACGGAAAACTGGGCAAGTCCAGATTATCATTGTGACCAATCGTCAATTGAATCTGACTCAATTTGTGAAAGACTTAGTCAAGGATTATCCTGAAGTAGTGACTGTCGCAGTCAATACCAATACTGCTAAAACTAGTGAGATTTATGGGGATAAGACAGAGATTATTTGGGGGCAGGATAGTATAGGCGAGGGTGTATTAGACTATGAATTTTCTCTTTCGCCTCGAGCTTTTTACCAGCTTAATCCTGAACAGACAGAAATTCTCTACAATGAAGCGGTTAAGGCCTTGGACGTGACTGAGGACGACCATCTGATTGATGCTTATTGTGGTGTTGGGACCATTGGTTTTGCCTTTGCGAAAAAAGTCAAAAGTTTGAGAGGGATGGATATTATCCCAGAAGCTATTGAGGATGCCAAAGAAAATGCTAAGCGTATGGGTTATACCAATACTCACTATGAAGCAGGAACTGCAGAAGAAATTATTCCTCGTTGGTACAAGGAAGGCTATCGTGCAGATGCTTTGATTGTGGATCCGCCGCGTACTGGTTTAGATGATAAGCTCTTGGATACCATTGTCAAATACGCTCCTGAAAAGATGGTCTATGTTTCCTGCAATGTGTCTACCTTGGCGCGTGATTTAGTCCGATTGCTAGAGGTTTATGACCTGCATTATATCCAGTCCGTTGACATGTTTCCACACACGGCTAGAACAGAAGCAGTGGTCAAATTAACGAGGCACAAGCCAGCTTTTAAATAAAAATGGCAACTGGAAAGTTTTTGAAAATAAGGCTTCTAGTTACAGAGTAAGATTTGCAAGCTATCTATAAATATGATAAAATAATAGAAAATAAAATGAAAAAAGAGGTATGTGAAATGTCACGTAAACCATTTATCGCTGGTAACTGGAAAATGAACAAAAATCCAGAAGAAGCTAAAGCATTTGTTGAAGCAGTTGCATCAAAACTTCCTTCATCAGATCTTGTTGAAGCAGGTATCGCTGCTCCAGCTCTTGATTTGACAGCTGTTCTTGCTGCTGCTAAAGGTTCAAACCTTAAAGTTGCTGCTCAAAACTGCTACTTTGAAAATGCAGGTGCTTTCACTGGTGAAACTAGCCCACAAGTTTTGAAAGAAATCGGTACTGACTACGTTGTTATCGGTCACTCAGAACGTCGTGACTACTTCCATGAAACTGACGAAGATATCAACAAAAAAGCAAAAGCAATCTTTGCAAACGGTATGCTTCCAATTATCTGTTGTGGTGAGTCACTTGAAACTTACGAAGCTGGTAAAGCTGCTGAATTCGTAGGTGCTCAAGTATCTGCTGCTTTGGCTGGATTGACTGCTGAACAAGTTGCTGCATCAGTTATCGCTTACGAGCCAATCTGGGCTATCGGTACTGGTAAATCAGCTTCACAAGACGACGCACAAAAAATGTGTAAAGTTGTTCGTGACGTTGTAGCTGCTGACTTTGGTCAAGAAGTTGCAGACAAAGTTCGTGTTCAATACGGTGGTTCTGTTAAACCTGAAAACGTTGCTTCATACATGGCTTGCCCAGACGTTGACGGAGCTCTAGTTGGTGGTGCATCACTTGACCCAGAAAGCTTCTTGGCATTGCTTGACTTTGTAAAATAAGCCTTAAATATCTGAGACAGACAGTTCCCTCTCTCGAGGTTTTGGCTGCCTGTCTTCTTTTTAGTAAAATGGCGTGCGAAAGCACGCTCTTTTCTGCATTTTAGAAGAAAAAGAAAGGAGAATTATGCTGTATATTTGGTCTTATCTCAAACGCTATCCCAAGTGGTTAGTGTTAGACTTTCTCGGGGCAATTTGCTTTGTCATTGTCAATCTAGGTTTACCAACAGTTTTAGCCCGCATGATTGACCAGGGAATCAACCAAGGTGATCAGGAAAAACTCTATTTTTGGGCCGTAATCATGTTGGTTATTATCGTCTTGGGAACATTTGGACGGGTTGTTCTGGCTTATGCTGCTAGTAAACTGACCACGAATATGGTTAAGGATATGCGAAATGATGTCTATGCTAAGCTGCAAGAGTATTCTCATCACGAATATGAACAAATTGGTGTGTCTTCACTAGTTACTCGTATTACCAGTGATGCCTTTGTCCTCATGCAGTTTGCGGAACAAACGCTTAAGTTGGGTGTTATCACTCCCATGATGATGCTATCAAGTATTCTCATGATTTTCTTGACGAGTCCTTCACTAGCCTGGATTGTAGCTTTTTCCGTTCCTTTTCTAGCTGTAGTAGTCATTTATGTGGCGGTCAAAACGCGTCCCTTATCTGAAAAGCAACAGAAAACACTGGATAAGATTAACCAGTATGTCCGTGAAAATTTGATGGGTCTACGAGTGATTCGTGCCTTTGCTCGTGAAGACTTCCAAGAAAACCGTTTCGAAGAGAAAAATGCAATCTATGCAGATAATTCCAATCGCTTGTTCAAATTGACTGGTTTGACGGAGCCACTATTTGTGCAAATCATTATCGCTATGATTGTAGCTATCGTTTGGTTTGCTTTGGATCCTCTCAAACAGGGAAGTTTGCAGATTGGGGATTTGGTGGCCTTTATCGAGTATAGTTTCCACGCTCTCTTGTCCTTCCTTTTCTTGTCAAACCTCTTTACCATGTACCCTAGAACGGCCGTATCCAGTGAACGTTTGAAGGAAATCATGGATATGCCTATTTCCATTGATCCAAATGAGGACGGAATTCAAGAAACAGAAACACATGGTTACTTAGAATTTGATAATGTGACTTTTGCCTATCCTGGGGAAACAGAAAGCCCTGTTTTGCATAATATTTCCTTTACTGCTAAACCGGGAGAAACCATTGCTTTTATCGGTTCAACTGGTTCAGGTAAGTCTACTCTGGTTCAATTGATTCCTCGTTTCTACGATGTTACGTTAGGGAAAATCAAGGTCGATGGTGTTGATGTACGAGATTACCGCCTCAAATCTCTCCGTCAGAAGATTGGATTTATTCCACAAAAGGCCTTGCTTTTTACTGGAACTATCGCAGACAATCTCCGCTATGGGAAAGAGGATGCCAGTCATGAGGACTTGCACCAAGCAGCTGATGTAGCCCAAGCCAAAGACTTTATCGAAAGTCGAGAAGAAGGTTTTGCGACTCATCTGGCTGAAGGGGGAAGCAACCTATCAGGTGGTCAGAAACAACGCTTGTCGATTGCCCGCGCAGTCATCAAGGGTCCAGACATCTACATCTTTGATGATTCCTTCTCAGCCTTGGACTACCGTACAGATGCTATTTTGCGCCGTCGTCTCAAGGAAGTGACTCAAGATGCTACGGTATTGATTGTTGCACAGCGTGTCGGAACTATCATGGATGCTGACCAGATCATTGTCCTTGATAAAGGCGAAATCGTTGGTCGTGGCCGTCATGAAGAATTGATGGAGACCAATGACATCTATCGAGAAATTGCTGAGTCGCAGTTGAAAAATGCGTCTCTGACAGAAGAATAGGAGGTGAAAGATGAAACAACAATCTAGTCTAGCTCGTCTATGGAGCTATTTAAAAGCCTATCGATTCTCTGTTTTCTTTGCAGTCTTCTTGAAAATAGTCAGCGTCATTATGAGTGTTATCGAGCCTTTCGTATTGGGGCTTGCCATCACAGAATTAACCAGCAATCTTCTTGCTATGGCAAATGGTGTTGCAGGAGCGGGTATCAATACCAGCTATATCGCAGTAATTCTAGTGATCTATCTCTTGCGTGGTCTTCTTTATGAGTTGGGGTCTTACTACTCAAACTACTTTATGACCAATGCGGTGCAGTCCATGATTCAGGATTTGCGAAATGAAATGAGCGAAAAAATCAATCGCATTCCTGTGTCTTACTTTGACAAGCATCAGTTTGGAGATTTGTTAGGTCGTTTTACAAGTGACGTTGAAACGGTTTCGAACGCTCTACAACAATCTTTCTTACAGATTGTCAATGCAGTCTTTACCATTCTTTTTGTTATGGGAATGGTCCTCTATCTAAATATTCAGTTAGCTATCATTGTTATCTTGTCGATTCCGATAACTTATTTTGGGGCTAAAACAATTCTGAATCGTTCGCAACCATACTTTAAACAGCAGGCAGCCATTCTAGGACGTATGAATGGATTTGTACAGGAAAACTTGACAGGTTTCAATGTCCTCAAACTTTTTGGTCGTGAAGAGAACTCTCAAGAGAGGTTTGAAAAGATTACGGATGAATTGCAACAAGTCGGATTTAAGGCGAGCTTTATTTCAGGATTGATGATGCCTGCCCTTCATATCGTTTCTGATTTAACTTACTTGATTGTAGCTGTCTTAGGTGGATTGCAGGTTATTGCAGGCCGCTTAACCATTGGTAATATGCAAGCTTTTGTTCAGTATGTGTGGCAGGTCAGTCAACCAATCCAAAACATTACTCAATTAGCAGGACAAATGCAAAGTGCCAAGTCTTCGCTTGACCGTGTCTTTGAAGTTTTGGATGAACAAGAAGAAGTCCAAGCTGTTGAAGTGAAAGAACTAGCACCATTGACAGGTCAAGTTAGCTTCAAGAATGTCGATTTCCAATATGTGGAAAATAAACCATTGATTCGCAATTTCAACCTAGATGTTGAACCTGGAGAGATGGTAGCAATCGTTGGACCTACTGGAGCAGGTAAAACAACCTTGATCAACCTGCTCATGCGTTTTTATGATGTGACAGCTGGTGCTATTTTAGTGGATGGCCAAGATATTCGTGACCTGTCTCGTCAGGACTATCGTCGTCAGTTTGGGATGGTCCTACAGGACGCCTGGCTCTATGAAGGCAGTATCAAGGAAAATCTTCGCTTTGGAAATCTTGAGGCAACGGATGAGGAAATCGTCGAAGCTGCTAAGGCTGCCAATGTTGACCACTTTATTCGCACCCTTCCTGGTGGCTACAACATGGAGATGAACCAAGAATCAAGTAATATTTCTCTTGGTCAGAAACAGCTGTTAACTATCGCGCGTGCTCTCTTAGCAGATCCAAAAATTCTAATCCTTGACGAAGCGACCTCATCGGTCGATACACGTTTAGAACTCTTGATTCAAAAGGCCATGAAGCGTTTGATGAAGGGGAGAACAAGCTTTGTTATCGCTCATCGCCTTTCAACTATTCAGGAAGCTGATAAGATTTTGGTGTTGAAAGATGGACAGATTATCGAACAAGGAAATCATGAAAGTCTTTTGGCTGCGAAAGGATTTTATTATAATCTTTATCAAAGTCAATTCTCTAATAAAAACAGCGAAAATAACTAAAAAAACATCTGCTCATTTTCTTAAATTATCAGTCAATTACAACTTTTTTAATATGAGTTAATTTCCTTGCTTTTGTATACTAGGAGTAGTATACTGAGGTAGTAATCAATAAAGATGGTTACAAAAAATAATAATGAGGTGAGAAAGATGGTAGAATTGAAAAAAGAAGCAGTAAAAGACGTAGCAACATTATCTAAACCAGCGGCAGAAGCGCTAGTAAATACAAAGGAAGTTTTGAATCAATCAGTAGCAGACTTGTATGTAGCACATATCGCTCTTCATCAAGTACACTGGTACATGCGTGGACGTGGATTCATGGTATGGCATCCTAAGATGGATGAATACATGGATAGCCTTGATGGTTACCTTGATGAAATCAGCGAACGCTTGATTACACTTGGTGGAAAACCATACTCTACTTTGACAGAATTTCTTCAACACAGTGAAATCGAAGAAGAAGTTGGAGAATTCCGTAATGTTGAAGAAAGTTTGGAACGTGTTCTTGAAATTTATCGTTACCTCATCACTCTTTTCCAAAAAGCCTTGGATGTAACAGATGAAGAAGGTGATGATGTAACCAATGATATCTTTGTTGGTGCTAAGGCAGACCTTGAAAAAACTGTCTGGATGCTTGCAGCAGAATTAGGACAAGCACCTGGTTTGTAAGATACTCTATTTTGTCAAAAATCCGTAGAAAGTTTCTACGGATTTTTTCTATTTCGGAGGGCGTTCCAAAACAGTCTTTTTTCAAGATTTTTGATAAAATAGAACTATCAATAAAAAGGATGAAAGCATGACAAAGAAAATCGTAGCCATCTGGGCACAAGATGAAAAGGGTGTAATCGGAAAAGAGGATCGCTTACCATGGCATTTGCCAGCAGAGTTAAAACATTTTAAAGAAACAACCTTGAATCATGCCATCTTGATGGGACGTGTCACCTTTGATGGGATGGGACGACGTTTGCTTCCAGGACGTGAGACTCTGATTATGACGCACAATCCTGAAGAGTCAATTGAGGGTGCTCTGGTTTTCCAAAATGTTGAGGATGTTTTAGACTGGTACCATAACCAGGATAAAAATCTCTATATCATTGGGGGCAAGCAGATTTTTCAGCTTTTTGAAGCTTATCTTGATGAGATTATTGTGACACAAATCCATGCTCAAGTTGAAGGGGATACTTATTTCCCGGAAGATTTTGACTTGACTGTTTTTGAGACTGTTGCAAGCAAATCTTATACTAGAGATGAGAAAAATGCCTATGATTTCACCATCGAATATAGAAAGAGAAAGGAAGTCTAATGGAGCGCAGTATTTTTGGATTTTTCACAGCTCTTTTGTGTGCTGTCTGTCTTGTAGCTGGAACACACGCTTTTCGTAAAAAGCGCTTTGGACTTGCTACTCTACTTTGGCTTAATGCTTTTACAAACCTGGTGAATAGCATTCATGCTTTTTATATGACCTTATTTTAGATAGAAAAATCATTTAGAACGGAAGGGAATCATGCCTACAAATAGGAAAAATGATATGATGGTTTATTGCTCATTTTGTGGCAAAAGCCAAGAAGAAGTTAAAAAAATAATCGCTGGGAACAACGCCTTTATCTGTAATGAATGTGTGGAGTTGGCCCAGGAAATTATTCGTGAGGAGTTGGCAGAGGAAGTCCTAGCAGACTTGTCTGAAGTACCAAAACCAATCGAACTCTTAAACATCTTGAACCACTATGTAATCGGTCAAGATCGTGCCAAACGTGCCTTGGCAGTGGCTGTATATAATCACTACAAACGCATCAATTTCCATGACACTCGTGAAGAGACAGAAGATGTGGATTTGCAGAAATCAAACATTTTGATGATTGGTCCAACTGGTTCAGGGAAGACTTTCCTTGCTCAAACACTTGCTAGAAGTTTGAATGTACCATTTGCTATTGCAGATGCAACAGCTCTTACTGAGGCTGGTTATGTCGGTGAGGACGTGGAAAATATCCTCCTCAAACTCTTGCAGGCAGCTGACTTTAATATCGAACGTGCAGAACGTGGAATTATCTACGTAGACGAAATCGACAAGATTGCAAAGAAGAGCGAGAATGTGTCTATCACACGTGATGTTTCTGGTGAAGGGGTGCAACAAGCCCTCCTCAAGATTATCGAAGGAACTGTAGCTAGTGTGCCACCTCAAGGCGGACGCAAACATCCACAACAAGAAATGATTCAAGTGGACACTAAGAATATCCTCTTTATAGTGGGTGGTGCCTTCGATGGCATCGAAGAGATTGTCAAACAGCGTCTAGGTGAAAAAGTGATTGGTTTCGGACAAAACAACAAGGCTATTGACGAAAAAAGCTCTTACATGCAAGAAATCATTGCAGAAGATATTCAAAAATTCGGTATTATTCCTGAGTTGATTGGACGCTTGCCTGTCTTTGCAGCCTTGGAGCAGTTGACCGTAGATGATTTGGTTCGCATCTTGAAGGAGCCAAGAAATGCCTTGGTTAAACAATACCAGACCTTGCTTTCTTATGATGATGTAGAGCTTGAATTTGACGACGAAGCACTCCAGGAAATTGCCAATAAAGCTATCGAACGTAAAACGGGTGCCCGTGGTCTTCGCTCAATCATCGAAGAAACCATGCTAGACGTTATGTTTGAAGTTCCAAGTCAAGAAAATGTGAAAACAGTTCGTATCACAAAAGAAGCGGTTGACGGAACGGCTAAGCCAATTCTAGAGACAGCCTAGAGGTGACTATGGAAATCAATACACACAATGCTGAGATTTTGCTGAGTGCAGCTAACAAGTCCCACTATCCAGAGGATGAACTTCCTGAAATTGCTCTTGCAGGTCGCTCAAATGTTGGGAAGTCAAGCTTTATCAACACCATGCTTAATCGTAAGAATCTAGCTCGTACTTCTGGAAAACCAGGAAAAACACAACTACTCAATTTCTTTAATATTGATGACAAGATGCGTTTTGTAGACGTGCCTGGTTATGGTTACGCCCGTGTTTCCAAAAAAGAACGCGAAAAATGGGGTCGTATGATTGAAGAGTACTTGACTACTCGAGAAAATCTTCGAGCGGTTGTCAGTCTTGTTGACCTTCGCCATGATCCGACGGCTGATGATGTACAGATGTACGAATTTCTTAAGTATTATGAGATTCCTGTCATCATTGTGGCGACTAAGGCAGATAAGATTCCGCGGGGGAAATGGAACAAGCACGAATCAGCTATTAAAAAGAAATTAAACTTTGATCCAAGTGATGATTTCATCCTCTTTTCATCCGTAACAAAAGCAGGAATGGATCAAGCTTGGGATGCTATTTTAGAAAAATTGTGAGGAATACAAATGGCAAAAACAATTCATACAGATAAAGCTCCAAAGGCAATCGGACCTTACGTTCAAGGGAAAATCGTGGGCAACCTTTTGTTTGCTAGCGGTCAAGTTCCACTATCTCCTGAAACTGGAGAAATCGTAGGAGAAACAATCCAAGAACAGACAGAACAAGTCTTGAAAAATATTGGAGCTATTTTAGCAGAGGCAGGAACAGACTTTGACCATGTTGTTAAAACAACTTGCTTCTTGAGTGATATGAACGACTTTGTACCTTTTAACGAGGTTTACCAAACAGCCTTTAACAAGGAATTTCCAGCTCGTTCAGCTGTAGAAGTAGCTCGTCTTCCTCGCGATGTAAAAGTCGAAATTGAAGTCATCGCAGAGATTGGATAAGCGAGTTGAAGTTTGGTTCTTCCAAACTTCTTTTGATATAAGGAGACAATGATGACAAAGAAACAACTTCACCTGGTGATTGTTACAGGGATGAGTGGTGCAGGAAAAACTGTAGCTATTCAATCCTTTGAAGATTTAGGATATTTTACCATTGATAATATGCCACCTGCCCTCTTACCAAAATTTTTACAGTTAGTTGAGACCAAGGATGATGATCATAAGTTGGCCCTAGTGGTTGATATGCGTAGTCGTTCTTTCTTCTCAGAGATTCAGGCCGTCTTGGACGAATTGGAAAACCAAGATGATTTGGACTTCAAGATTCTCTTTTTGGATGCTGCTGATAAGGAATTGGTGGCACGCTATAAGGAAACTAGAAGAAGCCACCCTCTTGCAGCAGATGGTCGTATTTTGGACGGGATCAAGTTGGAACGCGAACTCTTGGCTCCACTGAAAAATATGAGCCAAAATGTCGTTGATACTACTGAACTAACCCCTCGTGAACTGCGTAAGACGATTGCTGAACAGTTTTCAGATCAAGAACAAGCTCAGTCCTTCCGTATTGAGGTCATGTCTTTTGGCTTTAAATACGGCATTCCCATTGATGCAGACTTAGTTTTTGATGTCCGTTTCCTCCCAAATCCCTACTATCTACCAGAACTTCGTAATCAAACAGGTGAAGACCAGGCAGTTTACGACTATGTCATGAAACATGAGGAATCCGAAGACTTTTACCGCCATTTATTAGCCTTGGTTGAACCAATCTTACCAGGCTATAAAAAAGAGGGTAAATCTGTCTTAACCATTGCAGTTGGTTGTACTGGTGGTCAACACCGAAGTGTTGCCTTTGCCAAGCGTTTAGCAAATGATTTGTCTAAAAATTGGCCAGTAAATGAAAGTCATCGTGATAAAGACCGAAGAAAGGAAACGGTAAACCGTTCATGAGAAAACCCAAAATTACGGTGATTGGTGGAGGAACCGGAATCCCTGTTATTTTAAATAGTTTAAGGGAAAAGGATGTGGAAATTGCAGCCATTGTAACCGTTGCGGATGATGGCGGTTCTTCAGGCGAATTGCGTAAAAATATTCAACAGTTGACACCTCCAGGGGATTTACGTAATGTCCTTGTGGCCATGTCAGATATGCCAAAATTCTATGAAAAGGTCTTTCAATACCGTTTTTCTGAGGATGCAGGTGCTTTTGCTGGTCATCCATTAGGAAACATTATCATAGCTGGCTTATCTGAAATGCAGGGTTCAACCTATAATGCTATGCAATTACTGAGTAAATTTTTCCATACGACAGGAAAGATTTATCCATCTAGTGACCATCCTTTGACACTCCATGCCGTCTTTAAAGATGGAACAGAAGTAGCTGGAGAAAGTCACATTGCAGACCATCCAGGCATGATTGACCATGTTTATGTCACCAACACTCTAGACGATGAGAAACCGCAGGCTAGCCGTCGAGTTGTCAATACAATTCTTGAGAGTGATATGATTGTCTTAGGGCCTGGTTCACTCTTTACTTCGATTTTGCCTAATATTGTTATTGAAGAAATTGGTCAGGCGCTTCTGGAAACCAAGGCTGAAATTGCCTATGTCTGCAACATCATGACCCAGCGTGGAGAGACCGAGCATTTCACAGATAGTGATCACGTAGAAGTCTTGCATCGTCATTTGGGTAGACCATTTATTGATACAGTACTCGTCAATATCGAGAAGGTTCCGAGGGATTATATGGATACCAACCGTTTTGATGAGTATTTGGTTCAGGTTGAGCATGATTTTGAAGGTTTGCGTAAGCAAGTCCCACGTGTCATTTCATCCAACTTTCTACGCTTGGAAAATGGGGGAGCCTTTCACGATGGTGATTTAATCGTAGATGAGCTCATGCGTATCATACAGGTGAGAAAATGAGTTTTACAGTAGCAGTAAAAGAAGAAATTTTGGGTCAGCACCATCTGAGTCGCCACGAACTATCTGCCATTATTAAGATGTCTGGTAGTATTGGTTTATCGACTTCTGGATTGACCTTGTCCGTCATTACAGAAAATGCCAAGTTAGCCCGTCATCTCTATGAATCTTTTTTGCACTTCTATGAGATTAAATCAGAAATTCGTCACCATCAGAGAAGTAATCTTCGTAAAAATCGAGTCTATACTGTTTTTACGGATGAGCGAGTCCAAGAACTACTCAGTGATTTGCACTTGGCAGACTCCTTCTTTGGACTAGAGACTGGTATTGCGCCTGAAATTCTAGCAGATGAGGAAGCCGGTCGTGCCTATCTCTGTGGAGCCTTTTTGGCAAACGGAAGTATTCGGGATCCAGACTCTGGTAAATACCAGCTTGAGATCAGCTCAGTCTATCTGGACCATGCCCAAGGGATTGCGGCGCTTCTTCAGCATTTCTTGTTGGATGCCAAGGTGATTGAACGAAAAAAAGGTGCAGTGACCTATCTTCAGCGTGCTGAGGATATCATGGACTTTCTCATAGTTATTGGAGCCATGCAGGCGCGTGATACTTTCGAAGGCATCAAAATCTTACGTGAAACTCGTAATGATCTCAATCGTGCTAATAATGCAGAGACGGCTAATATTGCTCGGACGGTTTCAGCAAGCATGAAAACCATCAACAATATCAGTAAAATCAAAGATAGAATTGGCTTGGATAATCTTCCAGCAGATTTGCAGGAAGTCGCTCGTCTGAGGATCCAGCATCCAGACTATTCTATCCAGAAGCTGGCAGATAGTCTGACAAATCCCTTAACCAAAAGTGGTGTTAATCATCGCTTGAGAAAGATCAACAAAATCGCAGAGGAATTGTAAAATATAATATATTGATATTCAAAAAAGATATATCGAGATTGATGTTTAAAAAATTTTTAAAATAACCTCAAATTTAAAAAATTCTACTGAAGTTTCATTCAGTAGAATTTTCATTTTCAGAGGATTCGTTGTTTTAATAGATTAAGGTTCTAGATAGAATACTAAAAATTTCAAATTTTTATTTTTAATCTTCATTAAATTGAGTAGTTATAGTTTATTTTTTTTAAATCAATAAAAGTTATGTATTTTCTTTATAAAATCTTTAAATTTATATTTTATTATTGAAGTGTAAATTTAAGGAGGATCAAAATGGAAAAAAATATTTTAGAGACAAGGAATTTGTCAAAGAAATTTGGGAATCAACTTGTAGTGAATAATATTTCATTACAAGTGAAAGAGAATTGTATCTACGGATTACTTGGTCCAAATGGTGCTGGGAAATCAACAACACTAAAGATGATAACAGGAATGCTCCATAAATCGTCCGGAGATATTATATTTAATGATCATACATGGAGTAGAAATGATCTCGAACAAATTGGTGCCTTGATAGAGCTACCTCCGTTATATGAGAACTTAAGTGCAAGAGAAAATTTAAAAGTTAGAACAATGTTACTTGGATTACCCGAATCAAGAATTGATGAAGTTCTAAAAATCGTTGGTCTATCAAATACAGGTAAAAAAAGAAGTGGAAAATTTTCTTTGGGAATGAAACAACGATTAGGAATTGCAATAGCACTGTTAAATAATCCTAAATTATTAATTTTAGATGAACCAACCAATGGCTTAGATCCATTGGGAATTCAAGAATTAAGGGAGATGATTCTTGGCTTTCCAAAACAAGGCATTACAGTAATTCTATCCAGCCATAATATTTCCGAAGTTGAGCAAGTTGCAGATTATATCGGAATAATATGTGAAGGTGAATTAAAATACCAAGATATAAAAAACTCTCAAGAAAGTTTAGAAAATTTATTCTTGGAAGTAGTAAAGAAGGAGAATTAAAAAATGATGAATTATATTCTTGGTGATTATTTAAAATATAAAAGAACTTTTTTAAAAAAAATAATCTATATAATACCTATATCTTTGATAATTCTTTCTTATATACTGGCACCACCATATTTTACAGTAGATTCATATAATTGGTGGTATACTATAATTATGCCAATTACTTATGCACTGATTCCTGCTTTAATGAATCGATACGAAGATAAAAAAATAAAATATAGGGCAGTTTATCCTCTAAGTATTGATTTAAGAAAGATTTGGATATCAAAAATTATTGTAGCAAGCTGTTTGATTCTGATGACAAGTTTGGTTCATTTGATAGCAGTTTTAATTGTGCAATTTATTTTTGGAAAACAAATATTTTTAAGCTATAGCTTTAGTACTTTATTAGTTTCGAGTATAGTATTAGTGGTATCAAGCATATGGCAAATTCCATTTTGCCTACTATTAGCTAAAAAGTTTGGTTTTTCTATTAGTCTTATGATAAATGGTTTACTAGGTGTTGTACTAGGAATTATGTTTTCTGCTGGAGATTATTGGTTGTTTTCCCCATATAGTTGGAGTATAAGAGCTATGGTTCCAATGCTGAAAATTATGCCAAATGGACTACCAGCAGATGCAGGAAATATGATGTTAAACACATCAATTTTGCCTCCATGTATCTTCTCAATTCTGTTATTTCTTCTATTATCTTACTTATCATCTATTTGGTTTGCAAAACAGGAGGTGGGATAGTGATAAATATTTTAAAGTCTGAACTATATAAGATAAAACATACTTGGTTACCCTGGTTATATCTGTTTCTCCCAATACTATTTGTGATTATGATATATGCTGGTTTTAAATTTACGAGCCTAAGTAGGTATTCAATTGAGGATGTCACATTAAATTATTTGATTACGTTAGGTGCATTGTTCCCGATTATTATTGGTTTTATTACTGCAAAGGTAATAGAAATGGAAGCAGAAGCAGGTTGTTTTCAGATAATGTTAACTGGTTCGCAATCAAGAACTAGTATGTATATTGGTAAGTTATTATCCTTATTGTTGTGTGCATCTCTATCACTTGTTATACTCCAAAGTAGTTTTTTGATGTTTTTTAATTATCAAGAATTTTATGATTTGATATTGGAATCAGTCTTAATGATTATCGGAGTTGTTCCGTTATATTTAATACATCTGGTTATTAGCCTCAGATTTGGGAGTGGTGCCTCTATTGGTCTTGGTTTCTTTGAAACATTGATAGCTCTGCTTGCTGTTACAAGTATGGGGGATAAGATTTGGTATTACATACCAAGTTCTTGGTCTTCAAGACTTTGTGGTCTTTATTTTGTAGATAAAATATCTGGTGAAAACTTATTTTATTATGATTTTTTTAAATGGTCTTTAGTTGCAACACCAATGATAGTTGTAATTTTATTTGTAAGTTTGATTTGGTTTAGTAAATGGAACGGCAGAACTAATATGGAATAGAAATGAAGGTGGGAATAGGATGGTGAAAATATTAGCTATAGATGATGAAATGGATCTCTTAGTTTTAATCAAAAATATTTTAACGCAAAAATTATATCATGTAGATATTTTTCAAAATCCAACAGAGGTGCCTATTTCTAAATTATCAGAGTATGATTTAATTTTATTAGATATAATGATGCCAAAAATCGATGGTATATCTTATTGTAAATCTATTAGAGATAGAGTAGACTGTCCCATCTTATTTTTAACTGCAAAATCTTTGGAAAGTGACATTGTTTCGGGTTTATCAACAGGAGCTGATGATTACATTCTAAAACCTTTTGGGGTAAACGAATTAATTGCGAGAGTTGATGCTCATTTACGTCGAGAAAACCGAGAGAGACATTTAAGTTTAAATCTTGGAGAAATTAGATTTGATTTATCAGCGAATATAATTTATGTAAATGATAAGAAAATTCCTTTTACAAAATCTGAGTATCGAATTTGTGAACTTCTGGCACGTAGGCGTGGGCAAGTATTTTCAAGAGAACAGATTTATGAGATGATATTTGGATATGATGGAATAGGTAATTCTTCAGCTATTTCAGAACATATTAAGAATATTCGCGCAAAATTACAGAAGGAAGGTGTATCTCCAGTTGTAACTGTATGGGGAATTGGATATAAATGGGAATAAAATTAAAAGGGCAATCGCTCAGAATAATATTTTTAGAATATCTAATAAGTGTAGGAATTGTACTGTTTCTTTCAGTTGGTTTAGTAATTCTGATGTTCACCACCATGTATTCATTAGGATTTATTTTACCTGCCGATTACACAGAAAATCAAATTTATGAGAGGAAGAATGCGATAGCCAATACAGAGACTTTTGATAAAAATCTTATACCAGATAATACTTCATATCTATTAATTTCAAAGGATGGGAATATCATTACTAGTTCAATGAGTAAAGATGAAGAAGATAGAGCAATTCGATACTATAATAATGAGAAAGTATATAATACCCCATCTTATAGCTATATAGAAATTTTACGAAATGACGGTTATTGTATTATTCAATATTCAGTAAAACCCTATTTTACAAATAAATTTATGGCAAAATATTTTCCTAATGTCAATGCAGTGTATCTCAGTATTCTTATTTTAGTTAGTTTACTAAATACATTGGTTGTTACAATAGTATGGGCTAAATATCTTGTAAAACAACTCTCACCTATATTAGCTGCTTCCGAAAAAATATCAGAACAAACTTTAGATTTTGAACTGCATTATTCAAGAGTCAAAGAATTTAATGAAGTTCTATTTAGTTTGGAGAAAATGAGAGATGCTTTGCAAGAGTCATTAATCAAAGAGTGGATACAGGAAGAAAATAAGCAAAAACAGATTTCTGCTTTGATACATGACTTGAAAACCCCAGTATCTATTGTTCAAGGAAATGCTGAGTTGCTTAAAAAGACATCTATGACAGAGGACCAGAGTATTTATATAGATTATATACTGAGGAATAGCAATAGAATATCTGAATATATAAAAACACTTCTAATCATGAATAAGAATTCTAATGCTACTGAATACCAGCCACAATCGTTGGCAGTAAAAACTGTATCAGAACAATTGGTAACAGTTTCTAAAGAACTAATGTCAATTAATTCTAACAATCTAAAAACTAATGTAGTAGTTGAAGATGGTATAATGAGTGTAGACTTGAAACTCTTAGAGAGAGCATTACAAAATGTCTTAGCGAATTCAATTGAAAATAATAATGGAATAGTTACATTGGAATTGAATATAAAAACTGTAGATAAATTTTTAGAAATATCAGTATTAGATAACGGAAAAGGTTTTTCTGATATCGATTTAATTCACGCAAAAGAACAGTTCTATCGTGGAGATTATAGCAGGCATTCTGCAACCAATTATGGTATTGGACTATTTATTACTGAACAAATAATTAAATTACATGGTGGATCAGTAATCTTGAAAAATAGAGAAGCTTGTCGTGGTGCGAAAGTTAAATTTATATTACCGATACAGATTAACACTTAACTTATATAATAATTAATCTAACAGCCACTAACATCAAATTTTATAACATATTCATAACTGTATTTAACGTCAATTTGTAAATGTTAACTTCGAAGTTTCACCACAAATTACACTAGGATAGAATATTATCTAGTATTACTCATACGGTGCACAGAGTTTGTTAGTCTTAATATGTCGGAATAAGGGAAATATTAAAAAATTAATCAATAAGTATTAAACTTTCTAAAAAAAGCAAATAAATGAGGTTAGTGGAAAAGTCTTTAAAATCACAAAAACGCATAATCGCAAGATCTTTAGATACTTGTTATTATGCGTTTTATCATGAAATTTTACTTGATTTTTTAATAAAATTGAAAGTTTGACATTATAAACTTGTTGAGTGTTTTGGTTGAACTTTTTGTTCTGGGTCAATGTAGTTAATGGCATTGTTGACAGCAGTTGGTGCTTCCCCAAGACCTGTCGCAATCAAGTCAATCTTACCTTCGTAGTAGCAGCAGTCACCGATAGCGTAAATTCCAGCTTGGCTTGACTCTTGCTTGCTATTGACGATAATCTTGTGGCGGTTCAGTTCTAATCCCCATTTTTTAAGATTACCTACAGAAGATTTAAAGCCATAGTTGACAAAGAGGTGGTCCAATTCAATGCTTTCAGTCTCATCGAATTTAACTTTTGTAATTTCAAGCTTGTCTAAAGTTTTTCCATCTCCAAGAAGTTGACTCGGCACAAATGGTGTTTTGATAGTCACAGAAGACTCTTGCAAGGCTCGGACGCTATGCTCAAGTGCACGGAAGTTATCGCGACGGTGAACAAGTGTAGTTGGAGCAATCTTTTCAAAAGCTAAAGCCCAGTCAACGGCTGAGTCACCACCACCCAGAATGGTTACCTTCTGACCAGCATATTGTTGAATGTTAGAAACGTGGTAGTGGATATTGTCATAGCCTTCAACACCTTCTAATTCGAGTGGACGTGGTTTAAAAGCACCACCACCCATAGCAATAATAACGGTTTTAGAAGTATGATTTCCCTTATTAGTTGTAATCTTAAAAACATCATCCTCTTTTTCAATCTCAAGAACAGTTTCATTGAGGTGAACAGGTGTCTCAAACCCTTCAAGTTGTTCCAAAAGGCGGTTAGTCAATTCTTCCCCTGTGAGGTTTGGAAAACCTGGAACATCGAGAATTTGTTTTTCAGGATATAGGATGGCAGGTTGACCACCTAGTTGAGGAAGAGAATCGATGATTTGTACTTTGGCTTGACGAAGGTGAGCATAAAAGGCTGCGAAAAGACCGACAGGTCCACCTCCTACAATGGTAATATCAAATAATTCAGACATGATTTCTCCTTAATAATTTCTATTTTCTTATTCTATCATATTTTCTGCTAATGTAAAATGAAGTAGGATGAAGAAAATTTTCATATAAAATGATATAATGAAGAGTAGCTTTTTTATGGAGAGGAGGCCTAGAATGAATTTTCAACAATTATCTAATCTTCAATACTGGTCTAGTTTATTTTCCAGTCCTTGGAGTATTCTGATAAATGTGATTGATATTCTTATCGTTGCCTATATCTTATACCAATTTACAAAATCAATTGCAGGAACCAAGATTATGATCCTTGTTCGAGGTGTTTTAGTTTTTATCTTAGCTCAGATAGCAGCAAATACCCTAGGCCTGACAACTATTTCCTGGTTGATCAATCAATTGATTACTTACGGGGTTATCGCAGCGGTAGTTATTTTCTCTCCAGAAATTCGGACAGGTTTAGAGCGTTTGGGACGTGCGACTGATTTCTTTTCAAGTACACCAATGAGTTCAGAAGAACAGATGATTCAGGCCTTTGTTAAAGCGGTAGAATATATGAGCCCGCGGAAAATTGGAGCACTTGTATCAGTTCAGCGTGTTAGAACCTTGCAGGAATATATTTCCACGGGGATTCCTTTAGATGCAAAGATTTCTGCAGAACTCTTAATCAATATCTTCATTCCAAACACACCTTTACATGATGGTGCAGTCATTATAAAAGGTGATCGAATAGCTGTAACATCTGCTTATCTTCCACTTACTGAAAACACTGGTATTTCTAAGGAGTTTGGAACGCGACACCGTGCAGCCATTGGTTTATCTGAAGTATCAGATGCCTTAACATTTGTTGTGTCAGAAGAAACTGGAGGCATTTCCATTACCTATAATGGTGTCTTTAAGCATGATTTAACGATGGAAGAATTTGAGGAAGAACTACGTTGTATACTGATTCCGGAAAATTCACAAGAGCCAAGCTTAACAGAGCGTATATTAGGAGGCTGGAAGAATGAAAAAAAATAGTTTATATATCATCTCCTCACTCCTCTTTGCTTGCGTTTTATTTATCTACGCTACCTCTATTAATTACCAAAATAATAATAATGCAAGATCGGCTCGAACAGAAACCTATACCAATACGGTCGTAAATGTACCGATTGATATTCAGTACGATAGTGAGCAGTATTTTATTAGCGGTTTTAGTTCAGAAGTAACGGTATTTTTAACTGGATCCAATCGAGTGACCTTGGCTAGTGAGATGCAAGAAAGCACTCGTAAATTTAAGGTTACTGCAGATTTAACACAGGCGACAGAAGGAACGGTTGAAGTACCCTTGACCATTGAGAATCTTCCGAGCGGTTTAACAGCCCTAGCAACACCGCAGAAAATCACCGTTAAAATTGGGAAGAAGGCAACACGGGATAATTTACCAGTCACTCCACAGATTGACTCTGGTAAGGTTGATGAACGGATTCTCATTGACAGTGTGACTGTTTCAGATGAACGCGTTTCAGTTACAAGTGATGTCGATACCTTATCTAAGATTGATAAGATTGTAGCTGTCTTACCAACGAGTGAAAAAATTACTGGAAATTATACGGGTTCAGTTCCCTTACAAGCTATTGATAAGAATGGAACAGTTTTACCAACGGTGATTACACCGTATGAAACAACCATGAAGATAACAACGAAACAAGCTAGATCAGCAAGTAGTTCTAGCTCATCAACGACAAGCTCATCTTCGGACAGTTCGTCTTCAACTGGTTCTGAAACCAAGCCAGACTCTTCAAAAAAAGATTAATAAAACAATAGAAAAGGATAAAAAAATGGGTAAATATTTTGGAACGGACGGAGTCCGTGGAGAAGCAAACGTAGAACTTACGCCAGAATTAGCTTTTAAATTGGGACGTTTTGGAGGTTATGTTCTCAGTCAACATACGACTGAAGCACCAAAAGTTTTTGTAGGACGTGACACTCGTATCTCAGGTCAAATGCTAGAAGCTGCTTTGATTGCTGGTCTCCTTTCAGTCGGAATTCACGTTTATAAACTAGGCGTTCTTGCAACACCAGCAGTAGCTTATCTTGTTAAAACTGAAGGTGCAAGCGCAGGTGTTATGATTTCAGCAAGTCACAATCCAGCTCTTGATAACGGAATTAAATTCTTTGGTGGTGACGGCTTTAAACTAGACGATGACAAAGAAGCAGAAATCGAAGCCTTGCTTGATGCAAGTGAAGATACTCTTCCACGTCCAAGTGCAGAGGGCTTAGGTACGGTTGTAGACTACCCAGAAGGTTTGCGTAAATATGAAGCCTACCTCGTTTCAACTGGAACTCCTCTTGAAGGGATGAAGGTTGCCTTGGACACTGCTAACGGAGCAGCTGCAACAAGTGCTCGTCAAATTTTTGCAGACCTAGGTGCTCAATTAACAGTTATTGGTGAAACACCAGATGGTCTTAACATCAACTTGAACGTTGGTTCAACTCATCCAGAAGCCTTACAAGAACTTGTGAAAGAAAGCCAGTCTGCCATTGGTTTAGCCTTTGATGGTGATAGCGACCGTTTGATTGCAGTTGATGAAAACGGAGAAATTGTCGATGGTGACAAGATTATGTACATTATTGGTAAATACCTTTCTGAAAAAGGTCAGTTGGCCCAAAACACGATCGTAACAACAGTTATGTCCAACCTTGGTTTCCATAAGGCCTTGGATCGTGAGGGTATCAATAAAGCAGTCACTGCTGTTGGAGACCGCTATGTCGTTGAAGAAATGAGAAAATCTGGCTACAATCTCGGTGGTGAGCAGTCAGGTCACGTTATCTTGATGGACTATAATACTACTGGTGATGGTCAGCTTTCAGCAGTTCAATTGACGAAGATCATGCAAGAAACAGGTAAGAGTTTGTCTCAATTGGCCTCAGAAGTGACAATTTACCCACAAAAATTGGTCAATATCCGTGTGGAAAATGCCATGAAAGAAAAAGCTATGGAAGTTCCAGCTATCAAGGCTATTATTGATAAGATGGAAGAAGAGATGGCAGGTAACGGACGCATCCTCGTTCGCCCAAGTGGAACGGAGCCACTCTTGCGTGTCATGGCTGAAGCCCCAACCACTGAGGAAGTAGACTACTATGTAGACACTATTGCTGAAGTTGTTAAAACTGAGATTGGTATTTAGTAAATCTAGCAGAAAATAAAAAAATATGGTACAATGGCAACTATATTGTACCAATGGAGATGAAAATGAATTTAAAACGTGAACAAGAATTTGTTAGTCAGTATCACTTCGATGCGCGTAACTTTGAATGGGAAAATGAAAATGGAGCACCTGAAACTAAGGTTGATGTAAACTTCCAGTTGCTTCAGCATGATCAAGAAAATCAAGTTACCTCTTTAGTAGTTGTTTTGAGCTTTATGATTGTCTTTGATAGATTTGTCATTAGTGGAACGATTTCTCAAGTCAATCATGTTGAAGGTCGTATTATCGACCAACCAAGTGATTTCAGCCAAGAAGAGGTTGAGACACTAGCTCGTCCATGTTTGGATATGCTTAATCGTTTGACTTATGAAGTAACAGAAATTGCCCTTGATTTACCGGGAATTAATTTGGAGTTTTAAGAAATGAAATTAGCGGTCATAACAGACTCATCTGCTTTTCTACAAGCGGAAACCTTGCGGAAAGAAGATTTATTTGTGCTAGACATTCCTGTGAATATCGATGGACAGGAGTATGTTGAAGGTGTAAATCTAACCGCTCAAGAATTTTATGAAAAAATGGCTTCAGCAAGCGAATTGCCAAAAACGAGCCAACCAAGTATTGCCAAGTTGGATGAAATTTTATCATCATTGAAAGATAAAGGCTATACACATGCTTTGGGGCTTTTCCTATCTTCTGGAATTTCAGGATTTCACCAAAATATCCAATATATGAAGGATGAATATGCAGGGTTAACCATTGCCTTTCCTGATACCCGTATTACAAGCGCTCCCCTAGGCTATATGGTTGAGAGTGTCTTTAAATGGGCAGAGCAAGGCGAAGAGTTTACTACCATTTTAGATCAGTTGGAAAATCAAATCCAGAAAACTTCAGCCTTTATCATGGTGGATGATCTTGACCATCTAGTTAAGGGGGGACGACTCTCTAATGGTGCAGCCATTTTGGGGAATCTCCTTAGTATCAAGCCAATCCTATATTTCAATGACCAGGGTGTGATAGAAGTATATGAAAAGGTTCGTACAGAGAAAAAGGCTACAAAACGTTTAGTTGAAATTGTTAAAGAAGCAACAGCTAATGGGAATTACCAGATTACTGTCATTCACGGGAATGCTCCTCAAAAAGCAGCAGATTTGCGCCAGCTTTTGATAGATGGTGGAGTGGCTACAGATGTTTCAATTGCAACCTTCGGTAGTGTTATTGGGACTCACCTGGGAGAAGGAAGTATTGCTCTGGGCTATACACCCATAATCTAGACTATTTTTCATGGATAGCTTACGTCCTTTGTATCTTAGAAATTGAACACGGACTACCTACTTACCTTTTGAAAAAAGATGTCTGTCTTGCCTTTCGTGTATAGTCAGCGCCATTCCCTATTTTTCATGGGCAACTAAGGTCCTTTGTATCTTAAACAGGAGTAGAGATTGAGATGAGTATTCGAGTAATTATTGCTGGTTTTAAGGGGAGAATGGGACAATCTGCTTGTCAGATGGTTTTGTCTGATCCTGAACTTGAACTAGTAGCAGTTTTAGATCCTTTTGAGTCTGCAACAGAATGGCAGGGAATTCCAGTATTCAATGATAAGGATGACTTGGCAGGTTTTGAGGCAGATGTGTGGGTGGACTTTACAACACCAGCTGTTGCCTATGAGAATACCCGTTTTGCGCTTGAAAATGGCTTTGCTCCAGTCGTTGGAACAACAGGTTTCACTAGTCAAGAAATAGAAGAACTAAAAGAATTTTCTCGTTCTAAAAACTTGGGTGGCTTGATTGCTCCTAACTTTGCCTTGGGTGCTGTCTTACTCATGCAATTTGCGACACAAGCTGCAAAATACTTCCCAAATGTAGAGATTATTGAGCTCCATCATGACAAGAAAAAGGATGCCCCGAGTGGAACAGCTATTAAAACAGCTGAATTGATGGCAGAAGTTCGAGAGTCAATCCAGCAAGGTGCGCCTGATGAGGAAGAACTCATTGCAGGTGCTCGTGGTGCTGACTTTGATGGTATGCGTATCCATTCGGTCCGTTTGCCAGGTTTGGTAGCTCATCAGGAAGTTATCTTTGGCAATCAAGGAGAAGGATTAACCCTACGTCATGACTCCTATGATCGTAGCTCCTTCATGACAGGAGTGAATTTAGGAATCAAAGAAGTTGTCAAGCGTCATGAGCTTGTCTATGGATTAGAACACTTATTATGAGATTAACACAAATGCCTTCTGAATTTCAGAAGGCTTTACCAGTATTAGAAAAAATTAAAGAAGCAGGCTTTGAAGCCTATTTTGTTGGAGGCTCTGTTAGGGATGCCCTACTCAATCGTCCCATCCATGATGTGGATATTGCGACGTCATCTTATCCAGAAGAGACTAAGCAGATTTTTCCACGGACAGCTGACATTGGCATTGAGCATGGAACCGTTTTGGTTTTAGACGGAGATGAAGAGTACGAAGTGACCACTTTTCGAACAGAAGATGTCTATGTAGACTACCGTAGACCAAGTTCAGTTTCTTTTGTTCGTTCGTTAGAGGAGGACCTCAAACGCCGAGATTTCACAGTCAATGCCTTTGCTTTGGATGAGACAGGTGAAATCATTGATTTGTTTAATGGCTTACAAGATTTAGAAAATCAAGTCCTGCGAGCAGTTGGTATAGCTAGTGAGCGTTTCAACGAAGATGCTCTACGTATCATGCGTGGATTTCGTTTTCAAGCTAGTCTTGGTTTTGAACTCGAGCAAGAAACCTTTGAAGCGATGAAGACCTTAACGCCACTCTTAGAGAAAATTTCTGTGGAACGTACTTTTGTTGAATTTGATAAACTTTTACTAGCTCTTCATTGGCGAGTAGGTCTGTCTTCTATGATTGCAAGTAAAGCTTATGATTATCTTCCAGATATGGCTGGTAGTCAGGACAAACTCCAATCTTTGTTTGACTTAGAGGCTGATTTTACCTTTGAATCTTCTGAGCAAGCTTGGGCAGCACTTTTATGGGTTTTAGAAGTGGAAGATGCTCAACAATTTTTGAAACATTGGAAAACTTCGCGTCAATTTGCCAAGCAAGTTCAAGATTTGCTAACAATCTTAGAACTTCGTGAAGAAGGAGAACTAAGCAAGCGCGATTGTTACCGCTTTGATCTAGATTTGCTTTTACAGGCTGAAAATCTTCGTCAGTCTCAAGGAAAAGAAGTCAATCCACAGGCTATCGAAGAGACTTACCACAGCCTAACCATCCATGATAAGAAAGAAATTCAAATCAATGGTGGGATTTTGATCAAAGAATATGGCTATCAACCAGGACCAGAAATGGGAGAAATTTTAGCAGAGATTGAGTATGCTATTGTGGATGGAGATTTGGAAAATAACTTGGAAGCTATTCATGCCTACTTGAGGGAGAAAAAATGAGTGATTTTATTGTTGAAAAACTAAGTAAATCCGTTGGGGACAAGACCGTCTTTAAAGATATTTCCTTTATCATTCATGACTTGGACAGAATCGGTCTTATCGGCGTCAATGGAACTGGAAAAACGACTCTTTTAGATGTTCTTTCAGGAGTTTCAGGTTTTGATGGTGACGTAAGCCCTTTTTCGGCAAAAAATGATTACAAGATTGGCTATTTGACTCAGGACCCAGATTTTGATGATAGCAAGACTGTCTTAGATACTGTTCTATCGAGTGATTTGAAAGAAATCCAGTTGATCCGTGAGTATGAATTGCTCATGCTCAACTACAGTGAGGACAAACAGGCACGTTTGGAAAGGGTTATGGCGGAGATGGATTCTCTCCAAGCTTGGGAAATTGAGAGTCAGGTCAAGACCGTTCTCAGCAAGTTGGGAATTCAGGATTTATCAACTCCCGTTGGAGCCCTATCAGGTGGTTTGCGAAGACGGGTTCAGTTGGCGCAAGTCCTTCTGGGCAATCATGATCTTTTGCTTCTTGATGAGCCTACCAACCACTTGGATATTGCGACCATTGAGTGGCTAACCCTCTTCTTGAAAAATTCCAAGAAAACAGTATTATTTATCACCCACGACCGCTATTTCCTAGATGCTCTTTCTACGCGAATCTTTGAGTTGGACCGAGCTGGTTTGACAGAATATCAAGGAAATTACCAAGACTATGTTCGTCTCAAGGCTGAACAGGATGAGCGCGATGCAGCGCTTCTTCACAAAAAGGAACAACTTTACAAGCAAGAATTAGCTTGGATGAGACGGCAACCTCAAGCTCGTGCGACCAAGCAACAGGCGCGTATCAATCGTTTCCATGACTTGAAGAAGGAAGTTTCAGATAATAGTGTTGAGACAGACTTAAGCATGAATTTTGAAACTAGCCGTATCGGAAAAAAGGTTATCGAGTTTAAGGATGTTTCCTTTGCCTATGACAATAAACCGATTCTGAAACATTTTAATCTCTTGGTTCAAGCCAAAGACCGTATCGGAATCGTTGGGGATAATGGTGTTGGGAAGTCAACCCTTCTTAACCTGATTGCAGGAAGTCTCGAGCCAACTGAAGGACAAGTTATCATCGGTGAAACAGTTCGTATCGCTTATTTCTCTCAACAAATCGAAGGTTTAGATGAAAGTAAGCGGGTTATCAATTACTTGCAGGAAGTGGCAGAAGAGGTTAAAACTAGCGGAGGCTCTACGACATCTATCGCGGAGTTATTAGAACAGTTCCTTTTCCCTCGTTCAACACATGGGACCTTGATTGAAAAGCTGTCAGGTGGAGAGAAGAAACGTCTGTACCTTCTCAAACTCCTCCTTGAAAAACCCAATGTGCTTCTCTTGGACGAGCCGACAAATGATTTAGATATCGCGACCTTAACTGTTCTAGAAAATTTCTTACAAGGTTTTGCAGGTCCAGTCTTAACAGTTAGTCACGACCGCTATTTCCTTGATAAAGTTGCGACTAAGATTCTTGCTTTTGAGAATGGTAGCATTCGTCCTTTCTTTGGACATTATACCGACTACCTAGATGAAAAAGCCTTCGAAGCAGAAGCGACAAATCAAGTTCAAAAGGCTGAGAAGGAAAAAGTCGTCAAAGTCCGTGAAGAAAAGAAACGCATGACCTACCAAGAAAAGCAAGAGTGGGCAAGTATTGAAGGTGACATCGAAGCCTTGGAAAACCGTATCTCAGTCATTGAAGAGGAAATGCAGGCCAATGGCTCGGACTATGGGAAGCTAGCTACTCTTCAAAAAGAGTTAGATGAAAAGAATGAAGTCTTGCTTGAAAAATATGAACGCTATGAATATTTAAGTGAGTTGGCGTAATGGAAGAAAAAATCATCAAATGGAGCAGTAAGAAAATCATTTGGACTATTGTTCTCTGCTTAGTTGAGTTAGCTTTTCTTCTTTGGATCCTATCTTTTATGATGACCTATCCCAAGGAGGCACCTGTGGGATTGGTGGCATTAAGACTCTTTGTCTTATTCTTAATCATCATTGTTGGATGGATTTTGTATGAACGTTTGCGACTTCTTTTTTCAGATAAAGAGTATTTGAAATGTACGGTCCAAGGTTTTTCCTATAAGCCACATCCTAAAAAAGATTGGTAGTTTTATTCCTGGGGGTAGGTAGAAACGTTTTCTCTTATGAGAATCAAGGGTGGTAGAAGTTCAAGGGATTTTTATACTATTGAAGTTCATTTTTATGACAAGGATTTTAAAAAATTCAACTCTTTATGGAATCGTCTACGAAGTAGATTTTTGACTGCAAAGCAAGCAAATGTTTTGAAAATCCCAATCTATTTGCTGGATGTTGGTTTACCACGCAGAGTATTTGAAACCATGTCCTACTTTGAGCGAGAGTGGCGCATCCAACAAAATCGTCAACGCAATCAAAAATCTAAAAGCAAAAAGAAGGAAAGATTTCATTAAACGAGCAATAGTTACAGATTTGATCAGAAGCCTTGGACTCAGTTTCCAGGGTTTCTTTCTATTTCTCTTTTCTAAGATTTATGGTATAATAGGGAGTAAAAACTTAAAAAGAAAGAAATGCTATGAACTTAAAAGATTACATTGCAAGTATTGAAAATTATCCACAAGAAGGAATTACATTCCGTGATATCAGCCCTTTGATGGCCAACGGAAATGCCTACAGCTATGCTGTTCGTGAAATTGTTCAATATGCTACTGACAAAAAGATCGATATGATCGTAGGACCAGAAGCGCGTGGATTTATCGTTGGATGTCCAGTTGCTTTTGAGTTGGGAATTGGTTTTGCACCTGTGCGTAAACCAGGAAAATTGCCACGCGAAGTCATTTCAGCTGACTACGAAAAAGAATATGGTGTTGATACTTTGACTATTCACGCAGATGCTATTAAACCAGGTCAACGTGTTCTGATCGTAGATGACCTTTTGGCAACAGGTGGTACTGTGAAAGCAACCATCGAAATGATTGAAAAACTTGGTGGTATCGTAGCTGGCTGTGCCTTCTTGATTGAGCTTGATGAGCTTAAAGGTCGCGAAGCTATCGGAGATTACGATTATAAAGTGCTTATGCATTATTAATGAAAAACAGTCCCTAGGGCTGTTTTCTCTTCATCTGATATAAAAAAAGGCTATATCTAGTTAGAGAAAAACTATAATTGAAAACTATATCTTCTTACAGTATAATAAAGGGAAGGACTTTCGTCAGCTGATTTTTCATTTGACGACTGTATGTTCGTTTGAGCCTAGAATTGATACAGTAAGGAGATTTCCATGCCGATTCGAATTGATAAAAAATTACCAGCAGTTGAGATTTTACGAACGGAAAATATTTTCGTCATGGATGACCAGCGGGCGGCTCATCAGGATATTCGACCACTGAAAATCCTGATTTTAAACTTGATGCCACAGAAGATGGTTACAGAGACTCAGCTTTTACGACATTTAGCTAATACTCCCTTGCAGTTAGATATTGATTTCTTATATATGGAAAGTCATCAGTCGAAAACAACTCGTTCTGAGCATATGGAGACTTTTTATAAGACCTTCTCGGAAGTTCAAGACCAGTATTTTGATGGCTTGATTATCACAGGAGCGCCGGTTGAGCATCTTCCTTTTGAAGAAGTGGACTATTGGGAGGAATTTACTCAGGTCATCGATTGGTCAAAGACTCATGTCTTTTCAACCCTGCATATTTGCTGGGGAGCACAGGCTGGCCTCTACTATCGTTACGGCGTAGATAAACACCAGATGGCTGAAAAGCTTTCGGGAATTTATCCTCAGGATGTTTTAAAAGAAGGTCATCTTTTGCTGAGAGGTTTTGATGATTTGTATGTGTCTCCCCATTCTCGTCATACAGAAATTCTCAAAGAGGACATTGTAAATAAAACCAATCTAGAGATTTTAGCATCTGGAAAAGAGGTGGGAATCTCTATCCTTGCAAGCCGAGATTTAAGAGAAGTTTATAGCTTTGGGCATTTAGAGTATGATCGTGATACGTTAGCCAAGGAATATTTTAGAGATCTAGATGCTGGTTTAGATCCCCATATACCAGAAAATTATTTCAAAAATGATGACATCCATGAACTTCCTTGTATGCGTTGGAGTTCCTCAGCAGCTCTCTTTTTCAGTAACTGGGTAAATTATGCAGTTTACCAAGAAACGCCTTTTGAGTGGAAGAGTGCAGAAGAAGATGTGTCTCATTTTGGATATTTATAAGAGGAATTATGACATATTTAGATGCTTTCAAATCAGGGAACTTGGTGCTACCAAGTGCTCTGCTCTTAAACTACAATCAACTGTTTTCATCAAGCGATGATTTCTTAGTTTGGCAATTCTTTTATTTACAAAATACAACAGCTTTAGGGGAATTGTCCCCAAGCCAGATTGCTGAGAAAATTGGCAAGCAAGTCTTTGAAGTCAATCAAGCGATTTCGCGCTTGACCGAAAAAGGCTTACTCCAATATCGTACGATTGAACTCAATGGAGAAATAGAAGTTATTTTTGATGCGACCCTTGCTTTAGAACGTTTGGACCAGCTTTTTGAAAAACAAGAACCAAGCCAAGTGGCACCCGCTAAAAATGATTTGAAAGACTTGGTGGAAACCTTCCAACAAGAACTAGGGCGTCTCTTGAGTCCTTTTGAGATCGAAGATTTAGAAAAGAGTTTGAAAGAAGACGGAACCAGTGCGAACCTAATCAAAGAAGCCTTACGTGAGGCCGTTTTGAATGGAAAGCCAAATTGGAAGTATATCCAGGCTATCCTACGAAACTGGCGTCATGAAGGCATTAAGAGTGTAGTCCAGGTAGAGGCTAAGCGTCAGGAGAGAGAAGCGACTAATCCTCAAAATGTTCAAGTTTCTGCAGATTTTCAAAATGCCATGGATCTTTGGAAAGACTAAATTTAAGTACTGATAATAGAAAAAATGCCTACAGACTAGAAAGAAAATCTAGCTTGTGGGCATTTTTTTTTTGTGTTTTATACTCAATGAAAATCAAAGAGCAAACTAGGAAGCGAGCCGCAGGTTGCTCAAAACACCGTTTTGAGGTTGTGGATAGAACTGACGAAGTCAGTAACACATATACGGCAAGGAGAAGCTGACGTGGTTTGAAGAGATTTTCGAAGAGTATTAATTGATTAGTTAGCCAGTCCCCATACACTAAGAGAGCGTTCTGTAACTGGGAAATCTCCATAACCTTCAGCATTGATGGTTACTTGGTCAGGATGGTTACCAAGCAAATCAACAAAGGTTTGGTCAGTCCATTCTTGACCGACGAACATGGTTTTAGAGTTTGCTTGGGCATTAGAAATCACGATGGCAAGTGGTGATTGATTTTCAGCTCCTGAACGGACCCAACCGATACAATTAGGATCATCAAGGTAGTCAATCTGCTCTCCGTAAGCCAAATCTTTTCGGATAGCAAGTAGACGGTCAAGAACATCTTTGAAATCTTGCTGAGCATATTGACCAGAAATACCGTAGTAGTCTCCGTAAAATACACATGGAAGCCCCTGCTCTCGCAAAAGAATGAGGGCGTAGGCTGCTGGTTTAAACCATTCTTCAACAGTAGACTCCAGAGCTTGACCTCGTTGGGTGTCATGGTTATCGACAAAGGTTACAGCTCGGTCTGGATTGAGTTGAACTAGACTATCCTCAAAGATGGTTGTCAAATCATAGTCTTCTCCAGATTTGCTTGCTTCAAAGAGATTTTGGTGAAGGCGAACATCGACAAGATCAAAGCGTTCTTCAATTTTATCGAGGTATTCTAGGTTGGCTTCTTTGTCTGGATTCCAAAATTCACCAAAAACATAAAAATCTTGACCATATTTTTCTTTGATATCGCGAATGAAGTTGCGCATAAAGAAAGAGTCTATGTGTTTAACTGCATCCAAACGGAAACCAGCTACACCAGTCGTTTTGATAAACCAATTTGCCCAATCGTAGATATTTTGTATGACTTCTGGATGCTTGAAATCTAGGTCTGCATACATGAGATAGTCATAGTTGCCATTTTCGTTATCAACTAATTCCTCGTTAGCCCAGCCTTTATTATCACCTTGAATCAAATAGATGCCAGACTTACGACGCTTGGCATCATAGTCAGTTCCAGTAAAGTGGTACCAGTGCCAGTGGAAGTCATTGTAGGTGTTTTGTCGTCCGTCAAAGGTAAAACCAGTCCAGCCATTGATGGTAAAAGGTTCGCCTAGTTCAACAGTTCTATCTTCTGGATCAACTTCGATGACTTGGAAAGATTCCAAATGGTCTGCAGCAGCCTTATGATTTAAGACGATATCAGCCATTGGTTGAATCCCATGAGATTTTAAAGTTTGGATGGCATGAAGATAGTCTTCTTTAAAGCCATACTTGGTACGTACAGTACCCTTCTGATTAAATTCTCCAAGGTCAAACAAGTCATAGACACCATAACCAACATCCTTTTCATTTGTTGCTTTAAAAGCAGGGGGCATCCAAATGTGACTAATGCCTAAGTTGGCTAGGTGTTCAGCGTCGTCAGCGAGGCGTGTCCAGTGCTGACCGTCGTGGGGGAGATACCACTCAAAATATTGCATTAGGGTTTGATTTTTCATAGTTGATCCTCTTACTTACAGTGATGAGAATTATTGTAGCATAAAGCTAAAGAATATGCAAACGTTTGCGCTATAATTAAACTCTTTGAATTTTATGTCTATTTTTCAATTGGAAGTGTTGAAAAACTATAAAAGAAAAATAGTAGGACTGATGGGAGGAAAAATTCTCTCAGCTAGGGTAGGATGATGGATGAATCAATAGTTTCTATTTTGTGAATTGTCACAAAATTTGTTATAATAGTATTTATGAATAAAGTATTCGTCAGTAGACGTGTTGAAAAAAAACTAAACCAAGGTCTAGTACTTTTGGAGGAAATTGATTTTCCAGAACTATCTGAAACTGATCAGGAAGTCGAGTTATTTAGTCAAAACAAGCAGTTTTTGGGCAAGGCCTATTTATCTCGTCAAAATAAGGGGATTGGTTGGTTTGTAACGAACCAGAAGCTTTCTTTTAACCAAAAATTCTTTGAAAGTTTGTTTGAAAAAGCCAAACAAAAACGTTCTTCTTACTATCAAGATGAGTTGACAACTGCCTTTCGTTTGTTTAATCAAGAAGGCGATGGCTTTGGTGGAATGACTTTGGATCTCTATGGAGATTATGTTGTTTTCTCCTGGTATAACTCCTATGTCTATGGGCTTCGCCAACAGATCCTAGCAGCCTTTGCTCAGGTTTTCCCTGAAGTCTTAGGTGCCTATGAAAAGATTCGTTTTAAAGGTCTAGACTATGAGTCTGCCCATATCTATGGTCAAGAAGCACCAGAAAATTTTACAGTTCTTGAGAATGGCGTCCTCTATCAAGTTTTTATGAATGACGGTCTTATGACAGGCATCTTCTTGGACCAACATGAAGTGCGTGGTAGCTTGGTTGATGGTTTAGCTATGGGGAAATCCTTGCTTAATATGTTTTCCTACACAGCAGCTTTCTCAGTTGCTGCAGCAATGGGAGGAGCTAGTGAAACAACCTCTGTAGACCTAGCCAAACGTTCGAGAGAACTGTCAGAAGCTCATTTTCATGCCAATGGACTCAGTCTTGACAATCATCGTTTCATTGTTATGGATGTCTTTGAATACTTTAAATACGCTAAACGTAAGGGCTTGTCTTATGATGTGATCGTTCTTGATCCACCTAGCTTTGCCCGTAATAAAAAGCAAACTTTCTCTGTAGCTAAGGACTATCACAAGTTGATTTCCCAGAGTTTGGAGATTTTAAATCCGGGAGGTGTTATCATTGCTAGCACCAATGCTGCCAATGTTTCCCGTCAAAAATTTATAGAACAAATCGACAAAGGATTTGCAGGAAGAAAGTACCAGGTTCTCAATAAATATGAACTTCCAGCAGATTTTGTCTACAATGAAAAAGATGAAAGTAGTAATTACCTTAAGGTGATTAGCATGAAGGTAACTAAATGAAATTAGTCGTTTCAGTAATGCCGAAGAGTTTAGAAGAGGTGCAAGGAATCGATGCTATGCGGTATATCGATGCTGATATCATTGAGTGGCGTGCCGACTTCCTACCAAAGGAGGCTATTTTACAAGTAGCTCCAGCTATTTTTGAAAAGTTTGCAGGTCGCGAACTCCTCTTTACCCTACGAACTCGTGCTGAGGGGGGAGAGATAGATTTGGATTCTGCAGAGTATGTCCAAATTATCAAAGATGTAGCTCAACTCTATCAACCAGAATACATTGATTTTGAGTATTTCTCCCATAAGGATGTTTTTGAAGAGATGCTTGATTTTCCAAATCTAGTCTTGAGTTATCATAATTTCCAAGAAACTCCAGAGAATATGATGGAAATCTTATCCGAGCTAACCAGCCTAACGCCCAAAGTGGTTAAAGTATCGGTTATGGCTCATACAGAACAGGATGTATTGGACCTTATGAACTTTACACGTGGCTTTAAAACATTGAACCCAGAACAAGAATATGTGACGATTTCTATGGGGAAAATGGGTAAGGTTTCTCGTATCACTTCAGATGTGACGGGTTCTAGCTGGTCTTTTGCGAGTCTGGACGAAGCCAGTGCTCCAGGACAGATTTCACTTTCTAGCATGAAAAAAATTCGGGAGATACTAAATGAAGATTGATGGCTACACATGTTTAGCAGCTGTAGTCGCCAATCCTATCAAACACTCCATTTCACCTTTCATTCACAACAGAGCTTTTGAGGCAACTCATACCAATGGGGTTTATCTTGCTTGGGAAGTAGAAGCGACTGACTTGGCAGAAACAGTTGCCAACATTCGTCGTTACCAGATGTTTGGAATCAATCTTTCTATGCCCTACAAGGAGCAGGTGATTCCTTATTTGGATCAATTGAGTGAAGAAGCTCGTTTGATTGGTGCTGTCAATACAGTGGTGAATCGAGAAGGAACTTTAATCGGATATAACACAGATGGCAAGGGATTCTTTAAGAGCTTGCCTTCTTTTAAAATATCTGGGAAAAGAATGGTATTGTTAGGAGCAGGCGGTGCAGCCAAGGCAATTTTGGCACAGGCAATCTTGGATGAAGTCAGTCAGGTTTCTGTCTTTGTACGTTCGGCTTCAATAGAAAAAACAAGACCTTACTTAGAAAAACTGCAAAATGAAACAGGGTTTAAAGCAGATTTATTTGCTTTAGAAGATGTTTCTGAACTGCAAGCAAGGATAACTGATTCGGATTTACTGGTAAATGCGACCAGTGTGGGTATGGATGGAGTATCTCAGCCAATCCCAACAAGTATTGTTTTACCAGAGAAAATATTGGTAGCAGATGTGATTTATCAACCCTTTGAAACACCATTTCTAAAGTGGGCAAGAAACCAGGGCAATCACGCTGTAAATGGCCTAGGCATGTTGCTTTACCAAGCAGCGGAAGCTTTTCAGTTATGGACAGGCAAGGAAATGCCAACCGCTCAAATCTGGGAATTACTAAAACAAAAGTATCAAAAATGAAAAAAGGAGACCTGCTATGAAAATTAGAATAGACCTTCCACATCATCCTTACGATATTCAGATTGAAAAAGGATGCTTGTCTCAAGCGGGGAAATGGTTGCGCGAACTTTGGCAACCACAAAAAATTGTTATCATAACGGATAACCATGTGGCTTCTCTCTATGCAGAAAAAGTAAAATTGAGCTTAGAGGATGCTGGTTTTCAAGTGGCAGTTTTTGACTTTCTAGAGGGTGAAGAGCGAAAAAATCTAACCACAGTTCAAAAGGCTTATGAATTTCTAGTTAAGCAAGACTTGACTCGCAGTGACGGCATCGTAGCTCTAGGTGGCGGAGTTGTCGGAGACTTAGCTGGCTTTGTAGCCTCAACCTATATGCGAGGTATTCACTTTGTCCAAATTCCGACTAGCTTGACAGCTCAAGTGGACTCTTCAATCGGTGGTAAGACAGGAGTAAATACTCCTTTTGCCAAGAATATGGTGGGAACTTTTGCCCAGCCAGATGGCGTTTTGATTGATCCAACAGTTCTTGAAACTCTAGGTAAGCGAGAGTTGATTGAAGGAATGGGTGAAGTCATCAAGTATGGCTTAATTGAAGATCCAGAACTCTGGGACTTATTATCTGAAATGGATGGTTCTTTAGAGAGTATTTTGGAGCATTCAGAGAGTTTGATTGATCATTCTTGCCAGGTGAAGCGAAAGATGGTAGTTGAGGATGAATTGGACAATGGCATTCGTCTGTATCTCAACTTTGGTCATACAATCGGTCATGCTATTGAAGCAACTGCTGGTTACGGAAAAATCATGCACGGTGAGGCAGTGGCTATGGGAATGGTTCAGGTCTCTAAGGTAGCCGAAGAAAAAGGCCTCATGCCAGCTGGAATAACCCAGTCTATCCGAGAGATGTGTCAGAAGTTTGGTCTTCCTGTTGATTATGAAAACTGGGATCTTGACAAGCTCTATCAGGCTTTGACTCATGACAAAAAAGCGCGTGGCAATACCATGAAATTAGTTTTGGTACCTGAGCTTGGTTCAGCGATGATTCACCCAGTTTCTCTCGAAGAAATGAAAGCTTACTTAGTAAAATAAGGAGAATGTATGAGATATTTAACAGCAGGAGAATCACATGGTCCTCGTCTGACAGCAATTATTGAAGGAATTCCAGCAGGACTGCCTTTGACTGCAGAAGATATCAATGAGGATCTCAAACGTCGCCAAGGCGGTTACGGTCGTGGTGGACGTATGAAAATCGAGAGTGATCAGGTTGTCTTCACTTCTGGAGTTCGTCATGGTAAGACGACAGGTGCTCCCATTACCATGGATGTCATTAACAAAGACCATCAAAAATGGCTGGATATCATGTCTGCCGAGGATATTGAGGATAAACTTAAAAGCAAACGAAAAATCACTCATCCTCGCCCAGGTCACGCAGATTTAGTTGGTGGGATTAAATACCGCTTTGATGACTTGCGAAATTCTTTGGAACGTTCATCTGCCCGTGAAACAACTATGCGGGTTGCAGTTGGAGCAGTAGCCAAGCGACTTTTAGCTGAGCTTGATATCGAAATTGCCAACCATGTTGTTGTTTTTGGCGGCAAGGAAATCGATGTTCCAGAAAACTTAACAGTTTTAGAGATTAAAAAACTGGCTGCTCAATCAGAAGTTTCTATCGTTAACCAAGAACGTGAGCAGGAGATCAAGGATTATATTGATCAGATTAAACGTGATGGAGATACTATTGGTGGTGTTGTCGAAACAGTTGTGGGTGGTGTTCCTGTTGGTCTGGGTTCTTATGTTCAATGGGATCGCAAACTAGATGCGAGACTAGCTCAAGCAGTTATTTCAATCAACGCCTTTAAGGGTGTGGAGTTTGGACTAGGCTTTAAAGCAGGTTATCTCAAGGGTAGTCAAGTCATGGATGAAATTCTCTGGTCTAAAGAAGAAGGCTATACTCGTCGAACGAATAACCTTGGAGGTTTTGAAGGTGGCATGACCAATGGCCAACCGATTATTGTTCGTGGGGTCATGAAACCAATTCCGACTCTCTATAAGCCATTAATGAGTGTCGATATTGAAACCCATGAGCCTTATAAGGCAACGGTGGAGAGAAGTGATCCAACCGCTCTTCCAGCAGCAGGTGTTGTTATGGAAGCAGTTGTAGCAACAGTTTTAGCCCAAGAAATTCTAGAGAAATTCTCTTCTGATAATCTGGAGGAATTAAAAGAAGCTGTTGCTAAACATCGGGAGTATACAAAGAATTATTAAGGAGTTCTTATGGCTAAAACCATCTATATCGCAGGATTGGGTTTGATTGGTGCTTCCATGGCACTCGGAATCAAGCGGGATCATCCTGATTATGAAATTTTAGGATACAATCGTAGTCAAACGTCTAGAGATATTGCCTTGGAGAGAGGAATGATTGACCGTGCGACGGATGATTTTGCCAGTTTTGCTCCACTTGCAGACGTCATCATTCTTACCCTGCCAATCAAGCAAACCATTGCTTTTTTACAAGAATTGGCAACTTTGGAACTAAAAGAAGGTGTCATTATTTCTGATGCTGGATCGACCAAGTCAGCTATCGTGGTTACAGCTGAGAACTGTTTTGCAGATAAGCCTGTTCGCTTTGTAGGGGCTCATCCTATGGCAGGTAGTCATAAGACAGGAGCGGCTTCTGCCGATGTTAATCTTTTTGAAAATGCCTACTATATCTTTACGCCATCAAGTTTAACTAGTCCTGACACGCTTGAAGAAATGAAGGACTTGCTGTCAGGTCTGCACGCTCGTTTCATTGAAATCGATGCTGAAGAGCATGACCGAGTGACTTCTCAGATTAGCCATTTTCCTCATATCTTGGCATCAGGTTTAATGGAACAAACTGCTAGTTATGCTGAAGAACATGAGATGGCACGACGCTTTGCGGCAGGTGGTTTTCGTGATATGACTCGGATTGCTGAAAGCGAGCCAGGTATGTGGACTTCTATTCTCTTATCCAATCGAGAGACCATTGTTGAACGCATCGAGGACTTCAGGGGCCGTTTGGACGAGATTGGACAAGCTATCAGTAAGGGTGATGAAAACCAAATCTGGAATTTTTTCAATCAAGCGCGTGAGCAACGTCAGGCTATGGAAATCCATAAACGCGGAGGAGTAGATAGCTCATTTGACCTTTATGTAGATGTTCCCGATGAGGAAGATGTGATTTTACGCATCTTGGAATTGCTACGTGGAACTTCTTTGGTCAATATCCATATCAATGAGGAAAATCGTGAGGATGTTCACGGGATTCTGCAAATTTCCTTTAAGAATGCTCAGGATTTAAAACGTGCTGAGCAAGTCATTACAGAAAATACAAATTACACAGTCGTTATTAAATAAGGAGGACAATTATGTCAAATAGGGGAATTAAATCTGTATTCGTTGTTATCTTTATAAGTGTTATGTTACTTGGTGGCTGTGCTACTAAAAATGGTCAGAAAAAAAGTTCAGATGTTAATGTTGATACGACAACTGTCAATGTTGACGAGACAACAGAGAGTTCGAAAAATGAATCAAGTGTTGAGAAAAAGACTCCTAAATTTGCAGATGATAAAGTTGTAAATGATTTTATCAATAACTATAACGACATTTCTAATAGTCCATTAGAAAATATCAAAAAAGGAAATATAAAAATAAAATATTTCGCAACAAGCTACGGTTATTACTTGGAACTTTTACATGCAAATGATACTGATAAAATTAATGTAACAATTAATCAAACAAATGAAAATAGTTCCTCTGGTGTAGCAGGGATGAAAGAAGTATTTCATGATATTGTTAAATCGATTGAAACGTCTTTATCTGATGATGAGGTAAATAACTATTTTGATAATCTTGTGTTAAATGAGACTATAACAGATTCTACTTTAGGTTCATTGAAGATAAACTATGTACCAGACAAGGAATTAAGTTATGGAAATTCAAGAGGTCACATTAAAGTTATTGTACAATAATAACTATTAAAGAGTATCTAGTAAATTGAATAGAATCAAATAAGGAGGACAATTATGTCAAATATTTATGATAGTGCAAATGCACTTAGTCGTGGACTACGCGAATTGCCTGAATACAAGGCAGTTAAGGAAGCTAGAGATGCCATCCAAGCAGATGCAGAAGCTAGCAAAATTTTTGCAGATTATATTGCTTTTCAGCATGAAATCCAAATCATGGCACAAACTGGTCAAATTCCAGACGCTTCTTTTCAAGAAAAAATGGAAAGCTTTGGTAAACAGATTCAAGGCAACTCTCTCTTGTCAGAATTCTTTGCCAAACAGCAACAACTTTCTATCTACCTTTCTGATATTGAAAAAATTGTATTTGAACCAATTTCAGAACTTTTAAAATAAGAATTTACCTCATAAAGTCAGGAATTTTTAAGAAATTTCTGACTTTTTATGATAAAATAAGAAAAAGTATTGTCAGTATGAGGACCACTATGAAATTAAAAACAAACATTAAGCACTTAAATGGTAGTATTCGGGTACCAGGAGATAAGTCCATCAGTCATCGCTCGATTATTTTTGGAAGCTTAGCTGAGGGTGAGACTAAGGTTTATGATATCTTGCGTGGTGAAGATGTCCTATCAACTATGCAAGTTTTTCGTGACCTCGGCGTTGATATTGAGGACAAAGACGGTGTCGTGACCATTCAAGGTGTTGGGCTGAATGGATTGAAAGCCCAACAGAATGCTCTCGATATGGGGAATTCTGGGACCTCTATTCGTTTAATTTCAGGCGTCCTTGCTGGTGCAGACTTTGAAGTAGAGATGTTTGGAGATGATAGTCTTTCCAAACGCCCTATGGACCGTGTAACTCTTCCTTTGAAAAAAATGGGAGTTAGCATTTCAGGTCAAACAGAGCGAGACTTGCCACCTTTGCACTTAAAAGGTACAAAAAACTTAAAACCTATTCAATATGAATTGCCAATTGCCTCTGCTCAGGTCAAGTCTGCCTTGATTTTTGCGGCTTTACAGGCTCAGGGTCAGTCTGTCATCATTGAGAAGGAGTGCACTCGTAATCATACAGAAGATATGCTGCGTCAATTTGGCGGAGACTTGAGTGTCGATGGTAAGAAAATCACAGTCCAAGGGCCACAAAAACTAAGTGGGCAAACGGTTGTCGTACCTGGTGACATTTCCAGTGCAGCCTTTTGGTTAGTTGCAGGTTTGATTGTTCCAAATTCTCGAGTGGTGCTTAAGAATGTTGGTATTAATGAAACACGTACAGGTATCATCGATGTTATCCGTGCTATGGGTGGGAAACTAGAACTTACTGATATTGATCCAATTGCCAAGTCTGCAACCTTGACTGTTGAAACTTCAGATTTGAAGGGAACAGAGATTGGTGGAGCTTTGATTCCACGCTTAATTGATGAATTGCCGATTATTGCGCTCCTTGCTACCCAAGCTCAGGGGAAAACGGTTATCAAAGATGCTGAAGAACTTAAAGTCAAAGAGACGGACCGCATTCAAGTTGTCGCAGATGCTTTAAATAGCATGGGGGCAACTATCACTCCTACAGCAGACGGAATGATAATCAAAGGGAAATCTGTCCTCCATGGAGCCAGAGTCAACACCTTTGGAGACCACCGTATCGGTATGATGACAGCCATTGCAGCTCTCTTAGTTGCAGATGGAGAAGTCGAATTGGACCGTGCAGAAGCTATCAATACTAGCTATCCAAGCTTCTTTGATGATTTGGAGACCTTGATCCATGGCTAAGGTTTTACTAGGTTTTATGGGTGCAGGAAAATCTACTATTGCTAGAGGATTAGATCCTGACTTTGTAGACATGGATGCCTTGCTTGAAGACCGACTGGGGATGCCAATTGCTCGTTTCTTTGAAGAAAAAGGAGAAGCAGCCTTCCGTCAGATAGAAGAAGAAGTTTTGGCTGACCTACTAAAAATGAACCAAGTCGTGTCTACTGGTGGTGGAGTGGTCATTTCTCAGAAAAATCGTGCCTTGCTCAAACAAAATCCAGAGAATATCTACCTAAAAGCGGATTTTGAGACCCTTTACCAGCGAATTTCAGCCGATAAGGACAATCAACGCCCGCTATTTCTAAACAATAGCAAGGAAGATTTAGCTGCAATTTTTAATGAAAGACAGGCTTGGTATGAGGAAGTGGCTAGTAAAGTTATCGATGTGTCCAAGCTAATCCCAGAGGAAATTATTGAGGAATTGATATGAAAATTGCCTATCTAGGTCCCAAAGGATCTTTTTCGCACCATGTTGTGCAGACGGCTTTTCCACATGAGGAACTAGAGCCTTTTTCAAATATTACAGATGTTATCAAGGCCTATGAACAGGGATTGGTAGACTATTCAGTAGTGCCGGTTGAAAATTCCATTGAAGGTAGTGTCCATGAGACTTTGGACTATCTTTTCCATCAGGCTCGCATTCAAGCTGTGGCAGAGATTGTTCAGCCAATCCACCAACAGTTGATGGCAGTGCCAGGGCAATCTAAAATTGAGAAAATCTTTTCTCACCCACAAGCATTGGCACAAGGGAAGAAATTTATTGACGAGCATTATCCAGATGCGCAACTAGAAGTCACTGCCAGTACAGCCTACGCTGCGCGCTATGTTTCTGAGCATCCTGATCAACCATTTGCGGCGATTGCCCCAAGAAGTTCTGCAGAGGAATATGGTTTAGAACTCATCGCTCAAGATATTCAAGAAATGGAAGCCAATTTTACTCGTTTTTGGGTTTTGGGACCTAAATTACCACAAATCCCCTTGAATGCAGGTTCTGAAAAGATGAGTCTAGCTTTGACCTTGCCAGATAATCTTCCAGGTGCATTATACAAAGCACTTTCTACCTTTGCATGGCGCGGGATTGACTTGACTAAAATTGAGAGTCGTCCTCTAAAAACAGCCTTGGGCGAATACTTTTTTATCATTGATGTCGCTTATACTGATAAAGAACTGATCCATTTTGCTCAAAAAGAACTAGAAACGATTGGAATCCAGTATAAAGTACTAGGTGCTTATCCTATCTATACAATACAGGATAAAGGAAAGGAGAAGGAATGACTAGAGAGAATCCTTTGACACACCATGAAAAACTGAGATATGACTATCTTTTGAAAAATATTCATTATTTGAATGAGAAAGAAAAGAGAGAATTTGACTTTTTACATGCTAAGTTAGAAGGTCAAAAAGGTACAGAGGAAGTTTTCAATCCAGAAGCCAAAGAACAACTTCTTTCAGACTCTGGTATCGACCTGCCAACCTATGCTAATCGTAGCCGTTCTAGCCGCCGTAGTGGTGGGGCTCAACTGGAAACAAAGGTTCCAAAAGCTAAGAAGCCAAAGAAAAAAAGAGGTTTTCGTTTTAAACGCTTATTTGCTTGGTTAGGGATGTTATTGCTTTGTGTAGCAGTTGGAATGATCGTCATGTTCTTAAAGGGATTCCAATCGGCGAATCCTAATAGCTCAAATGGGCCCAAAGATGCCAAAGCTGCTCAGGTTGAGGTTTTTAATGGACAGGATACCCGAGATGGTGTTAATATTCTTATTTTGGGAACAGATGGCCGTATCGGACAGAATAGTTCAGAAACACGGACGGATTCTGTCATGGTTCTGAATGTTAGTGGTAAAGATAAGAAGCTTAAGCTGGTTAGTTTTATGCGGGACAACCTAGTTTATATCGATGGATATAGCCAAGTTATTAACGGTCAAAAACAAGCAGACCATAAGTTGAACTTAGCCTACGAATTAGGGGAACAAGAAGGTAAACAAGGAGCCGAAATGGTCCGAAAGGTGCTCAAGGATAATTTTGATCTAGACATCAAATATTATGCCCTTGTCGATTTCCAAGCCTTTGCGACAGCCATTGATACGCTTTTCCCTGATGGTGTGACTATTGATGCTCAGTTTTCAACTCTAAATGGGGTTCCAGTTACAGAAGCGACTGTAGGAGATGACTTGCACGCAACGGAAACTGAGTCACCGACTCAAACTATTCGAGCTGGGAAACAACAGATGAATGGTTCGACTCTTCTCAACTATGCACGTTTCCGTGATGATGATGAGGGGGACTATGGCCGTACTCGTCGACAACAGCAGGTCATGACAGCTGTCTTGCAGCAGATTAAAGATCCGACAAAACTTTTCACGGGCTCAGAAGCACTAGGAAAAGTATTTGCCATGACCTCTACAAACCTTCCATATACTTTCTTATTGACCAATGGCTTATCAGTCCTTGAAGGAGGTCAGAATGGTATTGAAAGATTGACAGTTCCAGAACTTGGAGACTGGGTAGACGACTTTGACGTATACGGTGGTCAATCCCTTCGAGTGGACCAAAAAGCTTACCAAAATAAACTGGCCCAGATGGGATTTAGGTAAACTGAAAAAAACGAATCAGAGCTTGGTATACCTATGGCAACAGGTGTCTCGGGCTTTGATTTTTAACATGGTTAGATGGTTTTATAAACGTTTTTTATGGTATAATAGAATGATGTATTCTATCAGGAGAGGAAGAGAATAAGATGAGTGATTTAAAGGCAATTCAAACTCGTAGCTTAGAGATGGCTGAATATTTTGTCGCCTTTTGTAAAGAACACGATTTACTCTGTTATTTGTGTGGTGGAGGAGCTATTGGAGCTCTACGAAATAAAGGTTTTATTCCTTGGGATGATGATTTAGACTTCTTTATGCCTCGCAAGGATTATGAAAAATTAGCAGAGCTATGGCCTCGTTATGCGGATAAGCGTTACTTCCTATCAAAAAGTGATAGAGACTTTGTTGACCGCAACCTCTTTATCACTATTCGAGACAAGGAAACAACTTGCATCAAGCCTTACCAACAAGATTTGGACCTCCCACACGGCTTGGCTCTGGATGTTCTTCCCTTGGACTACTACCCTAAAAATCCAGCTGAACGTAAGAAACAAGTACGTTGGGCTTTGATTTATTCCCTCTTCTGTGCACAAACCATTCCAGAAAAACATGGAGCCCTCATGAAATGGGGCAGCACTATTTTATTAGGATTAACTCCTAAATCCCTTCGTTATCGTATCTGGAAAAAAGCTGAGAAAGAAATGACCAAGTATGGTCTAGCAGAAAGTGATGGCATCACGGAATTATGCTCAGGTCCAGGATACATGAAAAAGAAATATCCAATTCAAGCATTTGAAGATAATATTTTCCTACCATTCGAAGGAACAGAAATGCCTATTCCAGTTGGTTATGATGCCTATCTCAGCACAGCTTTTGGTGACTACATGACACCACCGCCGGCAGACAAGCAAGTGCCTCACCACGATGCCCTTATAGCAGATATGGATAAGAGTTACACTGAATATAAGGGAGAATATGGAGCATGATGAAAGAAAAAATTAGCGTTATTGTTCCAGTCTATAATGTAGAAGCTTATTTGGAACGATGTGTTGAGTCAATCTTAAAGCAGACTTATACCAATTTTGAATTGCTTCTTATTGATGATGGTTCGACAGATCAGAGTGGTGCCTTGTGCGATCAGTTGGCATCTAAAAATGAAAATATCAAAGTTTTTCATATTAAGAATGCAGGAGTCTCGAATGCTAGAAATATAGGTATTCAACATTCAAGAGGAGAATGGATTACTTTTATTGATAGTGATGATTTTATTACACCAGATTACTTGGAAATTTTAATAAGTGTAGTTGACAGTGACGAGTCTATAGGTTTTAGTATAGCACGTCTCCATCATATAAAAAATGGTCAAATTACAGAATTACCGGATTTTTCAGGAAAAGAAGAGAAGTGGTCGACAGAGCAGACGATGAGAGAATTATTGACGACAACTAGAACTTCTTTTTTCCCTGTTGCAAAATTATTTAAAAGAGAGATTGTTTCAAGTTTTACATTCAATACAGACTATCATTTGGCTGAAGATGCTTTGTTTTTAACAGAAGTTTTACTAAAAACCAGATGTACTAGTGTATTTATTGATAAACCAATCTACTATTATGATCATCGTCAGGGAAGTGCAACAACTTCTGTCAACGATCATGTATTTGATACCATAGAGGTCTATAAAATTATTATTTCTGAAGTTTTTCAAATATTTCCAAAACTAAAAACTGAATTAGTGAATAGAGAATGTTGGTCATATATCACAGTGTACGATAAAATAATCTTTACAGATTCAAGTCAATATCCAACAGAAAAAATTAAGTTGAGAAAGTGGATTATTAAACATTTATCTGAGATATTAAAAGATCCTTATTTTACTAATTTTCGAAAAATAGCCGTTTTGTCCCTCCTTGTTTCTCCATGGATCTATAGACAAATCGTCGGCTTAAATCAATAATGTCATTTAAAGGAGTTGAAAATGAATTTTTCAAAAACGAATGAATGCTTTGAAAAATCAAAATTTTGGATTTCATATCTGTTTGTTTTTATTTCGATTTTAAGCATGAGTTCACTAGTGTATAAAGTAACAAGTCCTATTTATAAAGGATTGTCAGCAATTGTTGTTCTTTGTATTTGTTTAACCTTATTTTTAAATTGGAAACGAATAGAAATTGATAAGAAATATCTAGGTTTATTTGGACTCTTAGCAGGTAGTCATCTAGTAGCAACAGTGGTTAATCGTTCGGGTCACTTGCTTGGGAATATGATTGAAATCTTCTTTATGATAGCCTACATTTTGCTATTTACTATGGTGAATTCAGAATATCTTAAGAAGTTAATTCGCTTGATTGCTGGAACGGTTCAATTTGTTTCTTTTTTCTCTGCTATATTTGCCTTTGTTCTTTTAATATTTAGAATTTTAATATTATTTAAAATTGGAGAACACTCCTATTATTATGGTGTTATGAATGGTCGTTTATGGGGAGTTGTTAACCCAAATGCAAGTGCTATTTTTTCTTATATTAGTATTGTTTTTGCTTTGTATCTCATCCACAAAGGAAGTAAGTACTCGATTTATCTGAAGATAAATAATGTAATTCAATTTCTAAATTTTGCGGCTATGCAAAGTAGAGGTGCCTTATTATCAGCCGTTTTAATGCTGGGATTTTATTCGCTTTTTATTGCCAGAGGAAATCTACTGAAAAAATGTCTCACATTTCTGGTTGCTGGTACCTTAATTGTAGCTAGCAATATTGGTATTAGTTATGTAACTTCAGTATATATTTTAGCTGCTAAGGCAACAGTCATTGACTTAAATAAAGGTGAGTCTTATTCTGAGACAGATTCGGACGTAGCTAAGAAAAATGGTGAACTTCACCTAATCGAAACAACTCCAAGCGGACGTACTTATATTTGGGAAAATGCTATTAAAATGGGAAGTGCAAAACCATTATTTGGATATGGTGTTCGAAACGTCACTGATTATTATACAGAGTACTTTAGCAAATTTGAAATTCAAAATTCACTAATTGGTGGTAATTTCCATAATATATTGATTACAATTTTTGTAAGTTCTGGATTATTAGGACTCATTTCTTTCATACTCATAATCGCTTATGTAAGTTTACGTTTTATAACTTATTTAGTTGTGACTAAGAAAAATGATGAAAAATTAATTATAATTCTATTTTTTGGGATTTTATTTGGTCAATTATTTGAAAGTCAGATCATCTACTCCACAAATTTTATCAACATAATTTTCTGGTTAGTAATTGGTTATGGTTTAACGATTTGTTTGAAAGAAAAAAATATCCGCTATGAGGAAGTAACAGATATTTCCGAAATTCAAAAAATGGAATTAGGAATTATGGAGTACATTCATGAAGTTTGTCAGAAAATTGGTGCCAAATATTTCTTAGCTTATGGTAGTCTAATTGGGGCAGTTCGTCATAAAGGTTTTATTCCTTGGGACGACGATATGGATATTTGTATGCTTCGAGATGATTATGAAAAATTACAAGATTATCTGATTGCACATCCAGATGAACGATATGAACTCATGTCTTATAAAAATAATATCAATTATGTTTATCCTTTCATGAAGATCAAAGATAATCAGACCTATCTAGTCGAGGAGGATGTGCGAATTGATTCGAATATGGGTATCTATGTAGATATTTTCCCTGTAGATGGTTATGAAGATGATCAGGCGTTTAAGGATAAAATGACCAAAATTATTAAAAAACGTCAATTAAGTTGTTATACTTTCAAAGGAATTACGAATACTAAAAGTGTAGTCAATTCAATGATTCGCTATATTTCTGTTATGATCTTTTATTTCACAAACACAAATAAGTATGTTTCTCAAATCGATGAATTAGCAAAATCTAGAAAAGTAGAGGATTATGAACAAGTAGACTACCTTATTTATAAAGATATGAATAAACCTGTTTGGAAACGCGAATGGTTAGAAAATGTTGAAACTGGTAATTTTGAAGGTAAGGAATTCATGATACCAAACCACTACCATGAAATTCTCACTTCAGATTATGGGGACTACATGCAGTTGCCACCAGTAGAGCAACAAGTTTCTCACCATGATTTCAAACTATGGAAAATTATAGAGAATGGATAATTTTTTTCGTCTTAGAAAAGAGCAAAAATTAGGAGTGACAAAGATGTCTGAGAGAATTTTAAGCTTAGAAGAAATCAAGCAAGTAGAACTTGATATTCTAGAGTATTTACATAAAATCTGTGAAAAACACGATATTAAGTATTTCATCGATTTTGGAACCTTGCTAGGAGCTGTACGTCACCAAGGTTTTATTCCTTGGGATGATGATACAGATATTTCCTTAGCTCGGGATGAATTTGAAAAACTTTATAAGGTTTTAAAAAACGAAAATCATCCATACTATAAAATGATTTCCTTTAGAGAAACAAAGGGCTATCCATACAGTTATATGAGAGTCTATGATATAAGAACACGTAGAGATGCCAATCTTAGAGATTCTACGGTTGTGTTAGGAACCTGTGTTGATGTATTTCCGTATGATGGTGTTGCAACGGAGAAAAGTGACCGTAAAAAAATGAAACTCTACCAATATCTTATTCGCCTCTCTTCTTTAAATTTTAAGGGGATTAAGTCTGAGAATGGGGGACTTAAAAATCTACCTCGCTACATTGGGTCAGCTATTTTTCAACTAAGTTCTCCACAAACTTGGAATCAAAAACTAGAGAATATGGCTTTGAAATATAGTTTAGATCAAGCTAAGTATCTTGCTTGTACGATATTTGATCCTAGCCTTCCAGAGGGAATCAAAAAAGAATGGCTCTATGATCTGATTGATCTACCATACGAAAACATTGTAGTGAAGGCTCCTAGAAAATACCATGAAATACTTGTTTATGAATTTGGAGAAAACTATATGACTCCACCACCTATTGAGCAACAAGTTCCAGGAGGAGATAAGAATTATTGGATTGATTAACGAAAAAGTCTAGAAGAAATAGAGAAAGTTTGATGTATTATGAAATCTATTAAAAAATCAATATTATTTAGTGCCTTGTTCTTAGCGGCATCAATCATTCAAGCACCGACAGTCAATGCAGATACTATCTCAGCAGGTGCAGGGAATCGAATCCATTTTATCAATACAAAAGCTAAATCTGGAAGTGATGCTATCCTACTAGAAAGTAATGGTCATTATGCCTTGATTGATATGGGAGAAGATTATGATTTCCCGGATGGTTCGGATCCACGCTATCCAATTCGCTGGGGGATATCCATTCGAAATTATCAGGTCATGGAAGATCGTTTGATTCGCCACCTTGATCAGTTAGGTGTAAAGAAATTGGATTTTATACTAGGAACTCATGTTCATAGTGACCATATAGGTGGAGCAGATGAAATTCTTAATCGCTATCAGGTTGATAAATTTTATTTGAAAAAATATTCGGATAAACGAATTACAAGTACTTGGGGATTGTGGGATAATCTTTTCAATTACGATAATGCTCTCCGCGCTGCACAGAACAAGGGAGTTAAACTTATTCAAGACATAAAGGATGAAGATAGCCATTTTAAATTTGGGGATATGGATATTCAACTTTATAATTATAAAAATGAATATGATGCTGATGGAAACCTAAAAAGAGTTCTTGATGATAATTCCAATTCAATTGTTGCAGTAGTGACTGTAGCAGGAAAAAGAATTTATCTTGGTGGTGATTTGGATAATGCTGAGGGAGCTGAAGATAAATTAGGACCTGTTATTGGAAAAGTGGATATGATGAAATGGAATCATCACTACGATGCCAAGATTTCCAATACAATTGGATTTATAGACCATCTCTCTCCTAGTATGGTCATCCAAACAACTGGAGGAGATATTAACCTCGCTTCAACGAGAGACTATCTTCAAAAGAAAAATATCCAAGTGATTCACGCATCTAGTCAAACTCAGGATGCGACTGTGTTTGATATTAGTGATAAAGGATTTACAAACGTTTCAGGGGATTTTCCAAATATTCCTACTGTTGATGAGAAATGGTATCAAGAAGATGGCCATTGGAAATATCGTTTGAAAGATGGTCAGATGGCTATCGGTTGGAAAGAAATTTCTGGAGCAACATATTTCTTTAATGGAAAAGGTCAAATGCAGTCTGGTAGATGGGTGCATGTAAATGACGGCTGGGATCCACATAGTGACGGCGACTGGTATTATCTTAATACAGATGGTAAAATGCATATTGGTGGTTGGTTCTATCATGATAATACTTGGTACTATATTCAGTCGAATGGTGCAAGACGATACAATGAATTAGCTGAAATTGGTGGGCAAAAGTATCTGTTTGATAAAGATGGTAAAATGCTTACTGGTTTACAAGTCTTCAAAGGTAAGAAGATGCTCTTTGCAAGTAGCGGTGCTTTGCAAACAGAAGGGACAGCTTCAAGCTGGCAAAAGCTAGGTTCAAACTGGTATTATTATGATGAAGATGGTCTTCGAACAGTGGGCTTGAAGAAAATCAATGGACTAACCTACTATTTTGATAATAATGGGATCATGCAAACTGGTTGGGCCATGATTGAAGGTCATTGGAATTATTTTGCAGGTTCTGGAGCGATGAAAACAGGCTGGATTAAGGATGGTGACACTTGGTATTATCTAGATAAAGATGGTGTCATGCTAACGGGTCTTCAAGAGATTGATGACACTCGTTATTACCTCAATGCAAGTGGTGCTATGCAAACTGGTTGGGCCATGATTGAAGGTCATTGGAACTATTTTGCAAGTTCTGGAGCTATGAAAACAGGTTGGATCAAGGATAAGGATACTTGGTACTATCTAGATAAAGATGGTATCATGCTAACCGGTCTTCAAGAAATTGATGGCACTCGTTATTATCTCAATGCAAGTGGAGCAATGCAGATAGGCTGGAAATGGTTTGACAATCATTATAGTTATTTCACAAGCAGTGGAGCTATGAAAACAGGTTGGCTCAAAGATAAGGACCTTTGGTACTATCTAGATAAAGATGGTATCATGCTAACCGGTCTTCAAGAAATTGATGGCACTCGTTATTACCTTAATGCAAGTGGAGCCATGCAGACAGGCTGGAAATGGTTTGACAATCATTATAGTTATTTCACAAGTAGTGGAGCTATGAAAACAGGTTGGCTCAAAGATAAGGACCGTTGGTACTATCTCAAACCTGATGATGGTGTCATGGCAACAGGTCTTCAAGAAATTGATGGCACTCGTTATTACCTCAATGCAAGCGGCGCTATGGAGACTGGTTGGAAATTGCTAGATAACCAATATTACTACTTTACAGAAAGTGGGGCCATGAAGACAGGTTGGTTCAAAGATAAAGGGCTTTGGTACTATCTCAAACCTGATGATGGTGTCATGGCAACAGGTTTTCTAGATGTCGATGGCACTCGTTATTATCTCAATGCAAGTGGTGCTATGGAGACTGGTTGGAAACAACTGAATGGCAACTGGTATTATTTCCAAGCAGATGGTTCCTTATTGAGAAATGGGACAACACCTGATGGCTACAAGGTCAATCAAGATGGCATTTGGAGCTTGAATCCTGATAAAGTAGAAGTTCAGGGAAGTCAAGAAGAACCTAAGAAGGATTCTGATAAGCCAGTTGAGAAAGAGAAGCATTCAGCAGAAGACAATGAAAAAGATGAAGCTGCTGAAACAAAACAGACTTTGAAGGCAGATAAAGAATAATCTTAGTTGCTTTGCTAGAAAGTTGATTAGGTGCTGTGTTCAGACCTGTCAGATACTTTTCTTTTAAAATAGTATTTATATATAGTCAATTGAAACAAGAATAAGACAAAAGAGCCTCGAAAAAAGTATTACAACTTGGTAATACCTTTTTGAGGTGCTTTTTGATATGAGCCCATGTTTTCTCAATAGGATTATACTCAGGTGAGTAGGGAGGAAGTGGTAAAAGTTTATGCCCAAATTCTTCACATGAGAGCTCTAGCTTACCCATTCTATGGAATCTTGCATTATCCATAATAATAACTGATGGTGTGTTTAATGTTGGTAAGAGAAACTTCTGAAACTAAGCTTCAAAAAAGTCGCTCGTCATCGTCTCTTCGTAAGTCATTGGAGCGATTAACTCACCATTTGTTAGCCCTGCAACCAAAGAAATCCTCTGATATCTTCTTCCAGATATTTTACCTCTTATTAACTGACCTTTTAATGAGCGACCATATTCTCGATAAAAATAAGTATCGAATCCTGTTTCATCAATATAAACAGGTGCTAGATGCTTTAAACTATTAAATTTTTTAAGAAATAAAGCTACTTTTTCTGGGTCTTGTTCATAGTAGGTGTGGTTCTTTTTTTTCGAGTGTATCCCATGGCTTTGAGAGCATAGTGGATAGTAGTTGGATGACAGCCAAATTCAGAAGCTATTTCAGTCAAATAAGCGTCTGGATTGTCAGTAAGATAGTTTTTAAGTCTATCTCTATCAACCTTTCTTGGTTTTGTTCCTTTTACTTGATGGTTTAGCTCTCCTGTTTTTTCTTTTAGCTTTAACCAGCAATAAATGGTATTACGTGAGATTTGGAAAATGTGTGATGCTTCTGTTATACTACCTGTTCGCTCACAATAAGCGAGAACTTTTTTACGAAAATCTAATGAATATGCCATAAGAAGATTATACCACATTATGTACTATTTTGGGTTCAATTGACTATACATCTCAGAGAATCAATCAATGTTTTTTGGACAAGAAACTTGATCAGCTCTGAGATGTTTTTCGATTTCTCACACACTAAATGATTGAGAATAGCTCTCTCGTCTTCAAATAGAAATATTTTGATAAGAAATTTTAAAAAACACCGATTAGATAAATAAGAAAAATTATGGTATAATAAAACGATACAAAAAAGGAGTATATATGGACATTTCAGAAATTCGTCAAAAAATTGACGCCAATCGTGAAAAATTAGCTTCTTTTAGGGGGTCTCTTTGACCTCGAAGGGTTAGAAGAAGAAATTGCCATTTTGGAAAACAAAATGACAGAACCTGATTTTTGGAACGATAATATTGCGGCCCAAAAAACGTCGCAAGAATTAAATGAACTAAAAAACACCTACAATACTTTCCATAAGATGGAGGAGTTGCAGGATGAAGCTGAAATCTTACTAGACTTTTTAGCAGAGGATGAGTCTGTTAAGGATGAGTTGGTGGAGAAGTTAGCTGAGCTAGATCAGATGATGACTAGCTACGAGATGACTCTACTCTTGTCAGAGCCTTATGATCATAATAATGCTATTTTAGAGATTCACCCAGGATCTGGTGGAACAGAAGCCCAAGACTGGGGCGATATGCTTCTTCGTATGTACACTCGTTATGGGAACGCCAAAGGTTTCAAGGTTGAAGTCTTGGATTATCAAGCAGGTGATGAAGCAGGTATTAAGTCAGTGACCTTGTCTTTTGAAGGTCCAAATGCTTATGGACTTCTCAAGTCAGAGATGGGAGTTCACCGTCTGGTACGTATCTCACCATTTGACTCAGCTAAGCGTCGTCACACCTCCTTTACTTCTGTAGAAGTTATGCCAGAGTTGGATGATACTATTGAAGTTGATATTCGAGAAGATGATATCAAGATGGATACTTTCCGCTCAGGTGGAGCAGGTGGACAGAACGTCAACAAGGTTTCAACAGGTGTCCGTTTGACCCACATTCCGACAGGGATTGTCGTTGCATCAACTGTTGACCGTACTCAGTACGGAAACCGTGACCGTGCGATGAAGATGCTCCAGGCAAAACTCTATCAAATGGAGCAGGAAAAGAAAGCTGCTGAGGTAGATGCCCTTAAGGGGGATAAGAAAGAAATCACATGGGGAAGCCAGATTCGCTCCTATGTATTCACCCCTTATACCATGGTGAAAGACCACCGTACCAGTTTTGAAGTTGCGCAGGTAGATAAGGTCATGGATGGAGACTTAGATGGATTCATTGATGCCTATCTGAAATGGCGTATTAGTTAAAAGAAAGGAAGTCACATGTCGATCATTGAAATGAGAGATGTTGTCAAAAAGTATGACAACGGGACAACAGCCCTACGTGGCGTCTCTGTGAAAATTGAACCAGGAGAATTTGCCTATATCGTAGGTCCTTCGGGTGCAGGTAAGTCAACTTTTATCCGTGCCTTGTACCGTGAAGTTAAAGTTGAAAAAGGAAGTTTGCAGGTTGCAGGTTTTAATCTTGTTAAGATTAAAAAGAAAGATATTCCGCTTCTTCGTCGAAGTGTAGGAGTTGTCTTTCAGGATTACAAACTATTGCCAAAGAAAACCGTTTATGAGAACATCGCTTATGCGATGGAGGTTGTCGGTGAAAGCCGTCGTAATATCAAAAAACGTGTTATGGAAGTTTTGGATCTTGTCGGCTTGAAGCATAAGGTTCGTTCATTCCCTAATGAGTTATCAGGTGGTGAGCAACAACGTATCGCCATTGCCCGTGCTATCGTAAACAATCCTAAGGTTTTGATTGCCGACGAACCAACAGGTAACTTGGACCCAGATAACTCATGGGAAATCATGAACCTCTTGGAGCGCATCAACCTCCAAGGTACGACTGTTTTGATGGCGACCCACAACAGCCAAATCGTAAATACCTTGCGCCACCGTGTCATTGCCATCGAGAATGGTCGTGTGGTTCGTGACGAAGCGAAAGGAGAGTACGGATACGATGATTAGTAGATTTTTCCGCCACCTATTCGAAGCTTTAAAGAGTTTAAAGCGTAATGGGTGGATGACCATTGCTGCTGTCAGTTCAGTAATGATTACCTTGACCTTGGTTGCTATTTTTGCCTCAGTTATCTTTAATACTGCAAAATTGGCAACGGATATCGAAAACAACGTCCGCGTCATGGTTTATGTCCGTAAAGATATTGAAGACAATAGTGAAACCATTGTCAAAGAAGGTCAGACAGTCACTAATAATGACTACCACAAGGTTTATGATGCTCTCAAGGCTATGCCAGCTGTTAAAAGTGTAACCTTCTCAAGTAAAGAAGAGCAGTACCAAAAGCTGACTGAAACCATGGGTGACGATTGGAAGGTTTTTGAAGGAGATGCCAATCCACTTCATGATGCCTACATCGTAGATACCAATTCACCAAGTGATGTGAAACCAGTCGCTGAAGAAGCTAAGAAAATCGAAGGAGTTTCTGAGGTTCAAGACGGTGGTGCCAATACGGAGCGTCTCTTCAAGTTGGCTTCCTTCATCCGTGTTTGGGGATTGGTCATTGCAGGACTCTTGATTTTCATCGCAGTCTTCTTGATTTCAAATACCATTCGTATCACTATCATTTCACGTAGTCGTGAAATCCAAATCATGCGTTTGGTTGGTGCTAAAAATAGCTACATTCGTGGTCCATTCTTGCTAGAAGGTGCTTTCATTGGGCTATTAGGAGCAACTATTCCATCAATCATGGTTTACTTTATCTATAACCGAGTCTACCAATCAGTTAACCCATCTTTGGTTGGACAAAATCTATCTCTGATTACCCCAGATGCTTTTATTCCATTGATGATCGGTCTTTTGTTCCTCATCGGAATCTGTATCGGTTCACTTGGTTCAGGAATCTCAATGCGCCGATTCTTGAAAATCTAAGTAAGATAGTTTACTAAAATCTATAAAAGTAGGATACCATCGAGGCTTCTCCGAGTCTGATGGTCCTACTTTTTATGTTGAACTTATAAAGCAGTTGCTTGCCAATTTTTGGGAAACAGTGTATGATAGGAAAGGACCTTTTTGCTAAAAGAGTTATAGGGACTAGATGAAAGAAATCTTTTATTTCTACAGTAATATCTAGCTCTTTTGACTTAACATAAATAATGAATGAGGATAAAATGAAACAATTTTTGGAAAAAGTGAGTATACTTTCTCTATCGTTAGTATTGATCACATCATTTTCAATATCAAGTGCCCTACCATCCATGTTTGACTATTATCAGGGCTATTCGACTGGTCAGGTTGAACTTCTAGTCAGTCTCCCATCCTTTGGGATTATGGCTATGCTCCTTTTAAATGGAGTTTTAGAACGGATTTTTCCTGAACGACTTCAGTTGACCTTGGGACTCTTGATCTTGTCAATCAGTGGAACAGCTCCCTTCTGGTATCAGGATTACTACTTTGTCTTTGCTACTCGTCTTCTTTTTGGGATTGGTGTGGGGATGCTAAACGCCAAGGCTATCTCTATCATCAGTGAACGGTACCATGGCAAGACTCGTATCCAGATGCTTGGTTTTCGTGGTTCAGCTGAGGTAGTGGGAGCCTCTATCTTGACCTTGACAGTCGGTCAGCTTTTGGCCTTTGGCTGGACCGCAACCTTCCTAGCCTACGCTGCAGGTCTAGTGGTTCTTGTACTCTTCCTTCTCTTTGTCCCTTATAACAAAGAAGAAGTTCATGAGTCTAAGCAAAAGACAGAAGAAGCAGCGAAACTAACTCGCTCCATGAAACAGTTGATTTTCTTTCTAGCTGTCGGTGCTGCAGTCATTGTATGTACCAATACGGCCATTACCTTCCGTATTCCTAGTCTCATGATTGAGGCAGGCTTTGGAGATGCTCAATTGTCTAGTCTGGTACTCAGTGCCATGCAGTTGATTGGGATTCTGGCGGGAATTAGCTTTTCTTTCCTCATCTCTGCCTTTAAGGAAAAATTGTTATTGATTGCGGGTGTAACCTTTGGTATTGGGCAAATCATCATCGCTCTTTCACCTTCTCTTTGGGTTGTCGTTGCAGGTTCTGTCTTAGGAGGATTTGCCTATAGCATTGCCCTTACGACTGTCTTTCAGTTAATTTCTGAGAGAATCCCAGCAAAGCTCCTCAACAAAGCAACTTCTTATGCTGTTTTGGGATGTAGTTTTGGTGCCTCCTTAACACCATTTGTTCTTTCAGGAATTGGCTTAGTAACAACGAATGGTCGAATGACCTTTATCATTCTAGGAGCATGGATGATTGCGACATCAGTCCTTGTTTCTCTCCTATTGAAAAAAGAAGGTTAAAAAAAGAGGTTGGGCAAAAAGTTATTAAAATCAGAAAAACGCATACTATCAGGTGTTGAAAAACCTTGATACTATGCGTTTTATTTTTTTCATTTTCTGATAATACTCTTCGAAATCAAATTCAAACTGCGTCAACGTCGCCTTGCCGTATATGTGTTACTGACTTCGTCAGTTCTATCCACAACCTCAAAACGGTGTTTTGAGCAACCTGCGGCTAGTTTCCTAGTTTGCTCTTTGATTTTCATTGAGTATAAAATTGAGTTTTTGATCAACTTTTTTAATGATCAGGCGAACATTTGCCAAAAGTAATCAATGATGTAGGTCAAGCCGTATGTGTAAACGACCAGGGTAAAGGGCTTGGTCAGAACGATGATAGTCATGTAACGCTTGAAGCTCATCTTGGTTAGAGCTGCCAGCATACAGAGAAAGTCCGCTGGACTAACCGGCCAAATCATCATAAAGATAAAGAATCGATCAAAGCGATTACCCTTGTCTAGCCAACCGATGTACTTATCATAGGTACGCTTGCTGACGACAGACTGAACAAAGGGGGCTCCGTAGAGACGCACCAGGTAAAAGATAATGGCGCAACCAATAACAATACCGAAATAGTTGTAGATCGTCCCCACGATATGACCGTAGATAAAGACACCTGCCACAGAGGTTAGAGCACCAGGAATGATGGGAACGACCGTCTGCAATATCTGTAAAAAGATAAAAAGTGGTGGTCCCCAGATACCGGCCTGTTGGATAAAGGCAGATAGGGTTTCCTTAGAATGCAGAACACCAGCCTGATAGGCCCAGATACAGAAAATCAAAGTACCAACTCCACCGATGATGGAAGAAATATTGATTGCTTGCTGTAGAAGGGGAGAAACAGCTTTCATTTGTTTATCGTGTGACATGTAAACTCCTCTTGAGTAGTATGATTCTACTATACCATATTTTAAGGAGAAAGACTATTTGTATTACGAAAGTGAAGTTAGTGAAATCAGAAGTTTTTCTGATAGGACTATGATATAATAATAGGGAGAGTGTTGTCCCTGAAGGAGAAATATAGATGCAGGTAAAACCAGAACAGGAAATAGAAAAACAACTGATAAACCAGCTAGTAACTGGTGAAAGCCAATGGACTTATCGAGAAGACCTAAAAACAGAAGAACAACTATGGGACAATTTCTTTGAGAAACTAGCCCAAAACAACGTTGCTCTGCTAGCAGACCATCCCTTGACTGAGCAGGAAAAACGCCAGATTCAGAACCAACTCAACTTTGTCAGCTACTATGATGCTGCTAAGTGGTTAGTCGGAGAAAATGGCATTGCTAAGGTCGAGGTTCAAAGAGAAAATGCCAGCCTAGGCACCATCCGTTTGTCAGTCATTTGGAGAGACAATATCGCAGCGGGAAAGTCTAGCTACGAAGTTGTCAATCAAGTCCAGAGAGAAAAAGTAAATCCTCTGGACCAAGACCGTAGATTGGATGTTACTCTTCTCATCAATGGCTTGCCTATGATTCAAATCGAGCTCAAGAGTTCCCAAGCAGCCTTTATCGATGCCTTTCATCAGATTAAAAAATATGACCGTGAAGGGAAATTCCGTGGTATCTACTCTAGCTTGCAGATGTTTGTTGTGACTAACAAGGTTGATACTCGCTATATCGCTGCAGCTCGTGAAAATAAACTCAACAAGCAATTTCTAACCAAGTGGGTGGATAAGGACAATCATCCTGTGACAAACTTGACTAGCTTTGCCCATGAAGTTCTTTCTATCCCTCGTGCCCATCAGATGGTCATGCAGTATTCTGTCATTGATGATAGCAAGAAATCTCTCATCCTCTTGCGTCCCTATCAGATCCATGCTATCGAAGCGGTGCAGGAAGCATCTCGCCAGCAAGCATCTGGCTATGTTTGGCATACGACAGGTTCAGGAAAGACCTTGACCTCTTATAAGGTAGCTCGCAATCTCCTTCAAATTCCATCGATCCAAAAGACGATTTTTGTCGTTGACCGCAGGGACTTGGACCAACAAACCACATCGTCCTTCCTCTCTTATGCGACCAATGACGTCATCGATATCGATGAGACGGACAATACCCATGATTTGGTCAAGCGCTTAGGAAGTAATGATAAGCGTGTCGTGGTGACCACTATCCAGAAAATCACCACCATGATGCGCAAGTTTGACCAAGGTCTTTACCAACGAGATGCGGGCAAAATCAAGGGGCTCCGAGTAGCCTTTGTCGTGGATGAATGCCACCGTGCCGTGACACCACAAACACAAAAAGACATTAAAGCCTTTTTCCCTCAGTCCCTCTGGTATGGATTTACGGGTACACCCATCTTTAAGGAAAATAAACGCCAGCAAGTCGGCGACCTAGCCCAAACCACCCAGCAACAGTATGGAGACCGTCTCCATGAGTATACGGTCAAGGAAGCTATTCATGACGGAGCTGTTTTAGGCTTTAAGGTAGACTATCGCAATACCCTCATCACAGACCAGGCTGAAAATGAAATACCAGATACTGTCTATGAAAATGAGGAGCACATGCTGGAAGTCTTGGACGCCATTATCAATAAATCCCGCCAACAACTGGGTTTACAAAAAGGAGTCGGCAATACCTACAATGCCATCCTCACTGTAAAGTCTATCCCTCAAGCCCAAGCCTACTATGACCTTCTCAAAAAAGTCAAAGCGGGACAAACACGAGTCAAGGTATCTGAGAGAGTCAAGATGGTCCTTCCAGACTTTCCAAAGGCGACCATCACCTACTCCGTTACGGAGAATGAAGAAGACTCAAGAGCCAACCAAGATCACATGAAGCAGGTCTTAGAGGACTATAACCAAGAGTTTGATACTCACTTTACCATGGCGGATCTTCGTGGCTTCAATACCGATGTCAATAACCGCCTAGCCCGAAAACAGGATAAGTATCTCTATCGCAATGAACAGTTGGACTTGGTCATCGTGGTCAATCGTCTCCTAACGGGATTTGATGCCCCTTGTCTATCGACTCTTTTTATCGACAGAAAGCACATGAAACCGCAGGATCTGATTCAGGCCTTTAGCCGAACCAATCGTATCTTTGATTCTAGTAAGAACTATGGCCATATCATCACCTTCCAAAAGCCTCTAGCCTTTAAGGAAGCAGTCGATAATGCCCTCAAGCTTTACTCAAATGGTGGTGAAAATGATGTCCTAGCGCCTAGCTGGGAAGAGGAAAAGAGAAACTTTTTGAGAAGTTGTAGCGACTTCCAAAATCTCATCACAGATGACCCTGTAGAAGGACTCCAACTCGAACAAATCTCTACTCCACAGTTGAGAAAAATCGCCAAAGCTTATCAAGGATTTGATAAGTACCTGGCCTCTATCCGCGTGTATAAAGAGTATGATGAGGACGAAATTTACGCTCAAACGGGACTCAGTTCAGAAGAGTTGGAAGTTTATCTTGGCTTTTATCAGAATATCCTAGCAGAGTTGAAAAGCCGAATCGAAGATGATAACGACGATGGCGAACCACTTGATATCCACTATGAACTAGAGTCCATCCAAGTAGATGAGATTAACTACGCCTATATCCTGACCTTGATCCAAAGCCTGATTGAGCAAGAGCAGAGTCCGGAAAAGAGTCTCAGTGCGCAAGATAGAGAAGCAGTGGATACCTATATCCAAAGTCTGGAAAAGACTAATCCAAATCTGGCACAGATCATCTCAGAGCTTTGGCAAGAAGTACAGGCAAATCCTGACCGCTACAGAGGTCAATCCATCGCCAATATCCTTGATCAGATGATTGAGGCAGTCATCCAGCAGCAGATCCAAGACTTTAGTAAGACCTGGTATGTCGGTGAAGATGAACTCCGCTACTATGTCAATCACTACCGCAAGGGCGCTAAAAAGCAACTAGGAGAAAGCCAACTGACCAAGAGCCAGCGCTACAAGGACTATAAAGTTGAGGTAACAGATGCCCTCAACCCACTCCTCTATAAAAAACACATCAAAGAAGCCTATACCCAACTGATCGAAGAGGTGATTGAGCCATTGAGGGTTGGGAGATAGAGGAAAGTATTTTATTCTTATTCGAGGAACAAATATGGTTGAAAAATTTGATATAAAACAGTTGCGTTATTTTGCAATGACTAAGAGGCTTAATTTTCTAATTGGATCAGGGACTTCAGTTCCAGCAATACCTTTAATGTCTTTTTTCAAAAGTAAAGATATTTCAGATGAGGAGGCTAATAATTTACTATCTGATAAAGTTAAAGCAGTTTCTATGAAAGTTCTTGAAGATACTAGCAACGCTAGTGATGAAGAAAATATTAAAGCAGTTTTAAAAAGATATTCTGAATTTATTAAAGTTATACTTCAATTACTTTACCATGCAAATTCTAGACAAGTAACAAAAAATATTAATATTTTTACTACTAACTACGATCTCTTCATTGAGAAGTCGCTGGATGAATTGATGAAATATGAATCATTTGTTTTCAATGATGGAGGTAATGGATATTTTAATAGGATTTTAGATAGTGCTAACTATAATAAGTCTGTCGCATATAGGGGATTAAATGATAACTACCTTAATGAACTTCCTACATTATCTTTGATTAAACCACATGGTTCTATGAACTGGGAACGAGATCAAGAGGACAATATTTTAATAAGGCAAAGTGTAGTTGAAAATCCTGTAGTAGTTAAACCAACTGGCTTAGAGGGTCAAGAAACGTTTCTAAACAATCATTTTCATGACATGCTAAGAGTGTTTCAACTTGAGTTAGATAAACCACAATCTATTCTTATTGTAATTGGATTCTCATTTCAAGATAAACATATTGCTAAAATGTTGAACAGATCTTTGAAAAATCCTGAATTAAATATCTTTATATTTTGTTATTCTGAATCTGATAAACAAACAATCTTAACAAATTTGAACCTCAGTGATTGTCCAAGAAATCTGAATATCATTACACCTAATGAATTAGATGTAAAGTATAAATCAAAGCATCAAATAAAAAATGGAAGTGACTGGTTTAGTTTCGATATTAGCAATCTAACTGAGTTGCTTAGGGATGTATCTTTTGAGGAACAGTTAGAATGAAAATTAATATCAAAAAATTGGGTGTAATCGTAGGTGTTGATGGCGATATTTCTCAAGTTGGAATGTATCATTTATCTAATGATGCAGAATATTTATGGTATGGTGATGTGTTACAAGGAGCAAAAATCGGAGCCTATCTGACAATTTTACAGAATAATGTAAAAATTATTGCTTCTGTTGTTACTGAAAAAGTTGCTGATCAACAAAATACAATTCGAAGTACAGAGTTTGATAATCGTTTTTCAAAAAATTCGATAAATCGAATTGTTCATTTAAAAACTAAAGGTGTTATTGAAAATGGTGAATTCCAAGTAACAAGTCAATATGTACCTATGATTGGAAATGAAGTATGTATTACTTCAAAAAAGGACTTAGAATTAATATATGGGATTAATAAATCTGAGCCAACTATTTCTATTGGAAAGTCAATCTTAGAGGGTCAAGTTGTTCCTTTATCGATTAATAAAATTTTTGCTTCTCATATTGGTGTGTTTGGGAATACTGGTAGTGGTAAATCTAATACATTGCATAAATTATTTTTAGAATTATTTCGGTCAGACTATCGAGAAAAAATTTTAGAGCTGTCAAAATTCTATGTTATTGATTTTAATGGTGAATACACAAAAGATGATAGCTTTGGTGTAACCAATATCCACAAGAAAGTATTTAATGTCAAAACTAGGAGTAAAACATTAAAAAAAATCCCGATTACTGAGGAATATCTTTTTGACCCAGATATTCTTTCAATTTTATTTGGTGCTTCTTCAGCAACTCAAGTTCCATTTCTGAGGAAAGCAATGAAAGAGTGGAGTGAAAAAGAACACACAGGAGAGGTTATTGCAAAATTTGTGATTGGAACATTGAAAAAAATTCTTACAACTGGGGATGCAGCATTGTCCGATTCAAAAGATAATTGGATTAAAGTTGCAAAGTCATACATAGCAAAAGATAACTGGATGATATTTAATCAAGTTTCCTCGTTAGCGTACTTTGCATCATCAAAAGCATATTATACTCGGGGAGAAGAACGTGTTTATTTAAATGATAAGTCTGATATAACTGAACAGGTAGAAAAAAAGTTACAGATAGATGAAATTAGGCAAAATCTTGCAGAGAGTTTCGATTCTTTGGACTTGATAGATAGATTAAAATTTTTTTTAGATTTTCAAAAAGTTCACTATAGTACTTGGAAGTCAACAAACATTGAACATATTAATCCTTTGTTTCACAGGATTGATACAGCCTTAAACAGTTTGAAAAAAGTTGTTGAAGTTAAAGAAAGTATAGAACATGATTTTTCTAGTCTAAATATTATTAACCTCGTACATGCTAATCAAGAGATTACTAGACTGATTCCTATGCTTATATCTAAGATGATCTATGATCAACAGAAAACGAAGATAGCTGGAAACGATGTTATATGCACTAGTCATTTAATTATTGATGAAGCCCATAATATTTTGAACGCCCAAAATCATTCTTTAGGAGATACTTGGCAGGACTACAGATTAAATATTTTTGAAGAAATCATTAAAGAAGGACGAAAATTTGGTTTCTACTTAACTTTATCTAGTCAACGACCAGCAGATATTTCACCCACTATTCTTTCGCAAGTACATAATTATTTCATCCATAGATTGGTTAATGATAATGATTTACGAATGTTGGTAAATACTATGCCTACGTTAGATAAAACTTCATTTAATAAAATTCCTAGTTTAGGTAAAGGAGAGGTTATAATTACGGGTAATGCAATTCAAGTTCCAGTATTTGTGAAAGTAGATAAAGAAGAAGTAATTAGACCTAATAGTGATGATGTAGTATTAACTAGATTATGGTCGAAAAGTGAGTAAACTAATTTCAAAGGTAATAATTATTACGGAAAAATTACTTGGTGAGTAATCACTAAAATCTAATATAAATTAGCAAAGAACTATATAATTCAATTAAGAAGAAAGGGAAATGATGAAAAGCCAGAGAAAAAATATACCTTTGGTAAGAGTTAAAGGGTTTGAGGGAGCATGGGAACTATGTACTCTAGGAGAACATATTGAAGATTATGTTGAAAAAACTACAGTTCAAAACCAATACCCAGTTTTAACTTCTTCTCAAAATAAGGGTATTGTGAGACAGGAGGATTATTTTGCAAATAGGCAAGTTACTACAGATAGTAACATTGGTTATTTCGTGCTACCGAAGGGTTTTTTCACATATCGTTCTAGAAGTGATAATGGTGTGTTTAAATTCAATAGAAATGATCTTTTGGATAAAGGGATAATCAGTTATTTTTATCCGGTTTTTAGTATTGTAGAAGGTGATAGTGACTTTTATCTGAAACTTCTAAATACATCAATAACAAAGCAAGTTATGTTACAAGCTGAGGGTACTGGGCAAAAAGTACTATCATTAAGTAAATTTAAATCAATAAAGACATTAGTTCCATCTCTTCCTGAACAATCCGCAATCGGCTCTCTTTTCCGCACCCTCGACGATCTTCTATCTAGATACAAGGACAATCTCGCCAACTACCAATCTTTCAAGGCGACCATGCTCTCCAAGATGTTTCCAAAAGCTGGACATAAAGTCCCTGAGATTCGTTTGGAAGGATTTGAAGGTGAGTGGGAAGAAAAGCAATTGAGTAAACTTGTAAAAAGAGTTACTCAAAGTTCTGATTCTGATTCATTGCCAAAGGTTGAGTTTGAGGATATTATTTCTGGTCAAGGTCGGCTGAATAAAGATATTAGTAGCAAATTTGATAATCGTAAAGGTATACACTTTAAACCTGGATACACATTATATGGGAAATTACGTCCGTATTTAAATAATTGGCTTCTGCCGAAATTTGAGGGAGTAGCTTTAGGAGATTTTTGGGTATTTGATCCAAATGGAAATGATTCAAATTTCATTTATTATTTAGTTCAATCAAATCGCTATCAAAAGGTTGCTAATGACACATCTGGTACAAAAATGCCACGATCTGATTGGAAGTCGGTTTCATCTACTATTTTTGCAATTCCACAAACAGTTGCTGAACAACAAGCCATCGGCTCCTATTTCTCAAACCTCGATAACCTCATCAACTCACACCAAGAAAAAATTTCTCAGCTAGAAACACTGAAGAAGAAACTCTTGCAGGATATGTTTATATAAAAGGAGTGCAGTAAAATGTCAAAAGTAAAATCAGAAACTCTAAAGAAAGAAGAAAAACCTGTAGTAGCTATCTGCTATGATTTTGATAAAACGCTGTCTCCTGATGATATGCAAGCCCAAGGATTTATACAGAAGCTTGGGTATGAAATCAGTGAATTTTGGAAGAAATCCAATGGGTTTGCCAAGGATAATAATATGGACAAGAATCTTGCTTATATGTTTACGATGAAAACAGAATCTGCAGGAAAGGTTTTATTTACAAAGACAGAGTTAGCCAAGTTTGGTTCAGAGGTAGAACTATTCCCAGGAGTCGAAGACTGGTTCGAACGTATTCGAAAGTATGGAGAAGACAAAGGGGTTATTGTAGAGCATTATATCATTTCATCTGGTTTGAAAGAGATGATAGAGGGAACCTCAATTGCTAAGAATGGTGCTTTTAAGAAAATTTACGCAACTTCTTTTTATTGTGATGAAAATGGTGTTGCGGTCTGGCCTGCTCAAGTTGTTAACTATACAAATAAGACTCAATTTCTTTTTAGAATTACCAAAGGTATTTTAGATGTCAATGACGATGCAGTGAACGATTTTTTTGCTGAAAGTGATTTACGAGTTCCGTTTAGAAATATGATCTATTTAGGGGATAGTGATACAGATATTCCATGTATGAAGCTAGTCAAAACAAGAGGTGGCTACTCTATCGGTGTATTCAATCCAAAAACCAATGACAGAAAAAAAGTCCACAAAATGACTCGAGATAACCGTATTGATTATTTTGTTCCAGCTGACTACTCAGAAAATACAGAACTTGATAATTTAATCAAGACGATTATTAAAAAGACGGCTTATAATGAATTGTTAGAAAACAAGAAAAATGCTAATAAACTTGAAGCAAGCTTAAGAAAGCGAAAAAGAAATCCAAAACTAAGGTAATTGTTTGCTAAATTAAAAGAATACCGATTAAGATTTATCGATGCTAGTATATTTGTATACAAAAAGGAGTTACCATGGTATCTGTAACACAACGTATAAAAGAAATTAACCAACCTCGAGGTGGTTATCTACCTATCAAGTTATTTTCAGTAGAGCAGTTCGAAGATCACAGAGTTCTGCATTCTGTAGAGTCTGTATCTCCTAGTTTAGTGGGGATTTGTGTGGACTACTTGACCCGTCTTATGAAAGGGGCAGAAGCCCGTGATGCTTTCAGAATTTCTCTCAAGGGAGCTCAGATGGTTGGTATGGAAGACCTAGGAGAAGCACTTCTTGATTTGGTTACAGGATTGGATGACTTATCGATAGAAAGTGCTTGTCGTCTAGCATCCTTTGATGTCGTTTTTCGTGCAGGGAAACAGTATTATAAGCCTTTTGAGGAAATTATAGTAGATGCAGAAACGATAGAAAATATTTGTATCATGGTGGAGCGAAGCCTTTGCTTCTTCGATCTTTATGGACCGTTGGTAAAAGATGGCTTTAACTTTCTTGGAGGTTATACAAAAACGATTGACAAGGGTGATGGAGATTTTCTTACCAAGGATACACTGTGGGATTTTAAGGTGACTAAAACAACTCCAAATAAAGACCATACGCTACAAGTCCTTGTATACTATATCATGGGTTTACATTCCTATGATCCTGACTTCCTGTCTATCGAAAATCTTGGATTTTATAACCCTCGAAAAAATATCGTTTATCAACTTCCTGTTTCTGATATTCCTTTGGACTTGATTCAAACGGTAGAAAGAGAAGTGATTGGTTATTCCTAAATAATCACTTTTTGAAAAATATTTGTAAAACTTAGAAAGAAACATTATGGAAACAACACAAACTTCCCAGTCGCTCTACCAAGCCCTGTGGAACTCAGCGGATGTTCTCCGCTCTAAGATGGATGCCAATGACTACAAGTCCTATCTTTTAGGCATGGTCTTTTATAAGTATCTGTCAGACAAGATGCTCTTTTTCGTGGCGGAGACTATGGAAGAGGGTACAGATAGTCTTGAGGATGCACTTGTGGTCTATCGAAACTACTACGAGGATGCGGATACCCATGAGGATCTGGTCGCTGTCATGAATGACGAGCTCAACTATATTATCAAGCCAGACTTGACCTTTACGGCTCTGGTAGCACGTGTCAATGAGGGGACTTTCCAGCTGGAAGATCTAGCTCAGGGATTTCGTGATATTGAGCAGAGTGACGACCTCTATGAAAATCTCTTTGAAGATATCGACCTCTACTCTAAAAAGCTAGGTGCCACTCCGCAAAAACAAAACCAAACGGTAGCAGCAGTCATGAAAGAGTTGGTTGTGCTGGATGTGGCTGGTCATGCTGGCGATATGCTGGGGGATGCCTATGAGTATCTGATTGGTCAGTTTGCGACCGACTCGGGTAAGAAAGCTGGTGAGTTCTATACGCCTCAGCCTGTTGCCAAGCTTATGACTCAGATTGCCTTTTTGGGTCGTGAAGACCAAGAAGGCTTTACCATCTATGATGCGACTATGGGTTCTGGCTCTCTTTTGCTCAATGCCAAGAAATACTCTCATAAACCGCAGACAGTGGTCTACTTTGGTCAGGAGCTCAATACCTCAACCTATAACCTAGCTCGGATGAACATGATCCTACACGGTGTTCCGGTTGAGAATCAATTTCTACACAATGCGGATACACTGGATGAAGACTGGCCAACTCAAGAGCCGACCAACTTTGACGGTGTTCTCATGAACCCGCCATACTCTGCCAAGTGGTCAGCAAGCTCTGGATTCCTGAATGACCCTCGTTTCTCTCCTTTTGGGAAACTGGCACCTCAGTCCAAGGCTGACTTTGCCTTTCTTTTGCATGGATATTACCACCTCAAGCAGGATAATGGAGTCATGGCTATCGTCCTTCCTCACGGTGTTCTCTTCCGTGGAAATGCGGAGGGAACCATTCGTAAGGCATTGCTAGAAGAAGGAGCCATTGATACGGTTATCGGTCTACCAGCCAATATCTTCTTTAATACCAGCATTCCGACCACGATTATCATTCTCAAAAAGAACCGTACCAATCGTGATGTCTACTTTATCGATGCTTCTAAGGAGTTTGATAAAGGCAAAAACCAAAATATCATGACGGATGCCCATATCGAGAAGATTCTGGAAGCTTACAAGTCACGTGAGGAGATTGATAAGTTTGCCCATCTAGCAAGCTATGAAGAAATTGTCGAAAATGACTACAACCTTAATATCCCTCGCTATGTAGATACCTTTGAGGAAGAAGAAGTCGAGCCACTGACAGACATCGTCAGCAAGATTAACAAGAGAAATGAAGCAATCCAAAGCCAAACAGCTTCTCTGCTTGAAATGCTCAACCAACTCCACGGCACCACACCAGAAGCTGATGCTGAACTCAAAGAGTTTTTGAAAAACTTTAAAGGGTGATGGGCTTAATTGATTCGCTCATTTTAAAAATATAACTTTGTTTCCGTATTTCCTGGGAACTAGTAGAAAGTTAGGAGAAATATGGAAAATAACAACCAACGTGCTCTTTGTCAGCAACTCTGGGCGGAAAATAAATACCTTGTTTTGAGCCATTCCAGCAATATTTACAAGGATATTCGCCAGTATCTCAAGCAAGAAGTGGTGGAGGTGAGTCAGGTTCAAGAGATGATTGACCGTGCCTGCCAGATTTCAGAACACAGAGGTCAAGTTTGTAATGCCTTTCAGCATATTTGGGGCTATTTTAAAAAGCAAGCTAGCCTTGATGAGCGCAAAGACTATATGCTCCTGCTGGATCGCTACCGCTTTGGTCAAGCTTCCAAGCAAGACTTGATTGCTAGGACTAGGGATTTGCTTGAACGTTACCCAAATGCTTATCTGCAACAATCTACTTTGCTGAAAGGAGACTCCCATGAGACTTTGGCATGAAGCTTTGATTTCACAACTTCCTCGTCCGCAACTCTTGGGGCAACATCGAGAGTGCTGCGCCCTTCGTGGCAATGGCTGGGGCAGAAAGCATGCGACGGTTGATTATGTCTTTACCCACTCGCCCTATCGTCTCTATGCCTATCATCGCTTGATCATGGAGGAGATGGCAGACCGTGGCTACAATGTCAGTCCAGAGTGGCTGGATAAGAACTACCGTGGAAAGACCTGCCCTCCTTATGAAGACTTAGCAGAGGAAAAGCTGAAAAGTCCTATCTATAGCGAACATGACGCGACCTACTATGAGGAGTGTCTGGCTAATCTCCGAGAGAAGGGGATAGAGCTGGAGTAAGAGTATGGATTAGCTCCACTTTATAACTCTTTTCGTAATTTTTTCGAATAATAAAAATGAGACCTTTAGAACGATTCTAGGGTCTTCTTTTATAAGTATTTGGATTTACTTTTAATAACTTTTAAGTTATAATTTTAAAAAACCAAGCGTGAACTGAAGGACTTAAAAGAAAGAGGGTTAAGTGATGAAGAATAGTGCCATTGGGAGTAATTGGAAGGATGTCCGGTCTGAACCATTTACCAAGGAGGAAATCCTTGAAAGTGATATGCGAGTGGCTATTATGAGTGAGCTGATTGAGGCTAGGCATGAACAAGGAATTAGTCAGAAAAAGTTAGAAGAACTTAGTGGAGTAAGCCAGCCTGTCATAGCTAGGATGGAAACAGGAAAGACAAGTCCTCAGTTGGACACAGTCTTAAAAGTCCTAGCTAGTTTAGGAAAGACACTAGCAGTCGTCCCACTTGAACAGAGAAAGAGTTGATAGGGATGAAATTACTTGGTTGGCTAAAATCATCCACTGGATAATTTCACCTCCCGTCCGCACTTTTCAGGGAAATATCAGAATTACAAAAGAAAAATCAACCTATAGTCTTTTCTAATAGCAAGCCATAGTCAGCTTTCAATTCGTTGATATTTTGTTCTGAACCTAGCTATTTAAAAAGTCTATGAACCGTTGTTTTTTCAAAGGATTTGGGGAATCTTCTCCAAATCTTTTTTTGTACTTCAAATAGCGATATAGTTTCAAACTATATCAAAGCCTAATTTTTTACAATTATACAGATGATTTCTTTTCTGTTAAGATAGTTTCAACAACAATTTTTGGAGGACAAAACATGTCAACTACTATTATCGGATTCCCACGTTTGGGTGAATTCCGCGAATTAAAATTTACAACTGAAAAATACTTTAGAAAAGAAATCTCAGAAGAAGAACTCTTGGCTGCTGCGAAAGAATTGCGTGCAAAACACTGGAACATCGTCAAAGAAAAAGGCATCACTGAAATCCCATCAAATGACTTTTCTCACTATGACAACTTCCTTGATGCTGCTTTCCTTTTCAACGTAGTTCCTGCTTCAGTGCAAAACTTGGAATTGTCTGATCTTGAACGTTACTTTGCTTTGGGACGTGGTTACCAAGGAGAAAAAGGGGATGTTCGTGCCCTTCCAATGAAGAAATGGTTCAACACCAACTACCACTATATCGTTCCTAAATTTGAAAAAGACACTCAAGTAAAATTGGCTGGTCACAAGATCTTTGATGAGTTCCAAGAAGCAAAAGAGCTTGGACTTAACACTCGTCCTGTCCTTGTAGGTCCATTCACTTTCCTTCAATTGTCAGACTTTGAAGAAGGTGTGAAAGCAGAAGACTTCGTAGATAGCTTAGTAGCTGCTTACCAAGATGTTTTTGCGAAATTGGCTGAACTTGGTGCAACTCGTATCCAACTCGACGAAGCTGCTCTTGTCAAAGACTTGACAGAAGAAGAAAAAGCCCTCTTCTTGAACATCTACAACAAACTCTTGGCTGACAAAAAAGGTCTTGAAGTCTTGCTTCAAACATACTTCGGTGACGTTCGTGACGTTTACGCTGACCTTGTGAAATTGCCAGTAGATGCGATCGGTCTTGACTTCGTTGAAGGTAAGAAAACTCTTGAACTCGTTAAAGGTGGCTTCCCAGCTGACAAGACTCTCTATGCAGGTATTGTCAATGGTAAGAACATCTGGCGCAACAACTACGAAAAGAGCTTGGCTATTCTTGAGCAAATCCCAGCTGAAAACATTGTCTTGACAAGCTCATGTTCACTTCTTCATGTGCCATTTACAACTGCTAATGAAGAATTCGAACCAGCTATCTTGAACCACTTCGCATTTGCAGTTGAAAAATTGGATGAGATCCGTGACTTGGATGCTATCCGTAATGGTCAAGGAGCAGAAGCTCTTGCAGCAAACAAAGAACTCTTTGCGACTGAACGTGTTGGTGAAAATGCGGAACTTCGTGCACGTATCGCTGGATTGACTGACGCAGACTACACTCGTTTGCCAGCCTTTGCAGAACGTGAAGCAATCCAAGAAGAAGCTTTCAAACTTCCAGCTCTTCCAACAACAACAATCGGTTCATTCCCTCAAACTAAGGAAGTTCGTGCTAAACGTTTGGCCTTCCGTAAGGGTGAATTGTCACAAGAAGAATACGATGCCTTCCTTGCTGAAACGATCGACGAATGGATCAAATGGCAAGAAGAAGTTGGATTTGACGTGCTTGTACACGGTGAATTCGAGCGTAACGACATGGTTGAGTACTTCGGTCAAAACTTGTCAGGTTACCTCTTCTCTAAGAACGGTTGGGTGCAATCATACGGTATGCGTGGGGTTAAACCACCAATCATCTGGGGTGATGTGACTCGTCTCAACCCTATCACTGTGAAATGGTCTAGCTATGCACAAAGCCGTACTGACAAACCTGTTAAAGGTATGTTGACTGGACCTGTTACTATCCTTAACTGGTCATTCCCACGTGAAGACATCTCTATCAAGGATTCTACTCTTCAAATCGCTCTTGCTATCAAGGATGAAGTTCTCGACCTTGAAGCTGCAGGCGTGAAAATCATCCAAATCGACGAGGCTGCTCTACGTGAGAAATTGCCACTTCGTCGTAGCGACTGGTACGAAGACTACCTTGACTGGGCTATTCCAGCCTTCCGTTTGGTACACTCAACAGTAGCACCAGACACACAAATCCACACTCACATGTGTTACTCAGAATTTACAGATATCATCCCAGCTATCGACAACTTGGATGCAGACGTTATCTCATTTGAAGCTAGCCGTTCAAACCTTGAAATCTTGGACGAACTCAAAGCGAAAAACTTCCAAACAGAAGTTGGACCTGGGGTTTACGATATCCACTCACCTCGTGTACCAAATGAAGGCGAAATCGACCACACAATCGAAGCCATCCTTGCTAAAGTGCCAAGCAAGAAAGTTTGGATCAACCCTGACTGTGGTTTGAAAACACGTGGTATTCCAGAAACAAAAGAAAGCTTGATCCGCCTTGTTGAAGCTGCGAAAGCTGCGCGTGAGAAATTGTAAGAAAAGACATTTCTCCATACATGGTTGATCAGTAAGAAATCAACTAGAAAAGGTTCATAAATATGTCACGTCAAACACCGTCCCTCTCATTTGAAGTTTTCCCTCCAAACCCAGCAGTAGGCAATGACAAAATTATTGCAGCCCTGAAAGATATGCAGGACTTGGCCCCACACTTTATCAGTGTGACTGCCAGCAATAATAAATTTAATATCAAAGAGACGACGGTTCGTTTGGCAGACTATATCCAAAATGATTTGGCTATTCCGACAATCGCTCACTTGCCAGCTATCTATCTGACAAAGGATAAGGTGGCAGAGACTATTGCAGATTTGGATAAGGTTGGGGTTCAGAAAATCTTGGCTCTTCGTGGAGATATCATTCCTGATGTGGAGCCACAAAAGGATTTCCGTTACGCGACAGACTTGATTGAGTTTATCAAGGAGCAGGCGCCACATTTTGAAATTATTGGAGCTTGTTACCCAGAAGGGCACCCTGATTCGCCAAACCAAATCTCAGATATTCAAAATCTGAAAAGAAAAGTAGATGCAGGCTGTTCAAGTCTTGTCACTCAGCTTTTCTTTGACAATGAGCGTTTCTACGATTTCCAAGATAAATGTACCTTGGCTGGGATTGATGTTCCTATCCATGCTGGAATTATGCCAATCCTGAATCGTAACCAAGCGCTTCGTCTCTTGAAGACTTGTGAGAATATCCATCTCCCACGTAAGTTCAAGGCTATTTTGGACAAGTATGAGAATGACCCTGAGTCACTCAGAGCAGCAGGACTTGCCTATGCCGTAGACCAAATCGTGGACTTGGTAACGCAAGACGTAGCAGGTGTGCATCTCTACACCATGAACAATGCAGATACTGCTCAGTACATTCACCAAGCAACCCATGCCTTGTTTAATCACCAATCTTTAGGATAATAAAAAGCAAACCATTCTTCTTTTCATGGAGGAATGGTTCCTTTTTAATAGAAAAGCCAGCACTTTTTAAGAAAAATATGATAAAATAGACTCTGTACGTACTTGATACAAAGATGAGGGTATTAAATAATACAATGCATTCAAACTGCAAGGTTTAGCGACACGAGCGAGTCAAATCGATATTATTTGACGAGGGAGTTAGTAAAGCATTTAGCTAATCGCATGATAGCGATTAGCGTGAAAGGCTTAGATGCTTTAGCATCAATCCTTTCTAATGATTTGTATCTTGATCTTTGTAGGCAAGGCGTATAATATTATCAATCCAAAGGGGATTACAATGACAAAACAAGTGTTTCAAACGACTTTTGCGGGTCGTGAGTTGATCGTAGAGACTGGTCAGGTTGCTAAGCAAGCAAATGGCTCTGTTGTGGTGCGTTACGGTGAGTCAACTGTCTTGACTGCTGCCGTTATGTCTAAGAAGATGGCAACTGGAGATTTCTTCCCACTTCAAGTCAACTACGAAGAAAAAATGTATGCAGCTGGGAAGTTTCCTGGTGGCTTTATGAAACGTGAAGGACGTCCTTCAACAGATGCGACCTTGACAGCGCGTTTGATTGACCGTCCAATCCGTCCAATGTTTGCGGAAGGTTTCCGTAATGAAGTGCAAGTCATCAACACGGTTCTTTCTTATGATGAAAATGCATCTGCACCAATGGCGGCTATGTTTGGTTCATCATTAGCCTTGTCTATTTCAGATATTCCATTTGACGGACCAATAGCTGGGGTACAAGTAGGCTATGTTGATGGAGAAATTATCATCAACCCAAGTCAAGAACAAGCAGAGCAATCGCTTCTTGAATTGACAGTAGCTGGTACTAAGCACGCTATTAACATGGTAGAGTCTGGTGCCAAAGAATTGTCAGAAGAAATCATGTTGGAAGCTCTTCTCAAAGGACACGAAGCCGTTAAAGAATTGATTGCCTTCCAAGAAGAAATCGTTGCGGCAGTCGGTAAGGAAAAAGCAGAAGTAGAATTGCTTCATGTAGATGCTGACTTGCAGGCTGAAATTATCGCAGCTTACAACAGCGACCTTCAAAAAGCAGTCCAAGTAGAAGAAAAATTGGCGCGTGAAGCTGCAACTCAAGCAGTGAAAGACCAAGTCACAGCAGTTTATGAAGAAAAATATGCAGACCACGAAGAATTTGACCGTATCATGCGTGATGTGGCTGAAATCTTGGAACAAATGGAACACGCAGAAGTGCGCCGTTTGATCACTGAAGACAAGGTTCGTCCTGACGGCCGTAAGGTCGATGAAATCCGTCCTTTGGATGCGGTTGTTGACTTCCTTCCTCGCGTACATGGTTCAGGTCTCTTTACTCGTGGACAAACTCAGGCTCTTTCTATCTTGACTTTGGCGCCAATGGGTGAAACGCAAATCATCGATGGTTTGGATCCAGAGTATAAGAAACGCTTTATGCACCACTATAACTTCCCACAATACTCTGTTGGTGAAACTGGACGTTACGGTGCTCCAGGTCGTCGTGAAATTGGTCATGGTGCTCTTGGTGAGCGTGCTCTTGCTCAAGTATTGCCAAGCTTGGAAGAATTCCCATACGCGATTCGTTTGGTAGCAGAAGTCTTGGAATCAAACGGTTCTTCATCTCAAGCATCTATCTGTGCGGGAACACTTGCCCTTATGGCTGGTGGTGTACCAATCAAGGCGCCAGTAGCAGGGATTGCTATGGGTCTCATCTCAGATGGAAACAACTACACAGTATTGACAGATATCCAAGGTTTGGAAGACCACTTTGGAGACATGGACTTTAAGGTTGCAGGTACTCGTGACGGGATTACAGCCCTTCAAATGGATATCAAGATCCAAGGGATTACTGCAGAAATCTTGACTGAAGCTCTTGCCCAAGCCAAGAAAGCTCGTTTTGAAATCCTTGACGTGATTGAAGCAACGATTCCAGAAGTTCGTCCAGAATTGGCTCCAACTGCTCCGAAAATTGATACTATCAAGATTGATGTTGATAAGATTAAGATTGTTATCGGTAAAGGTGGAGAAACGATTGATAAGATCATCGCTGAAACAGGCGTTAAGATTGATATCGACGAAGAAGGTAACGTATCTATCTACTCTAGTGACCAAGCTGCTATTAACCGCGCTAAAGAAATCATTGCTGGTTTGGTTCGTGAAGCGAAAGTGGATGAAGTCTACCATGCCAAAGTTGTGCGTATCGAGAAATTCGGTGCCTTTGTCAACCTCTTTGACAAGACAGACGCCCTCGTTCATATCTCTGAAATGGCTTGGACTCGCACTAACCGTGTTGAAGACTTGGTAGCCATTGGCGATGAAGTGGATGTTAAGATTATTAAGATCGATGAAAAAGGCCGTGTAGATGCTTCTATGAAGGCACTCTTGCCACGTCCACCGAAACCTGAACGTTCAGAAGAAAAAGGGGATAAAGGTCATCGCCATGGCGATCGTCCTCGTCACCATCACAAGGACCACAAACCTAAGAAAGAAACTACAGAAACACCAAAAGACTCAGAATAAGAAAGGAGAAATGTATGGGATGGTGGCGTGAAACCATTGATATCGTAAAAGAAAATGATCCAGCAGCTCGCTCAACCTTGGAAGTCTTGCTGACCTATCCTGGTGTCAAGGCCTTAGCTGCCCACCGTCTCTCTCATTTTCTCTGGAACCACGGTTTTAAGCTCTTAGCTCGTATGCATAGCCAGTTTTGGCGTTTTTGGACGCAGATAGAGATTCACCCTGGTGCTCAGATTGATTCAGGTGTCTTTATTGACCATGGAGCAGGACTAGTGATTGGGGAGACAGCTATCGTTGAAAAAGGTGTTCTTCTCTACCATGGGGTTACTCTTGGTGGGACTGGGAAGGATTGTGGCAAACGCCATCCGACCATTCGTAAAGGTGTTCTCATCTCTGCTCATGCCCAAGTCATTGGACCCGTTGAAATCGGTGAAAATGCCAAGGTCGGTGCTGCAGCGGTTGTTGTGGCAGATGTGCCGAGTGATGTAACTGTGGTTGGTATTCCAGCCAAGATTGTGCGCGTTCATGGTCAAAAAGATGAACCAACCATTCATGAGGTTGAAGCAAAGAGAGAATATTACCTCGATAAGCTAGAGCATGCTAAGGAAGCTAGTCACAGTTCGTCTGGGCTGTAGAGGATACCTATATGATTCAAGCAAGAAATAAGTTAAGCCAAGAGGAGTTATCTGAGGCGAAAAAACTAATTAACCGTTGCCAAAACTATGACGGTTCCTATCGTTATCCCTATCTCTCTAATATGCTTAATTTTGACCCAAACATGCCCGCATTTTTCCTTTTTTACGAAAAAGGCGAACTTGTTGGTTTGTTAACTGTCTATGCTGATGACCAAGATGTGGAAGTGACGATACTGGTTCATCCCAATCATCGCCGTCAGGGAATTGCACGTGCTTTGTTTACTAGCTTTGTGAAAGAAACGGCTTCTTTCCCTATTCGTTCAGTGACTTTTCAGACAGAACGTATTTTTCTAGAGCGTCATCCAGATTTTGTCAGCAACTGGGGACTGGTAGAGGATGAAGAGACAGAAACCTGGTTAGGTAAGGATAGAAGACCATACCCGTTAGCAAAGCTTTCCAATCTTGAAGTTTTGTTAGCAGATAGCTCGTATCAGGAGCAAATTAGTCAGTTAAAATTTCAGGCATTTTCAGAGGAACATGAATCTAGAGAAGTTGTGGATAGATATGTTGCTAAAGCTCTGAAGGATCCAGAAAGTCGTCTATATATTTTACTAAAGAATAATCAGGTTATTGGGACTTGCACGGTTGATCTATCGAGTAATACGAATTATTTCTATGGTTTAGCAATATCTGAACTTGAACGTGGAAAAGGTTATGGAAGCTATTTAGCAAAATCCCTCGTCAACCAACTGATTGAGCAAAATGATAAGGAATTTCAGATTGCAGTAGAGGACAGCAACGTAGGTGCCAAACGCTTATATGAAAAGATTGGCTTTGTCAAACAAACCCAAGTGGTTTATCTGAATGCGAAAGAGTAATACATGCTATTAGAAGAATTTGAAAATGTACCTGCTGTTATCGAGCCAACTGATCGAAGCCTCCTTAGTGGTGGAGAAGTTTGTGATACCATAATCTTGTCTTTTAATGGAGAAATCCTTGGACGAGTAAAGCAGATAGATGGTGTCTACGAAGGTGGCTATCTTACCAATCTAAATGGCAAACTGCCATGGTATATCTATGAAAAAGATGGGAGTAAGGTAGCAGTTGCTATGGCTACGATTGGTGCTCCAATGGTTGTTGGACTCTTAGAAGAACTCAAAGCAAGAGGATTTAAGAACTTTATTGTTTTGGGATCTTGCGGAGTTTTGGACCGGTCTATTCAAGCAGATAAGATTATCCTACCAAGCTCGGCTTTACGTGATGAAGGTACTAGTTATCACTATGCTCCAGCAAGTGATGAGATAGCTTATGACCAATCTCTACTCTTAACTATGGAAAAAGCCTTGGATAAAGCTGGTATTGAGCATATTCGAACAAAGTCTTGGACCACAGATGCCTTCTATCGTGAGACAGCTGCTAAAGTTAAACGAAGACTAGCAGCAGGAGCTAGAGTTGTAGATATGGAAGCTTCAGCTATCATGGCCTGGGCCCAATATCGACAAGCCAATGTCTATCAATTTTTCTACACAGCTGACTATGTTGATCATCACAATCATGAATGGGATGCTAGACGCGAGGATAGAAAAGCGGATGCTATGACTTTCTTTGAGATAGCCCTAGTTATTGCTCAAGAGTTAGTTTAGACTAGTCTTTACGATAAATTTGAAACAAGAAAGGAAGGGAGCCTAACGGAAAACATAGAAATAAAACTTCCGTAGCGACTCCCTTCATCTTTTTACTTCATTCTTCTTTTATGTTTAGAAAGGAGCAAGGAAATCCGATTTGTGACAGGCAATCGGACTAAAATTTCGTTGAACAGTTAGTTATGAAAATATCTGTTTATGAATTTTAGCTTTCCTGACTATTATTTTATGATTAAAATCTATGACACCATGTCTCGTGATTTGCGAGAATTTGTCCCAATCGAGGACGGCAAGGTTAAGATGTATGTCTGTGGGCCGACAGTTTATAACTATATCCACGTGGGGAATGCCCGCTCAACAGTAGCCTTCGATACCATTCGTCGCTACTTTGAGTACCGTGGTTATGAGGTTGCCTACATTTCCAACTTTACCGATGTAGATGACAAGATTATCAACCGTGCCAAGGAAGAAGGCATCACACCTCAGGAAGTAGCGGACAAGTATATCGCTGCCTTTCGTGAAGATGTGACGGCTTTGGGTGTTAAACCTGCGACTCGTCATCCACGTGTTGTAGAGTTTATGGCTGATATCATCCGCTTTGTAGAAGACTTGATTGAAAAGGGCTATGCTTATGAGAGTCAAGGAGATGTCTATTTTCGTGTAGAAAAATCTCATAACTATGCTAAGTTGGCCAATAAAACCTTGGAAGATTTGGAGCTAGGAGCTTCAGGTCGTACAGATGAGGAAACAGCTCGTAAAGAAAATCCTGTGGACTTTGCTCTCTGGAAAGCTGCCAAACCAGGTGAGATTTCTTGGGACAGTCCTTGGGGACCTGGTCGTCCAGGCTGGCATATCGAGTGTTCTGTTATGTCGACTGAAATTTTGGGTGATACCATCGATATCCACGGTGGTGGAGCTGACCTTGAGTTTCCACACCACACCAACGAAATTGCCCAGTCAGAAGCTAAAACAGGCAAGACCTTCGCTAACTACTGGATGCACAATGGTTTTGTCAATATCGACAATGTCAAGATGTCTAAGTCCTTGGGTAATTTTATCACTGTACACGATGCCCTCGAAACGATTGATGGGCAAGTATTGCGATTCTTCTTTGCCACTCAGCACTACCGTAAGCCTATCAATTTTACGGAAAAAGCAGTGCGTGATGCGGAGACTAATCTCAAGTATTTGAAGAACACCTATGAACAACCATTTACTGGAACTGTAGATGCTCAAGAGTTACAGGCATTTAAAGATAAGTTTGTAGCGGCCATGGATGAGGATTTCAATACAGCTAACGGAATCACAGTTGTCTTTGAAATGGCCAAATGGATCAACTCAGGCAACTATGATGCAACCGTTAAGGAAGCTCTTGCGGCCATGTTAGAAGTCTTTGGAGTAGTCTTTGTTGAGGAAGTTTTGGATGAAGAGATTGAAGCCTTGATTCAAAAACGCCAAGAAGCGCGTGTCAATCGTGACTTTGCGACAGCTGACCAAATCCGTGACCAACTAGCTGCACAAGGGATTAAGCTACTTGACACCAAGGATGGAGTGAGGTGGACACGTGATTGATGTCAATCTCATTAACGGGATTGCTCTAGCTTTTGAAGGAGATGCAGTTTATTCTATGTATATCCGTCGCCATCTCATTCTCAAAGGCATGACCAAGCCCAATAAACTTCACCAAGAGGCAACCAAGTATGTGTCGGCCAAGGCTCAGGCACATTTGATTTCCCTCATGCTGGAAGAAGAAGTCCTAACGGAAAAAGAAGCAGAAATCTATAAACGGGGTCGCAATACCAACAGCCATACCAAGGCTAAGAATGCGGATGTGGTAACCTACCGTATGTCCACGGGTTTTGAAGCGGTCATGGGCTATCTTCATATGACTGAAAATGTGGAACGCCTCGAAACCTTGATTTCTTGGTGCATCCAAAAAGTGGAGGGCTAGGAATGATTGCAAAAGAACTACTGGATTGGTTTCCTGATGGTAAAATCTTAGATCAGCCAGTTGATAAAGAGGGTTATCTAAGTCTACCTCTGTCAAATTATCAGTGGCTTTTGCTTGAGGAAGCTAGTCTTAGCGAGCGTGAAAAACAACTGATGGCTCTCTTAACCAAACAGGAGCAAACCATTTCCCTCAATCCCTGGTATAGTTATCTCATTGAAGGCAAAGGACAGGCACCGCAAAACTTTAAAAAATTGCAGCTTGTCTATTGTCACCTATCTTATTTTCAACAGGAGAATTTAACGTCTTGGTTAGAGATGATGAAAACCCTCTTTCCAAATTGTCAAACAGTTCTTCAGGTTGGAGCGCAGGATTACATTTTTGTTCTCCAACAGGATAAGTACACATCCGTTCGCTCAATCCTGACAGATACCTTGGAAGCTGTAGAATATGACTTTGGAGTACGTTTATCCATCATGTTAGGTCAGGTCTGGTCTCAAACAGGAAATCAGAGTTTGACAGATCTCATCAAAGCAGAACGTGACTTGTTTAAAAACTGGTGGCGTCAAGGTCATCAAGGATTCCATACTTTTTCTCAACTCTATCTGTGGAGTATGGGTGAAAGAATCGTGGATCTCCGAGTTGTCAAGGAATATCTGCATCAGATGATTGTGGACCAGGATCAGATTCAGGAAATCATCCTTTCACTGTGGGAAAACAGTGCAGTCCTGACTAAAACAGCACAGCAGCTCTATCTGCACCGCAATTCTCTCCAATATAAGATTGATAAGTGGGAAGAACTGACAGGACTGCAGTTGAAAGAATTGACAGATTTAACCTTGTGTTATCAGTTGATTTTACCAGATATAATCTAAAGTTTTGTGCAAGTTGCACAGAACTTTTTTATTTTTTTGGTCACCTTGCCATAGAAATGTAAAGCGTTTTCATCTATAATAAAACTATCAAATGACAAAAGGAGTTCACCGAAATGGTAGAATTAAATCTTAAAAATATTTACAAAAAATATCCAAATAGCGAACACTATTCAGTTGAAGATTTCAACTTGAACATCAAAGACAAAGAATTTATCGTTTTCGTAGGACCTTCAGGATGTGGTAAATCAACTACTCTTCGTATGATTGCAGGTCTCGAAGACATCACAGAAGGTACTGCATCTATCGATGGCGTGGTTGTCAACGACGTAGCTCCAAAAGACCGTGACATTGCCATGGTATTCCAAAACTACGCTCTTTACCCACACATGACTGTATACGATAACATGGCCTTCGGTTTGAAATTGCGTAAATATAGCAAAGAAGACATTGACAAACGTGTACAAGAAGCAGCAGAAATTCTTGGTTTGAAAGAATTCTTGGATCGTAAACCAGCTGACCTTTCAGGTGGTCAACGTCAACGTGTTGCCATGGGGCGTGCGATTGTCCGTGATGCTAAAGTATTCTTGATGGACGAACCTTTGTCAAACTTGGATGCTAAACTTCGTGTATCAATGCGTGCTGAAATCGCTAAAATCCACCGTCGTATCGGAGCTACAACTATCTACGTAACTCACGACCAAACAGAAGCGATGACACTTGCAGACCGTATCGTTATCATGTCAGCAACTAAAAACCCTGCTGGTACAGGTACTATCGGACGTGTTGAACAAATCGGTACTCCTCAAGAAGTTTACAAAAACCCAGTGAACAAATTCGTAGCAGGATTTATCGGAAGCCCAGCTATGAACTTCATCAATGTTAAATTGAACGGTGACCGCATTGTTGCTGACGGATTTACTTTGAAAGTTCCAGAAGGTGCTTTGAAAGTTCTTCGTGAAAAAGGCTACGAAGGAAAAGAATTGATCTTCGGTATCCGTCCAGAAGACGTAAATGCAGAACCTGCTTTCCTTGAAACATTCCCAGAATCAGTTGTGAAAGCAACAATCTCTGTATCAGAATTGCTTGGTTCAGAATCTCACCTATACTGCCAAGTTGGTAAAGATGAATTCGTTGCAAAAGTTGACGCTCGTGACTACTTGCAAGCAGGTGCAACAGTTGAACTTGGATTTGACTTGAACAAAGCACACTTCTTCGACGTAGAAACTGAAAGAACAGTTTACTAAGATAGATTTTAAATGTGTTAGCACTGCTAGAGTTTTCTAGTAGTGCTTTTTTGCTAAGATAAGCAAACTCTTACAGAATGGGCTTTACTAGTTTTCATATCCTCAAAAAAGTGTTAAAATGGTAGGAAGAATTGGAGAGTATGCATGCCGAAAGAAGTAATTTATTCAGGCGATGAAGTTGTCGCTTTAACGCAAAAATATTTATCGAAAGAAGATGTGGCTTTTGTACACAAGGCCTTGGTTTATGCTGTAGAATGTCATAGTGGCCAGTATCGTAAATCAGGCGAGCCTTATATTATCCACCCTATTCAGGTAGCAGGAATCTTAGCTAAACTCAAGCTAGATGCTGTCACTGTTGCCTGTGGTTTTTTGCATGACGTGGTAGAAGACACAGATGCTACTTTAGATGACTTAGAACGCGAATTTGGTCACGATGTTCGAGTGATTGTAGATGGTGTTACCAAGCTTGGTAAGGTTGAGTATAAGTCTATCGAGGAGCAGCTGGCTGAGAATCATCGCAAGATGCTCATGGCTATGTCAGAGGATATCCGTGTTATCTTGGTCAAACTCTCTGACCGCCTACACAATATGCGCACCCTCAAGCATCTTCGTAAGGACAAGCAGGAGCGTATTTCCAGAGAAACCATGGAAATATATGCACCGCTTGCTCACCGTTTGGGGATTTCAAGTGTGAAGTGGGAACTGGAAGATCTCTCTTTCCGCTATCTCAATCCAACTGAATTTTACAAGATTAGTCACATGATGAAGGAAAAACGTCAAGAGCGTGAAGCCTTGGTCGATGAAGTTGTGACGAAACTTGAGGAATACTCATCTGAGCGCCATCTTACAGGAAAAATCTACGGTCGTCCAAAGCATATCTACTCTATCTATCGTAAGATGCAGGATAAGAAAAAACGCTTTGAAGAGATCTACGACCTGATTGCTATTCGTTGTATCCTAGACACTCAGAGTGATGTCTATGCGATGTTGGGCTACGTTCATGAGCTTTGGAAACCGATGCCGGGACGTTTTAAAGACTATATTGCCAATCGTAAGGCCAATGGTTACCAATCAATCCATACGACTGTTTACGGACCAAAAGGACCTATCGAGTTCCAGATTCGTACTAAGGAGATGCACGAGGTTGCTGAGTACGGGGTTGCGGCTCACTGGGCTTACAAAAAAGGAATCAAGGGTCAGGTTAATAGCAAGGAATCTGCTATTGGAATGAATTGGATCAAGGAGATGATGGAGCTCCAAGATCAAGCAGATGATGCCAAAGAATTTGTGGATACTGTCAAAGAAAACTATCTGGCTGAGGAGATTTATGTCTTTACTCCAGATGGGGCGGTTCGTTCACTTCCAAAGGATTCTGGACCGATTGACTTTGCATATGAGATTCACACAAAAATCGGTGAGAAAGCAACAGGTGCCAAGGTTAATGGTCGTATGGTTCCCTTGACGACTAAGCTTAAAACGGGTGATCAGGTTGAAATCATCACCAATCCAAATTCATTTGGACCAAGTCGTGACTGGCTTAATATGGTCAAGACCAGCAAGGCTCGTAACAAAATTCGTCAGTTCTTTAAAAACCAAGACAAAGAATTGTCCATCAATAAAGGCCGTGAATTGCTGATTAGTCAGCTCCAAGAAAACGGCTATGTGGCCAATAAATTTATGGACAAACGCCACATGGATGAAGTCCTTCAAAAAACCAGCTACAAGACAGAAGAAGCGCTATTTGCGGCGATTGGTTTTGGAGAAATCGGAGCCATCACTGTCTTTAACCGTTTGACGGAGAAGGAACGTCGCGAAGAAGAGCGTGCCAAGGCTAAGGCAGAGGCTGAAGAATTGGTCAAGGGTGGCGAAGTCAAGGTGGAGAACAAGGACACGCTTAAGGTTAAGCATGAGGGTGGAGTAGTCATCCAAGGTGCTTCTGGGCTCTTGATCCGGATTGCCAAATGTTGTAACCCTGTTCCAGGTGATGATATCGTCGGCTATATTACCAAAGGACGCGGAGTTGCCATCCACCGTGTAGACTGTATGAACCTTCGTTCACAGGAAAACTACGAACAACGCCTACTCGATGTTGAATGGGAAGACCAATTCTCAAGCAAGGAATATATGGCGCATATTGACATCTACGGACTCAACCGTTCTGGTCTATTGAATGATATCTTGCAAGTCTTATCAAATACGACTAAGAATATCTCAACAGTTAATGCCCAACCAACCAAGGATATGAAATTTGCTAATATCCATGTTTCCTTTGGAATTTCAAACCTTTCAATGCTGACCACCGTAGTTGATAAGATTAAGAGTGTACCAGAAGTTTACTCAGTCAAACGGACCAATGGTTAAGTTGGCTTGATATCATCAGAAAGGATTGCTATGAGAATTATCGTTCAGCGTGTCAAGAAAGCTCAAGTTTCTATTGAGGGTCAAGTATATGGGAAAATCCAGCAGGGGCTCTTACTCTTAGTAGGTGTTGGACCTGAGGATCAAAAAGAAGATTTGGAGTATGCAGTCAGAAAGCTTGTCAATATGCGAATTTTCTCAGATACTGAAGGTAAGATGAACTTATCTGTTAAGGATATCCAAGGCCAAGTCCTCTCCATCTCTCAGTTTACTCTGTTTGCAGATACCAAAAAGGGAAATCGTCCAGCCTTTACAGGCGCTGCTAAACCGGATATGGCGGAAGCTTTCTATCAAGAATTTAACCAAGAACTAGCCAAGGAAGTTCCTGTTGAGAAAGGAGTCTTTGGAGCAGATATGCAGGTGGAACTGGTCAATGATGGCCCAGTAACCATCATCCTTGACACCAAAAATAGATAAGAAAAACCAAGCCCAGTCAGCTTGGTTTTTCTTATCTATCACAAAATATTCCAAAATGAAATCGGTTCTTGATAGGCTTGGGGGAAGTCTCTTTTCAGGCTTTGGCAGATGCGATAGGAAGGGATGAAATATCCTAGGATGAGGAGACTTCCCTGAAGGAAAAGTGGGATACCACTTAAAAACAGCAAGGAGAGAATTATCAGGTTATCCCATAGGAGGGTTTGTAAGGCAAAAGGCCAGAATCTCGGTCTAATCTGGGAATAGAGTTGACTAAAGTGGTCACAAAGTTGGTTGGAAAGATAGATCAACAGTACAGGATGAAAGAAAATGAGCCAACCACTGTAAATCAAAATCCAATCCCAAGTGAGCCCCTCTTTAAATGTCAAAAATGCCAGCATGATTCCATCGATGATGAGGAGTTGAATGGTTTTGATGTAGATGATTTTTTTCATGATAAAACCTCTTCTTCCTTAGAGACACTCCCACAAAGAGATATGTTTGTCATAAAAGTCTGGATAGTTTTCTCTTAGGTGGCTAGCCGTTATATAATAAAAAGTAGAATGACAGGAAGTAAAGACTGGAGTAAGAGAGTAAAAATGTTGAGGGCCAGTGATGGCTAAAAAGACAAATAATAGTAGGTCAGCGGAGAGAATCTCTAAGTAGTAAAGGCGAATTTTTTTGTTCATCTGAGAATCAATCTCAGAGAAATGTTTTTTGAGTCGATTGACCAAGCGAAATAGCAGTAGTCCTTGAGCAAGGATGAAAATGAAGCAAAAAATCAGGCCTCTCTCCAAAGAAAGTTCGTATCGGGGTCTGAAAGTTACCAACAGTAGCAAATCGCTGACTACGATGGCTGCAAAATGGATTCTAAAGAGTTTTTTCATGACAAGACCTCCCTCTTTTATCTAGCTTCATTCTACTCCAAAAGAATGGGAGTTACAAGTAAAATGATAAAAAATTTTAGTAAGGAGATTCTATTAATTCGGCTTGCTTTCTTTATTTGAGTTTCCTTCTATTTTTCCACTTCTTCATCATTCCAGACAAATAAAGCTCCGATTGCATTGAGGATATAAAAGATGTATTTTCCGATATTGGCAAAGTTTCCTTGAATGCCAGCCTTTGTCAGCTGAACGAAATTGTAAATCAACCAAAATCCCCACTGAGTTGTCAGTTTCAATGCATTCAAAGCATTGGCAATGAGGGAGAGTGCAAAGGAAATAGTTGTTACGTAGGCAAGGAGATTCATCTTTCCTCCATAGCCGATATAGTTGGTCATAAATGCAAAGAGGAAGGCGATGATTGAAATGATGATGGCAGCTAATTTTATCTGTTTTTGGCTCATTTGGTTGGGTCTGCCTTCTTGCGAAGCTTCCCATTTCTTAATAGCAAAGGTATAAATGAGGAAGGTGACAGGATAGGTGATAATGGCCGCCTTATTTCCAAGGATATAGTCAATGGTGCCGGACAAAATCGTATTGACAATGCCAAAGTAATTTCCCCATTTGCTTAATTTTCCCGTGAAACGAGTGGACAACATGGAAATCCCAACGTTGGTTACGGAAATCAATCCAAAGGGCACAAGGGCAGTCCATGGGCCCCAGTCTACGAATTTATCGAGACGGGAGTTGAGGTAACCAGATGCGATCGCAATTCCAACGACCAGAGCAACACCAAAGAGGTCAAACCATTTGGATGTCGCAAAAATTTTTAGTGATTTTTTCATAGGTTAAAATATCTTTCTTTTTTTTTACAAACATTCTACAACAAAATGAGAGTAACATCAAATGCTAGAAATAAAACCCTGAAAATCAAGCTTTCAGGGTTGGTAGGGGACTTGAGAAATTAGTTCATTTTTTCAACATAGAGTTGTTTGGCAATTTCTAGGCTGACTTGGAGTTCTTCATTCTTGTGACTCAGAGTGAAGGTATTAGAGAAGCCATCAAACTGCTTGACTTGGAGTTGGTCTCCAATATGGATGCTGTGTTTTTCCAAATATTGGAGAAGTTCAAAACTATCGTGAACCCGAGTTAGTAGATAGGTTCCTGCTTCTTTGATATCCGAGAGAGGAAGGTTATTAATCTCAACTAAAAGCTCTCCCTTGGCAGGAATGGTTCCTCCATGGGGACAGGTTTTTGGAAAGCCTAACATTTTGTCTAATCTCTCGACAAAAAAGTCTGAAACCGTATGTTCTAATACCTCAGCTTCGTCATGAATCTGGTTACTGGTATAGTCCAGATGGTGAACCAGAAAAACTTCAATGAGTCGGTGCTTTCGGTAAAGGTCAGATACAAGTTTTAAACCAATATCCGTTAGTAAGTAGCCCTTTTTCTGATCTTTTAGGATAAGATTTTCGGATTGCATGCGCTTGATCATCTCTGTTACCGCAGGAGGAGATACCTGCATTCGAGCAGCGATTTCCTTATTGGTAATCTTAGGAAGTTCCATGCCAATCTCATAAATACATTTTAAGTAATCTTCTTTATTTGGTGTCATTCGCATTTCCTTGTTTATTATCTCCATCTAGTATACCAAAAAAAGCTAGATTTCTCTAGCTTTCTGCCTTGTTATAAGTGGGCTTTCTTTTAGTCAAGCGACTTTGCTGCTTCAATGGCTGCTTCAAAGTTTGGTTCGCTGTTGATATTGTCTACGTATTCAACATAGCGAATGATATTGTCAGCATCAAGGACAAAGACTGCGCGCGCAAGCAGATGCCATTCATTGATTAAGAGCGCGTAATCACGTCCAAAAGAGTGGTCGAAGTAGTCTGAGAGCATGATGGCATTTTCAATTCCCTCTGCGCCACACCAACGTTTTTGAGCAAATGGAAGGTCCATAGAAACAGTAAGGACAACAGTGTTGTTCAAGCTAGCCAATTCTTGGTTAAAGCGACGAGTCTGAAGTGAGCAGATCCCAGTGTCGATAGAAGGAATGACACTCAAAATCTTTTTCTTACCATCAAAGTCAGCCAGTGATTTTTTAGAAAGGTCAGTTGTTGTTAGAGAAAAGTCAAGCGCCTTGTCTCCTACTTGTAGTTGTTTCCCTGTAAAAGTTACAGGATTTCCAAGGAATGTAGTCATAAGCTACTCCAATCTTTTTTCTTTCATTCTACATTAAATGTTCAGACTTTTCCAATAGTTTGACTGAAAATTGATTAGACAAAAACGCCAATTCAAGGAGAATGACGTTTTTAGAAATTTATTTTGCCAATCCTTCAGCAATCTTGTCAAGGTTGTATTTCATCATGTTGTAGTAGCTGTCACCTTCTTTACCTTGTTCTGCGATAGAGTCAGTAAAGATTTGTGCGTAGATTGGGATGTTTGTGTCTTGAGAAACAGTTTTCATTGGACGGTCATCCACACTTGATTCTACAAAGAGGGAAGGAGTTTTTGTTTGGCGAAGTTTTTCAACCAAGGTCTTGATTTGGTCAGGTGTTCCTTCTTCTTCAGTGTTGATTTCCCAGATGTAGGCACTTGGGACACCGTAGGCTTTAGAGAAGTATTTGAAGCATCCTTCGCTGGTTACGATGAGTTTTTTCTCAGCAGGGATGTTGTTAAATTTCTCTTTAGCTTCCTTGTCAAGCTTGTCTAGTTTTTCAGTATATTCTTTGAGATTTTTTTCGTAGAATTCCTTGTTGCTAGGGTCTTTCGCGCTCAATTGTTTTGCGATATTTTTAGCAAAAATCATACCGTTTTCAAGGTTGAGCCAAGCGTGTGGGTCTTCTTTGCCTTTTTCATTTTGGCCTTCAAGGTAGATAACATCAACGCCTTCGCTGACTGCAAAGTAGTCTTTGTTTTCAGTTTTCTTGGCATTTTCTACCAATTTTGTAAACCAAGCATTGCCACCTGTTTCAAGGTTGATCCCGTTATAGAAAATCAAATCAGCTTGAGAAGTTTTCTTAACGTCTTCAGGAAGTGGTTCGTATTCGTGTGGGTCTTGACCAACAGGGACGATACTGTGAAGATCAATCTTGTCACCAGCAATATTTTTAGTAATATCAGCGATGATTGAGTTTGTAGTAACAACTTTTAGTTTTTGACCAGAAGCTGCATCTTTTTTTCCGCTAGCACATGCTACAAGAACAATGGCGGAAAGAAAGAGAACGAGTAATGTACCTAATTTTTTCATTAGATCCTCCAATTTAGTGGGGTTCTGCCCCTTATTTTAACAAATGTTTATTTTTCAGTTTCAAATATCGTTGTTTTGGAGCGATAAAGAAGCTAATGAGAAAGAAACTAGCGGCTGTAAGCACGATACTAGAACCTGCCGCAACGTTAAAGCTATAACCGATAAAGAGTCCCAAAACTGAAGCAGTCGCTCCAAAGGTTGAGGAAAGGAAAATCATACTTTTCAGGCTATTAGCATACAGATAAGCAGTTGCCGCTGGGGTAATCAGCATGGCTACAATCAGGATAGTTCCGACACTTTGCATGGCTGTCACAGACACAAGAGTTAGGAGTACCATGAGAAGGTAGTGATAGAAATTGACAGGCATTCCCATGGCTTTAGCCAAGAGTTCATCAAAGGAAGTTATCAAGAGTTGCTTGAAGAAAATCCAGATTAACAAGAGAATGGCTGCCCCTACCCCCATGGTAATAAACATATCCGTATCTTGGACGGCTAGGATATTACCAAAAAGGATATGGAAAAGGTCAGTTGAACTTTTAGCGACACTAATCAAGATGATACCGAGGGCTAAGAAAGAAGAAAAGGTAATGCCGATGGCGGTATCGCTTTTGATAATCGAGTTCCCCTTGATGTAGGTAATGATGATGGCAGCTAGCAATCCAAAGACAATGGCTCCGATAAAGAAGTCAAGGCCCAAGATAAAGGAGAGGGCTACACCTGGCAAGACAGCATGTGAAATGGCATCTCCCATGAGTGACATCCCGCGTAGAATAATGAAACATCCTACAGCTCCAGCTACGACCCCGATGACAATGGCTGTTATCAAGGCATTTTGCAAGAAATGGAATTTTTGCAATCCATCGATAAATTCTGCAATCATAGGTCACCTCCATTGAAAAAGAGTCGATTACCGTAAGCTTCTTTGAGATTGGCTTCGGTAAAGGTTTCTTTGGTTGGACCAAAGGCAATCACTTCTCGATTGACAAGCAAGACTTGATCGAAGTAGTGGGGAACCTTGCTGAGGTCGTGGTGGACGATCAGAACCGTCTTCCCAGCTTTTTTCAGATCTCTCAGCGTATTCATGATGATTTCCTCACTGACAGAGTCAATCCCAACAAAGGGCTCATCCAAGAGGATATAGTCGGCTTCCTGCACCAAACATCTGGCAATCAAGACCCGCTGGAATTGACCTCCAGACAGTTGACTGATTTGCCGTTCTGCGTAGTCAGCTAGACCGACGATTTCAAGGGCTTCTTTCACTTTCTTCCAATGTTTAGCATTTAAACTGCGAAAGAGAGGGATAGAGGGAAAGAGTCCTAGAGAGACACATTCCTTGACCTTGATGGGAAAGTTGTAGTCGATATTGATTTTTTGTTCGACATAGGCGATTCGATGTAAGGATTTTTTCACTTCCTTGTCATCGAGAAATGCCTGACCTTGATGTGGGATAATTCCCAGCATCCCTTTTAATAATGTTGATTTCCCAGCACCGTTTGGACCAATGATACCGGTAATTGTTGGTCCATGGAGCACTAGAGAAATATCCTTAAGTGCCAACGTTTCTTTGTAGGAGACACTGAGGTTTTCGATACGTATCATACAGTTATATTCCTCCTATTTTTAATATACCTTAATTTTATTTTTAAGTCAAGTTAATTTTTGTAAAAATTTAAAATATTAATGATTAAAATAAGAGGGCAACTCGGCATTTTTAATTGCAATCCCAAGGGAATTTTGCTAAGCTAGGAATAAGTTAAAATAGGAAAGAGAGAATAAAATGACACGTTATCAAGATGATTTTTATGATGCTATAAATGGTGAATGGGAAAAGACTGCCGTCATTCCAGCTGACAAATCACGAACAGGTGGTTTTATCGACCTTGACGAAGAAATTGAAGAGTTGATGCTAACAACAACTGACAAGTGGTTGGCTGGAGAAGATGTTCCTGAAGATGCCATATTAGCAAATTTTGTTAAGTACCATAGTATGGTCAGAGATTTTGACAAACGAGAAGCAGATGGAATCAAACCAGTCCTCCCTTTACTGAATGAATATCAAGATTTGGAAAGTTTTGCGGATTTCGCAAGTAAACTAGCTGCATTCGAATTAGCTGGTAAACCAAACTTCCTTCCATTTGGAGTATCACCAGACTTTATGGATGCTAGAACCAATGTTCTTTGGGCTAGTGCTCCAGGAACAATCTTGCCTGACACAACCTACTATGCGGAAGACCATCCACAGCGTGAGGAATTGTTGAACCTTTGGAAAGAAAGTACTTCTAATCTCCTCAAAGCCTATAACTTTTCAGATGAAGAAATCGAAGATCTTTTAGAGAAACGTTTGGAATTGGACCGCCGTATCGCAGCTGTGGTCCTCTCTAACGAAGAAAGTTCAGAATATGCTAAACTTTATCATCCATATTCTTATGACGATTTCAAAAAGTTTGCTCCTGCCCTTCCATTGGATGACTTTTTCCAAGCTGTTCTTGGTCAAGTACCTGATAAGGTCATTGTAGATGAAGAACGTTTCTGGCAAGCAGCAGAGCAATTCTATAGTGAAGAAGCTTGGCCTTTGCTCAAGGCAAGCTTGATCTTGAGTGTGGTCAATCTTTCAACGAGCTATTTGACAGATGAGATTCGTATCTTGTCAGGTGCTTATGGCCGTGCTCTTTCAGGTGTTCCAGAAGCCCAAGATAAACGCAAGGCTGCTTACCACTTAGCGCAAGGACCATTCAAACAAGCCCTTGGACTTTGGTATGCCCACGAAAAATTCTCTCCTGAAGCTAAGGCAGACGTTGAGAAAAAAGTGGCAACTATGATTGATGTTTATAAGGAACGCTTGGCTAAGAATGACTGGTTGACTCCTGAAACACGAGAAAAAGCTATCGTCAAACTCAATGTCATCAAGCCTTATATCGGTTATCCAGAAGAATTGCCAGCTCGCTACAAGGATAAAGTAGTAGACGAAAACGCTAGCCTCTTTGAGAATGCCCTATCCTTTGCGCGCGTGGAAATCAAGCACAGTTGGAGCAAGTGGAACCAGCCAGTTGACTACAAAGAGTGGGGCATGCCTGCTCACATGGTCAATGCCTACTACAATCCACAAAAGAACTTGATTGTTTTCCCAGCCGCTATTTTACAGGCACCATTCTATGACTTGCATCAGTCATCTTCTGCCAACTATGGAGGTATCGGTGCGGTAATCGCTCATGAAATTTCTCACGCCTTTGATACCAACGGAGCTTCCTTTGATGAAAATGGAAGTCTCAAGGACTGGTGGACAGAGAGCGACTATGCAGCCTTTAAAGAGAAAACGCAGAAGGTTATCGACCAGTTTGATGGTCAAGAATCTTACGGCGCAACTATTAACGGTAAATTGACCGTATCAGAAAACGTTGCGGACCTAGGAGGTATCGCTGCTGCTCTTGAAGCTGCTAAAAGAGAACCAGACTTCTCAGCTGAAGAATTCTTCCATAACTTTGCGCGTATTTGGCGTATGAAAGGCCGCCCAGAGTTGATGAAACTCATGGCCAGTGTCGATGTGCACGCGCCAGCTAAACTCCGTGTCAATGTCCAAGTGCCAAACTTTGATGATTTCTTTACAACCTATGATGTCAAAGAAGGCGACGGAATGTGGCGCTCACCAGAAGACCGTGTGATTATTTGGTAGAATGATTTCCTAACTAAGTATAACTTGGGTTAATGATTCATTTATGAAGTTTATCCATCTGAAAATGCAATGCTATAGAGGTTAATATGAAGAAATATTTAATGATGCTTTTAGCTATTTTTTCAATTTCAGTTTTGGCATCTTGTGGTCTCAATAAAAATAGGAGCAATACAGAACCTTCATCTGCACTATCATCTGTTTCCAAAGACGATAAGACTAGTGCATCAACAGAAGCAAAGACTGAAAATACAAGTAACTCTTCGACCAAGGCGTCACAATCGACTGCTGAAAATAAGAAGGAAACTGGACAAGATGTATATAAAGAAGTGATTGAACGTTATAATCACTATACAGAGCTTTTAAAACAAGGTAATAGAGAAGATTTATACGAGGAAAATAAACAACACAAGATTGCATCAGAAGAATATGGCATGATTTTCTCTCGAATGGATTATCAAAATGCACCAGATTGGAAATATGCCCTTCTTGATTTGAATAAGGATGGGCAAGATGAGTTACTTATTGGCGATGAAAAATTTGTTTCAGCCATTTATTATTTGGAAAATCAAAAACCAAACTTACTTCACACAGCTTATGTAGCTTCTGCAGGTGGTTTTCGCTCAGGCTTTGTTATTTACGAAAATGGTCTAGTCTCTTATGCAGACTGGCAGTCAACTCGTCCAGAAATGAACCTGGCTCTATATTCGTTTGAAAAAAATGGAGTGCAGAAGATTAAAGAAGCAACTATTCAAATCGGTGGCAATGAGAAAGCAGAGCAAGTTTTAGATATCTCTTCTGAAAAGCTTGATTTGGCTAACATCGACTGGAAAGAATTGAATCCAGCTAATTAGTTTTGAATTGTTTTTCTAGTCAATTTTGATTCTACCGAGCAAGTAGTGATGTAGAAATTGAAGCTACACAAAAACCAAGGATGATTGTCCTTGGTTTTTATGTTATGTGACTTTCAGTCCGTCTCGCTCCGTTAGGTGCGAGACAAATAAACCACCCGCTATGCGGGTGCGCGTCGAAGGTTATACCAAAAAAACTCCAAACGCGATACAATAAAGGTGTTCAAGCCAATTGTAAAGCGAAAGGAGAAAAATATGGCTCAAAAAGCACATAGTTTATCACACACAAAATGGATGTGTAAATATCACATTGTGTTCACCCCTAAGTATAGACGAAAAGAGA
>NZ_JASHDM010000006.1:0-108806 GCF_047463655.1 Streptococcus infantis
ACAGTTTGATCTTTCGCTGTTGGAGTATTCTTGTCTGCATCTGTAGCTGGTGCACTTGGATCTTTTACAGTTACTTTAACTGGTACTTCATCCTTAGAACCATCTGGGTAAGTCACAACGACTGTAGCGTCTTTATCACCTGGGGTTGTTGTATCTACTGGTGTCTTGAAGTCTACGGTTGTTCCTTCTGGAAGATCACCTACATTACCGATTGAATCTTTGGCAGATGGTTTATCTCCTGGTTTAACAGTTTGATCTTTCGCTGTTGGAGTGTTCTTATCCGCATCTGTACTTGGATCTACTACTTTAACAGTTACTGGAACTTCATCCTTAGAACCATCTGGGTAAGTCACAACAACTGTTGGTGTTTTATCGCCTGGGATTGTTGTATCTACTGGTGTCTTGAACTCTACTGTTGTTCCTTTAGGAAGATCATCTACATTACCAATTGATTTCTTAGCGTCTGGAGTTTCACCTTTGTTTACAGCTTGCTCTTTCGCTGTTGGAGTGTTCTTATCCGCATCTGTGCTTGGATCTACTACTTTAACAGTTACTGGAACTTCATCCTTAGAACCATCTGGGTATGTTACAACGACTGTTGGTGTTTTATCACCTGGTGTTGTTGTATCCACTGGTGTCTTGAACTCTGCTTTTGTTCCTTCTGGAAGCTTGTCAAAGTTATCAATTGATTTCTTAGCGTCTGGAGTTTCACCTTTGTTTACAGTTTGCTCTTTCGCTGTTGGAGTGTTCTTATCCGCATCTGTGCTTGGATCTACTACTTTAACAGTTACTGGAACTTCATCCTTAGAACCATCTGGGTAAGTCACAACAACTGTTGGTGTTTTATCGCCTGGGGTTGTTGTATCTACTGGTGTCTTGAACTCTGCTTTTGTTCCTTCTGGAAGCTTGTCAAAGTTATCAATTGATTTCTTAGCGTCTGGAGTTTCACCTTTGTTTACAGTTTGCTCTTTCGCTGTTGGAGTGTTCTTATCCGCATCGGTTGGTTGTTTGGCTTCAACATTGATTTCTTTCCAACCAACTGGGCTTGAGTACTTGCCTTCAACGATGTTCGCGATAGCTTTGGCTTTACCTTCTTTGACTGGTTCTTTCATCTCAAGGACGATAGTATCTGTGAATCCGTCTGTCGCGTATGATTTCACAACAGCTTTTGATTCATCTTTCGCATACCATGGTCCATCGATTGAATCACGTTTAAGAGCAACTTCGCCAGCTTTATTGGTATCTTTATTCGTATAACCTAGATAAGCCATACCTGCATCGTGTGGTACTTTAACAGTGATTGTCTTAGTACCTTCAATCAAGCTTTGTTTGTCAGATGATTTTTCATCTGGTTGGATAGTCGTTTCACCTAGACCGACTGGTACTTCTGTTTCCGCACTTGGAACACCATTAAGCGTTTGAGTAACGGTAACTTTATCTTTTGGAGTCAACTGTGGTTGAGTAGTAATGTTACTGTTCAATCCTTTTGGAAGAGTCGCTGTCCAAGTTCCGTCTGCTCCAACAGGTACATTTTCAACAAGTGTGTTATCACCTGACTTGATGGTAACAGTTGCACCTGGTGTTCCTGTACCTGAAATGGTCTTATCAGTTGAACTTACTCCTGCTCCAGGCATATTATTTGCAGTTGCTGGAATAGTTGGAGTTACTACTGGGGCTGCTGGACGAATTTTAAAGACTGAGTCTTTTGGAAGTTCATCTGTACTTCCATCGTTATAAGTGACAATAACTTTATCACCATTCACAGCGACTGTCTTAATCTTATCGCTAAATGTAGGGTTAGCACTTTTAACTGCTTGTTCTAGTTCAGCAGCTGTTGGCGCATTATCTCCTACAAGTGGAGTTGTTGGCGCTGTTGCGGTGTATTTGAATGTTTGTGGTTTCCACATGAAGCGGATACGTCCAAGCGCACCTTTTTCCATTGGTGCTCCAACATGTTCATAAGCTGTGTTACCAGCTGCATCTTCTGCAAATAGGTAACGAGTAAACTGACCATTTTGTTCAGTGTAAGTATTTGCTGGGACTTCACCTGTCACATGGATAACAGCTGGGTTGGTTTCAGTTGCCTCCGTTTCTGTCTTGATGCGATCAGCTTTCAAATACAAGGCTGCTCTTGAACCACCACCAAGATAGGAAGTATCTTCAGTTCCTAGGCCTTGACGGTTATCAGCTGGCATAGCCAAGTAAGCTTTGACAATCTTACCTGAATTATCAGTCACCTTAAGTTCAATATTGTTTGTTTCACCTGAATAAACGTAGATTGCTTGATTATCAGCATCATCATAAGGAATGTTCAATACTGGACGAACTGTATCACTTACTGTCGCTTCCTTGGCAACACTTGGTTTTGATTCATTACCTGCTGCATCAGTTGCTTTGGCTGTTACAGGACCTGCTGGAATATCAACTTTTGGAGTAATCGTTGCTTTACCATTTTCTCCTGCAGTTGCTTCACCGATCTTGTTGTTGTCTTTATCGTAAAGGGCTACGGTTGAACCTTTTTCTGCAGTTACTTCAACTGGTGTCTTAGTGCCTGCTTTACCTGTAAGGTCTGTGTTCACAACTGGTTTGTCTGGAGCAGTTGTATCTTTTATAGGATTAACGAGATATGCTGCTGCAACCTTATCTGTTGACTTATCAGGATAAGTGATGGTAAGGTTCCCTTTTTCATCCACACTGTATGTCGCATTTGCTGGAAGACTTGGGTTAGCAGTTTTAACTGAGTTGATGATCTTGCTCTTTTCATCTTCACTAAGAGTGTTAGGATCTGCAACATCTACTTTTGTACCTGCAACTGGCTCATACTTCTTAGCTGACTCAAGAACAGTAACTTTAAGATCTCTCGTAACTACTGTTCCGTTTTTATTACGGAGATAGAAAGTGATTACCTTTTCAGTTGCAGGTTGATTCATAGAAACTGTTCCACCGTAACCATTTTCTTTAATCTTAACATTCGCAGTACCCATATTAGGGTTATAGACACCCGTTGGGGCCAGCCCCCCTATAGCCGTAGGATTTTTAGATGGATAAAAACTGGCAATGGCTGAAGCAGCAGCTGTTACCTTAACATCAACCTCATCTCCAGGATAAACGGTAATATGTGATTTAGAAATGAGAAGCCTAGTGTATGCATCACCACTAACACCACCATCCTCAACAGTCAATGGTGATTTTGTAACCGTAATCGGTGCACTCTTAGCTGACTCTTTACCACCTGCTGGTGTTGAAGTAGCTGTAATTTCTCCTTCTGGAAGGCTGTTTGTAGGGTGAACAGTTGCTACACCTTGATCGTTAGCTACCGCTTCACCGATCACAACGCCATCTTTGTTGTAAAGTTTAACAGTTGAACCTGCTGGTGCTTTCACTGTTACATCAGCTGGTGTACTTGCTTTACCTGCCAAGTCATTGACAATTTCTGGACCACTAGTTGCAGTTGCGCTATCCACTGCTGGAGTGTTTGGTTTTGATGGTTCTGGTTGTGGTTGTGGTTGTGGCTGTGGCTGTGGTGCTGGAGTCTCTTCTTTTGGAGCTTCTTCAACGTCACGTGATTGCCATCCTTGAAGACTTGAGTAGCTGCCTTCTTTCATGTTAGAGATAACTCGTGCTGTTGTTCCAGCTTTCATATCTTTGTTCAAGGTCAAGTTGATCGTTGAGTAGTGGGCTCCTTGATCACTTGAAGCAACACTTGCAAGTGCACTGTTTGTTACTTGCCAGTTGCCTGGAACAGCATCACGTTTAAGCACAACTTCTCGAGCATTGCCATCTGCGTCCGTAAATTGGAAATAAGCTGCTCCTGCATCATGCGGTACTTTCAAGGTAACGTTTCTATCATTTTCAACAAGATTATTTTGTTGTTTTGATTTAGATGATGGAACGATCTCTGAGTGACCTAGAGAGACGTTTACAGGTGTAGCAGCACTTTCTACTCCACCAACTGTTTGGCTAACGCTGATTTGACTCCCAGGAACCAGCTGTGCCCCACCAGTAACGTTACTATTCAAACCAATAGTAATTGGGAATGACCACTGTCCGTTCTGTCCAACTACGGTACTATCATTAACAGTTTTACCCTCACTCTTAATATTGATGCGGGCACCTGGTGTTCCTGTACCTGTCAAGACTGTATCTGTAGAAGCTATAGTAGGCACTGTAATCGTGTCATTTGTTTGGGTGTAGGTGTTGTTGACTCCTGGTTGTGGTGCAAGTCTTGATGAAAGATTGATACCGACTTCTGGGAAGTCTGAAGTACGATTTTTAACAGCTGATGAACCATTCATCCCACCATTTTCTAGTGAGTTTTTTACAATAGCTGTTGCAAAACGAGCAAACAGATTGTGACGGGTCCCTTTAGTCACTACACTATAGGTAAGCGAATCAGGAACTCCTCCACCAATGTATTTATAATGAGACGCCAAAGCTTTGTGATTGCTCATAGCAGGGAGCTTTCCAAAATCTTTCTCAACGTAATAATCCTCATTCAGACGTCCAGCATTAGGACCACGGTCTACGACAGTAATACTTTGAATTGTATCATCTGATGCGACCACCAAGCCAGCAGCTTGGTGATTCTTATGCTGCGGTACAACACTAATTGTCCAAGTTGTTCTGTCTCCATCCACACTGTAGCGAACTGACTGAAACTGCTTGACACCCGCACCAGCAAATTCACCTTCAGCGACTGATCCGTCAACTGAACGGTTTGCTGCACGTGAACTTAGATCACGTTTGCCTCTTGGACGAGCTACTTCAGTTTCCGCTACTGCTGTTTCAGCTTTATCCTCTGTCGCTTCAGCTTTAGCTTCAGTGGCTACTGCTGTTGCTTTTTCTTCTTTAGCAGCAAGTTGAGCTACTGCCTCTTTGAGACTAGCGACTGCTGCATCCACTTGGTCTTGGCTAGCTTCTGCATTTGCCAAAACATTTTGTGCTTGTTCAAGTGCTGTGTTCAAGCGAGAAAGAGAGTCTTCTGTCTTTCCTGCTTTGTCCAAGCCTTTTACTTCTTCGACCAACTGGGTCAAAGCTTCTTTGTTAGCTGTTTTAGCAGTAGTGTTTTCCGCTACCACTGCTTTTCAAACTGTTGCTGGCTGAGTCTCTGCCACAGCAGCAGGAGCTTCATAAGTCCCCATTTCTCCACCATATCCAGGCTTAGCCTCTTTAGCTTTTGAGCCACTCTCAACTGTAGATTCCGATGCTGTGTCTGCATGGACCGTTTGAATAGCTAAGCTAGCTCCGACCGCAAAAACAAGCGAACAACCAAAAAGGAAATGTTTTCCTTTTTTAATCATACGCCAGTTCTTCTGCTCTGCATTTTTACGATTAAAATACATTCTTATCTCCTATTTATTTTTTATTAGAGTCGCATGTGTTTTACATACGTTGCTATTATAAAATATGGTATCAACATAGTCAAGTTTTTTGCTCCTTTTAGAAAAAAAAAAAACATTTGATGCAAATAATTTCCAAGTTTTCGATTTTTTTAGTAAAATTATTATAAAAATTGATAATTTATAAACGAATTTTAAAAATTTTTTCCGAAAACATGCTATAATAGAAAAAAGCCCTGATAATTGTTTTTATCTTTTTTTGTTTATAAGACTTTATATTTCCAAGGAGTATTTCCCATGAGAGAACTATTATCTCACAAAGAACAGAGACAATTAAAAATTCTAGAATACTTATTTGAGAACCAAGAATGGATTCATATTGACACCTTGGCTGATATTCTAGATTTGAATGGACGCATCATCAAAAGCGATATCAAAGAAATGCGCGAGCAACTTTCGTGTTTTGATATTCTATCATCAACCGCTGGTATCATACTGAGGAACGAACATAATTTTGGTATTGAGCGAATTTATAGACACGTTTTGCAAGAGTCTGTTAATTTTCAGGTACTCAGAGCTTTCTTCCTATTAGAAGAACCATTTACTTTCGAGCACCTAGTTCAAACGCTTGACATTTCTCTTCCCTCACTTCGTAAGAAGGTTGCTGAAATCAATAATATTCTGCAGTCAAAATATAAATTCAAGCTCAAGGTGACGCCTATTTCAATTATTGGAGACGAAAGAGACATTCGCTTCTTTTTTGCCCAGTATTTCCATGAAGCCTATGGTTTCTTCAAATGGCCATTTCATCTGTCTTCTGAAGATGTAGAGGAAATTGTGACTTTTCTTGTCAAGATAACAGGCTATCCCATCACCTACCAAAATATGCTTCAGCTGAAGACACAAATTGCAGTCAATCTCCATCGAGTAAAGATTTTACCGAGACCTAAAGAGGAAATCGAGTTTGACCCTCTTCGCCCTATTTTTAGTCAACTTTCAAACTTCCAGCAGGAATTGCAATCTCTTGGTGATCGTCTTGGAATCACACTCGATTTTACAACTCTTGACCAAATTTTCAGCTCCTATACTCAAGAGGAGATTTTCTTCACGGTCGAGGATTTCCTAGAGGCGCGGAAAGACAATGAGAAAGTCGATCACTCCTATCACTCAGCTCGAGATGTCCTAGACAATCTTACCCGACAGTTTGATGTCCACTTTTCAAATACCGATCAATTGATTTGGCACTTGCATAACACTGCATTTCTAGAACGTCAAGAAATCAACTCAGAATCTATCATTTCTCATAATAAATCTTATGCAGTGAATAAGATTAAAAAGTTCTTCCCAGATTTTTACGAAGCAGCTAGTTTTGAAATGATGCGCTATAAGTCTAGCTTGGGACAAAAGGATAAACTTCACGCTGTAATCCATCTAGTCTATACTCTTTTAACCCACGCAACTGATCTAATGGAACAACTCCTAAAGCGCCAAACTAAGGTTCGTGTTCTTGTTTTGAGTGAGTTTGACTTTGCCCATCCTCAGGCCTTGATTTCACTTTATCAATTTTACACCTCTAAAAACATTCACTTTGAAACATGGGATAAAGAGACACTCAATGTTGATGAAATCATGGAAGCGGGTTACGATGCCATCATTACAAACTTTGATATTGAAGGATTGGTTCATCCGAAGCTCATGAACGTCGGTCGCATGGCTAATCTACAAGTCGTCAATGAACTCAATACTCTTTCCATTGGTAAACTTTAAAAATAGCCTCTGTTTTATGACCAAACAAGCAGGCTAAAACAGATATAAACGCATAATGTCAGGCATCTTAAAAACTTGATATTATGCGTTTTTACTTTCAAAAGTGTAGGGAAATGAAATAAAAGCCAAATCAATCGGGAAATTCATACTCAATGAAAATCAAAGAGCAAACTAGGAAGCGAGCCGCAGGCTGTACTTGAGTACGGCAAGACGCAGCTGACGTGGTTTGAAGAGATTTTTGAAGAGTATCAAATCAATTTCTTACAATTTTTAAGAACTACATCCTACTATTCTAAAATCAGTCAACTATAGATTCGCACTTGTCGATAAAATTTTGCTCATTTACAATAATTTTGTTGTATGATAGATTGAATATAAAACACTATAGTAGATTGAAATAAGGTATGAACAATTCGATTAGAAAAGTCAAACTAATTTCTAGAAATATTTTTAGCAGTCGTAATCTACTATTCTAGATTCAATCCACTATACATTGTGAATTCTAAAAAATTACTAGAAATTGACTTAAGTTCTCTAGTAAATTTGTTGAGATTTTATTTCTTTGAACAATGAGTCTGGGACAAAAGTCCTAGCCTCTCAATTGTCTTTGGATTGTCGGGCAAGACGCAGTGGTTGAGTGGGCTCTACTACGCTGATTTCATCAGCTTTTACAGCCCTACTCAACTGTGCGGAGGTGGGACGACGAAATCGAATTCTAACGAATTACCGATTTCTGTCCCACTCTCTAAAAACTTTTTCCTTGATTTGCTAAAATACAGTCAGATCCATTGATTAGTAGGCACATTTCAAAGTTTATGCTTAGACTATGATATTTCTTTAGTAGGCTATCAACAAAAAACCGTATTGATTTTACGTGAGTATGATTTTTCACAGAGTCACATTTCTTTTCTACAAAATCAAAGAAAACGATTGCATAAACTGTTACTACGTGCTATACTAAGATAGAAATAAATGATAGGAGAGTGTCTATGAAAAACACGTCATCTCAACCAGATAAAAAAATGATTTACAGCATCCGTTCTCTGAAAAACGGAACTGGCTCTGTCCTTATTGGAGCAAGCTTTATCCTCCTTGCCCTAACAGCACCTTCTGTATCTGCATCTGAAACTAGTCCTGGCACACAAGAAAATGTAAGCGCTATTAATGCGAACCCAGCTACTACAGAAACCAGCCAAGCTGAGGAAAAAACGCCTATTTTGGCCCCAAAAGATGCAAACGCTTCCCTAGAGTCTAAAACATCTGAACCAGTAGCAGTTTCTGAAACAACTACAACTGAAGCTACTCCAAGCCTTCCAAACAATAAAGACGATAAAACAGAAGTATCAAGTCTAGCCGCTGAGAAAGCTTCGCCAGCAGACACTGTATCTGAAACCCCAATCGCAGACAACTACTTCCGTATCCATGTCAAAAAACTTCCTCAAGAAAACCAAGATTCGCAAGGTCTTTGGACTTGGGATGATGTTGAAAAACCATCTGAGAACTGGCCAAATGGCGCCCAGTCTTTCAAGGATGCCAAGAAAGACGACTACGGCTACTACCTAGATGTCAAACTAAAAAATGAGCAAGCCAAGAAAATCAGCTTCCTCATTAACAACACCAAAGGGGACAACCTTACTGGAGATCGTTCAGTAGAGCGCCTCTCTCCAAAGATGAATGAAGCTTGGCTAGATGAGGACTACAAAGTCCACAACTACCAACCTCAGCCAGCGGGAACGATCCGCGTCAACTATTTCCGCACCGATGGCAACTATGACAAGAAATCCCTCTGGTACTGGGGAGATGTGAAGACTCCAAGCAATGGTGAATGGCCTGACGGTACAGACTTTACTGCAAGTGGAAAACACGGACGCTACATCGATATTCCGCTCAATGAAGCCGCAAGAGAATTTGGATTTTTACTATTAGATGAGAGCAAGAAAGGCGATGATGTGAAAATCAGAAAAGAAGATTATAAATTTACTGACCTGAAAAACCATAGTCAAATCTTCCTTAAGGATGATGACGAAACCATCTACACCAACCCTTACTATGTACACGATATCCGTATGACTGGTGCCCAACATGTAGCTAAATCTCGTATTGAAAGCAGTTTTTCTACCCTAGTTGGGGCTAAAAAAGAAGACATCCTTAAACATTCCAACATCACTGACCACCAAGGAAATAAAGTGACAATCACAGATGTTACAGTTGATGAAGCAGGTAAGAAAGTAACCTACATCGGTGATTTTTCTGACACTCAAAACCCTTACACCGTTGCCTATGATTCAGACCGTTTTACAACTCGTTCAAGCTGGCGTCTCAAAGACGAGACTTACAGTTACGACGGTCCACTCGGTGCAAATCTTAAAGAAGATGGCAAACTTGTTGATCTGACTCTTTGGTCTCCAAGTGCCGATAAGGTTTCAGTTGTCGTCTACGATAAGAAAGATCCTGAAAAAGTAGTCGGAACCGTCGCCCTTGAAAAAGGAGAAAAAGGAACCTGGAAACAAACTCTGAATGAAAACTCTGGTCTTGGCATCAGCAACTATACTGGCTACTACTACCAATATCAAATCGAGCGCCAAGGCAAGACTGTTCTCGCACTAGATCCTTATGCTAAATCTCTGGCAGCTTGGAACAGCGATCTAGCAAAAACAGATGCTGCCCATAAAGTTGCTAAAGCTGCTTTTGTAGACCCAGCAAAACTAGGGCCGCAAGACTTGACCTATGGTAAGATTCGCAATTTCAAATCTCGCGAAGATGCTGTTATCTACGAGGCTCACGTTCGTGACTTCACTTCAGATCCTGCCATCGCAAAAGATTTGACTAAGCCATTTGGTACTTTTGAAGCCTTTATCGAAAAACTAGACTACCTAAAAGACTTGGGCGTGACCCACATCCAGCTCCTTCCAGTCTTGTCATACTATTATGTCAATGAATTGAAGAACCAAGAACGCTTGTCCGCCTATGCTTCAAGCAATAGCAACTACAACTGGGGTTATGACCCTCAAAACTACTTCTCATTGACTGGTATGTACTCAAGCAATCCTAAGGATCCAGAAAAACGTATCGCAGAATTTAAGAACCTTGTCAACGAAATCCATAAACGTGGCATGGGTGCTATCTTAGACGTAGTTTACAACCATACTGCCAATGTCGATATCTTTGAAGATCTTGAGCCAAACTACTACCACTTCATGGATGCAGACGGGACACCTCGTACTAGCTTTGGTGGTGGTCGTCTAGGAACAACCCACTACATGTCTAAACGCGTCATGGTAGACTCTATCAAGTATCTAGTTGAAACCTATAAAGTAGATGGTTTCCGTTTCGATATGATGGGAGATCATGATGCAGCTTCTGTCGAAGAAGCTTACAAGGCTGCACGTGCCCTCAATCCAAATCTCATCATGCTTGGTGAAGGTTGGAGAACCTATTCTGGTGATGAAAATATGCCTACTAGACCTGCTGATCAGGATTGGATGAAACATACTGATACTGTTGCTGTATTTTCAGATGACATCCGTAACAACCTCAAGTCAGGTTATCCAAACGAAGGTCAACCTGCCTTTATCACAGGTGGTAAACGTGATATCAATACTATCTTTAAAAACCTCATTGCTCAACCAACCAACTTTGAAGCAGACAGTCCTGGAGATGTTATCCAGTATATCGCAGCCCATGATAACTTGACCCTCTTTGATATCATTGCCCAGTCTATCAAAAAAGACCCAAGCAAGGCTGAGAACTATGCTGAAATTCATCGTCGTTTACGACTTGGAAACCTCATGGTCTTGACAGCTCAAGGAACTCCATTTATCCACTCTGGGCAGGAATATGGACGTACCAAACAATTCCGTGACCCAGCCTACAAGACTCCAGTAGCAGAAGATAAGGTTCCAAACAAATCTCACTTGTTGCGTGATAAGGACGGCAATCCATTTGTCTATCCTTACTTCATCCATGACTCTTATGACTCTAGTGATGCTGTCAACAAGTTTGATTGGACCAAGGCTACAGATGGTAAAGCTTTCCCTGAAAATGTCAAGAGCCGTGACTACATGAAAGGTTTGATTGCTCTGCGTCAATCAACAGATGCCTTCCGACTCAAGAGTCTTGAAGATATCAAGGAACGTGTCCGCCTCATTACTGTCCCAGGACAAAATGGTGTGGAAAAAGAGGACGTAGTGATTGGCTACCAAATCACTGCTCCAAATGGAGATATCTACGCAGTCTTTGTCAATGCGGACGAAAAAACTCGTGAATTTAACTTGGGAACTGCCTTTGCCCACCTCAGAAATGCTGAAGTTTTAGCAGATGAAAACCAAGCAGGACCAGTCGGAATTGCCAACCCTCAAGGGCTTGAATGGACTGAAAAAGGATTGAAATTAAATGCCCTTACAGCTACTGTTCTTCGAATCGCTCAAGGCGGTGCCATCGTTGCCCCAGCTGTGGAAGAAAAACCTGAGTTTGATCTCTCTAGCTTGGAAACCGACCAAAGTCAAGCCCAAAATCTAGCTGCAAAACCTAAAACTCAAGAAACTGTTGTAGAGACTCTGTCTCAAAAAGTCCTGCCAAACACAGGTACTGAAAAACAATCTACTCTTGTTCTTGCAGGAATTGGTCTCCTCACTTTCCTAGGACTTGGAAGTTTCCTCAAGTCAAGAAAGGAACAATAAAAGCAAGGACTCTATAAATCCAGCAACTTGATAGAAAGACATGTAAAAAGCGGCTGGGATAAAAGTCTTTAAAATCAGAAAAACGCATATTATCAGATGTTAAAAAAACTTGATAATATGCGTTTTATTGTGGAAAGATTTATACTCAATATTCTACTAAAATTATGTTTGTATCTCGCCTCTTCAGATTTTAAAAAAGGTTCATTTTGATCAATTTGCTTCAATCTCTTTCTTTTACTAGAGAAAATAAAAAACTCTTAAAATAGCATTATGTCAACATTTCTAAGAATTTTTACTATATAGTATCCAACCTCTATAAGAGCAATTTTTTATTACTGATAGGGTATGTCTACGTTTTGCCTCTTTCTAGAAGCTCTTATTTCTCCATCCTTGCTTCTGCATCTGCCACCACTTGAGCAAGACTGGTTTGGCTCAGCTCCTGCTCCATGGCTAGCTGAATCTTTTGTAATTTCTCATCTAAAACCCCATGGATGTTAGCTCCTACTGGACAAGCTGGATTTGGATTGTCATGAAAACTAAAGAGTTGACCTGTCTTTCCTAGGCACTCAACTGCTTGGTAAACATCTAAAAGACTGATATCCTCTAGGTCTTTGATAATCTCTGCTCCACCAGTTCCACGCGCAACTGAGATCAACTCAGCTTTTTTTAATTGAGACAAGGTTTTACGGATAATAACTGGATTGACTCCAACACTACTAGCTAGAAAATCGCTAGTCACCTTGCTTTCCTTCCCTTTTAGAGCAATAATGATCAACATATGGGTCGCGATGGTAAATCGACTTGAAATTTGCATCCTCTTCTCCTTTTTTCATCAGATTAGTTCCTTCTTTTCTTAAGTTTATTATATCTCTTCTAGTTGTAATGTCAAGAGTTACCACTAAGCCAGTCGTCCAATTCAACATCATGTCCTTGACTCTGAGCGATTTCGTGCAACAAGTCCTGATTGTGGGTATGGTGAATCCCATTAACCAAACTTTCATAATAAACTTGGTAGTAGGGTAATTGTAAGTCTTTAGCTAGCTGTAATTCTGCCTCAATATCATAATCGACACGACGAAAATCAGCATCTTTTAAACCTTTTTCGTCAAATTCTAAGATCATGTATTGGGCCCGCAAGTCTTTGCGTAAATTCCCAGATAAAAAGAAGGGTTGCCCAATCGAACCTGGATTTAGGATAAGCTGGCCACCACTACCATAGCGAAGAAACTGCTGATGGATATGACCATAAATGGCAATATCGCAATCTGGATTGGTGACAAGACGATCAAAGTCTTCTTGCTTACCAAGATGAATCAGCTCTCTTCCCCAGTTTTTATCAGGCAAGTGATGGCTAATCCCTAGCTTCAGATCTCCAAACTGGCGGTGCACTTGCAAGGGATAGTTCTGCAGCGCCTCAATCTCCTCGATGCTGATCTCTTCCATAATATACTGACACTGGCGTAAGAGGTAACGATGGCTCGGTCTGCTTTCATCTAACTGACGATGGCAGGCGCGCCAAAGACTATCTTCCCAATTTCCCAGAACTCTAAGAGTAATGGGTAAAGTGTCCAATCTCTGGAGAATATTTTTTCGTCCTGTTCCAGGCATGAGGATATCTCCTAAGAGCCAATACTCATCAACCTCCGCCTTCTGGGCATCTGCCAGAACAGCCTCTAAGGCTGTTGTATTGCCATGTATATCTGATAATACTGCGATTTTTGTCATATCTTTTCCTCTTAGCTTTTCTATTTTTATTATAACAAACTCCAAGTCAAAGTCAAAAAGCACTTATCTTTTCTATCGTTTTTTACTTTACTTTTTTAGTGAAAAGGATTACAATGAAGGTAATAAGAATGAGGAGGTTTTTGCTATGACACAACGCTATGAAAATATCATGGTAGCAGTTGACGGTTCTAAGGAAGCTGACTTGGCTTTCATCAAAGGGGTTCATTCAGCACTGCGTAACCAAGCAAAACTAACGATTGCCCATGTTATTGACACACGTGCTCTTCAAAGCATCTCAACATTTGATGCCGAAGTTTACGAAGAATTGCAAGTAGAGGCCAACGATTTGATGGCGGAATACGAAAAACGTGCAAAAGATGCTGGGCTCACAGACATTAAAGTAGTTATTGAGATGGGAAATCCTAAAACTCTCTTAGCTAAAACAATTCCAGACAAAGAAAAGGTTGATTTGATTTTAGTTGGGGCAACAGGACTCAATGCCTTTGAGCGCCTACTAGTTGGTTCTTCATCAGAATATATCCTACGCCATACCAGCGTTGACCTTCTCGTCGTTAGAGATAAGGATAAAACTTTGTAATAAAAACAGAAATGAGGTTGGGATTTTTCTCCTAACCTCATTTTTTTATAAATTGTTGATGTCGTAGTTAGAGCTAGGAACTCAAAATATCATTCCAGGCTTCCTCTGCGATCGCCTATTTTTTATCTTCTCTTTCCTTGTGGCGTTCATAGGCCTTTATCTGGCGCTCAATCTCCTTTTTAATAGCAGGCTCTGGAGCGTATTTTTCTTCCCAGTCATCTGGTTTTAGGATCTTGTGGGTCACTGGATCAAAATGAGCTTTTCCATCAGGGAACATTTTACCCATATTTGCTTGATGGACAATGTCAAAAATCCGTTCTGGATCCACCCCCATCAAAACAAAGCTACCATAGGTGAAGTATAGGGTGTCAATCAAGGCATCCACTTGCCCTACCAAATCTTGCTTCGCAGGTGTCTTCTTGACTACTTTCTCTGCTGCCTGATCCAGCGCTTGGTGTAGCTGTCCAACTGCCTGTTCAAAATCTTCTTCAGAAGAGCTAGCAGCTCGAACAAACTCCACCAATTCTTCTATCTTAAATCCTGCTCTATGGGTGGCACCTTCTAAGTCCCAAGCTTGTGGCTCTTCTTGAGTTCGTTCATCCATCATGTGGTGGAAGGTCTTGACCTTATTAAAATGGTAATCACGACTGACAAAGACTTTTTCTGAAGCCAGAACACCAAAATGCTCTAAAGCTTTGTGAATCCCATCTTGCTGGTTGCTGGTTGTGATATGCTTAGCGACTTCCTTGACACTGCTACTACCATTGCCCATAGCGACTGACATCCCAACACCCGCCAGCATCTCTAGGTCATTGTCCGAGTCACCAAAGGCCATGACTTGATTGAGATCAAAACCATACTCTTTTCCGACACGGCGAATGCCTTCTAGCTTGGAATTTCCTTGGTTGATGACATCAGCTGCAAAAGGATTACTACGAGTCAATTTCAAGTCTTGAAAATCAGCTGCTGCTTTCTCAGATTCTTCTGGCGTCATTAGCATCAAAACTTGATAAATAGGCTGATTCATCAACTGGAGCAAGTCTTCTTCCTTCTGAGGAACAACCTTACTCACCATTCGATTAAAGGAATGACTAACCGTACGAGTCAACATAGAGGGGACAAAACGACTCACTCTTTGTGAAAAAGAACCTAGGCCAAAAGACATGATTTTTGAACCCAGCATGGCATCCTTGGTCCCCAAAGCAATTTCCTTGCCCTCTTTTTTAGCATAGGCTATCAACTGCCGTAAATGAGATTTGGAAAGAGGACTTGTAAACAAGACTCTGTCTTTATTAAAGATATATTGGCCGTTATAGGTTACAGCAAAATCCAGATCTAACTCTTCCATTAAATCCTTAACAAAAAAAGGTCCTCGACCTGTCGCTACTCCAACAAGCACTCCCTGTTCCTTTACAATCTTAATCGCATCCTTAGTGGATTTCAAAACACTCTTGCGATCGTTGACCAGTGTTCCATCGATATCAAAAAAAACAGCTTTGACTTCCATCCTACCTCAATCTCCCCTTTTTGTGATACAATGATTATACCACATTTCAGAAAGAGTGAGTAAATCATGCCTAAGAAAATCCTTGTTTTACATACGGGTGGTACTATTTCCATGCAAGCCGATGACTCTGGTGCTGTTGTGACTAGTCAAGACAACCCTATGAATCATGTATCCAATCCACTTGAGGGAGTTGAAGTCCATGCTCTCGACTTTTTTAATCTGCCAAGTCCCCATATTAAACCCAAACATATGCTGTCCCTCTATCAAAAGATCAAAGAGGAGTCTGAACATTATGACGGTTTCGTGATTACACATGGGACAGATACCTTGGAGGAAACTGCCTATTTCCTTGACACTATGGAGGTTCCTCACAAACCAATCGTGCTAACAGGGGCCATGCGTAGCTCTAACGAACTTGGAAGCGACGGCGTCTACAATTATCTTAGTGCCCTACGCGTCGCGAGTGACGATAAGGCTGCTGATAAGGGTGTCTTGGTCGTGATGAATGACGAGATTCACGCTGCTAAGTATGTGACCAAGACGCACACGACAAATGTTAGCACCTTTCAAACGCCAACCCACGGCCCTCTTGGGCTCATCATGAAACACGAGATTCTCTACTTTAAAACAGCTGAACCCCGTGTTCGTTTTGACCTAGATAAGATTCAAGGCTTGGTCCCTATTATCCCTGTCTATGCCGGTATGACAGAAGAACTCCTCGATTTACTTCCCGTTGATCAACTGGATGGACTTATTATTCAGGCTTTTGGTGCTGGAAATGTTCCCAAGGAAACAGCACAAAAATTGAACGCCCTTATCCAAGAAGGACTCCCAATCGCCTTGGTCTCTCGTTGTTTTAACGGGATTGCCGAACCTGTCTATGCCTACGAGGGAGGTGGCGTTTGTCTACAAAAGGCTGGTGTCTTCTTTGTCAAAGAGCTCAATGCTCAAAAGGCTCGTCTCAAACTCCTCATTGCTATCAATGCTGGCCTTAGAGGGGATGAATTACGAGCCTATATGGAAGGATAATACTCTTCGAAAATCAAATTCAAACCTCGTCAACGTCGCCTTGCCGTACTCAAGTACAGCCTGCGGCTAGTTTCCTAGTTTGCTCTTTGATTTTCATTGAGTATAAAAAAGTCGGTGAGATAGAAATTACTAGATCAAGTCTTGTTTTCTAGTTCACTCCGAGAGCTTCCAACCACCAACTTAATGCTTGAACTATTGACCAAAAAGTTTCTGCTACTAAAAAGCGAGGTCGGGATTTTTATCCCGACCTCTTCTTGTTAATCTTTACGAGTTGAATGACGTTCTACCAAACCATGTGGCAAAAGAACTTCACGCTCTTCTAACTCTTCCTTATGCATAATCTTTGTCAACATACGCATACTAATAGCACCGAGGTCATACAAAGGTTGCGCAATGGTGGTTAGGTTTGGACGAGTGTAACGCGCGATTTGCGAATCATCACTGGTGATAATTTCAAAGTCTTCTGGTACAGAAACTCCCTTGTCAGCAAGTCCGTTCAACACACCTGCTGCCAGTTCATCTCCTGTTACAATCGCTGCTGTTGCTTTAGAAGAAATCAAACGTTCTGCCAAGGCATAGCCATCGTCATAACGGTATTTTGATTCGAAAACAAGACCTTCACTGTAGTTGATTCCCGCTTCTTTTAAGGCATCTTTGTAGCCAGCTAAGCGAATCTTGCCATTAATATCATCCACTAATGGTCCACTAACGAAGGCAATTTTTTTGTTTCGCTTCAAAAGATGACGGACTGCATCAACTGTAGCATGTTTATAGTCAATATTGACACTTGGAAGTTGGTGTTCTACGTCTACTGTTCCTGCAAGAACGACAGGTGTGCGTGAGCGTGAAAACTCTGAGCGAATCTTCTCAGTTAAATGATAACCCATGAAGATAACGCCATCCACCTGTTTAGAAAAGAGAGTATTGACCACAGATACTTCCTTTTCATCATCCTCATCACTATTGGCAAGGACGATGTTGTATTTGTACATCTCCGCGATATCGTCAATCCCTTTAGCAAGGGCAGAGAAATAAGTATTTGTGATATCTGGAATGACGACTCCAACTGTTGTCGTTTTCTTGCTTGCTAGACCACGTGCTACTGCATTAGGACGATAATCTAGACGTTCAATAACCTCTAAGACTTTCTTTCGAGTATTTTCTTTAACATTTTTATTGCCATTGACAACACGGCTGACAGTCGCCATTGACACTCCCGCTTCTCGGGCAACGTCATAAATTGTTACTGTATCATCTGTGTTCATTCCGTTTCCTTTCTACTTTGAAAATTTTGTTTTCATGATTCCACTGTTCTCATTTTACCACTAATTGTAAGCATTTTCAAGCGTTTGATGAAGATTCGTTGAAAAAATTTCAAAATCATTCTCATATTTTTAAAGGTAGTTGACTTTTCTTGATTTTTCTAGCAGTTTGCAGTATGATAATAAAAAAATCAATTAGGAGATAGGGATGGCTTTTACAGATTCTCATAGACGATGTGCCAGTTTCGGTGTGGTGACCAATTTACCCGACGATGTTATCGATTCAATCTGGTTTATAATCGATCATTTTTTAAAGCATGTTTTTGAGCTAGAAGATGAATTGGAATTTCGACTTTTGAATCATGAAGGCTCCATCACTTTTCGTTTTTCTAGTCAACATCTACCAACTACGATTGACTTCGACTTCAATCATCCCTTTGACCCACTCTATCCACCTAAAGTTCTGGTCATGGATATGGATGGGAAGGAAACCATTCTCCTACCAGAAGAAAATGACCTATTTTAAAAACTCTAGTCTCCTCTATCTACTTAGGAAACTAGAGTTTTCTTTTTGTTAATAAATGGAACGACTGACTACTATACCACTTGGTTTGGTGTATTCTAAGTCAAGATAATCCTGATAAGTTCCTGGGACGATAAATCCTTGGGGGCTGAGAATGTCTATTCCAGCTTTACCCACGATAGAGTCAGCCAATAAGACACAATTTGTACTGAGAACAAAATAGGTCTTAAACTTGGACGAACTGAACTTATAAAGAGTGGCATCAGCCTCGTGTTTCAGCTGATAAGAGTAGGTATGCTTGATTTCCCCTTCTCTTCTTTTCATGAGTTGAGAACTTGGTTCCCAAGGAATTAAGAGTCCTTCAATTTCTCTCAGTTGTTCTTCTATAGCTTTTTTCTGTTGCTCAGACAAGCTTAAGCCATAGGCAAATAGAGTTTTCTGACTTTCTCTCTTACAGAGTTCGATATACTTTTCTCGATTAGCCTTAAATAGAACCCCATCCCCAATCATCCCAAATAAGCGCTCCGAGTGAGGATCATAAGAACCATAGGAAATAACCTGACCTTGATAGCAGATATCCACATGACCCATGGCTAAAAAGAAAGACGATTCTGAAGTATGGATAAAAATTTCCATATCAACTGTCTGGTCATTTTTTCTCTCTGAATGTACTTCCCTTTCTTCCGTCTGATGAGTAGATAACATTTCATTCCATCGTCGTAAGGTACTAATAGGAATTAAAGCTGTTACAAAAATAGGCAGTGTCATTCTCATTCTGCGCTTCAGCTTGGGATTACTTCTCCCTTTTTCAAAATAGAAACCATCCCTGACACTACTCGCTCCCAACATGTTTAAGTAAAAACCTAACAGGAGCAACTCAAAATTTGTCGCATCATGAAAAGGGGAGATACTATAGAAACCAAATCCCATCATCCACAAAGCATCAAATAAGTAATTGAGCCTCGGATGGATATGATTATTTCGGTAAATCAACCAAGTAATCAGACTGATCAGACCTGTAAACAGTTGATAACCTCCGATAATCATAACAAGGAGATAGAGGGCTATCCCTTGCAGGATGACTGAATCAAATAGGATGACTGCAAGAAAGAGCTTGGCTATGGTTACAAAAATATTTTCTCTACGGGACTTTTCCTGAAACCATCGTGTCAATAAATGCCAAACAGCCGACAAGGAAAAATAACCCATCAAGAGTTGATAACCAAGTCTCGGTACAATCTGCCCAAAACAAATCAAGAGAAGACCTAGGACAATAGCTAGCGCTCCCTCCCCTAGACTTTTCCATTTACTATAAGTTTCGGAAAACTTAGGCATTTTCTTTCTCCAATTGACGATACAAGTGGCGAATCGGTTGTTTCAGTGTTGGATGAATAAAATGCGGAGCTATTTCCTGTAAAGACTCTAAAACAAAGAGGCGCTCAGCAATATAAGGATGAGGCAAGATGAGGTCGTCTGTATAGATGACCTGGTCCTCTACAAAAAGCAAATCCAGGTCAATCAAGCGAGGTCCCCAATGAACCTCTCTAACCCTTCCCATCTCTGATTCAATCTCTAACAAGGTTTCTAACAAGATTGGAGCTGGCAACCAGGTTTCCACTTCAATGACTTGATTGGCAAAGCTATCCTGCTCCACACCACCCCAAGGTTCGGTTCTAATCACACTAGACTCTTTGAGAATGTGGATGCCACGAGCTTGCATTTTGTCAATCGCTTGCTGGAGATTAGCCGTCTTATCCCCCATATTGCTTCCTAAAGCGATAAAGGCACGCTGTTTGCTACGGTGGATGGTTACTGAACAAGTATCCAGTGGAAGATGGATAGGTGCCCAAGGTTTTTTTAGTTCTAGCTCAATCTCTTGAACGAGAGGGTAGGTTTCAAAAGTACGCTCTACTAGTTTGTAGGCTACTGTTTCAATCAGGTCTTCGCTTTCTTCCTGAAACCAAGTCGTCCATTGCTGGCAAAGTTCTCCGTAATGGACAGAAGCAGTTAAATCCAAGTCTGTCGCAGCCTTGGTCATATCATAGGATAAGGTAGCTGAAACGACAAACTTCTGCCCCAGTTCCTTCTCACTAGGAAAGAGTCCATGAAAGGCGAAAATTTCTAGGTCTTTAATTCGCAGTTGATCCATAACTAGTCCTTTCTAGAAAAATCCGCTTGACGCGGATTTTTTATAGTCCCATCAGACGATAAGCCTGATCCCGAAGATCCTTATCTGTCTCAAATAGACCACGAGCTACTGTAGTCAAGGTCGCAGTTCCTGGTTTTCGAACACCACGCATACTCATACACATATGCTCTGCTTCAATAACAACAAAAGCTCCCTTAGCACCCAAATACTCCATCAAGGCATCAGCAACTTCGATATTCAAACGCTCTTGAATCTGTGGCTTTTTAGAGTAAACTTCCACAGTACGAGCTAACTTTGATAAACCTGCAACACGCCCATCTGGGATATAGGCAATGTGGGCACGACCATAAAATGGCAAGAAGTGATGTTCACACATGGTATGGAAAAAGATATCCTTTTCCACTACCATATTGTCATCGATAATCTCAAAGGACTTTGATAGGTGATCTTCAGCAGTTTGCCCAAGACCTGAAAAAATCTCTTGGTACATACGAGCGACACGGGCTGGTGTTTCCTGCAAGCCTTCGCGATTTGCATCCTCACCAACTGCCTCGATAATCATTTTTACAGCTTCTTCAATCTTTTGTGTATCCATTCTAATTTTTCCCCTCCATTAGGTAGGCTCTCACTTGGGCTAAAAAGTATAATGAGCCCGTGATAATCCTAACTGTTTTTTTCTCTTCATTTTCTGATAATTTTTGGTCTAGAAATTCTTGCCAATCTTGGTAGTTGAAATTTCTAGAATCAGCCATCTCTTTCAAGACTGTTTCATCCGTCGCCCGACTATCCTCAAAATGAGTTAGCGTAATCTTAGTATCGGGCAAGGTTTCTAGCAAGTCCAACATATCCTCCAAGGCCTTGGTTTTGATACAAGTAAAGAGAATTTCCTTCTGATAGTCCGCAAAGCGCTCCTTTAAAGTAGCTATCAAAGCCTTGATGGCATGGGGATTATGGGCCCCATCTAAAATCATCAAAGGTTCTCTAGAAACAACTTCCAAACGTCCAGGCCATCTTGTTTCTTCTAAAGCTTGAGCCACTAAAGCATTATCTGGCAATTCTCGACCAGTCGCTTGGCAATAGCTATCTAACAAGGCCAGCGCCATCCCAGCATTTTCTATCTGGTGCAAACCCAGCAATCCTGTCTGGAAGCGACCTTGTCTAACAGCACTTGTATAGCCAAAGGTCTCGCCAGTCACAATACTCTCATAATGACTGACTTGATAGGCATCTCCATAGGCGATTCTGGTAGCTTGTTTCGCTTTTGCAATCTGGTCAATAACCGCCAAGGCTTCTGGGACAATGCGACCAGTCACTAGAGGAACTCCTTGCTTGATAATCCCTGCTTTCTGCTCTGCGATGGCTTCCAAGCTATCTCCTAAAAGCGCTACATGATCCAACCCAATGGTAGTGATGCCTGTTAGGATGGGTTGACAGACATTGGTACTATCCAAAAGTCCGCCCATACCAACTTCCATAATAGCCACATCGACTTGCTCAGATGCAAAATAGTCATAGGCTATGGCAGTGATAATCTCGAATTCTGTCGTTCCTTGCAAGGCATGAGCATGTTCCCCTTCAAGTAGTAAACGATAATCCGCCATCAAGGACTCTAATCTTGCTTCTGGGATAGATTCCCCATTAATGGCAATCTGGTCGGTATAATGAATCAGATAGGGTGAGCTAAAGACTCCAACTCTTAGCCCCATCTTTTCCAGCATATTTTTCAAAAAGGCTATAGTAGAGCCCTTGCCATTGGTTCCTCCGATATGGATAACCTTAAGCTTAAGATGGGGATTGCCTCGTAAAGCTAAAAGCTCTACCATTCTTTCCAAACCAAAGTGTGGTTGGTCTGTCCGGTAGTGGGCAATCCACTGATTCGTTTCGTTTTTATTCATCTTACTTATATTGTTTCAAATCTAAATTTTCCGCATGGTCTGCCAGACGGATAGCAGACGCAATTTCGACTGCCATCTTGTGGCTGGCTACATCGTGCACGCGCACCACTTCAACACCTTGTCTGGCAGCAATACTGGTTACATGAGCCGAAGCCTTATCACGATTTCGGAAGCCAGCTTCAGTATCTGGATTGACTTCAAATCCATTTTCTTCAAGGATATTAATGACAAAGCGCTTGCGAGAGACTCCTAAAAAGATAGGATAGCCCATCTCGTGAAGCTTATCAAGGTCACGTAGGAGGATGAGATTTTCCTTTTTGGTCAAACCAAAGCCAATTCCTGGATCCAGCATGATGTTTTCTTTTGCAATAGCAGCTTCCTTCGCTCTTGCTAGGGCACGATCAAAGAAAACTGTCATCAAATCTTCTACTGGCAGTTGTTCAAATTCAGCCAAGTCTTCCTTTGTAAAAGTCTCTCCAAATCCGAAATGAGGAAATATGAGTGAACTAGGGTGCTGAGGACGTGCCATGACTGGATTGAACATGATGACCACCTGAGCTTCAGTCTTAGCAACCACCTCTGCCATTTTCTCATCACCCATGAGACCGGTAATGTCATTAACTATATTGGCACCAGCCTTTAAAGCTGCTTCTGCCACCTGACTCTTCCAAGTATCGACCGAAATCAGAACATCACTTTCTTGACGAATAGCCTGAATAACTGGAACCACACGCTGGATTTCCTCTTCAATCTCAACATAGCTACTTCCTGGTCGAGTAGATTCTCCACCGATATCTAAGATAGTGGCACCTTCAGCTATCAATTTTCGAGCCTGTTTTAAGGCTTCTTCAATAGCAAAAAATTGGCCCCCGTCAGAAAAAGAATCTGGGGTGACATTGATAATACCGCAAATAGCTGTTTTTGTAAGATTCTCTCTTTTTTCCACGTTCATCACTCAAATTTCATTTAGATTGGTATTCCTCTATTTTACTGTTTTTTTTGGATTCTGTCCAATTATCCCTCAGTACTCTTTAACTTTAAAAGAGCGCAAAAAAAGGAGAACCTGAGTCCTCCTTTTTCTATATTCTTATTTTTCAGTCAATGCTGCAAGTCCTGGAAGAACTTTACCTTCGAGAAGTTCCATTGAAGCGCCTCCGCCCGTACTAATCCATGAGAACTTGTCTGCACGTCCAAGGTTGATAGCTGCGGCAGCTGAGTCACCACCACCGATGATTGATTTAACGCCTGGTTGTTTCACGATAGCGTCCATCACACCGATTGTACCAGCTTGGAAGTCAGGGTTTTCAAATACACCCATTGGTCCGTTCCATACAACTGTTTTAGCACCAGTCAAAGCTTCGTCAAATTTAGCGATAGATTTTGGACCGATGTCAAGACCAAGGAAACCTGGGTCAACTGCTTCACCTTCAGTGTCTTTCACTTCAGTGTAGTCAGCAAATGCGTTTGCTTCTTTTGAGTCAACTGGCAAGATCAATTTGCCGTTTGCTTTTTCAAGAAGAGCTTTAGCGACATCCAATTTGTCTTCTTCTACAAGTGAGTTACCGATTTCGATACCTTGTGCTTTGTAGAATGTGTAAGTCATACCACCACCGATAAGAACTTTATCAGCTTTTTCAAGCAAGTTTTCGATAACACCGATCTTGTCTGAAACTTTTGAACCACCAAGGATAGCCACGAATGGACGTTCTGGAGCTTCAACAGCTTCTTGGATGTAAGCAATTTCGTTTTCAAGAAGGAATCCAGCAACTGCTTTTTCAACGTTTGCTGAGATACCAACGTTAGATGCGTGTGCACGGTGAGCTGTACCGAATGCATCGTTTACGAAGATACCATCTCCAAGTGATGCCCAGTATTTACCAAGTTCAGGATCGTTTTTAGATTCTTTCTTACCGTCAACATCTTCAAAACGAGTGTTTTCAACCAAAAGAACTTGTCCATCTTCAAGAGCGTTGATCGCTGCTTCCAATTCAGCACCACGAGTAACACCTGGAAGGAATGTAACTTCTTGACCCAATTTAGCAGCCAAGTCAGCAGCTACAGGAGCAAGTGATTTACCAGCTTTGTCTGCTTCTTCTTTTACACGTCCAAGGTGAGAGAAAAGAATCGCACGTCCACCTTGTTCAAGGATGTACTTGATAGTTGGAAGAGCTGCAGTGATACGATTGTCATTAGTAATCACGCCATCTTTTACAGGAACGTTGAAGTCAACACGAACGAGAACTTTTTTCCCTTTCAACTCAACGTCTTTAACAGTCAATTTTGCCATTTGGAAAGACTCCTTAATTTTTTTTACGTGTTAATTATATCACAAAATCAATAAAAGAGATAGCAAAACCTTAAACTTTTCCAGTTCTTTATTGTTCTTTTATCTCTGTACAAGCTTTATTCCAGTTCCAAAAATATGGTAGAAAAAGTAGAGGCTATGATAACATTTAGAATTGTAAAATTCACTTAATCAAACTTAATACCTAGTTTTAAAAATATAGTTTTATTGATAGAAAAGGATAGTCAATTAATTCTCAGATTACTTTATTTTGTATCTTGAAAGAGTCGGTTCCGTTCAAGTTATCTTATCTAATATTCCTTACTCTCCCACTTTTGACCATTACTCCTTAATTTAAAAAGATCAGATCCTTTCAATTCTATCTTCTTGTTTTCAAGTATATAACTCTCAATATATTTTACTTCTTTATCGTTAATTTCTTTACACCTGAACCCACTCCCACCACGTGGTGAATGCTCAAACATATCAAGGATATATTTATCTTTTATTTCAATTAATTCTTTATGTTCAGTCTGTGCTTGATAACTCTCCTTGGAAGCAACTATAGTAAATCGTCTCTTTGGTCTACTACTTGTTTTAGGATGATCAATTCCAGCCCACTGATAATGGTCTTCATAAGAAAAATCATCAAATTTTATTGTTGAAAGTTTAACATCATTATAGTGTTCAAAAGGGTAATCAACTGCTTCCCCTGCTTTATCACTTTTTTCCCAGTAGCTGATCTCATCAACAATAAATACTAAATCAACAAACCACCTATCCTCTGATGGATTTCCCTGTCTTGAAAACCAAAACAAGGTATCTCCCTTTTTAAGTTGAGATGCTTTAATTTGAGTAGTTTTACAAAATGTATTCAAAAATCTTTCACTCCAAACATATGGATCTTGATTTCCTTTAAAATTATCACAGTATACAATAGTATCATCAATTTTTACTTCAATTCTATTTTGATGTAGCATAATATAATTTGCCATAATATACACTCTCCTATGTCATTTTCTATTTTAAAAGAAAAAATCTCTGTGATTCGTAAATTAAACTATAAAAATATTATTATATCTAAATAACATTCTAGTTAGATTATACAATTTACATTATTAATCGTCAATAAATCTTGTGATAAAGTTTTATTAGAGTTAATGAGTTCAAAGTCTTTCATGATTTTTCTAAAGAATACAAAAAGGCAGGAACCAAAAATAATGTCCCTTACCTTTTAAACTATTGTTGTTTCAAACTTTTGGATGTATTATCCCGTTTTGAATTCATCTACCATAAACATGTTTGTCCTATCAGACAGTAAATTAAGAAGTTTCACTTAATCTTCTTTTTTCTTTTGAGCTAGCAAGCCAAAACCACTTAAAACTCCGACCAAGCCAAGGGCAAGAAGATTTGCATCTACTTCTGTACCTGTACTTGGAAGTTGTTTTCCTTCAGGTTTTTCAGCTTGTGCTTCTGCTTGTGCTACTGGAGCAGGTGCAAGAGGTTTGTCATCTTGGGTATCCACTTTTGGCCCAATCTCAACAATCTCAGTAACAGTTTCTTTGATAAGCTCTGTTCCCTTAATACTGCGGTTGCCTTCTGTGTCAACTTCTACAAGATTTTGACGAAGTCCTTCAACTCCTGCTTGAACCAAGCGACGTTCTCCTGATTTTAGACTAGGATTTACTCGTTCTTCATGGCCGTATGCAAGCTTTTCTTCTTCAATCACCAATGTTGGATTGCTGATAGTCAAATCTTTGACTCCGTCTAGCGGTTGAACACGACTTTCTACCTTGGTACCAACTTCAGTGATTTCTGCAACTGCTTCCTTGACGACTTCCGTTTCCTTAAGACTGCGATATCCTTCTGAATCAACCTCTACAAGATTTCTACGAAGTCCTTCCATTCCAGCTTGAACTAGACGGCGTTCACCTGCTGAAAGGTTTGCGTTTTCTCGTTCTTCATGTCCATAGGCAAGAACTTCTTCTTCCATAACCAAGCTTGGTTTTTTAACATCCAGGACTTTTGGTCCTTCTAGTAGCTGAACACGGCTTTCTACCTTCGTACCAACTTCAGTAATCTCAGTCACTGCTTCCTTGACTACCTCTGTCTGAAGAAGTGTGCGACTGCCTTTAGCATCTACCTCAATCAAGTGACGGATTTGACCAGCCTCACCTGCTTGAACCAGACGGCGTTCACCTAGTAAAAGATCTGCTGTCGGACGCTCTTGGTGTTTGAAGGCTACGGCTTCTTCCTTCACTTCCAATTCCGGTTTTTCGAGAACAAGATCTCCAAAACCGTCTAGCGGTTGAACACGACTTTCTACTTTAGTACCAACCTCAGTAATCTCTGCCACTGCTTCCTTGACGACTTCTGTCTGAAGAAGAGTACGGTTGCCTTTGGCATCCACTTCAATCAAATGACGGATTTGCCCTTCTGCACCAGCCTGAACGACTCGACGTTCACCCAACAAGAGGTCTCCTGACGGACGTTCTTGACGCTCGAATGCTTGAGTTTCTGTTTCAACCACTAACTCAGGTAGCGCTTCAACTGTTGGCGCAGTTTCTCCTTCTTCTAAGCTACCCACATGATGACTTTCTTCTGCAGAAGCTAGTTTCTTATTCAGCTTTTCTTTCATGTCAGCAAAGGCTTCTGGAGTTGGTGTTTGTGAAGATAATAAAGCTTCAGCTTGCGCAATCAACTCAGATTTAGGATCTTTTTCAAGGACAGATTCGAGCAAGTTTTCCAATTCTTCTCTAGCAGTTTGATAACGTTGATTGCCATCCAATTCAGTACCAGCTTGTTTCAAGTCATTCAAGGCCTGGTTGACTGCTTCTTGACTAGCATCATGATTTTCTAAGATAGCTTTTGCTGCAGCAAGCTTCTCAGCAAGAGCTACTTGTTTTTCTGCATCAGCAAATGTATAAGCTATTGTTTCTTTGCGTCCTTGAGCAGACGTGATTTCTTGTTTCAGATATTCGTCGTTAATGGCTGCCTTAGGTGATACTAAAACATCAAAGTCGACAGTTTGTCCTTGATAGTGCAACTGAAGTTTTTGACGGCCTATTTTTTGAGAATCATAGCCTGTAATTTCGACTCCTTGGTCTGTAAAGCTATGTTCAGTCTCCGTCTCATCATCATACAAGACCTTGAAACGTCCTTCTGATAAGTCTAGAGCATCACCTACCAAGTAGTCAATTTTCGGTTGCTTGCTAATATACAAGGCTGCGACTTCTTTTGGACCAGCTTCTTCACCAGTCACTTGAACCTTGAAACTTCCTGCAACTGGAAGACCAAGATAGGTTACTGTTAACTCTTGTTCACCATGATGGTGAGCATCGTAGCCGTTAACAACTACACCTGCATGACTGAGGTTGATGACTTCGTCTGCTTCTTCACCCTCATATTTGACACGGAGAAGACCACCTTTAAGATTCAATTCCTCATCAACTTGATAAGTTGTCTTTTTAGGTGCTGCTTCTAGACTGACAACCCTAATCTTTCTCTCATCCTGAGGAATCGTCACAGCAAGAGTATTACTGATTTCTTTCCCTGGCAATTGTGTTCGGTAGTAAAGAAGACTTGGACGTTTTTCAAAGCTCAATGGTTCTGTCGCCAAATCCCCTCCAACTACTGTATTTAAGGTAGCGATTGGAGTTTGTGAATCTGCCTTGTCGTAGACTGTGATGGTTGCCCCAGCAGGAACTTCTGAGAAGCCGAGCTGAACCTTATTGTCTGTTAGAACACGCGCTGCAACTTTACTCATTGGAATGTTTTGGCTTTCCGTATCTAGGGTTTCGTACATCTTCCAGTTATAGATACGAATGGCTTTCCATGGTGTTCCATTGTCAGACGTGATGACGTTCAAGCGCCAGTCTTGCGCAGTGATTGGGCTATCAAGAGTGATATCCGAAACATGGGCTTTATTGCCACGAACAGCTTTAGCTAGTTTCCATTCGCCTGCTTCATCTTTGTAGTAAAGGTCAAAGTCTTTGGTGTTCATCAAGCCATCATTAACAGACTCTCCACCCGCACCGGCATGATCCATGACCCATCTAACAACACGGCGTGGTTGTGTCAAACGGATATCAACGCTACCACTCAACTGAGCAGAAGACCATTTGTCAGATAAGCTGGTGATGGTACCATTCAACATACCTTCGATACCTTCTCCACCTTCTGTATTTGGGAAGGTACTTCCGATAACAGTCGCTCCTGGAACGATGTTTGCTGCTAATGGTCTTGGAAGGCTTGTATCTTGGACAGTCATTCCCCACTCGAGGTTTGTAGTTGCTGCTTCAGAACGAAGGCCATTCTTCCCAACTGCGACAACCTTCAACTCCTGACTAGTACCAGTTGCACTAGCTGAACGGCTAACTTTTGGTAGGTAGATCGTAGTTGCAGATGAGCCTGTCAATAGGCGCCAAGCATCGCCATCCTTCTCATAAACTTCATAGAAATCAGCATCTTTATTACCTGTAAATTGGACAATGGCTTCTGCTTCTTGGGCATTTTTCAGAGATTGTTTGGTTACTTTAAGAGCAGTTGGTGCTTGAGGTGCCTCTTGATTATCTGACACTGTCAACTCACCCAAGTTAAATTGGTAATCCTTAAGAGCAGCAGTATTTTCAAAAGTAAGTTTGATACCGTAAATGGTCTGACCTGCCAAGGCACTCAAGTCAAATTCATCTTTTGTCCAATCGTCAGATAGAGTCAGCTCTTTACGAGCATTCTCGCCACCATAGGTATAGTTTTTCTGAGTTGCAAACTCTACATAGACCTTGCTTCCCTTACCACCTTTATGAGCAACACGGAGTTTTGTTTTATCTGTTACTTCCAGTTTTGTAGAGTAAAGGCGAACATCTTGATTTGTATTTTCAGCTAAATCACCCGCAAACTTAAGTGAGTTACCACCATTGTAGGCATCTTCAAAGTCATAGTCAGCTTGGAGTTTAGCAGCTGATGATGTTTGCCACCAGCGCCATGTAGGCAAGATGCCTGATACAGAACGGTAGTTCCATTCAGAATCCTTAGAGACTTTACCGTCTACAAACCATTTTTTACCATGTCCAGTGTTAAAGGATGTTGTGAAGCTACGACCCACTGCTGGTGTGCGGTCAGCTACGAGGTTGGCAATCCCGTACCAGTCCCTGTCCTCTGGTTTTTGACCAGTTGGATCTCCTTGATAACCTGTAAAGAAGATGTTTTCATTCTTATGATAGTCTTCGCCTGTCTTACCAAGGCTCGTGATAGTATCTGGGGCAAAGAGGCCAAGTGATAAGCGGAGCTTGCCATTTTCATCTAGAAGGGCATCCCATTTCACTTTTGTCTTGTAGGAACCACCTTGTTGCAATTCCAAACCTGCAAAAACATCATACTGACTACGTCCAAGCCATTTTGCCATAGCTACAGAGTAATCATTTTTCTCTTTGGTCCAGTTAAAGTTGGCAAAGAAATGATCCGCAGGAACCTTGTCTCCCTCTTTTTGCATGAATGGGTAGTTGTATTCACCAAGTCCATCTTCATGATAACGACCATATTCATAGGTCATGGCATCGTACCAAGAATACTTGACTGGGTGGTTGACTTGAGCTGCGTACTCCTTGGTATAAAGCATGAAGTCACGCATTTTCTTACCAAGAGGCGTCACGATATCACCTGTTGTTTCTTGGTTGATAAAGTAGCCATCAAAACCATAGTATTTAGCCAAATCAACCAACTTACGGGCGATAGGGAAAGTTCCGTCTTCGTCTTGTTGAAGGGCTGCAGCAAATTTTTCTTGGTCTGCAATGCTATTTGACCAGTTGAAGAAGAGTGTACCCAATACAGGAACACCATTACGGTGACCAGCATCAATCACGTCTGGAGTTGGGACGAGCCCTTCCCAGAAGACCATGGAATTCAGGTATTGCCAGTAGTCAAAAGCATAGGCTTTAAACTCTTCACCACCTACAGAAGCATGGTCTTTAGCCTTAGAGTTAGTGTTAGCAAGAGCTTCAACCTTAGCGTCCTTATTAGCTTTTTCGTTAACCACATGTCCACGATAGCGCTTGGCTAGTTCTACTGAGGAACGATTAATAGCGTCGTCTTCACGGGCACCCGGTTCCCATTTCAACAAATCTTCCCATGTGTCAAACTTAATTTCTTTTGGTCGAAGACTTTTTTCTTCTTTCTTAGGAACGTCAGAGACTGTTGCTTTTTCTTCTGGCTTATTTTCTGTGGTAGCAGGCGCTTCTTCCACCTTAGGAGTTTCAGCAGCTGGACTAGTTGCTTCCTTATCACCTGCAGTCAACTGATCCAAGGTTGGTTTTTCTTCTGAAACTGGTTGCTCACTTGCCTTGTCTTCCCTCGATTCTAGCTCTTTCAATACTTCTGGTGCTGGTGTAGTTGCTTCTGCTGGAGTAGTGGTTGACGGTTGCTCTGAAGCTACTGCTGTAGTTGTTGTCCCATTTTCTGGAACGACAGACTCTTCAGCCAAAGCTGGACCTGCAAATAGAACTGAACCAATCATCAATGAGCAGGCACCCACTGACAATTTTCGAATACTATAGCGACAACGTTTTTCAAAAAATGGATTCTTCATCTTTTTCTCCTTTGACTTTCTCCTGAAAGTAAGCGCTTTATTTTTGAATTAAAAAAGTAGCTGTTCCAAAAATAAACAGAACAGGTCATTTTTATTTTACGATATTTAGAAAAAGAGTCAACACTAGCCCTTCAAGAACTATAAAGAAGTGAAGAATTAATATAAATTAGACAATCATCTGCCATTTTTCGAATTAAAACAACATTTTTCTCAAAAAAAGAGCATTTACTACTTGTTAGATTTACTTTTATCCTTTAAAATAGAATGGGAGAAATTCCGCGATTATTTTTCGGAGGAAAAAGAAAATGTCCATTAATTGGCAGGAAATTATTTTTCACTTTTTAGGTGGTCTGGGACTGTTTTTGTATAGTATCAAGACCATGGGAGACGGTTTGCAACAAGCTGCTGGAGACCGCCTTCGTTATTACATTGACAAATACACAAGTAATCCCTTCTTAGGGGTCTTAGTGGGGATTGTCGTCACTGCCCTCATCCAGTCAAGTACAGGTGTAACGGTTATTACAGTTGGACTGGTCAGTGCAAGTCTCCTCACCCTTAGACAGGCCATCGGGATTATCATGGGAGCCAATATTGGAACGACCGTAACGTCCTTTATCATCGGTTTCAAACTTGGCGAGTATGCCCTACCCTTGATTTTCCTTGGAACCATGTGCTTATTCTTTACAAAAAACCGTACTGCAAATAATATTGGACGTATCCTTTTTGGTGTGGGTGGTATCTTCTATGCCCTCAACCTCATTAGTGCTGGGATGAGCCCTCTTAAAGACTTGCCTCAGTTTAAGGAATACATGGTTACCTTGGGTCAAAATCCTATCTTGGGAGTTGTGGCTGGTGCAGTCATTACAGTTCTGATTCAGGCATCTTCTGCAACCATCGGGATCCTACAAGGTCTTTATGCAGGTGGATTCCTCGACCTCAAAGGGGCACTACCAGTCCTATTCGGAGATAATATTGGTACAACCTTAACAGTTATCATCGCAGCAGCCGGAGCAAACATCTCTGCTAAACGAGTTGCAGCAACACACGTTACCTTTAACGTTTTAGGAACCATCCTCTGCTTAATCTTGTTAGGCCCATTCACTTCGATGATCGAGTACTTCCAGGCACTACTTCACCTCTCACCTGAGATGACGATTGCCTTCTCACACGGTGCCTTTAACGTAAGTAACACCATTGTACAATTCCCATTCATCGGTGCTTTGGCTTACTTTGTTACTAAGCTAATCCCTGGTGAAGACGAAGTTGTTAAATACGAACCACTTTACCTGGATGAACAACTCATCAAGCAAGCTCCTTCTATCGCCCTAGGAAATGCCAAGAAAGAACTCTTGCACCTAGGAAACTATGCGGTTAAAGCATTTGACCTTTCTTACGACTACATCATCAATTCTAACGAAAAAGTCGCAGAAAAAGGACACAAGACGGAAGAAGCTATCAACACAATCGATGAGAAATTAACTCGCTACCTTATTAGTCTATCTAGTGAAGCATTGAGCCAAAAAGAGAGTGAAGTCTTAACCAACATCCTTGACTCTTCTCGAGACTTGGAACGTATCGGTGATCACGCTGAAGCTTTGATTAATCTTAACGACTACTTGCAACGCAAGAATGTTCAATTCTCTAACTCAGCCCTAGAAGAGTTGGAAGAGATTTACCGTCAAACAAGCGATTTCGTTAAAGATGCTCTTGAAAGTGTTGAAAATAATGACCTTGAAAAAGCTCAAGCTCTTATTGAACGCCATGAAGCCATCAACAAGATGGAACGTGTCCTTCGTAAGACTCACATCAAGCGCCTAAACAATGGTGAATGTTCTACCCAAGCAGGTGTCAACTTTATCGATATCATTTCACACTATACTCGTGTGTCAGACCACGCTATGAACCTTGCTGAAAAGGTTTTGGCTGAACAAATTTAATATAAAAAAATGCTTTGATTCTTTCGAATCAAAGCATTTTAAATAGCTCTCCAATCATAATGGAAGAGGCAGCTGCACCCTTGTACCTTGCTTCTTCCTTTTGGATAAAACTGGCCAGATTGACTAACTCTGGCGCAGGTGTTCTAGGATTCTTGAGAAGTTCAAGTGTGACTAGCCCTGAAAGTCGAACTGCAAGCAAGCGCTCATTGGTGCTGGGCAACTGCTTAGCAGTTTCTAGGAGTGCAACCACTAAATCTTCACTCAAGTTTTGACGGGCATGATTGTAAAGGTCCCGTATCAAGGTTTCTAGGTTTGATTCTTCCATACCTATCACCTCCATCTTTTTAGTTTAATAATTTTTGATCAAATCTACAGTAGAGCGATCTAATTTTTTAACCAAGGCTTGTAGAAAAGCTTGGGCTTCAAGGAAATCATCCATGGCATAAAGTGTTTGATGAGAGTGGATATAACGAGCACAGACACCGATTGTTGTTGATGGGACACCACCATTTTTCAGATGAGCTGCACCTGCGTCAGTTCCACCTTTTCCACAATAGTATTGGTATTTGATTCCAGCTTCTTCAGCAGTTGTCAAAAGGAAGTCCTTCATGCCTGGGAGAAGCAAGTGACCTGGATCATAGAAACGAATCAAGGTTCCATCACCAATCTTACCTTGACCACCATAAACATCACCTGCTGGTGAGCAATCCACAGCAAGGAATACTTCTGGATCAAATTTTGTTGTAGATGCATGGGCACCACGAAGTCCAACTTCTTCTTGGACGTTAGCCCCAAGGTAAAGTTCATTTCCTAGTTTTTGGCCTGACAAGTTTTCAGCCAACTCGCTAACCATGAGAACACCATAACGGTTATCCCATGCTTTTGAGATGATATTTTTTTCATTAGCAGTTAGGATTGCGCTACTATCTGGAACGATGGTGTCTCCAGGACGGATACCAAAACTTTCAGCCTCAGCCTTATCTGCAAAACCACCGTCAAAAACGATATCAGAAATAGCTGGCATGGTTGGTCCACCTGTGCCTCGAGTCAAATGTGGAGGTACTGAACCTGATATGACTGGAATTTCACGTCCTTGGTGCGTAAAGAGTTTAAATCGTTGGCTGCTGACAACCATCGGGTTCCAACCACCGATTTCAACTACTCGGAAGGTCCCGTCTGGCTTGATTTCACTTACCATAAAACCAACTTCATCCATGTGAGAGGCTACCAAAACACGAGGGGCATTTTCAACTTCTGAGTGTTTAACCCCAAAAATACCACCCAAGCCATCAGTCACTACTTCATCTACGTGAGGTGTAATTTTTTCACGAAGATAAGCGCGAACAGGTGCTTCATGACCTGAGATAGCGGAAAGTTCAGTTACTTCTTTGATTTTAGAAAATAATGTTGTCATTTCTATCCCTTCTTTCTTTCAACCATTTTACCACTTTTTATAGGAGAAGGGTAGTGGGAATCAACATTTTACCAAGTTTATAACAATAAAAGAATCACAAATGTGATCCTTCTTCTCTTGTATTTCGCTTTAATGAAAAGTGGTCTGGCACTGGATCTTTACCCGTTTCAGACCAAGGATGGCAACGTAATATCCTAGCTAAACCCATCAAAACTCCCTTAAAGCCATGCTTTTCAATAGCCTGAATCATATAGTTTGAACAACTAGGTTCAAATCTGCAAGACGGTGGAAAGGCTGGCGAGATAAAGCGTTGGTAAAAGCGCACAGGCGCAATTAAGATTTTTTTCATTATTTATTATTTGTTACAGCCATGGTGTGTAGTTGGCTGATTTCTTTTTTATTGAGACGACGTGCTTCTCCTGGACGAAGTCCTGTCAAGTCTAAATGTCCAAAACGTGTCCGAGACAACTTATCCACTTGAAGCCCAACTGCTTCAAACATCTTTTTAACCTGGTGATTGCGTCCTTCATGAATGGTTAGCTGGACAACCGAACGGTTTTTAACAGGATCTACTTTGAGAATTTCGTAGATGGCTGGCTTAGTCTTCTTGCCATCAATTTCAACTCCACGAGTCAAAGGACGAAGATTTTCCTTGTTAGCCACACCTTTTACACGCGCCACATAAACCTTATCGATTTCATTACGTGGGTGAATCATCTCGTCTGTAAAGTCCCCATCGTTGGTCAAAATCAAGACACCTGATGTATCCCAGTCCAAACGTCCTACAGGGTAGATACGCTCTTTCACATTAGGCAAAAGATCGACAACCGTCTTACGTCCCTTATCATCTGTTACACTGGAAATTACACCACGTGGTTTATTGAGCAGATAATAGACCTTTTCTTCGTTGTAGATGGGTTGACCTTCAACTTCGACCTTATCGCCTGATTTGATAGTCGTCGCTAATTCACGTACCACTTGGCCGTTAACCGTCACCAAGCCTTGCTTGATCAACTCTTCTGCTTTTCTCCTACTGGCCACACCTGCGTGGGCAATATATTTATTGATTCTCATCTTCTTCTATCCTTTCACCAAATAATTGGCTTTCTTGTGCTTGAATATCAAGCTCATCTATCACTGGCAATTCTTCCAAATGATTAATACCCATGTAATCCAGGAAATAATCCGTCGTTACATAGAGATTAGGGCGTCCAAGAACTTCTTTTTTCCCGTCTTCTTTTATCAAGTCAAAGGCTTGCAACTTAGCTAGCGCTCCACTTGAATTAACCCCCCGAATAGCATCGATCTCTATCCGTGTGATAGGCTGCTTGTAAGCAATGATGGACAGGGTTTCAAGGGCAGCCCGAGACAGGCTCTGATTGATAGGTGCCTTAGAGTATTCTTTCAAAACGGTTGCAAATTGAGGCTTGGTTACCAATCTGTAGGCACCACCTGTCTCAATCAAGTCTAAACTGGAATCCTGGTCTTTTTCATACTTTTGGGCTAATTTTTCTAGACTCTGCTGAATTCCAGTCGGTGGCAAAGAAAGGAGCTCAGCCAACTGGCGAATCCTAATCCCCTCTTCACCCGCTACAAACAAGAGCGCTTCTATTTCTGCTAAAGTACTCATATTTCCCCTCTATCAAGATCGACTCTGCTCTACTTGATTTTCCTCATTCTTTTTCAGGAGATAGATATCTCCAAAGCTCTCTTTTTGAATTAAGAGAATTTCTTGGGTTTTAATCAACTCCAAGGTTGCTAAAAAGAGTGTGATGACCTCTTGTAAATCCTTGGTTTCTTTAAACAAATCTTGCAAGCATAATTGCTCACCTTCAACCAAGGATTCTCGAACGATAACCATCATATCCTCAATCTTATACTCATCTCGTAAGATTGTTGTGTGACTTTTCGAGAATTCTTCCTTTTTCTTGGTCAGTAAGGTTGAAAAGGCTAAGAAAAGATCAATCGTCGTTTTATCATGCACAAGTTCTGCATCCTCATAGATCAACTCTGTAGGTGCTTTTGAGTAATATTGAGCTCGTTCCTGGTGCTTCACTTCCAACTGCTCTCCCAAAAGTTTAAATTTACGGTATTCTTCGATTTGAGAAAGGAGGTCCTGCTCCAGATCATCCTCTAGGTCCGTCACTTCTGCAACCTTCGGCAAGAGCTTGCGACTCTTAATCAGCATCAGTTGGCTAGCCATGACCATGTATTCGCCCGCAACTTCTAAACGCATGGCTTGTAATGTCGAGATATAGGCTAGATATTGCTCGATAACCTCTGTGATCGGCACATCATAGATATCCATCTGATACTTTGAAACCAAGTGTAGGAGCAAGTCCAAAGGCCCTTCAAAATCTTTTAATTTAATATCCATTATCTATATTTTTCTAAGGTCATGACTGTCTTTAATCCTAATTTTTTAGCAATTTCGTACAAGTCAATCTTTTCTTCGATTTGTCTTAATATAAACTGTTCTCTCAATCCTTGGGCAGATAAATCTGAAAATCCTTTTTCCTTTAAAAAAGCTTCCAACTGACGAAAAGCCCATTGACGAGAGTAGGGTTTCCCAGCTTTTTCAAAGAGATAGGTCTGCCCCATCAAGGGCTCTAACTCCGCAAGCAAATTTGTGGGAAGGCTCAAGATTCTCTGTTGAGAAGCTTTATTGACTCTCAAAACTTGAAAATCCAGGTTCACATCACCTGTTTTTAAGGCTAGAATTTCACTCGGCAAGAGCCCCAATTCTACTATTAACAAGGCTAGCAAGCGTCCTTCTGGATAAACACTTTCTTGCCAGAAAGAACTGAGGTCTAAAAGTTCCGACTTCCCTTGTTTTTTCTCAGCCTGTTTCGGCAATTCCAAACGGTAAAAGGTGCCAATCTTTCCTTTTTGGTATAAAAAGTAAAGAAATTGGTTGCAAGCAGAAACTTTGCGCTTTTGGGCACTCATTTTAAAATTTGATAATTGAGCTTGGTAGATTTTTAAACTTGTCTCTGAAATTTGTTTTCCAACAAAATCCAAAAACTGCTCCAAATCATACTTATAAGACTGCTTAGAATTACTAGATAGATTTTGTTTTTCTTCTAAAAATACTGAAATCCATTCTCTCATTTGCTTCGAATCTCATATTCCTTACTAAAATCATGCAGAAGGGCATTGACAGCCTTAAGGATTGATTTCCGTGTGATAATGCCTTGGAAAATACCTTCCTTATCAACGACTGGTAGGAAAGACTCATCCACTAACTTATGTAAAACATCCGTCAGTGTATAGTCTGGACTAACAACTGCTACGTCCTTCTTGGTCATGTGTACGATATCCGTATCTGACATGGCTTCCTGACTCAAGCCCTGCTCCATCTGGTAGGCCAGAATGTCTCTAAGTCCAATGGTTCCGACAAATTCTTTCTCATCAGTCACTACTGGCACTCTGGTATAGGTCATCTGGCTAAGGAGGAGAATTGCATGATCTGCATTGTGGGTATCAATGAGCACAGCCAAATTTTCAGCAGGAGTTAAAAAGGTTTCCTCTTGCTCCAGTAAAAACTGTTCAAACTCTTTGGCAATCATCGAGCGAACTCCTTGGATAAGCCTGGATAGACCTCATGGTTCCGTGTCAAAAAGTCCACTTTAAAGTAGCTATCATCAATCTCTACACGGGCATAGAGACATTCTCTGATGGTCCCACGTGGTTGACTAATAGAACCAGGATTTAGGAAAAGGGTCTTCCCTTCCATCCAAGCATTTGGAACATGCAAGTGCCCATAAAGACAGATATCTGCATCTTCCTCTTGAGCCCAAAAATCAAGCTTTTGGAAATTGAAATTAATATCAAACAAATGTCCATGAGTCTGGATAATCTTGGTAGGACCCAGTTGAGTCACCAAACGTTCTGGGTAATCTGAGTAAAAATCCATGTTTCCTCTGACTACTTGGATTCCTTCCCAGAGTGGTGAGTCTGGGCGAAGTTCCGAGTCACCATCGTGAAAAATAGCATCAACTTTCCCAAGATAGCGGTCACGGATTTCTTCTACAATTAAGCTATCTCCATGAGAATCGCTCATTACAATGATGGTTTGCTTTGCCATGATGGAAATACCTCCAAAAGTTTCTTAACGGCTAAGGCACGGTGGGATTGACTATTTTTTTCTTCGAGGGTTAATTCAGCTGAGGATTTGCCAGTTTCTCCTACTAGGAAAAGTGGATCATAACCAAAACCATTTTCACCCTTAGGTTCAAAGTTAATGTAACCTGGCCAATCAGCTTCGACAACCAAGCTTTCCTTATTTGGACTTGCTACGACTAGGGTTGTATGGAATTGAGCTGAACGGTCCTTAAGTTCAAAGACCATAGCTAGTTCGTGCAAGAGTTTGGCGTTATTTTCTTGATCAGTTGCCCCTACTCCGGCGAAACGAGCTGACCAGACACCTGGTAGACCACCAAGCACATCGACTTTGAGTCCAGAATCATCAGCTAGAACCATCTTGCCTGTTAATTTAGAAATAGTTTCTGCCTTAAGGCGGGCATTTTCTTCAAAGGTCATACCTGTTTCAGCTACTTCAGGTAGGTCTGGATAATCATTTAGATTTTCTACGTCATAGCCCAGTTTGTCAAAGATAGCACGGAATTCCTTGGTCTTGCCCTCGTTACGAGTCGCAATCAATAAGGTTTCTCTGACCTTATTTGTCTCAAAGAAATCTTGAACGTTGACTCCTTCTTTAGGCAATTCGACATGCAGAAGTTGTCCATTTTCAACTAAGAGCAAGGCACCTTGACGTTGAATGACTTCCAAGTTTCGGTCCGCTTCTTGGTTGAGAATATCTACCACAAAAGAGAGTAAGCGATAGGCTGAACCATATCGTAAAACAGTGACTGAAAGCGGAAATCCTCGCTCCTCATCTCGAAAGATTTTGGCTAAATCAAACAAAGGAAACTCTAAGTCATCATCCGTCAAAGTCCGAATGCCACCAAAAACACTGTAGGACCCGACATACCAGTCCTGGTCGTCCTTGTATTCATAAATTTTGTTTGTCATAATGTTACATGCTCCACATGAATCTCTTTTTCCAGCCATTCTGCTCCTATCTGGGCAAAACTTTGGCTATTTGCAGTTGTATAAAAACGGTGTTGAAGGGGCGCCGCATCTCGGCTACGGTTAATCTCAAAGTAATTGAGCAAGACTGAGATATCACGTACACACTCAGCTCCACTATCGATCAGCTGAACCTTAGGCCCCATGACATTTTGGATGATAGGTCTAAGGAGCGGATAATGGGTACAGCCTAAAATCAAGCTATCTACTTTTCCGACCAAGGGACGCAAGGTTTCATAGACAACTTTCTTGGTCACACTGGTCGATAGAGCACCTGACTCGACCAAGGGAGCAAACTTAGGGCAGGCCAAGCTTTCCACTTGTAAATTTGGGTCTAGATCATGAATCTTTTGTCGATAAATATCTGATTTTACCGTCATCGGAGTTCCAATCACACCGATTTTCCCACCCTGACTCGCTTTGATAGCTGCTGATGCACCAGGCAAAATCACACCCAGCACCGGAATATCCAACTTAGCTTTAATCTCTTCCCAGACGACTGCCGTTGCTGTATTACAAGCAATGACAATCATCTTAACATCCTTGGTCAAAAGAAAGTTGACCAGCTGCCAAGTATATTCACGAATCTGCTCAGCAGGCCGGGGACCATAGGGAGCCCGTGCCGAATCTCCAATATAGACGATTTCTTCATGGGGAAGCTGGCGCATGAGTTCACGCACAACCGTCAAGCCCCCGACACCCGAATCCAAAAAACCAATTGGTCGATTATCCATACAGTCTTCTTTCTAGTATTTTTTCTGATTGATAGTTCATTATGATTACATCTCTTAGTGAAAGTGCTGACAGACTGGCAAATTTCCAACTGTCTCCCTCTTAATCATAATCAAATATCAATAGAATGCAAGGAAAAAGTCTTGTCTCTAAATATCAGTCAAACATAGTGAGAAGTCTGGAACTTTCATCCCAGACTTTTCCTATTTATTTCTTTTTATTGTTAGCAAGGGCTGCTTTTTGTTGGCGAATGATTTGGTGGTAAACTTGTTGTACTTTAGCTTCGCTTGGCTTTTGACCATTTGCACTCAAAAGAGTACGAACTGCTTCTGCATTCAAACGTGGGTTATCCGCAAATTCTTTTTCGATTTGCTTGCGCACCAAGTACATACCTCCAAGAGCTCCTCCTAGAAAAGCTAAAAGAATCAATACAATTGCTAAAATAAGGTTCATAACATTTCTCCTGTTTCTTTTTGAATCTTCTATATTATACCATAAAGTCCCCCGCCTGACTAGTTTGATTTACGCTTTCAAAAAAATGGATTCTAGCTAAAAAATAGCCCTTTTATTCCTTAGAAGAAGGCTCTTTCTTGATTTTAATCTACATAAATCGCTAGCGTTTGGTATGGTTTAAGAATTACTTTTTCAGCAAGTTCCACATTCTCATAGTTTGATAAAAGCACGCGCCCTGCTTGATATTCTGCTGGAATTGTCACTTCAGCTTCGTTTCCATAGAAATGATTGAGCACCAAGAGTTTTTGACCGTCTAAGTGGCGTTCAAAGGCGTAGACCTGCTTGCTATCTTCAAGTGCTGGCTGATAGCTCCCTTCTGAAATGATGGGCATTGCTTTACGCAAGCGAATCAATTCTTTATAGAATTTAAAGATTGGTCCGTTGATTTCATTTTCAACGTTGATCTCTTTGTAAGATTTACCAACCTTCAACCATGGAGTGCCTGCTGAAAAACCTGCATTTTCAGAAGCATCCCATTGCATTGGCGTACGAGAATTATCACGTGACTTAGCTTGGATAATTCGAAAGGCTTGCTGAGGTGACTTGCCTTGATCCAAAAGCATCTGGTAGGCATTGATGGATTCCACATCTACATAGTCTTTCATAGAATCATAGTCTGGATCAATCATGCCGATTTCTTCGCCCATGTAGATATAAGGGGTCCCACGTGACAAGTGAATGCTGGCTGCCAGCATAGTCGCTCCTTCATTGCGGAAGTTCTTGATATCCACAAAGCGATTCAGAGCACGAGGTTGGTCATGGTTATTCCAGAAAAGGGCGCTCCAACCACCACGTTCACTCATTTCCTTGCCCCATGTATGATAGAGACGTTTGAGCTCTTCAAAATCAAAGGGAGCAATGGTCCATTTTTGTCCATCTTCGTAGTCTACTTTAAGATGATGGAAGTTAAAGGTCATAGACAACTCGTGACGCTCTGGCGCTGAATAAAGAACACAGTTATCAATCGTTGTGGACGACATCTCTCCAACTGTCATAAAACTATCATCAGAACCGAAGGTCGCTTCATTCATCATGTGAAGATAGTCATGGACAATTGGTTTATCCGTATAAGCTGGTTTTCCTTCATTTTCAGGGCAATCCACTAAAACTTCATCTTTGCCGATCAAATTAATCACGTCAAAACGGAATCCTTTGACACCCTTGTCACGCCAGAAGTTGACCACCTGGAACAATTCCTTGCGGACATTGGGATTACGCCAATTGAGGTCTGCCTGTGTCACGTCAAAGAGGTGGAGATAGTATTTCCCCGTCTCTCCAAAAGGTGACCAGGCAGAACCACCAAATTTAGATAACCAATCGGTTGGTTGGTCCTGAATGAAGAAGAAATCTTGGTAGTACTTGTCTCCAGCCAATGCTTTTTGGAACCACTCATGCTCCGTTGAGCAATGGTTAAGTACCATGTCTAGCATGAAGTCAATCTTGTGCTCTTTACCGACACGTACCATCTCTTCAAAATCAGCCATGTCCCCAAAGATAGGGTTAACGGCTGTATAGTCTGAAATATCGTAGCCATTATCCCGCTGAGGGCTTGGGTAGAAAGGATTGAGCCAAACCATATCCACGCCCAACTCTGCTAGATAAGGAATTTTTTCAATGATGCCTCTGAAATCACCGATTCCATTTCCTGTCGTGTCCTTATATGATTTTGGATAGATTTGATAGACAACTTTTCTTTTATCAAGAGTCATAGTTTCTCCTTTTTGATAAAAGGGAGGGAGCTATATCCCAACCCTATACATTTTAAAACTTATACTCTTCGAAAATCTCTTCAAACCACGTCAGCGTCGCCTTACCGTAGGTATGGTTACTGACTTCGTCAGTTCTATCCGCAACCTCAAAACAGTGTTTTGAGCTGACTTCGTCAGTTCCATCTACAACCTCAAAACGGTGTTTTGAGCAACCTGCGGCTAGCTTCCTAGTTTGCTCTTTGATTTTCATTGAGTATTAGATTCGTTTAGCAACCATCAAGTCTTCCCCGTTTTTAATCACTCTAGGATAAGTTCCTTCGATTGTCGCTGTGTACGCATCTTGGTTAGTGATGATGACTGGAGTTTCAGTCACAAGTCCTGCATCCTTGATCACTTTCATATCAAAGCTAATCAATTTTTGTCCTACAGTAACATGGTCTCCTTGAGACACATGACTTTCAAAGCCACGACCTTCTAGACCAACAGTATCCATGCCAACGTGCATCAATAACTCAACACCTTCATCAGATACAATACCGATGGCGTGCTTAGTTGAAAATAGGACTGTAACTGTACCATTTACTGGCGAAGTCAACTCACCTTGACTTGGTTCAATCACTAGACCTTGTCCCATGACACCTGATGCAAAGACTGGGTCTGTTGCTTGACTTAGTTCTTTTACTTGTCCTTCCAGTGGACTGACAATTTTTGTTGAAGCAACAGGAGTTGATTCTTGATGAACAAATTCAGCTTCTTCTTGTGCCTCAAATTCTGCTTTTAATTCTGTGTCATCTTCTGTTTTTGTAAAGAGTCCTGCCTTACGGAAGAAGAAGGTCAATAGCATTGGCACGACGATTGCAACTAGCATGGTCCCTGCAAATGGAAGCATGTATTGTGGTTGAATAGAAAGAATACCTGGTAATCCACCGATACCGATAGAAGCAGCAGTCACGTTAAATGTCACAGAAAGCATACCTGCAAGAGCTGAACCAATCATCCCAGCCACAAATGGATAGATGTATTTGACGTTAACCCCAAAGAGGGCCGGCTCTGTTACACCGAGATAGGCTGAAATAGTTGCTGGAAGTGATACCTGAGCTTCACGCTCATCACGACGGTGCATCAAATAGTAAGCAAAAACTGCTGAACCTTGGGCAATATTTGAAAGAGCAATCATAGGCCAGAGAGAAGTTCCACCAGCATCTGCAATCAACTGCGTATCAATGGCATTGGTCATGTGGTGAAGACCAGTGATAACAAATGGAGCATAGAGGGCACCAAAGATCGCACCGAAGAGCCACTTAACTGGACCAGTTAACCCTGCCAACACAACTGCTGAGAGTCCTTGACCAATTCTCCATCCGATTGGTCCCAAAACAGTATGAGCCAAAATCAAGGCCGGAATCAATGATAAAAATGGTACAAAAATCATGGAAATGACTTCTGGAATATGCTTACGCCAGAAAATTTCAAGATAAGCCAAACTCAATCCTGCAAGTAAGGCTGGGATAACTTGAGCTTGGTAACCAATACGGTTAACCGTGAAGTAACCAAAATTCCAGACCCAGTTGGCTGCAATTTCGGATGCAGGTGTCGAAGCAACCGCATAGGCATTCAGCAACTGAGGTGAAACCAAACAGATCCCGAGAACAATACCCAAGATTTGGCTGGTTCCCATCTTACGAGAAACAGACCAAGTAATCCCTACTGGCAAGAACTGGAAGATAGCCTCACCTGGCAACCAGAGAAAGTGATTGACTCCTGACCAAAACTGAGAGGATTCTGTGATGGTCTTGCCATCCAACATTGACCAATGCACGCCCTCAAGAACATTACGGAAACCGAGGATCAATCCTCCGACGATCAAGGCTGGAATAATCGGTGTAAAGATTTCAGCCAGAGTTGTCATCACACGTTGAACTGGATTTTGATTACTCTTAGCAGCTGACTTAGCCGCTTCTTTAGAAACTCCTTCGATCCCAGAAACAGCTGTAAAATCATTATAAAAAATGGGCACATCATTTCCGATGATTACCTGGAATTGACCAGCGTTTGTAAAAGTCCCCTTAACTGCTGAGATGGATTCGATAGCCTTGATATCAGCTTTCTGATCATCTCCTAGAACAAACCGCATCCGTGTTGCACAGTGGGTTACTGCCTTGATATTATCTTTGCCTCCGATTGCTTGTAGCAAATCTTTAGCTTCTTGTTCAAATTTTCCCATTTGAATCTCCTTATATTTTTCAAGATTTCCTTGACTTGATAATCCAATTGTAATCGATACCAAACTTGTATGCAAGTTGTTTGTTAAAAATAATGGATTTTTTCTGTATATTTCGGCGACTTGTATGGTAAAATAAATACAAGAAACCCTTGTAGAGCTCATCAATCGATTTTTTTAAAGGAAGAAATGTGAAAAAATATCAACAATTATTCAAACGAATAGAAAAAGCAATTCATGAAGAAACCTATGCTATTGGAGATTTTCTCCCTAGTGAACACGAACTCATGGACCAGTATCAGGTGAGTCGTGACACTGTTCGGAAAGCCTTAGCCCTTCTCCAAGAAGAAGGATTGATTAAAAAAATCAGAGGTCAGGGTTCTCAAGTTATTAAAGAAGAAACTGTGAATTTCCCAGTGTCTAACCTAACTAGCTACCAAGAATTGGTCCAAGAGTTAGGACTTCGCTCAAAAACGAATGTCGTGAGCCTAGATAAGATTATCATCGATAAAAAGACTTCCCAATTAACTGGCTTTCCAGAATTTCGGATGGTTTGGAAGGTCGTTCGTCAACGAGTTGTAGATGATCTGGTATCCGTACTGGACATTGACTATCTAGATATGGAGCTCATCCCTAAACTAACCAGAGAAATCACCGAACAATCTATCTACTCCTATATCGAAAATGATTTGAAGTTAATCATCGACTATGCTCAAAAGGAAATCACCATTGACCATAGTAACGATAGAGATAAGATTCTCATGGATATTGGTAAAGATCCCTATGTTGTTTCCATTAAGTCAAAAGTCTATCTCCAAGACGGACGCCAGTTCCAGTTCACCGAAAGCCGACACAAATTGGAGAAGTTTCGTTTTGTAGATTTTGCTAAAAGAAAATAAAGAGGAAAAGGCGTATAGTTATCAAGTTTTAAAATAATGGAAGGTTTAAAATGGTGAAATAAGATGTTAGAGATACGAGAAGAAATTAGAACGAGCAAGGGTTATCAAGTCTTAATTGAAATGCTTGATAGTTACTTCGGTCAAGATTATATTATCCGTAAAATCACTTATGATGATTTGGATCCAACAAGTTTCGACTTTCGCTTATCTGTGGACTTTCCTAAACTAAAGGGAGTGGATGTAGGTATTGCTAATAGTGGTCCACGCCAGATGTTTCGTATGGGAGGAGATGGTGATATTAGCATAGGTATTCCTAAAATTGATGGCTTGGGGATGCTGACTTCAGGTGAAAGAGGAGATGGTCTATTTTGGATTTTAGGAGATAAAAAATTAGAGTGGGGTGGTCAAGTAAATAAAGCTGAAGAAGTTAAGTATTATTTTGATGCTTTCAAAAAATACTATGATAATCTTTAGAGAGTGATAGTGATGAAGATACGAGAAGAAATTAGAACGAGCAAAGGTTATCAAGTCTTAATTGAAATGCTTGATAGTTACTTCGGTCAAGATTATATTATTCGTAAAATCACTTATGATGATTTGGAACCGGCAAGTTTTGACTTTCGCTTATCTGTAGATTTTCCCAAATTAAAGGGAGTGGATGTAGGTGTCGCTCATAGCGGTCCACGCCAGATGTTTCGTATGGGTGGTACTGGTGTTATTGGCATAGCGGTTCCTAAAGATGGAGGTGATGCAAAGTTAACCTCAGGTGAAAGAGGAGATGGTTTATTTTGGATTTTAGGAGATAAAAAATTAGAGTGGGGTGGTCAAGTAAATAAAGCTGAAGAAGTTAAGTATTATTTTGATGCTTTCAAAAAATACTATGATAATCTTTAGAGAGTGATAGTGATGAAGATACGAGAAGAAATTAGAACGAGTAGAAACCTTTAACATTATGTATATTTCAAAATTAGTATAATTTTATCTGATTTAATTTTCTGAATTTATCTAAAAGATACTATGCAGAAAATACGAATATAATAAGGTGATAAGATTCATAACTTCGATACATGCAGAACAATTTATGTAGATTTAAAAAATTAGAGAAACTATTTGGTAAAATACTAAAAAAACTATAAATTAGTTGACCACCTTACCTACTATTATCTTTAATTAATTCTACTCGAAATTATCTCTACTAAATAAAAAGACTCTTTATTAACTACATAAAATAGTAGGTGATAAAGAGTCTTTTTAGTAGTAATACTAGACTAAAATCAAAAACCATCTTATAATAGTAGTTATGAAACTCACAAACGAAGAAATACAGAAAATTGAAAAACTCCTGAGAGATTCATCGTACGCCAAATATCACAAACGTCTACAGATTATTTATTTTCGCTCAAAAGGAACGAGTTATAAGGAAATCATGGATCTGCTAGATTGTAATAAAACAACTGTTTGGAGGAATTTGAAAAAATATAAGGAGTTTGGTTTAGAAGCTCTTCTTCAAGAGACTCGTGGTGGACGTCATCGAGAATATATGACTTACGAAGAAGAACAAGCATTTCTAAAACGTCATATAGAAGCTGCTCAGGCTGGAGAATTTGTGACTGTCAATCAGTTATTCGAAGCCTATCAAAAAGAGATTGGTCGCACTTCTACACGTGATGGTTTTTATTATCTCTTGAAACGCCATGGTTGGCGAACGGTCACTCCCAGACCTGAACATCCCAAGAAGGCAGACGCTCAAATAATTGAGACGTCTAAAAATAAAATCTACATTCGAGACCTTAAGTAAGCGCTTTAAAGAGAAGGGGACTTATAACAAAGTACGTTTGATGTACCAAGATGAAGCCGGTTTCGGGAGAATCAGTAAGATGAGTTCTTGTTGGGCTCCTCAAGGAATCCGACCTAACATTCATAGTCATTATATGCGAGAATATCGCTATTGTTATGGGGCAGTAGATGCTCAGACAGGAGATTCCTTCTTCCTTATTTCTGGAGGATGCAATACTGAGTGGATGAATGAATTTCTACGGCAAGTCTCACAAGCTTATCCGGATGATTATATTTTACTTGTCATGGATAATGCTATATGGCATAAATCAAGTACCTTAGAGATTCCAAGTAGTAATATTGAGTTAGCTTTTATCCCACCTTATACACCAGAAATGAACCCTGTTGAACAAGTCTGGAAAGAAATTCGAAAACGAGGCTTTAAAAATAAGGCGTTCCAAACATTAGAAGCCGCCTTTTTCTAGTCCTTCAAGAAGTTATTCAAGGACTAGAAAAAGGCGTTTTAAAGTCCACTGTCAGCAGACAATGGACAAGGTTGCTTTTTGAAAACAATTGAGTATTAGTAAAACTTAGTAAAATAAGGCCATTTCTCTTGAAAGCCCTTGCAATAGTTCCATTTATTTGTTATATTAAAATTATCTGAAAAATCACACATATTTCTGCAAGACTTATTTTTTTAAAAGAGAATGTATGCGCTTACAGATTTAAGAAAGGAGAATTTTGTGGATAAGAGATATTGGGAAAAATCCTGTAAGTATAGCATCCGCAAGCTAAGTGTCGGAGCTGCCTCTGTTTTACTTGGAGCTGTGTTTTTAGCAGCACAGGGTGTGGCTGCTGATGGTGTCGAGATTACGGAAAGTGAGGCAACAATTACTGAAACCTCTGCTAAACCGGATACGAAAGTAGAGGAAGTTGTTGCTTCTAACACAGAGACTCAACCTATAGCTGAATCAGCTGAAAAGCAAACAAACCCTGAGGCAGAACTACCTCAAACTAGTAGTCAGTCAGAGACAAGTGCTACTACCGCCCCTGCTGACAATAAGGAGAGCGAGAAACCAGAACTTCCTGTGAACAAGCAAGAACATTACGAATTACATTACAACCAACCAACTGCTCCTTCCTATGATGGATGGGAAAAACAAGCCCTCCCAGTCGGAAATGGGGAAATGGGTGCCAAGGTTTTCGGACTCATCGGTGAAGAAAGAATCCAGTACAACGAAAAAACACTTTGGTCTGGAGGCCCACAACCTGATAGTCAAGACTACAACGGAGGAAACTACAAGGACCGCTACAAAGTCTTAGCCGAAATTCGTAAGGCCTTAGAAGACGGTGACCGTCAAAAAGCCAAACAACTAGCAGAGAGAAATTTGGTTGGACCAAACAATGCCCAATACGGTCGCTACCTAGCCTTCGGTGATATCTTCATGGTCTTTAATAACCAGAAGAAGGGCTTGGAAAATGTTACTGACTATCACCGTGGCTTAGATATTTCTGAAGCTATCACAACCACCTCCTATACTCAAGACGGGACAAGTTTCAAACGAGAGACCTTCTCTAGTTACCCAGATGACGTCACTGTTACCCATTTGACCAAAAAGGGAGATAAGACGCTTGATTTTACCCTTTGGAATAGCTTGACTGAAGATTTGATTGCTAATGGAGATTATTCTTGGGAGAATTCTAAATACAAACAAGGGACTGTTAGCGTTGATTCTAATGGTATTTTACTCAAGGGAACTGTCAAAGACAACGGTCTGAAATTTGCCTCTTATCTTGGTATCAAGACAGATGGACAAGTCACTGCTCAAGATGGTTATTTGACAGTTACGGGAGCAAGTTATGCAACACTGCTACTCAGTGCCAAGACTAATTTTGCTCAAAATCCGAAAACCAACTACCGCAAGGATATTGATGTAGAAAAGACTGTCAAATCTATCGTCGAAGCTGCTAAAGCCAAAGACTATGAGACTCTGAAAAATGACCACATCAAGGATTACCAGAGTCTTTTCAATCGTGTTCAATTAAACCTAGGTGGTAGCAAGTCTAATCAAACTACAAAAGAAGCTCTCCAAACCTATAATCCAACAAAAGGGCAAAAACTAGAAGAACTCTTCTTCCAATACGGACGTTACCTACTGATCAGTTCTTCTCGTAACCGGACAGATGCCCTCCCTGCCAACTTGCAAGGAGTCTGGAATGCTGTAGATAATCCACCTTGGAACTCAGACTACCACCTCAATGTCAACCTACAAATGAACTATTGGCCTGCCTACATGAGTAATCTCGCAGAAACAGCTAAGCCAATGATTAATTATATTGACGACATGCGCTATTATGGTCGTATCGCTGCTAAAGAATACGCAGGTATCGAATCCAAAGAAGGTCAAGAAAACGGTTGGTTGGTTCATACTCAGGCGACACCATTTGGCTGGACTACTCCTGGTTGGAACTACTATTGGGGTTGGTCTCCTGCTGCCAATGCTTGGATGATGCAGAACGTCTATGACTACTACAAATTCACCAAGGATGAAACTTATCTTAAGGAAAAGATTTATCCAATGCTCAAGGAAACTGCTAAGTTCTGGAATTCCTTCTTGCACTACGACAAGGCTAGTGACCGTTGGGTTTCTTCTCCATCCTACTCGCCAGAACATGGAACTATCACGATTGGGAATACCTTTGACCAATCTCTAGTTTGGCAGTTATTCCACGACTATATGGAAGCAGCCAATCATCTGAAGGTCGACCAAGATTTGGTGACAGAAGTGAAGGCTAAATTTGACAAGCTCAAACCACTTCATATCAACCAAGACGGCCGTATCAAGGAATGGTACGAAGAAGACAGCCCGCAATTCACTAACGAAGGCATCGAAAACCATCACCGCCACGTTTCTCATTTGGTTGGACTCTTCCCAGGTACTCTATTTGGCAAGGATCAGCCTGAATATCTAGAAGCTGCACGCGCAACCCTAAACCACCGTGGAGATGGTGGAACTGGTTGGTCTAAAGCCAATAAAATCAACCTCTGGGCTCGTCTCTTAGATGGAAATCGTGCCCACCGTTTGTTGGCAGAACAGCTCAGATCTTCAACTCTAGAAAACCTCTGGGATACGCACGCGCCTTTCCAAATCGATGGGAACTTTGGTGCAACCAGCGGTATGGCAGAAATGCTCCTTCAGTCTCACACAGGCTACATTGCCCCATTACCAGCCCTTCCAGATGCATGGAAAGACGGGCAAGTCTCAGGCTTAGTCGCTCGTGGTAACTTTGAAGTCAGCATGAAATGGAAAGAGAAAAATCTTGAAACGCTGTCCTTCCTTTCTAATGTTGGTGGAGACTTAGTCGTAGACTATCCAAATATCGAATCTAGTATTATCAAGATTAATGGCAAGGAAGTTCAAGCTAGTCGCCTCAAAGATAACCGTATTCAGCTTGCTACTCAAAAAGGCGACGTCATTACATTTGAAAACTTCCCTGGACGTGTGACTCGTTTGACAGCTGTTCGAAAAGATGCCATGACAGCTGAACTTGACTTTAACCCAGTCAAGGGAGCAAGTCATTATGTCATCCAACGAGAAAGCAAGGATGAAAATAGCCAAGCTTCTAGCCTACGTGAGTTTATCACCAACCGAACTCACTTTATCGATCGCTCAATTGATTCTAGCCATGCCTATACCTATACTGTTAAAGCTATGATGGGCGAACGTTCAACACCAGTTTCAGATCCTGCTTCTATTGATGCCTTTAGTGAGTTGGTAGATGACCGTGACAAACGCATCCAGTACGGCTCTGCCTTTGGAAATTGGTCTGACACAGAACTATTTGGTGGAACAGAGAAATACGCTGATATCTCAAATGGAAATTATTCTGATAAAGATGCGACTGCAACCATTTCATTCAATGGACCTGGTATTGAAATCTACGGTCTCAAGTCATCTCAATTGGGACTTGCCGATGTTAAAATTGATGGCAAATCTGTTGGAGAACTTGACTTCTATACAGGAGGAGCAACTGAAAAAGGTGTACTAATAGGTCGTTACACAAATCTTTCTTCAGGTTCTCACCTCATGACCATCACTGTTAAACGCGAGCACAAAGGACGTACAAACGAGCGTGCAAAAATTTCTCTCGACTACTTCAAGGTTTTTCCAGGACAAGGAGAAACCGTTGAAAAAATAGACGACCGTGACCCTCGTATCCAGTATGGTTCCATGTTTAAGGATTGGAGCGATGCAGAACTATATGCTTCTACAGAAAAATACGCTGACATCAACGCTGATGCTAGTCTCGCTTCTGAAGCCACTGCAACCATTCCATTCTCTGGAACAGGTATCCGAATCTATGGATTAAAAACGGCATCACTAGGCAAGGCACTTGTCACACTGGATGGAAAAGAGATGCCAGCTCTTGACTTCTACACTCCAGGAGCGACTGAAAAAGGTGCATTAATTGGTGAATTCACCAATCTAGCTGATGGTGATCACGTCCTAACTTTGAAAGTAGATCCAGATTCTCCAGAAGGGCGAAAGAAAATCTCTCTTGATTCCTTTGATATCTTAAAGGCACCATCTGTGTCTCTCGATAGTCCAAGCCTTGATCCTATTAAGTCCAAAGATAAGACTGTTACCTTAACCCTACCAACTGGTAATTGGGATGGAATCGCTGTAACCTTCCCTGGTATCAAAGATCCTCTTCTACTCAGAAAAGTCGATGATGATCATCTTGTCACATCAGGTGAACAAACTGTTCTAACCATTAAGGATAACAAGGTCCAACTAGACATTCCTGAAACTACAGATCGTAAAGCTGGCAATCCGATAGAAGCTTATGCTATCCAAGGAAAAACAATAAGCAGCTCTGTTGTAACAGTATTTCCTAAGGATGAAACCAGTCCAGTGGAAGAAAAAATTCAAACAAGTAAAGGGGATGAGTCTGCTCCAGTAGTAACCATACCTGAGTACACAAATCCTATTGGTACAGCTGGAGATCAGGAGGCACCTACTGTGGAAAGACCTGAATACACTGGTCCTGTCGGAACTGCTGGGGATCAAGAAGCACCTACTGTGGAAAAACCTGAATACACTGACCCTATCGGAACTGCTGGGGATCAGGAGGCACCTTCTGTGGAAATTCCTGAATACACCGGTCCTATCGGAACTGCTGGGGATCAAGAAGCACCTTCCGTGGAAAGACCTGAATACACTGGTCCTATCGGAACTGCTGGGGATCAGAAAGCACCTACTGTGGAAAGACCTGAATATACCAAACCTATTGGAACTGTGGGAAATCAGGAAGCACCTACTGTGGAAATCCCCGAATACACTGAGCCTATCGGCACAGCGGGAGATCAAGAAGCGCCTTCCCTTGTAATTCCTGAATATACCAAACCTATCGGGACTGCAGGAGACCAAGAAGCACCTTCCGTGATAATCCCTGAATATACTGAATCTATCGGGACTGCAGGAGACCAAGAAGCACCTTCCGTTGTAATTCCTGAATACACTGAGCCTATTGGAACTGCAGGAGATCAAGAAGCGCCTTCTGTGGTTATCCCTGAATACACTGAGCCTATAGGGACTGCAGGAGACCAAGAAGCACCAAGCATCACACTTCCTGAGTTTAAACTCAAAGTAATGAAAGATAAGACCACAAGAGCTCAAGTTATTAGTGGAACAACTGAACTCGAAGGAGCAAGTTATCTTGACAGTCAAAAAGTTGAAAACAAAGAACTCTTAGGCAAGATATACGATGCTTATGCCCTTCAACTCAAGGATAAAGATGGCAAATTAGTTCAACCAAAAGGTGCTGTACTCGTTCGTTTACCAGTTTCAGGTGCTGTCCAAGAACTCTATCAGTTGACTCCGACAAAAGACTTAAAATCACAAGAGTTCACCATCCGAGATGGGTATCTTGAGTTTATCGCTCTTGACCTGAACACCTATGCTATTGTTTACAAGACAGAAGGATCAACTATTAAACCTATCCCAGTTCATATGGAAGAAAGAAACCTAGAAACTACAAAACCATTGGTTGAAAGTAATGATGTCAATGACAAAGCCTCTACGAATGAAAAACAACTTCCAGCTACTGGTGAACAGACTAGTCCCCTCCTCTTTATGGCGAGCCTCAGCCTAGCCCTCTCGGCTGCCTTCTTACTAAAAGGTAAGAAAGATTAAACATTGTCCCCCCAGGAATAAAAATTTATTCCTAGATAAAAAAGGATGGAAAATCATTCCATCCTTTTTCTGTTTTAACCTTATCAATAAAGTCACTGACAATCAAACACCTAGAAATCAAGCCCCAGAATAATCCATTCATCTACATAATCCCAAAAAGGGATTGGGTAAATGGGTAACTCATCCTTTGACCAGAACACTCCACCTTGACTCATTGGTTTAGATAAGTCTAATACGAGATACTTTCCCATACCATTGCTAAAAAAATTGTAATAACTGGAAATGTCATTTGTTAACTGTTCCTCAAATTCCCAGTCATAATCGGCTATTGGTTCAATCATATCTAGATCGTCTAATCCCATGCTTTTACTGGTATAGTCATTAAACCCTGCATGAATATGTGTATAGAAATCACGGATACTCCCGTCAAGTTCTAGTTTTGACTGATTAAAGTGGTCTGTAAACTCTCGGTCCGAAATCGGTATTTTACCCTCATAAAATACTAGACTCTTGCTCTGATAAGTTCTAATGGAATAAAGCAAGGAATAGGTAGGTCCAATTTTGATAAGGTCTATAGCCTCCAGAAACTCTTCTAGATAAGAGATCGTATTGCTGAGTTCTTCAGCTAGATATTTTTTCCATTCTCCTAGGATGATTTGTTTTCTTTTAGAAAAATCTGATGTTTGAAACGCATCCCGCCAATATTGTGGAATAGGATGATTAGACAGATTTTCAAAATTAGATAAAATCTCGACCATCTCTCCAGATGGCACATATTTCTTTAAAAAATTTAATTTTTCATTCATACACTACCTCTATTAATTTTTGTAAAATTCCCTTGACCCTACTATCCTTCAACTCTTAAGTCCTAGATAGGTATAGTTTCGGGTCCCTGGACAATCTTTTTCCATCCTCACCCTAAAATAAAACCGATGTTCTCCAAATTCTTAATCCTTGCTTTTTAACTCAAGATCAAATTAGCGATAATAGGACTGACAAATACATAGAGAACACCTGTAACACCGATAGCTAATCCTCCCATAGCACCTGCAACTGGTCCATAGCGAAAGGCCGTTCCAGTTCCAACGGCGTGACCTGTTCCACCCAGGGACAAACCAACCGCTACTGGATCGTCTATTTTTAGCCATTTTAGAAGCGTTGGTCCGATTACACTAGTCAAAATCCCCGTCGCTACGACAACTACTAGGGTCACAGTTGTCAAGCCCTGCAACTTTTCTGTAATCCCTACTGCCATAGCAGTCGTTACTGACTTAGGAAAGAGGGAAATAGCTAGGAAAAAGTCCATACCAAAGATTTTGGCCACAAGGGCTGTGAAAGAGGTATTAACCACCACAGCTAACAGACTACCAAAGAGAATACTGCGAGCATGGTGCTTCATCAAGTGGAAACTCTTATAAAGGGGAATTCCTAGAGCCACTGTTGAAGGAACAATTAAGTTATTAAGATAAACCCCACCTTGGTAGTAATCTTGGTAGGAAATGCCAGTCACCTTTAGAAAGATAATTATAAAAATAGCTGACAGCAACAAGGGAGTCGTTAAGGGATGAGGATAGCGTCTGAAAATCATCATTCCCCCAAGATAGGCTAAGATTGATAAAGCAATCCCAAATAGGGGATTAGATACAAATTCGCTCATTTGGTACCTCTTTCTTCGTAGTCACCTTCATAGCGTTTTTTGATAAATTGAACCACAAGCGCAATCAAGATGATATTAATCACTGCTGCAAACAAGACAATCAAAACAATGGGCAGAAGATAGGGAGCAATCACATCAAATTTTTCCATAATTCCAACCGCAGGAGGTAGAAAGAGGATGGTCATGTTGGCCAGCAAAAAGTTCCCCACCATATTAACATGGCGGATACGCAGCCACTTGAACTGCAAGGCTAGAAACAGAATAATCAAGCCGATGATACTTCCTGGTATGGGCAAATGAAAAAAACTGGAGATTCCTTCACCGATTAAAGAAATCACAAAGAGAATCATTAACTGAACATATAACTTCATTGTAAACTCCACAAATAGACTTTCTGCATACCAGTTTACTCTTTTTTCAGAAAATTTCAAGGAAATATATAAGAAACATCCTTCTTGCTATTCAAGCCAAAAAGGTGTATACTAATTGCGTGCGCAAGCATCATAGATGAACTAGTATGATTACACTATTATAGAGGGAAAGGAGATGGGCATGACTTACTTAGAAAAATGGTTTAACTTCAACCGTAGGCAAGTAGAGCTAGAAGCTATTTTAGAAGAGACCATCGCTGAGCAGAGTGAACAAACCTTGACACTCAAGGAATTTTACCTCTTGCACTTTCTAAATCAGGCTGAAGGCAAATCCCTACGACAAATCGACTTGCCAGACAAACTCCACCTGAGCCCTAGTGCTGTTTCACGGATGGTGGCTCGCTTAGAAGCAAAAAACTGCGGTTTACTTAGTCGGAGATGCTGCGACCAGGACAAGCGAGCTAGTTTTATCTGCCTGACAAGCGAAGGACAGACTACCTTGGCTTATTTACAAACAGCTGTTGAAGAAAGCTTAGCAACAAAATCAAACTGGTTGGCCTAACATATTTTTTTGAAAAAAACTTGCGTGCGCAATCATTTTTCTTGACATTCCTTTTTTCAAGGAGTAAAATGAAAACATGATTTAGCAAAGGAGAATCCTATGATTGAAATCACTTATTTAGACGCCAGCAAGCAAGAGAGAACAATGACCTTCGATTCATACGAAGAATTTGAACGTTCTCAACATGCCTGCCTGATTGGTGTCGCCGACTATTACCCTGTCCAAAAACTAACCTACAAGGGGCATGATTTGGACTACCATGGGACTTACGGAGATGTTTTCTTCTATCTCATGAAACAAGATTTAAGCCAATATAACTAAAAAGGAGAAATACTATGGCAAAAGCAATTACAGATGCAACATTTGAACAAGAAACTAAAGACGGATTGGTCTTGGTAGACTTCTGGGCTACTTGGTGTGGTCCATGTCGTATGCAAGGTCCAATCTTGGACAAATTGTCTGAAGAACTTTCAGAAGATGTCTTGAAGATCGTTAAAATGGACGTTGACGAAAATCCAAACACAGCTCGTGCATTTGGAATCATGTCTATCCCTACTCTTCTTTTCAAGAAAGATGGACAAGTGGTTAAACAAGTGGCAGGTGTCCACACTGCTGAACAAATCAAAGCCATCGTTGCTGAATTGAGCTAATCACACGAGAGACCAAGTGCTTTATTTGGTCTCTTTTTTCTTGCCCTTTGCCATTTTTCAAAAAATATGCTAGACTGTATGTAGAATATTACGATGTTTGGGACATGCCATCGCTAAAAAAAACCTCTACTTGGTATTTTTTAGCTCCCCTCAAGGGAGCTTTTTGCGTGCTCTGAACATTTCCCATTTTGGAAGGAGTACTATGAAACATCAATCAGCCTTGGTCGTCTTTAGTGGCGGTCAAGATTCAACAACCTGCCTTTTCTGGGCCAAGCAACACTATGAAAAGGTCGAAGCCGTTACCTTTGCCTATGGCCAACGCCACCATCTCGAAATTCAAGTCGCCAAAGAAATCGCTGAGGAACAAGGAATTCGTCATCATATCCTAGATATGTCTCTGCTAGGACAAATTACTGAAAATGCCTTGACTTCAGATTTAGAAATTGAGCAAAATGAAGGAGAGGTTCCTAATACCTTCGTTGACGGTCGCAATCATCTCTTTCTGTCCTTTGCGGCAGTCCTTGCCAAGCAGCGGGGAATCACAGATATCGTAACAGGAGTGTGCGAAACAGACTTCTCAGGTTATCCTGACTGTCGGGATGTCTTTGTCAAATCACTCAATGTCACGCTCAACCTTGCTATGAATTACGACTTTGTGATCCAAACGCCTCTCATGTGGCTAGACAAGGCTGAAACTTGGGAATTAGCTGACCAACTTGGTGCTTTTGACTACGTTCGTGAGAAGACCTTGACCTGCTACAATGGGATTATTGGTACTGGTTGTGGAGATTGTCCTGCCTGCCATCTACGCCAACATGGTTTAGAGGTTTATCTCTCACAGAAAGGAGAGAGCTAATGTTTTTTGCTCCCAAAGAAATCAAACAAGAAACTGGGGAGTCCCTTGTCTACAATCCTCACAGAACCTTGGTATCAAAAGAGTTCACTTTCGACGCTGCCCACCACCTCTTTCACTATGAGGGAAAGTGCAAATCACTGCACGGCCACACTTATCATCTGCAAATCGCTGTCAGTGGATTTTTAGATGAACGTGGTATGACCTACGATTTTGGGGATATCAAACAAATCTACAAGGACTACTTAGAACCCCGCTTGGATCATCGCTATCTCAATGAAACCCTGCCCTACATGAATACGACTGCTGAAAATATGATTTACTGGATTTTCCAAACCATGAACCAAGAGTTGCCAGATGAACGCGGTCTTCGTTTGGAATACGTTCGCCTCTATGAAACTCCGACTGCCTTTGCGGAGTTTAGACGGGAGTGGTTAGATGACTAGGGAACGTGTACTTAAACTACCAGTTCTAGAAATTTTTGGCCCAACCTTTCAAGGTGAAGGCCGTGCTATCGGCCAGAAAACCATGTTTGTCCGCACTGCAGGTTGCGACTACCACTGCGACTGGTGCGATTCTGCCTTTACTTGGGATGGTTCTGAAAAACCAACTCGCATGACAGCTGATGAAGTGATCACTGAGTTAGACAAACTAGGAAGCTACGACTATGTAACCCTGTCTGGAGGAAATCCTGCCATCCTAGCAGCCAACATGGCCGAGTTAGTCACCAAACTCAAGGAACGTGGGGTCACTCTGGCTGTTGAAACCCAAGGCTCCCGCTGGCAACATTGGTTGAAAGACATCGACCAGGTCACCTTGAGTCCCAAACCTCCTTCTTCCAAGATGGAAGTCAACTTTGAGACCTTGGACTTTATCGTTTCCCAATTGGATCCAGACAAAGTCACCTTTAAAATCCCTGTCTTTGATGATACAGACCTAGCCTTTGCCAAAGGCATTCAAGAACGCTACCAACCAGATGTCCTCTTCTTATCGGCTGGAAATCCTGAGCCCAAGGCTACAGGCAATATTGTCCAAGACCAACTGGACCGCCTCAAAGAACTCTGGGAACGAGTCGCTGCTGACGATAGCTGGGGCAATGTCCGCGTCCTTCCTCAACTCCATACCCTTCTCTACGATAACCAACGTGGTGTTTAAATTAGAAAGAAAAAATCATGTCACAACAAGAAGAAATGAAAAACCTCAGCCTACTGGGCAATAAAGAAACAACCTACATCTTTGACTATCAACCAGAAGTCCTCGAATCCTTTGACAATCGTCATGTGGAAAATGACTATTTCATCAAATTCAACTGTCCTGAATTTACCTCACTGTGCCCAATCACTGCGCAGCCAGACTTTGCAACGATTTATATTTCCTACATTCCTGACAAGCTCTGTGTCGAGTCAAAATCCCTTAAACTCTACCTCTTTAGTTACCGAAACCATGGAGATTTTCATGAAAACTGTATCAACACTATCGGGAAAGACTTGGTCAACTTGCTAGACCCTCGCTATTTAGAAGTCTGGGGAAAATTTACACCTCGCGGTGGTATTTCAATCGACCCTTACTACAACTACGGTAGACCTGGAACCAAGTATGAAGGATTGGCAGAACAACGCCTCTTCAAACACGACCTTTATCCAGAGAAAATTGACAACCGCTAAACTCATACTCAATGAAAATCAAAGAGCAAACTAGGAAGCTAGCCGCAGGTTGCCCAAAGCACTGCTTTGAGGTTGTAGATAGAACTGACGAAGTCAGCTCAAAACACTGTTTTGAGGTTGCAGATGGACGCTGACGTGGTTTGAAGAGATTTTCGAAGAGTATCATACGAAAAAGCCCTGTTCCTCATCATGAGGAGCAAGGCTTTTTGAGTTTCAATTATTCTTCAGTTCCAAGGAAGTTTTTAGCAACAAGAGCTGCAAGAACTCCACCAACGATTGGTGCAAGAATGAAAATCCAAACTTGTTGAAGGGCTGCGCCACCTACCAAGACAGCAGGAGCCAAGCTACGAGCTGGGTTTACTGAAAGTCCAGTGATGTTCAAGCCAGCTAGAATCAAAGCTGTCAATGATAAACCAATTACCAAACCAGCGATTGCACCATTACCTTTGCTTGCTGAAGTGACAGTCATGATGACCAAAACAAACAAGAATGTTGCGATTGTTTCAAATAAGAAACCACCAAAGACAGTTACACCGTTTGCCAAGGCATTTTCACCAAGACTTGCAGTTGACATACCTGAATTTGCCAAGAGGAACAATACAGATCCAGATGCAAGGAAAGCACCAACTACTTGACCAAGAATGTAGTTTACAAGCTCTGAAGATGACAAACGTTTGTTAACAAACATAGCGATAGAAACAGCTGGGTTCAAGTGAGCACCTGAAACAGTTCCGATTGAGAAAGCTGCGACTACGATTGCCAAACCAAAAGCAAGAGCAATCCCAAGGTGTCCAAGGCCTTCAACACCATTTCCAAAAACAACAGCTCCTGTTCCGATGAACACAAGCATAAAAGTACCGATTAATTCAGCAACAAATTTTTTCATGTTAAATCTCCTTTTTTCAAACTATGTATTAGTCTATCAGAAGAAGGAAAGGGTTTCAAGAAATGTGCTTGGAAATTTTGTGTAAGTTTTCACATTAAATAGTCGAAATCTAATATTGAAAAGATTGAATAGCTTCTTTCAAGTCATCTTGTAAACTATTTCTCTGGTCGAGTTGAACATAGACTTCTAAGAGACAGGATCTAAAATTGGAAAATTTATAAAAATCTTCCGTCGCTTCTATCGGGAAATCAAGTGACTTTATCCAAGAGGCTAGTGTCGCTTGATTCACCTTACCTTGCAAAATAGGTTCGTAAAGCACTCTGGCTAAGCGCCATTCCTCATCATCTATAAATCGAATCGAAATTCTTTTAAACAGTTGACCAAGTATGTCAAATACTTCATGAACTCTGTTTATAGAAAAGTCTGGATGACAAACGACTTCAGTCAAGAGATCCGCTCCATGCGCAAAAGCATGTACCCAACCATACTGGCTTGAAAAACCAGTCGTATCCTCTTCTTTTTCAAGGTAGTGCAACCCTTGATCGAGCATCGTATTTCTGATATCAGTTTTAAGCACTTGATAATAAAGAGAGTGTTGGTTGCCATCGGCAGATAAGAGATTGGCATAAATAAGGGCCCTAAAAGAACGTTCAAGCGTTGAAGTTCCTAGCTTATCGAGCTCTTTATCTAGTCCACCATTAGAAACAATCATAGCAGATATAAATTGAAATTGCTCCTTTGTAAATAACTCTTCTTGAATCCCTCTAGCCAAACTGGTAAAAACTAGATCATCGCGAATTTCTGGAGAAGGATCTCCCAAATGGTCAAGCAACCATTGGATTTCTTCCTCATGATAACTTGGTTTTTCTTCTGCGATTTTTCTTAGTAACTCTTGATACATGATCAATACCTCTACATTTCTAGCAACTTGATATAATCCAGACCCCATTTCTCGACAGCATCTAAAACAACTCTGAATTCCTGCCCCATTTCGGTTAAGCTGTACTCAACTCGTGGTGGAACTTCGGCATAGACCTTTCGTTGAACAATCTTATCCTTTTCTAATTGACGGAGATGACGGGTCAAAATAGTTTGAGTAATCCCAGGCAATAATCTCTGCAATTCTTTAAATCGTTTGGTACCCGTACTCAACTGATAAATGATTACCAGGGCCCATTTCCCCGTTAAAACCCTCTGCGTTGTCGCAAATGGACAAATACCATACTCACTCACTTTATTTGTCATAAAATATCTTCTTTCTATTTTTTAAAAAAATTTATCTTTTAGTATCAATAAAAGTACTACTTTTGATACTAGCTATCGAAAAAGTGTCTACTTGTTTTTTCGATTGTAACTGTTATAATTATATCATAAAAAAGAAATGGAGAATAGATATGTCAACAAACTTAGAAATTTTCAATGCTTATAACCAAGCTTTAATTGCTGGTGACTTTCCTGGTGTCTTTGAAACGATGGCAGACGATATTGTCTGGCATCAACCTGGTACTCATAGTATATCTGGTACAGTTGTTGGTAAGGACAAGCTAGGAACTCACCTGGCTACATTTGCTGAGAAAACTAATGGAACCTTTAAGGTGGTAACAAATTGGGTTTCTGACAATAAGAATTTAATCGCAGCCAATGTTACTTTTCTTGGAACACGTGCTGATGGTACTGAACTCAATATGAACGGGATTGACCTCTTCCGTATTGAAGACGGAAAAATCAAAGAAGTTTGGCTCTTCTCTTCAGATCAAGCAGAAGAAGATAGCTTTTGGGGATAATTTAAGAGGCCAGGACAAAAAATTTTGATTTTAGAATTCTTTATTATAAATTTTTAAAATCGATAGATTAGAAAAAAGCGAACAAGACAGAATTCTGAGTGTCAGATAACTCGTTTTGTTCGTTTTTTATATTTAAATTAATCTTTTGTCCTAGACTCTTTTAATTTACTCGCCCAACTGGGCACTGTAGGAGATGATCTGGTCAACTGTGTCTGACAAGAATTGAATGGTATCACGGAGTGGTTTATCTGTTGAAATATCGGCTCCGATAATCATTGCTGACTCAAGTGGTGTTTTGCTACCTCCTGACTTGAGGAGATTGAGCCAGTCTTCAGCTCCAGTTTCTGATTGTTTCAGATGGAGGTAACCTGCAGTCGAGATGACAAGACCAGCAGAGTAAGTGTAACTATACAAGCCCATGTAGTAGTGAGCTTGGCGCATCCAAGTCAGAGCTGCATCATCATCAATCTCAATGGCATCTCCCCAGAAATCCGTCAAGACTTCTTTCATAATGCTGTTGAGCTTGCTTGCTCCGAAAGTTTCTCCTTCTTCAATCAATGTATAAACCTTGCGTTGAAAGGCCGCTTCCAAAAGGTGAGTGATAAAATTATGGAAGTAGGTATCTGTCAAGCGGTGGGCAAGGGCGAAGCGTTTTTGACGTGTATCGTCAGATTGGTGCTCCAAGTAATCACTGAGAAGTAATTCATTGAAGGTTGAAGGTGCTTCGACATAGTAGGTCGACATGTGGGCATTGAAGTAGCTTTGGTGATTGTCCGAAAAGATGAATTGACCAGAATGCCCAATCTCATGAATCAAGGTATAGACATCACTCAAACGGCCTGTCCAGCTCATGAGGACATATGGATGCACGCGATATGGATCAGCCGCATAACCGCCAGAATCCTTGCCACTATTAGCAGCAAAGTCAACCCAGCGTTCTTCTTGATAACGAGCAACTTCCTGACAATATTCCTGCCCCAAAGGTTCTACTGACTTCATAACCAAATCATAGGCATCATCAATGGTCACCTCAGGATTGAGGGCGCTGTCCAAGTCCAATTTCCAGTCTGCAAAGGTCATCTTTTCAAGACCATTCACCTTGGCAACATGCTTGAGGTATCTCTGGGCAACTGGCGCAAAATCCTTCATGATGAGGTCAATCTGGCGGTCAAACATGGCACGGTCCACTTCTTGCTCAGCTAGAAGATAATCAAAAACTGAGTCGTAGCCCTTCATATCTGCCAAGAGTTTTTCAGACTTAACTTGGGCTAGATAGGCAGCAGCAGCCGTATTTTGGTGCTTACGAAGTCCCTCTGAGAAGGAACGGAAAGATTTCTCACGAACCTCAGCATCCTCATGGTTTTGGTAGAAATTCTCATAAGTCACAAAGCTGTTTTTGTAGATCTTGCCATGGGCTTCAAAGTCGGCCATTTCAAAGTCCCCAGCTCGCATCTTAGTGTAAATGTCCTGTGGACTATAGAAAACTTCACCCAGATTGGTCAAGGCCTTCTCCACATCAGCCCCAAGATAGTGGGCTTTTTTGATTTTTGCCTGACGAATAGCTGCCGTTAAGTGAGGCAATTCACCCAAACGCTCCAAGACTTCCTCGTCTGCTTCCACCAAGGCATCGTCAAAGAAGGTCAAGGCTACGCTAGCATCTGTTTCAAATTCCATCCCAGCTTGGGAAATATTGGCAAATTCTTCATTGCTATAGTCTGTCGTCTGAGGCATAAAACCATAGTTTCCAATATGGCTCATCTGAATGTAGATTTGCTCCAATTCTGCAAAGGCCTTCTCGAAATCCTCAAAAGTATGAAGATTACCCTTGTAATCACGGCTAAATTGGTTGATATCTTCGCGAGCCTTTTCGATTGCACGCAAGAAATCCTCACGGTCTTGGTATAGGGCTGTTAAATCCCAAAGTTCCTTCTCTGGAAATTCTGAACGGTGTTTTTGTTCCATTTTCTTCCTCTTATTTCTCTAATTCTAATAAAACGCTAAGGGCTGATAAGGCATAAAGCGGCGCTGTTTCTGCTCTTAGGATCCGAGGTCCAAGTCCTGCCAGAACAGCTCCTTTAGCTTCAAAACTTTCAATTTCTGCGGGTGAAAGACCACCTTCTGGACCAAAGATAAAGAGCAATTTAGCTCCTTTTTCAAGACCAGCGACTACTTGCAAGAGCGCAGCTGCCTCTCCCTCTTTAGCCGACTCTTCATAGGCCACCACGATGCGGTCAAACTGGTCCAGTTGTGCTAGAAAATCTGCCTTTTTCTCAAAAAGGGTGATGCTTGGAACGAAGTTACGCTTGCTTTGCTCGGCTGCTCCAAGGGCGATTTTTTCTAGTTTTTCAATCTTTTTGCCCAATTTTTTGCCATCCCACTTGGCAACGGACCAGTCAGCAGGGAAGGCCCATATCTGGCTAGCACCTAGCTCTGTCACTTTCTGGGAGATAAACTCCAGCTTGTCTCCCTTGGGAAAGCCTGATGCGATGGTCACTTGGACTGGCAGTTCCACATTGTCATCTAATTCTTCGATTAACTCCAACTGACGGGCTTCTACATTTACCACGCGCGCCAAGTGCTTGATCCCATCATCAAAAACTAAGGTCACTTCATCATCTTCTTTCAGGCGCATGACCTGAAACATATGCTTGCTGGTTTCCTTGTCCTCGATGGTGACTGGTGATGTGGCAAGACCTTTTACAAAATATTGCTGCATGCTAGCCTCCAATCACACCGGAGATATCCTTGGTCTTCTTAAAGACGCAGGCATTCCACTCCCCTTGGATCATGTGGGTTTCAAGGAAAAATCCAGCTGACTCAGCCGACTCACGCACCATGTCCCACTTGTCCTTGATAATCCCACTCATGATGAGGTAGCCTTCATCCTTGACCAAACGATAAGCATCCTCTGTCAGATGGATAAGGATATCCGCCAAAATATTGGCCACGATGACGTCTGCCTCAATCTCCACGCCCTTAAGCAAATCTCCTGGTGCTACATGGATGTTTTCCATGCCCGGGTTGAGCTCAATATTTTCCTGAGCGACGCGAACCGCTACATCATCCAAGTCATAGGCAAAGATTTCCTTAGCGCCAAGAAGTGAGCTAGCAATGGAAAGGACCCCTGAACCAGTCCCCACATCCAGCACTGTTTCCCCACCACGAAGAACCTGCTCCAAGGCAAAGAGACTCATCTTGGTGGTCGGGTGGGTTCCTGTCCCAAAGGCCATCCCTGGATCTAGCTTGATAATCTTTTCTCCAACAGTCGCCTCGTAGTCTGTCCATGACGGTACGATGGTTAGGTCATGGGTGATACGAGCTGGTTCATAGTATTTCTTCCAGTTGTCTGCCCAGTCTTCCTCAGCCAAGGCTGTGGTGCCCATCTTGACTTCGCCCAGATCCATAAAGTCGGTCAATTCTGCCAGACGAGCCTGCAAATCAGTCCCCACTGTCGCTACATCAACCGTATCAGGATAGTAGGCGGTCACCACAATTTCTTCTTGTTGCTCGACTTCTGGGAAAATCTCACCGAAGCGGTCCACATTTCCCACATAGTCCATGCTGTCTTCGATTGCCACCCCTTGGGCACCTAGTTCAATCAAGAGGTTAGAGACTAGCTCCTCACCCTCTCGCTTCACTGTAACTTTTAACTCTTGCCATGTTTCCATCTGATTCTCCTTAACAATCCATTGTTTCTTCTAATTCTTTTAAAGTCTTGCCGTCCTTGTTTCTCCAATCCGTTCGTCCATTCGTATTCATTCCTAGCACAAAAGCAGCTGCATAAGATGGATTGGAAAACAGTTGTTTTTCTTGTAAAACACCATCTTTAATCACATTTGATTTGATTAACTCCTCACGCAATTCTTTTAGACTTGCTGGTATTGCGGGTGAATCAACTTCATCAACTTGACTGCCTTCTAAAACAACAAAACCCTCCGAAGTCTGTTCACAGATAGCTTCGATCGTTCTATTTGATTTCTTGGTTTTTCGCTTTAGATAGAGATAAGTTGAATTTTCATCAGAAACATTCTGACCTGTTTTCTTGGTCATAGGAACAAACACTCGGTACCCTAAGGTTCCTACAATCATCAAAGTATTTTCTACAACCTCATCCAACTCAGATTGCTTTTCTTCTGTTACATTCCCAGAATTGGGCTCATTCCCATTTTTTACAATGAAGCGCCCCGCGTCCTTTGCTAGTTGTGTAAATTTATTTTCCAAGTAACTAATTTCTGTGGGACCAAAGGAGTTATTCTGCGTCGTCAAAATAATGACATCATTAAAATAATCTGCATGGCTGTCACGAGTATGTTCCTGAACACGTAAAAGGACACCTTCACCATTTTTGCGATTCGTCGCCTGCCCGATGTAGGTAACATCCTTTTGCTTATCCTCATTACGACCAAATAGGAAATAAATGCCGCTTTGCTTCATTTCATCACGTGATTTTAAATCTGCCAATTGAATTCGAGGAATTTTATAAATCACCCCTGTCCAATTCGACAAGGTACATTTAATTATCCCAGTAACTTCTCCATCCATGAGAAACATATTGATATTCTTACTACGATTTGTCATCTACCTTACTTCCTCCAAATAATCCCTCAATCTCCCCTGCAACTGCGGAACTACTTGACTGGATGTCAAAAATTCCTCAATGTTCATCAGTTTATAAGCCTGTCCTTCATCCCCAAAGGTAATATTGTCAAATTGTTCTTGTCTTAGCTGACCAACCATAAATACTGACTGTCTGCCTTCATAGAGCATGCTGGGATAGACCTTGCTCCAGAGCAGGCAATCTTCGGTCAAATGAATGCCTAGTTCCTCATAAACTTCACGCGCCGTGCATTCAAATGGGCTTTCGTCTCCTTCACGACCACCACCTGGCAACTCCCACATGTTGGGACAAGGGATATCGTCCTTGTCATCACGTAAGATAGTCAAGACCTTATCCCCACAAATCAAGGCAATCTTAGATCCTGTAAAATCAGAAATTTTTATTTCCATATTAGACTCCTTCGGCTAATTCCTTTTCCAGCTTGGCTAACCAGTTTTCATAATATCTTTTCTCATCCCGTAACATCCGGCTGCTATTCATTCTCTGTCTAGCAATCTTCATAGCCTTGTGAGTTTGAACTACATCTTTCTTTACCTTAAATTGATACCAAGCTTGAATGACCTGCATATCTGCTGTTTTTAGAGATAAAAAGGATTTGACCCCTCGAATACTTGCATATTGGTCCGCTTTCTTATTATCTCCTTCTATCAGAGCAATTTGAAGAAGGTATAATTGAGAAATAGTTTTAGACATTGGATTATCTGTTTTCTCTAACACAGACTGAAGCAGTTGCTTTGCAAGCTCCATATTATCATCCAATATGAATACCAATCCCTGAAGAGTCTGAACACTTTCTGCAAAACTCCCTCTCGCCCGTTCATGAACAGGCATAATAAAGTCTTTCAAGTCATACTCTTGAGGAGCAAGCAAAGTTTGGGCAGAATGTCTCAATACCAAGTAGGCGTATTTGGTATTTTCAGGGTGTTGTCGCAATTCCCAAATTTTCGCTCCATCGGTGATCCCGACTGGCAAAGCATTGTTTAGGAAGAAAGACAAATTCAAAAAAATCCAAGTGCCTGCAAAATACCAGCTTCTTGTCAAAAATCCAAACAATATCGCCAATAACATCAAGCCGAGATGAACCAGCAAACCTCCTGATAGCATCAGGATGATTCTTTGATCGCTTTCATCTTCTTTCAGTCCAATATACTGAGCACCAACATTTTTCAGAACGGCTGTTCGACTAAGATGAAACCTACCTGACTTTTTGGTCAAAAGAAAATGTCCTAATCCAAAAGCCACCAGCCGATAGCCTGTCAAGTAGCCACAAAAAGCATGACCCAACTCATGAAGAATAAAGATTACATACATGCTTAAAAGAGCGAAGGCATAACCAAAAGTAAAGACTAAAACTGCGGAATACCCCAACTCTGCAAATGCGATGGTTCCACAAGCAAAAGCCAGCATAATAAAGACAAAAGCTAGCACATAGATCAAATAAGTCCCAATTTTTTTCATAAAATCTCCAACCAACTCCTAGTACCTCGGATAAGGATAAAATTCTCCCTCTTCCAAGCCTGCTTTTCCTTCTTCAAAGACTTCTTGGTTCCATTCCATGACGAATTCTTCTGCTTCTGGGTCTTCCAAAAAGTCCATGAGGGCATCTAGTCCAACCTCTGCAGTATCTTTGAGAAATAGCGCAAAATAAGCTAAGAATTCACGAGAAAAACCTTTCTTAGGCAGGTAAGGGATGACCGTCAAATAGTCTTCTGCATTGACTGTTGACTTGGCAGGGTTGTAAAAAAGCACCGCTTCTTCAAAAAGGATATCATCTGATGATACCTCTCCGTCCTCATCCAACATCTCCACTCCTGCAGAATTTTGCGCCTCAAGCAGAAAACTCACTTCAACCGCATGATTGCGCTTGTCCCAGCTAATCTCAAAGTCAAAGGGAAAGTTCTTTTCCAACTCTTCTTGTAAAACATCTAAAAATCCGTATGTTGCCATTTTGTCCTCTTTCTATACGACTCTTAAATCGCCCCGAATACTCGGAAATATGCTAAAATAGATACTACCATATTACCACATTAGTATCAGAAAATCCATGTTAGAAAGGACTGCTATGCCAGACAATCTCGCGCTTCGTATGCGCCCCAAAACCATCGACCAGGTCATCGGTCAGGAGCATCTGGTTGGCCCAGGTAAGATTATCCGCCGCATGGTGGAGGCAAATCGTCTATCATCCATGATTCTCTATGGACCTCCAGGAATTGGTAAGACCAGTATTGCCTCAGCCATCGCTGGAACGACCAAGTATGCTTTTCGGACCTTCAATGCCACTGTTGATAGTAAAAAACGTCTCCAAGAAATCGCTGAAGAAGCTAAATTCTCAGGTGGCCTTGTGCTGTTACTAGACGAGATTCATCGTCTTGACAAGACTAAACAAGACTTCCTCTTGCCTCTCTTGGAAAGCGGACTGGTCATCATGATTGGGGCGACGACTGAAAATCCTTTCTTTTCTGTCACTCCAGCCATCCGCAGTCGCGTTCAGATTTTTGAACTGGAACCTCTGTCTAACCAAGATGTTAAAGGAGCCATTCAAATAGCCCTGACTGACCCTGAACGAGGCTTTGATTTCCCTGTTGAGTTAGATAATGATGCCCTTGATTTTATCGCAACATCTACCAACGGAGACCTCCGCTCTGCCTTCAATTCGCTTGATTTGGCAGTTCTCTCCACTCCAGAAAACGATGACGGTATCCGTCATATCACGCTTGACATCATGGAAAATAGTCTTCAGAGAAGCTACATCACTATGGACAAGGATGGAGACGGACACTATGATGTTCTATCTGCTCTTCAAAAGTCTATTCGCGGTTCAGATGTCGATGCCAGTCTCCACTATGCTGCTCGCTTGATCGAAGCGGGTGACCTTCCTAGCCTAGCTCGTCGTTTGACTGTGATTGCTTATGAAGATATTGGCTTAGCCAATCCAGAAGCTCAGATTCATACCGTAACTGCTTTGGATGCTGCGCAAAGAATCGGCTTCCCCGAAGCTCGTATTCTCATTGCCAATGTCGTCATTGATTTGGCACTCTCGCCCAAGTCAAACACAGCCTATGTAGCTATGGATAAGGCCCTGGCTGACCTTAAAACATCTGGTCATTTACCAATCCCACGTCACTTGCGAGATGGCCACTATAGCGGTAGCAAGGAATTGGGAAACGCCCAAAACTATCTCTATCCACATAATTATCCTGGTCACTGGGTCAAGCAAGATTATTTACCAGAAAAAATTTGCGACCATAGCTACTTCTCACCAGAAGATACCGGAAAATACGAACGAGCCCTAGCTCAGCGCAAGGAAACCATTGATAAATTACGAAATTTGTGAAATCCTTTCCAAATAATTACATTTACCCCTTGATTTTTTTTGAAAAAGTGGTATTATATAAACATAGAAACGCTGTGGTGTACGACCTCACACTTAAGTGTTGACCGACTATTTTTTGTATTATTAGGGAAACAAAAGTCTTCTAACAGCATGTAGGCCGTCTCACACGGAAACAGCTTCAGTTAGAGCGAGTTGCCCACCTGCTTAATTGCGCGGGTTCAATACAAACCGTGAAGTTTCGGCACCAATACAGCTTTTTTGCCTCCTTAGCTCAGCTGGCAGAGCAGCGGACTCTTAATCCGTGGGTCACAGGTTCGATCCCTGTAGGGGGCATCTAAATCAACAGGAAAAGTCTTGATTTCAAGGCTTTTTTTCTTATCTGTTCTACTTTTGTTCTACCAACTGATACTCACTTAAAAGCTGTCGTATAATCTGATGTTCTTTTTCTTTCTTCTCTTTCAAAAGATGACCATACGTTTCTGTTACCTGTTTTATATTTTTATGGCCCATTACATGAGCAACTACCCAGATATCAATTCCTTTTGCAAGCAACATACTAGCATAAGTATGTCTAATACCCGTAGCAGTTAAATTATATGGAAAAATTTCTAGTTTTTTTAGTAGCGATTGTAAACTTTGATTTACTGCGTTATTACTAGGAACTCCATACACAACATCATAGAAAAGGAAATTTTCTTTTTCCTTAATACCTTGATTCTTATAGACAATCTTTTGTTCTTTCTTTAATAATTTCAAAACCTCAGATGTTTCTTCATCTATAGGCACATCTCGAACAGATGTATCCGTTTTTGGGGGTCTCCATTTATAATTATAGTAGCGCCTATAAGTGTGGATGACTTGATTTTCAAAATCAATGCAATCCCAAGTTAAACCTAAAATCTCTCCGAAACGCATCCCTGTTTTAAAGGAAACAAACAAAAGATAAGGAATTACAGATTTACTGTAATTAAGATGACTTTTTAAATGAACTAAAATCTTATAATAGTCTTCAATATTGTCAATATATTTTTCGTCTGTTGTCTTGCTTTTCTTCATCCCTGAAATAATCGCACCATCAGTAAAATCAACTATATCTAATTGGTCACGTTGAGCAAACTGAATGACTTTTCGGATTTCTGAGTTTAGTCGTGCTACAGTATCTTTTGTAACCCTCTCAGCATACGAGTTCAAAGCTCGTTGATATTGACTAAATCGGATAGAAGTTGCTGGTCTATCCTGAAAAAGCTCCTTTATCAAGTCTCCTCGCTTCTTATGCTTAAAAAGCGTTGATTCACTTTTTCCAAGTGGTCTTACAACAACATCAAACCACTCTTCCCATAACTCATATAAACTAGCTTGCGAATTAATTTTTGCACCTGACATTAATTTTAATTCGATGGCTAAAGCTTCTTTTTCAGCTTCCTTCTTCGTTCTAAATCCACCTTTAGATGCAAGCAGTTTTTTGTTATTATCTACAATTCTATAATCCCATGTACCACCTTTTGTACGTTGTCTAAAAGTTGCCACTAGTTACCTCTTTCATTAGATAACCAAGGTTTTGCCAAGGCTATTATACCATAATTTCTCTGAAGTTATCTTCAAACCATTGTTTGGTTTTACTCGCCAAAAAGAAATAGCGTCCACCTTGATTCTCAGGATATTTCACGAACCCATCTGGATTTAATTCAACATCAATTTCTTTCCGAATTTTTGAGTTATTCAATACATTATCAAGTAACCACGGTCTTGAAACTGATAGAAGTTGTAGAACATCAGATAAGGTCATATATCTACCTTGAGAAGAATTATGTTGTAAATTATCATATTCTTTTCTATCAACTATAATCTTATCTTCTGGCAATTGTATTTCTACATTAATTAAATCAACAGTAATTTTATTTATATCAGTCATAGAAAATTCTCCTTTTTTATGAGATAATAGCTAGAGATGATGAAAATCATCCCTATACTATTTTTCAAGCAATATTACTCTTTGTTTTTAGGTCGTTTCGGAGTGATATTGTTTTTTTGATAGAATAGCTTAAAACTATCTTCAAAATACTCTTTATAATTTAATTGAGAGAGTTCTGATCCAAATTTGTTAAGCCATAGCTCAACATCTTGGTTTGGTATGTAGTTCCACTCATACTCTTGAATTAAACGAATAATAAAATGATTACGAGCCTCTACTCCCCAAATTTTCTCAATTTTCTTTAGAAGTGGATAAAATCCGCTACCTTTTAACAAATAAGAAATGGTTGCTAATAAATCATTATTTCGGGAGTTTAAGGATTCAAGCTCTGGGAAGATACCAAAACCTTTAAGTAAATCACTAGTGAATGGCAACAGTTGACCAGTCTCTGCATCATGGAAACAATATTTATCAATCATTTTGTTGACAATGAGCTTGCTCAAATCTTGAGAGCTATCAATAGCAAGCAACAAGGTTAGAATTTGATTGCTATAAGTACCTTTATAGGAAGCCTCCATGCGTACCCAAGAATTGCAATACTTAGTTAAGTGCATATAGCGACCTTGATTGTCTAATTGTTCCTGATACTTGTTATAGATCCGCAACAGAGCATTTACATTCTTTTTCTTGCTACCAATATATATCGTTTGCGCTTGACCATTCACTTCTTGAGCGCTAATGTTAGAAATATTTTTACGTCCTTTATGATTGGTGATAATATATTTTTTGATTTTTAACCCTTGGTAAAGGTCATTGACAGCCATTGGATAATTAAAGTAATCAATAGCAAGGTCAATACGTGAAAGACGCAAGTCATAATAGTCAGCGTACAGCAGTTGTGCTATATTGTGAACATCAATTGCTTCACTATAATAGTCTTGATAGGAGGCTTTATAGTGAGACAAAGCCGATGCAGAAAATTTCAGGATAATTCCCATCGTGAAATTAGTCTGATGCCAAGCAATCGCAAAATAATAGGGAAGATTCTGAAAGGTAAAGCCATCAGTATAGCCTGCTGGTGAGGTTTTCAGTGGAACATAATCTCCAAATAGAAGTGGGAGGGATAGATTTTCTGCTACTGTTTCAGACAGCGATAAAGCAATTTGATGCCAATTATCAGGATATTCTCCTACAGTATCTTCTGTCGGTTGGATGACAAATGTAGCTTCATCGACACTGGTCATAATGACTGGGTTATGGTCGTTATCTTTTTGAAGATACTTTTCAATTTCATTTTTACAAATCATTTTATTTTCTTTCTATCCGCCTAAAGAGTGAAAGTTAGCCGAGCGGTAAATATTGATTTGGTTAACTATTTATTGTAATGTAGCGAAATTTCTACGCTTTTATTCTCTCACAGTTTCAGGAAGTAATCACCCTAAATAAAAAGTTATAGAATAACGTTGATATAACAGCGTTTTAAGGGGATTGAGCATTTTACCCTAAAGTGGAATTTACAAAGCTTTAGAACAAGGTCAAATGGAACGGGGGTCTTTACATGTCCCCCGTATAATAGCCAGCTAAAGCTGGCGAGGCTGTAAGACCATCTGATTCTCTAAAGTGAATCAGGGTCAACAGCCTCTTCATCAAGAAAATAGCAGTCTGATCGTTGAACAGCCTCCCGAATCAGTTTTTCTAAAGGAGGTATATTGTGACTTGGTACAAGTATATGACGACTATCTTGCCCATCTATCTTCATGTAGCCGACACCTCTTGGATTGTTTCGCACAATGTCATCTTTTTCATCAGAAAAGAGCATTGAGACCGTTTCTTTAGATAATTTGCCTAGTGCAATTACTGTACCTATAGAATCACGTGATAACCCCAAGCTTGCTTTATGGGCATCTTGCTGGGAAATAATAACAAAAATTGAAAAGGATCGTCCTAGTTGAATAAGGCGAGTATAGTCTTTAATAGCTTGTTCACGCTCCTTTTTGTCTAGGCTATTTTGCCACGCATTGAACTCATCGAAGCAAACCACTACAAATTCTCTGGAACTATCGATTCCTTTTTGGCGATTTTCAAGGATTTTTAATCCTAGAGTAAGTAATTCTGAAACCTCATCAAATCGCTTAAATCCTTTACAGCCATTTAGAAAGGCAAAGTCTGTATCAGCTTTGTAATCACCAATAAGGAACGTTGCTTCTGGGTAGGTACAAGCAAACCTTGCTAAAAAGACCTTTGTTGCATAGGTCTTACCTGAGCCTGAGGAGCCTACCAAAAGAGCGTGAGGTACACGCTCAACTGGTATATCCCAGAAAAAATGATTTCTGTACTCAAATAGATTTTTATCAAGAAAGCATTTCATCTGTTAATACTCCTATTTAGAAGTGTAAGAAAACTGAATTTCCAAATTTAGATAATACTGATTATTATACCGTAACAGTTTTCCAAATTGAGGCGTAACAGAAAGCCACTGCCCTTTGTCTGACCAGCTTTCATAGGTTGTAGATTCAGCTATGTATTTGTTAAACTGTATTAAAAAGACTTGTTGAACATAGCTTTCTTCATTGATATCAGGTTTCTTTGATAACATAATTGGAAAACTAACAAGGTGAGAGCTATTGTCATCGTTACTTTGCAAGAATCGAATGTAGCGACTATCAAAAAGAAGTTTTTGACCTGAAACAGTGGCGCTTTCTTCAATTACCTGTTCAATATCTGCTGTGATTGTTGGAAGGTTTAACTGAAGCGTCTGATCCTGTTTCTGCTTTTCTCTAATTTCACTTACCCTAAGAGCTAAATAAAGAAATCCAGCAAATAAGATAATCAACCAAGATATAAACGACATATAATGATTCCTTTCTAAGGATAAGGGGAGATACTCCCCATTACCCATTAAACCAATTCAATAAAAGCAGACTTAGCTTTTACTGAGAGCGCAGCACGGTTCCCATTAGTGTAGGCGTTGATAGAAACATTTTCGAGAATAATTTCTACTTTTTCATCAAATAAAGTCGTAAAGTCAGAGACATTAACTATATCAGCCTTGATATTTGTTTGACTAAATCGACCGTCTGAAGTTCGTACACCAATAGTCAAATTGGTTTGACCAGTGCTGAGACCAGATGTATAGTCTTTTACTGCCGATGCGCCAATAAATCGACCCTGCAATGTTGTTTGTGTAGCTTCCATAGGCTACCTCTTTTCTAACCGTTTTATTAAATACATCAAAAAATTCACGGCTTTTCAAATTTATTGAAGATATGTATTGTGTGATAGCTACCTCACATCTTAATTATTCCATAAAAACTGACAAGACTTTACCTAAATTCACTTAAAATATAAGTAATAATTTTTCTTGGTTTTTTTAAGATTTTTTTGTTTGTTCAAACCATTGTTTAAAGCTTGCTACATAGCACTTTCAGTGGAATAGAATTTATTATTTATCGAGATTATTTGGTTCAAAAAAAAAATAAATTTTTGTAAGATTTTTATTGAAAACGTTTTACCCTAAACTTTTATAAAAACCCGTTAATATCTTGACGTTTAAAATGTATTAATGCTAAAATGATACATAAACTTTTTGTGTAAAGGATGTTTTACTATGGAAGAAGAAAAAAAAGAAGAACGCATGCTTGTTGCAGTTACAGTTAATTTGATGCACAATATGGAAGAATTTAAAGAGTTCAAAAAAGAACAAAGGATTAGTGGAGATTATGAAGCCAAAACTACTTATCTAGTTGAAAAGGTTAACGTGAGCGACAAGACGGCAGAAAATTTGTTGTCTGGTAAGGTAGTTTCTAAAAATAATTATTTAGCTATTTTTCCTTCCTTTGACAAAGATAATATAAACAAAAAATTTACTGCATTAGAAAGATTTGCAGAGACTATTGTGGATGAAATAGGGAAGGGAAATGAAGATTATATTACAGAAGTATCTAATATAATCACTAATAAATTAGGAAAACTTGATTTAAGAAATATGGCAAAAGCTGTATTACCAGATGATAAACAAGCAGAATCATTAAAAAACTCCATAGCATCAAGCTTAAAAAATGTAGAGTTCTCAAATAAGAAAACTAAAAATAATGACTACGCTCTAATTGTATGGATTGATTACTTTTATAAGCATATCTCTGAACGAGATAATCTATTTGAAATTATTAACAAATTAGATACTCTGTCGAAAGCTATTGAATATCTTCCTCTTGTTGAAAAGATATTTGAGTCTGAAGAAAATATTGAAATATTGTCTCGGTTAGATAATCGTCTTGCTTCATTTATGCTAGTTGAACATCTAGAAGAGTTAGGATTATTGGATTGCATTGAAAAAGCAACTAATGGACTAGCGGGGATGAATGAATTTAACATTAAATTTGGAAAAACTTATGATAAATTTGTTTTACTAGATTGGCTATTCAATAATGCTAAGAAAGCATTGAATGGTGAAGATATACCTAAATTTATTCACAGTCAGACTAAAACAGAGCATGATATAAAGGGAGAAACTAAAAATTAAATTAGCAAATTTAAAAAAGCCAAGTTCAAAAATACTTGGCTTAATTTATTTGTTTTAATATATCTCGGAGAGCCTTTATAGTAGGTTCTCTTTTTTCTGTCGGTAGATTTCTAATATCTTCAATGAGTTGTGAAAACTCTCCGCTTTGATTTTGATTTTCAATATTAAAAAAAGTATTCATATCAACTTCAAGTGCTTGTATAATTTTTTCAATGGTTTCAAGCTTAACGTTTAATTGTTTATTTTCTAACCTATATATATAGTTAAAACCCAAATCAGCTTTTTCTGCTAGATATTCTTGTGTCATCCCGCTTTTCAGTCTTAGAAGTCTGATTTGTTTTGCAACAAATTCTCTTAAATTTATTTTTTCAGTCATGATAGTACCTCATAACTATCATACAAGTTTATCTCGTTGAATAAATCATTATCAAAAGACTGAAATTTTTGAAAGAATAATATTTAAAAGACTGTAAAATGTGGTATAATATTATTCATAAAACAGTCTTTTAAGACATAAAGGAGTTTATATGATGGAATCAAACACACAAGGTCACGGAACCATCAAAAAATTGCGCACAGGTGCAGTTATTTCAACGCTTGCAATCTCGGCTCTTGGGGTAACTACTGGGGTATCTGCTAATGAGACTGAGGTAGCAGTTAATGAGCCTGCAACTAGGGTAGTTGCCAAGGACGAGATTAAACCTAAAGTTCCTAGTCAACAAGATGTTGACAAGGCTAAGGCTGAGTCAGAAAAAGCTAATCAGGGTGTAGCTAAGCAGAAGGAAGTTGTTTCAACTACTGAAGCAACGATTGCTAATGCTGAAAAGTCTATCGCTGAAACTAATAAAAAGGTAGAAGAAGCTAAGTCTGTTACACCTGAAAAGGTTGCTGAGGCTAAGTCTGACGCTGAAAAGAAAGCCAGTGAGCTTGCTACGGCTGAAAAGACTGTAGCTGATGCTGACAAGTCTGTATCTGCGACTGCTGAGAAAGTCGAAGACCAAACAAAGGTAGTATCTAATGCTGAGAAAACTGCCACTGCTACAGCTAATAAGGTAGCTGACGCTCAGAAAAAAGTAGATTCTCTTTCATCTACTACTGATGTTGCTCCACTTGAAAAAGAGGTAGTTACACTTACTAACCAAGTCGCCGAAGACACTAAAGCGGTAGAAACTGCTCAGACTAACCTTGACGATGGTAAAAAAGCTCAATCTAACAAAGAACAAGCTATCAAAGACGCTCAAACTGGGGTATCTAGCGCTGAAACTAAGCTAACTCTAGTCACTACAGCCCTTGCTAATGCTAAGGCTGACCAATCTAACAAAGACAAGGCAGTTACTACAGCTAAAGCTGACCTTGAACATGCTAAAGAAGAGCTTGCTAACACTGATGTTGCAGTCAACACTATCATTCTAAGCCAAGAGTATATGTCACTCCTTAAGGAGTACCTTACTACTGGTAAACCAGAAGCACTTTCTCAAAAACTAAAAGAGCTTGCTTTTAAAGAGTTCCAAAAAGTTGGGGATGTAACCTTTGATAACGGAGAGGTCTATCGCTATGACTTACCATTCAATTCAACTAAGAAAGACCAAAATACTAAGGTTGATGTCAATAACCTTGACTACGAAACACGTAAAGAGGTCACTCTATTTGCAGCAGACCTTATCAACCAAATCCGTAAGCAGTTTGGTTCAGCTCCTGTAACTGTAACAGAGGGTTCTCTAAAAGTTGCAGAAGAAGCCACAAAATCCGCAACAACTGGTTTTGGTCACGATTATACTGCTCTAAATAATACAGGCAAGGCTAATGGGGTACTCCTTTCAGAACTTGCAGGTTTCAAGGATGAGTCTATTACTACATTGGCTGGTCTAAAACACGAGATTTACGACAGTATTATCTCAATGTTGTACGATGACTCTCATGTAAAATATGGTCATGCCAAACAACTTGTGGGTATCCATGAATCAAATGAAGGTTACATGCAATATGTTGGTCTTGCTACACGCTCAACTAACACTTTCCCAGCAGCTATCCACTTTGTAGGTACTTCAGACAACGTAATCTCAGACGATTCAACTTTCGATAAAACTGTAGTATCTGCCCCAAGCACTGCCGAGAAAGTTGCCAAACTACAGGAAAAACTCTCATTGGCTCAATCAACTTATGACGACGCAGTCAAAGCCTCTCAAGAAGCTAAATCAACTGTCCAATCAGCTCAAACTGCCTACACCAACGCTGAAACAGCTCTTGCTAATGCTCGTACTAACTTATCTAACGTAGTAGGTAACAAAGTTGATGTTGCATCACTTGAAAAGACTCTTGCTGACGCTCAATCTAAACTAGCACAGGACACTAAAGCTTTGCAAACTGCTAAGGAATCGCTTGCTCTAGCTAAATCAAACGCTACTGACAAAGCTAAGGCTCTTGCCGAAGCTAAAACAGCTCTTGAGACTGCTAAAGCTGAACAATCAGATGCAGACAAGGCTCTTGCCACTGCCAAGGGTGAATTGGAAGTCCTTACTAAAGCTCATGATGTAGCAGTCTTGGCTCGTAAGTCAGCTGGTCAAGACTTTGCTCGCAAACGTGAAGCGTCTAAAGAAGCTACTGACACTCACACAGTTCTTGAACTTGCCCTTACTAAACGTGATGAAGTTCTTAAGGCTTTGGACAAAGAGCTTGCTGATGCTAAATCTAAGCTTGGTGTACTCCGTGTAGAGTTGGAAACTGCTAAGAAAGAATTGGCTCGCCTTGAGGGTATCGCAGAAGTTAAGGCTCGTGGGTATGAGAACTTCAAGCAACTCAAAGCTGACCATGACGCATACCTTGCTGAACAACAACGCTTGCAGGCTTTGAAAGACAAAGAAGATGCAATCCGTAACGAAGGTGGAGAAGTTAAGCCTGTCCTTGATGCTGACGGTAAAGTGGTTGATGTTGTGGATGCGAAGGCACAAAATAAGGCGGTAGTTGCGACAGTGGGAACTAAAGACGATAAAACATATCAAGCTCCTGCACAAGCTACAAATGCAAAAGCAGAACCTAAGAAACAACTTCCAAATACAGGAGAAAAGCGTACTAATACTGCTACCCTTGCGATTATCACAGCTTTATCTTCTATTGGTCTTGTATACCGTAAACGCAAAAAATCACAATAAAAAATAAATCTCCTTACTACCGTAGGGAGATTTTGTGATAAAGAAGAAAAATAATAATCTGTTCTACTTTTGTTCTACCTTTTATTTTTACATACGATTTAGAGAGTGGCAAAACCTTGATTTATCAATATTTTTGTTACTCATTTTTACTTATTTTAACTCTAAATCGACTGTAGGGGGCATCTAAACAACAGGAAAAAGCCTTGAAATCAAGGCTTTTTTTGCTTGTCTAAGTATTTAGGGGCTATCCCCAAAGATAGTTTCTCAATGTTCCACTTCTTCCTTAAATCGTACTTTTCCCTGACTGTATAATCTCATAATCTTCACAAAACGAACTGTATTGTTTTGGTTATACAAAAGAAATACTGAAAAGAATAACAAGCCCGCAAACCATAAAGTATATCCTTCATCAATTGGTCGACCAAATTTTAGAGGAATGGTCAAGAAATACAAAAAATAATAGATAGACACTATATTTACTACAAAGCGACCAAATCGAAAAGCTAGAGTGCCCAGTTGTCTGGGATCAAACTGGTTTTTCACAAACAAATTATGAGATGCTGCATAGTAAAAGACTTTCTCTGTCGTCGGCTGGGCCTTGCGAACATTTTTATAGAGAGCTCGTTCGAGTATGGCAACCAACAAGGAAAACTGCATCAACCAAAAGAGAAGAAGACAAGCTAGACTAAACCAGTTATAGACACCAATAAACTTGAGGGAAAAGAAGCCCGAAATTGCAGGTCCACCTGCTAGTAAGAGAATTACCAATTCAGGAATAAAGGAATTCGTTTCACCAGCTTTTTCAGTATTGAGCAACTTACTCTTTGGAGCAGCTAAAGCCTCTCCTGTCCGTTGGTCATAATAAACCGCTTGACCATCACATTCGCCGATAAAGACACGACGGCGTCCAAAAAAAAACATACATACCTCTTTCTATTTATGAAAATACGTTGTCAAAGTTTGGAATGTTTTTATCCTAGTATACCACAAACCAACTTGCTAGGTCATAGGATAGCAAAGGTTCGCAGCTTACTAAAAGGTTGACAGAACTTCGCTCCATAGGATATGATGGGAATACTTAGAATTTTAACTCTGTACGACCCTGACTCCTTCCACTGAAAAGTCGTTTGCGAGTTCAATTCTATATATGGAGGTTTCTATGAAAATCTATTACTCAAAATATGTCAGCATCGGCTATCTAGTCTTTGCGACGGGTGTATTCTTTCAATTTTTCTTTTTTCTCGCACATGGATTGATCGACTTTTCCCAATTTAATCTTCTCACTGCGGTTCCAACCATCCTCTTTTTCGCTGCTATCTATTCAACGATTGCAGGCATCAAAAGACTTTCTAGTCGCAGGCTTTCCTTTGAATTCACCTTTGAAGGCATTTATGTCTATCCTGGGCTCTTCTTTTACAAGGAAGTCTTCATACCAAAAGAAGAATTGTTGCGAGCATCTTATGTTGAAGTGGATGTCAGCGACCCTGACCATACCAACAGCAAGGCTTACTATTTAGATTTTGACCTGAGAGAGGTCACCCAGCTAGAAGATATTTCTAAGTCAAATGTCATTATCGATACAAGCGTCCTGATATTGCGCCTCTCCCTTAGCCTCTGTCGATTTAGAGAGGAAGAAAAAGCCGAGTTGGCGACCTATCTAAAAGAAAACTACGGAATTGATTTCTTATATTAGCAAGTAAAAAAAGCCCTATAAACAGGACTTTTTTGATATTATCCTTATTATCTTTCACTTTAAAGTGGACTTGTTCATTATCCAACTTAAACGTCGTATAAACTCGAATGATTTAAAATGTATGCTTTGAGAACATTAAAAAAGCAAGGGCTACTCTCCACCCTCACTTCTTCTTTTCTCATGCTTAATTACGATAAAAATGACTATCTTTGTCACTTGGTGATTGGCCGATTGCCAAGACGTCTTGGCTGCCATCCGTACCAGTCAATTCATTTGCTACACCTGCTGGTGTAAAGATGAGGCGTGCACCTTCTCCACCATCGACAAGATGGATTCCTGTTGTGTAGTAGCCATCTTTTTCCTCTACTTGGCCCATTTCATACTGGAAGGTTCCTTTTGAACTTTGAATGGTTACAATTCCATCCTCTGTAACTGTAGCAGTTGTTCCAGCATAGTTTTCCCAAGTTCCAAGGAATTTTGCGTAAGCTTCTGGAGTTTTTTTCTTCTCTTCCTTCTTATCCGTTTGAGTGCTTGCGGAACTTGATGGGCTCGTCTCAGACTTCTGTTCCTCTTTTTGGCTAGCTTCTGTTTTACTTGATGACTCCTTAGTTACTTTAGAAGAAGCCTCTTTGCTTGAAGATGCTGTAGTCTTTTCAGTATTTCCTCCACAAGCAGCAAGTGTCAAAACAGCCAACAAGGCAAGAGCTGAAAGACTGGTGTAGCGCAATATTTTTTTCATGATAATCTCCTTTTAAAATGATGATACAGTCTCATCTGCATCTAAAATAGCTAGCCTGAAATTACATATATTTTTGACGGCTAACCTGTAGTTTTCAGTGTATCATTTATTTCCATATAATTCAATAGCTATTTGACATCAAAAAAGGCTAATCCAATCAGGAATTAGCTCTTCTATTTTTAGTAGATAAACATGGCATCGCCAAAGCTAAAGAAACGGTACTTTTGGTCGATAGCATGTTGATAGGCTTCAAGGACCAATTCACGGCCTGCAAAGGCAGAAACGAGCATGACCAAGGTAGACTTAGGCAAGTGGAAATTAGTAGAAAAAGCATCCACAACCTTCCAGTCATAACCTGGCTTGATAAAGATATTAGTCCAGCCAGAGTCTGCTTGGATTTGCCCTTCAAACTTGCTTCCGATGGTCTCTAGCGTACGAATAGAGGTTGTCCCCACAGCAATGACACGACCACCATTTTCTTTGACCTGACGCAAGGTCGCTGCAGCTTCCTCAGACAATTGATAAAACTCTGAGTGCATCTCATGCTCATCCAAATTATCTACTGAAACAGGTCTAAAAGTCCCAAGTCCAACGTGCAAGGTCAGGTAGACTAGGTGAACGCCTTTTTGCTGGATTTCTTCTAGTAATTCCTTGGTAAAATGCAGGCCTGCAGTTGGGGCTGCTGCTGATCCACTCTCCTTGGCATAGACTGTCTGGTAACGTTCACGGTCATCCAATTTTTCATGGATATAAGGAGGCAAAGGCATTTCTCCAAGACTTTCAAGTACTTCTAAGAAAATCCCCTCATATTCAAAACGGACAATACGGCCGCCATGGGTTAATTCCTCGGTCACAACTGCGCTAAGTCGACCATCACCAAAGATAACACGGGTGCCGACCTTGAGACGTTTGGCTGGTTTTGCCAACACTTCCCATTCGTCTCCTGCTATATTTTTCAAGAGCAAGAGTTCAACGTGACCACCTGTTTCTTCCTTTTGACCATGAAGTCGTGCTGGCAAAACACGGGTATCATTCATCACCAGGGCATCACCTGGCTCTAGCATTTCAATAATGGAGTGAAAGTGGCGATCTTGAAATTCCCCCGTCTGGCGATTGACCATCAAAAGCTTAGAGGCATCGCGCTTTTCCAGAGGAGTCTGAGCAATCAGTTCCTCTGGCAAGTGAAAATCAAAATCATTTGTATTCATTGTAGTCATATTTCCTTTTCTTTTCTAATGTACTTACGATTAGCTATCAAAACGAACTTCTTCAAGCAAATACTCGATGAAGCGTTCACCCATCTTAGATAAGCTAGTTTTCTCATGCTGGATATAAACCAGTTCAATCGGATCATCAATATCAAGTGGAATCGAAACGATATTGTCTCCATTGAGATTACTATTGAGGATACCAGTTGCGATAGTATAGCCGTCCAAACCAATCAAGAGATTGAACAAGGTCGCACGGTCACTAACCACGATGGATTTCTTGTGGTGTTCTTGTGACAAAATCTCTTCTGAAAAATAGAAAGAATTATGGGTTCCTTGGTCATAACTCAAGTATGGGAAGTCTTCTAGGTCTGCTAACTGCACCTTGTCTTTTTTGGCAAGTGGGTTAGACTTGCTGACAAAGATATGGGGCTGCGCTGTAAAGAGAGGATGGGCCACTAGATGATTGTCATCCAACATCTTCGAAAGAACGTCCCGGTTATAGCTATTTAAAAAGAGGACCCCTACTTCACTACGGAAGTTCTTGACATCATCGATAATCTCCCAAGTTCTGGTTTCACGCAAAAAAAGCTCATACTTTTCCATATCGCTCTTCTTGAGCAAGGAAACAAAGGCATTCACTACGAAGGCATAGTGCTGCGAAGACACACTAAAAAGCTCGCGATGAGCGATTGGGTTCTTATAGCGTTCTTCTAGAAGTTGCGTTTGCTCGACAACCTGACGGGCATAGGATAGAAACTCCATCCCATCACGTGTAAGGGTAATTCCCTTAGGATTTCGGATAAAAATCTCAATTCCCATCTCATTTTCTAGGTCACGAACTGCATTTGACAGACTAGGCTGAGTAATGAAAAGTTGCTTGGCAGCTTCATTCATCGAACCAGTCTCTACAATTTTGATAATATAGTGTAATTGTTGAATTCTCATGCTTTTATTGTACCATACTTGAGGCAATATAAAAAGAACCAGTCACTGAAAGCTCTGTGGCTAAGCTTAGATGAGTGCTTTCAAATGACTTTATCTAGCACTTTAAAAAGAGGTTGAAATAATTCCAACCTCCTTTAATCTTTATTATTATACAAGCTTTTTAATCGAAACTTAGCTTCCTCTTTCCCAAAAAATGGCTAGCAAAATCATAGCCCCGAGAACTGATGGGATAATGGCTGTACCGTTTAGGTTTGGCCCCCAAGAACCAAAGATTAATTGTCCTAAAAAGGCACCAATCCAACCAAGAAACATTTTCCCGAAGCAGCCCATTCGTTCGCCACGATTGGTGATAGCTCCTGCTAGTAGTCCGATTAAAAGCCCGACAAACATACTTCCAATCATAGTTTCTCCTTAAATTGCCCAATCTCCATTGCGGAAGAGTGGTACGCGTGTTCCATCCTCACGGATACCATCGATATCCATTTGGCTCGAACCAATCATAAAGTCAACGTGAACATCTGAACGATTAAGTCCTGCAGCTTCCAGCTCTTCTTCACTCATCTCTGCTCCACCAACAACGCTAGTTGCGTAAGCTGCACCAATAGCCAAGTGGTTTGAAGCATTTTCATCAAAAAGGGTGTTAAAGAAGGTAATACCTGACTGAGAAATTGGACTTGGATCTGGTACCAAGGCACATTCACCCAAGGCACGCGCACCAGCATTCTTAAAGACAAGGTCCTTCATTACTTGATCACCTTTTTTAGCTGTGATATCAATGATTTGACCATTTTCAAAAGTCACCTTGATGCCTTCGATAATATTTCCATTGTAGCTAAGAGGTTTTGTAGACGTTACATAACCATCTGCGCGACGGAAGTCAGGAGCTGTAAAGACTTCTTCTGTTGGCATATTTGGCAAGAAACCTTCGCCTTGAGCATTGATCGCTCCGGCAGATTCCCAAACGTGGTTCTTAGGCAAGCCAAGTGTCAAGTCAGTTCCAGGAGCAGTGTAGTGAAGGGCTGAGAATTGCTCTTTGTTCAGCATCTCTGCCTTGCTCTTCAAGATAGCTGCATGTTCTTCCCAAGCCTTAACTGGATCTTCTTCGTAGATACGGCAAGTTTTGAAGATTTGGTCCCAAAGGAGATCGACTGCTTCTTCGTCGCTTGCAGCATTTGGAAAGACTTTCTTAGCCCACTCTAGTCCAGCTGCAGCAGCAACCGTCCAGCTAACCTTGTTGGATTGAGTTGCGATACGCATTGGCTTCATGGCAATTCCCATAGCTTTTGCAGAAGCTGAGAGCTTTTCCGCATCCACTCCGTTCAAGGCACCTGGATCAGAAGAACGAACACCGAGACGACTTGCTTTGTTTTCAAGAAGGTAGTTCATCTCAGCAATCTTGTATTCTGGCACATTGTCCAAACGCTCTAGTGGCGCGTGAAGGAATTTCTCACGGTTTACAAAGTCATCTGCCCATTGAACGATAACTTCGTGAGCTCCAAGTGCATAGGCTTCTTTGACGATTAAGTGAGCCAACTCGCGTTGCTCCACATCGATCGAGAGAGCCAAGGTATGACCAGGTTGCACGTTCACTCCGTTTGCAACCAACAACTTCGCATATTTTTCTAGATTTTCTTTAAAATTTGGTAAAACCATTCTGTTTTCTCTTTTCTATTTTTATTTTTCTTTCAAAGCAGAAAATAATCCTGCTAAAGCAATAGCACTAGACAAGAGTGCTGTCGATAGAAGAATTGTCTGATCAGCAAGTTCCAATTGATACTCAAACACCTTCTCAGCTGGCTTGTCTTCCGCAAAAATTCTTAGTTTCATCAAATGTCCTTTCTTATTCTTCGTACTCTCCTAGATAGAGACGTTGAGCCTCTGGGCTATTCGTGAGGATATCTACATAGGTTTCATAGTCATCAAGTAGGGGCTTTCCCAAAGAGATATCTTGTTCTGGATTTATATTTTTCCCATAAAGATAGCAAAGGTAGAGACGCTCATTGAGTGTTGGAAATACTTCAATGGACATGTGTTCAGCCTGACCTACTCGTTCCCAATCCTGTTCTTTGATATCTGGTATGATATAAGCTTGGAAGAGGCCCATAAGTGGATTATCCTCCGGTTGACCACTGTCCTTATCCGCTAGAACCAAAGAACAGCGTCGACCAAAACCAGCTACTTGGCGCTCCCTTCCCTTTACCGAAACAGTAATAGGATGCCCTCCAATATGGCTATAGATCCATTCTTTGGGTAGTCCATAATCTAACAGGGGGTTAATTTCTTTGACAATCGCTACAGGACTATAGCGTAGAAACTGACGAGTAACTGCTTTACAAAAAAGGATATCCTCCTCTTTCAAGGTCACTCCCTTCCAGTTATTTTCTTCGTTAAAATGGTTGAAAAATACTAGATAGGGATCACGCACCATTTGCGCTAATACGTAAACGCCATTTCGCAAGCGTATGGAAATAACTTTCCCTGGTTTCCAAGGTGTTGCTCTTTTTTTATTTAGCATTATTAGCCAACCTCAAATCTACACAAGACATTGCAAACTATTAAAACAAATCATCAAACAGACTCAACTGGTTGTCCTCTGGCATATTGCCCAGAATTCCCATTTCATCCATCTTTTCAACTAAAGTTGAGGAAAGTCCACCACGCTTGCGGAGTTCTGTTTTAGAAAGGAACTCACCTTCTTGACGAGCTCGCACCAATTGCTTGGCAACGTTCTCTCCAAGACCATCCATAGCGACAAACGGTGGGATGAGGGTGTCTCCATCGATGATGAATTCGGTCGCATCACTGCGGTAGAGGTCCAATTTGCCGAACTTAAAGCCACGTTCCCACATCTCATTGACGATTTCAAGTGTTGTGTAAAGGTCAATTTCTACGTTGGAAGCTTCATTGTTCTTTCGTTTTTCAGCAATTTCTTGCATCTTGCGCTTGATAGCATCCAAGCCTGCCCCCATGGTCTTGATATCAAAGGCCTTGGCACGGATGGAAAAGTAAGCACAATAATAATAAATTGGATGGTGAACCTTGAAGTAGGCTACACGCAAGGCCATCATAACGTAGGCTGCCGCATGGGCTTTAGGGAACATGTACTTAATTTTCCCACAAGATTCGATATACCACTCAGGCACATTGTTGGCCTTCATAGCTTCGATATAACCGTTGCGCTCTTCTTCAGAGATTTTGAGCCACAATCCCTTACGTACACGCTCCATGATAGTAAAGGCCATCTTTGGATCTAGACCAGCGTGCATGAGGTAAACCATGATATCATCCCGACATCCGATAACGGTTGACAGGTCCGCAATTCCAGCCTTAATCAAGTCTTGGGCATTTCCCAACCAAACGTCGGTACCGTGAGACAGACCAGAAAGCTGAAGCAACTCCGCAAAGGTCGTCGGATGGGTTTCATCCACCATGCCTCGAACAAAGTTAGTTCCAAACTCTGGAATTCCAAGCATACCAGTTGAAGTCCCGATTTGATCAGGCGTCACTCCCAGAATATCTGTACCTGAGAAAAGGGCCATGACACCAGGATCATCCATAGGGATATCATTTGGATCAATGCCTGACAAGTCCTGAAGTTTCCGAATCATGGTCGGATCATCATGACCCAGGACATCGAGCTTGAGGACGTTCTCATCGATATCGTGGAAGTTAAAGTGAGTGGTCTGCCATTCAGCAGTTACATCATCTGCAGGATACTGTACTGGTGTAAAATCATAGACATCCATATAGTTAGGGATAACAACGATTCCCCCTGGGTGCTGACCGGTCGTCCGTTTAACACCAGCAGCTCCTTGGGCTAGGCGCTCTACTTCAGCTTCACGGTAGAACTTGCCATAGTCACGCTCGTAACCCTTGACAAATCCATAAGCTGTTTTAGCAGCCACCGTACCTACCGTTCCTGCACGGAAAGCATATTCTTCCCCAAAGATATCACGTACATCCAAGTGGGCGCTCGGCTGATCCTCACCCGAGAAGTTCAAGTCAATATCGGGTACCTTGTCCCCGTCAAAACCAAGGAAGGTCTCGAAAGGAATATCCTGTCCATTCTTGCTGAGCTTGTGGCCACAGTTTGGACAGTCTTTATTTGGCATATCAAATCCTGAACCGTAGGAACCATCCGTGATAAACTCACTATACTGACACTGACCACAGACATAGTGAGGCGAGAGCGGATTAACCTCGGTAATCCCAATCATGGTCGCAACGAAACTAGAACCAACAGAACCACGGGAACCAACCAAGTAACCTCGTTCGTTGGAACGGTGTACTAGCATCTGTGAAGCCAGATATATCACAGCGAAACCATTCCCCAGGATAGAAGTCAATTCTTTTTCAATCCGTAAATCAACGATATCTGGGAGTGGATTTCCATAGATTTCAAAGGCTTTTTTATAGGTTAATTCAGCAACTGTTTCTTCGGCTTTGTCAATGAAAGGTGTGTATAAATCACCCTTTACAACCTCCACAGGTTCAAAGATTTCTGCCAAGGCATTGGTATTTTCAATAACAATCTTGCGAGCCAAGTCTTCCCCTAGAAAGGCAAACTCATCCAACATTTCATTGGTTGTTCTAAAATGCGCCTTTGGTAGCGGAGCTGGTTGGGCAGCTTCTCCATGGCCGATCGTTCGGTTAATCATAGCTCCCTGACCTAGACTTCGCACGATGATTTCACGATAAATCTCATCCTCGGGTTCGAGATAGTGGACATTTCCTGTCGCAAGAACGGGTTTCCCAAGGCGATCTCCAACCTCTATCAGGCTCTTGATTATGGTCTGGAGTTCCTCCATGTCCTTGACCTGCTCTTTGGCAATCAGAGGTGCATAGATAGCTGGAGGCATCACCTCGATAAAGTCATAGTATTTAGCAACTTCGACCGCTGCATCTACACCTTGTGATACAACTGCATCAAAGACTTCACCTTCCGTACAAGCGGATCCCAAGATTAAGCCTTCTCGATGGGCATCCAGTACCGTACGTGGAATCCGTGGTACTCCTTCAAAATACTGGGTATTTGACAGAGAAACCAGCTTAAAGATGTTTTTCAAGCCTACTTGATTTTTTACATAAATGGTCGCATGCTTGACGCGAGCTTTTTTATAAGAATCTGGACTGATTAAATCAAGGTTTAATCGTGCCAAATCTGTCACACCATGTTTTTCTGCTACTTCCTTGATAAAGATAAAGAGCAGACGGCCAGTTGCTTCCGCATCGTAGTTGGCCATGTGATGGTGTTCTAGGGCAACACCAAAACGTTTAGTCAAAGGTCCTAGACCATGACGTTTATACTCAGGATAGAGATTTCTTGCGAATTCTAGCGTATCGATGACGGGCTGAGTGATTTTTGGCAGGCCATGACGTTCATAGTTGGCATTCATAAAGCCAACATCAAAGGTTGCATTGTGGGCGACAAGAACGATATCCTTACAAAATTCTTGGAATTCTTTCAGAACTTGAACCAAGGGTTTTGCATTTTTTACATGATCATCCGTAATTCCTGTCAATTCCGTAGTAAAGGCTGATAAAGGGTGGCCAGGATTGATAAATTCATCAAATTCAGCGACGATATTCCCCTTATACATCTTGGAAGCCGCCACCTGAATCAAGTCATTATAGATAGCTGAAAGTCCTGTCGTTTCCACGTCAAAGACTACATAGGTTGCTTCAGACAAATCCATCTCCACTTCGTTATAGACGATAGAAACACGGTCTTCAACGATATTGGCTTCCATCCCATAGATCAGCTGGATGCCAGCTTTCTTAGCCGCCTTATAGCCATGAGGGAAAGATTGAACATTCCCATGGTCCGTGATTGCTACCGCCTTGTGTCCCCATTTAGCTGCTTTCGCAACGAGTTCTTCAACTTCTGGAAGAGCATCCATGGTCGACATGTTGGTGTGCGCATGGAACTCAACACGACGTTCTCCCTCTGGCATCAAGTCTTTACGTTCATAATGGACAACTTCCTGTACATCTTGCACATTCATGGTTAAGTCTCGCGTGAAATTATTGACCTCAACATTCCCACGAACACGGAGCCAAGAATTTTTCTTGATCATGTCAAATTTTTGGGCTTCTTCTTCATTTTTGACCCATTTTTGCATAGAGAAGCTAGAAGTATAGTCAGTCATCTTGAAGTTAATCAAGACACGACCTGTTCTAGTCACCTTCTGCTCAACATCAAAGACGACTCCTTCAAAAACCAGACGGTTTTCCTCAGTATTAACCTCAATCATTGGAGTAATTTCTGCCTTGTCAAGTTTAGGCTTAGCAGCTGCCTTCTTGGCTTGAAAATCAAAGACAGGCTTATCCTCTACTGGAGGTGGTGGCGCCATCTGTTCCAATTGTTCCATAGCCCGAAGTGTTTCTTCATTGGCAGCTTGGATAATCATTTGATTTTCCGTCTGAAAGGCCTCTTGCTCTTCCCTCGTGAGTTCTTCATTTTTTTCTAAAATGCAGGATAATTTAGGAAAGCCAAAAAGTTCCAACTGTTTGCTAAGATTTGGCAGATGATTTTTTCTAAAATGCTCTGTATCTGCCGCTTCAGAAGCTTCAATAATCAACTGGTCATTTTCAAAGCGAACCTGAAAATTCTGATATATAGAACGAAAACCTTGACTAGCGCAAGGACCATCCGAAAAAGCCTCTCGATAGTAGGCTTGTAAAAGTTCTCTAGAAAATTCCTGATTTCTCGTTTTTATCTCAAAACTAGCCTGATTTCCCGTTTTTGAGAATTCTTCTTTCAAGCCTCTTTTCAACTCTAGAAAAAGTTCAAAAGGCAAGATATTTTCAAAAACAAAATGAAACTCCCAAACTTTGCTTCGTTTATGAACAATAACTTGTTCTATTTCAGCCTTAGAGAAGGCCTCATGATTTCTCATTTCAGCGGGGATTCCCAACTGATTCATTAAAATTTCAAAAGTGGTTGACATCCATTTTCCTCACAATATACTCCTTCTATTTTACCATATTTGAGGCACTTTTACCTATTTCTACCAAACAGAAAAAGAAGCCACAAAGTGACTTCTTTTAAAGTGACGGTGAATTATTCTTCACCTTTGTTTTTCTTAATGATTTCTTCTTGTACTGACTTAGGTACATCTTCGTAGTGGTCGAATACCATCATGAATGTACCACGTCCTTGTGATGCAGAACGAAGAACTGTTGCGTAACCGAACATTTCAGCAAGTGGAACGTAAGCACGAACGATTTGGCTGTTACCGTGTGCTTCCATACCATCTACACGTCCACGACGAGCAGTTACGTGACCCATAACATCACCAAGGTTTTCTTCTGGAACAGTGATTGTTACAAGCATCATTGGTTCAAGGATAGCTGGTTGTGCAGTCTTAGCAGCTTCTTTAAGTGCAAGAGATGCAGCGATCTTGAAGGCAGTTTCAGATGAGTCGACATCGTGGTATGAACCATCGTAAAGCTTAGCTTTAACGTCAACCATTGGGTAACCAGCAAGAACACCGTTAGCCATAGATTCTACCAAACCTTTTTCAACCGCTGGGATAAATTCACGAGGAACCACACCACCGACGATTGCGTTTTCGAATTCGAATCCTTTTCCTTCTTCGTTTGGAGTAAATTCAATCCATACATCACCGAACTGACCTTTACCACCAGACTGACGTTTGAAGAATCCACGTGCTTGAGTAGAAGCGCGGAATGTTTCACGGTAAGATACTTGAGGAGCACCTACGTTCGCTTCAACTTTGAACTCACGACGCATACGGTCAACAAGGACGTCAAGGTGAAGCTCACCCATACCAGAGATAACTGTTTCACCAGTTTCAACGTTAGTTTCAACGCGGAATGTTGGATCTTCTTCAGCCAATTTTTGAAGGGCGATACCCATCTTGTCTTGGTCTGCTTTTGATTTAGGTTCAACCATCAATTGGATAACTGGTTCTGGAACGTTGATTGACTCAAGGATGATTTTAGCTTTTTCATCTGTCAATGAGTCACCAGTTGTAGTGTCTTTCAAACCAACGGCAGCAGCGATATCACCTGAGTAAACAGTGTCGATTTCTTGACGGCTGTTAGCGTGCATTTGAAGAATACGTCCGATACGTTCACGTTTACCTTTAGAAGTGTTCAATACGTATGAACCTGATTGAAGAACACCTGAGTAAACACGGAAGAATGTCAAACGACCTACGAATGGGTCAGTCATGATCTTGAAGGCAAGAGCTGCAAATGGCTCTTCATCAGATGCTGGACGAGTTTCTTCTTCTTCTGTATCTGGGTTGATACCTTTGATCGCTGGGATGTCAAGTGGGCTTGGAAGGTAGTCGATAACCGCATCAAGCATCAATTGAACACCTTTGTTCTTGAAGGCAGAACCACACAATACTGGGAAGAATTCAACGTTGATAGTCGCTTTACGGATACCAGCTTTCAATTCTTCGTTAGTGATTTCTTCACCTTCGAGGTATTTCATCATCAATTCTTCGTCAGTTTCAGCAACTGCTTCGATCAATTTTTCACGGTATTCTTGAGCTTGGTCAAGGTATTCAGCTGGAATATCTTCTTCAAGGATATCTGTACCAAGGTCGTTAGTATAGATTTCAGCTTTCATCTTGATCAAGTCGATGATCCCACGGAAGTCATCTTCAGCACCGATTGGCAATTGAATTGGGTGTGCATTTGCTTGAAGACGATCGTGAAGTGTGCTTACTGAGTAAAGGAAGTCAGCACCGATTTTGTCCATTTTGTTGGCAAATACGATACGAGGAACTCCGTACTCAGTTGCTTGACGCCAAACTGTTTCAGTTTGAGGCTCAACACCTGATTGTGAGTCAAGAACTGTAACCGCACCGTCCAATACACGAAGAGAACGTTGTACTTCGATTGTGAAGTCCACGTGTCCTGGTGTGTCGATGATGTTTACGCGGTGGTTATTCCATTGAGCTGTTGTCGCAGCAGATGTGATAGTGATACCACGTTCTTGCTCTTGCTCCATCCAGTCCATTTGTGACGCACCTTCGTGAGTTTCACCGATTTTATGGATTTTACCAGTGTAGTAAAGGATACGCTCAGTTGTAGTTGTTTTACCAGCATCGACGTGAGCCATGATACCGATATTACGAGTTTTTTCAAGTGAAAATTCGCGTGCCATGAGGTTTGTTTCTCCTATATTTTTTATTTCTATTCTATTATAACACGATTTCAATAAAAACGGATAGGCAGGACCCACCCGTTCTCAATGTTTTCATGTTATTGTTGGTTTCAACTTGTAGATAAGTTGAATTGAACTTGGGCTATAGTTAATTAGCCGATATTAGCTCAATTGAACCCGGGCTAAAAGCTCAAGTTAACTGATTTGAACCCGAGCGAGGCCCGGTGCAAAAAAGATAAACTGCTTTGTGTTCACGGAACACTGTATCAGTTTCCTATTTTTGCCTTGGGTCTTTACCGCTCTTGGTATCATAATCTAGTTGAGCTCAAGCTAAAAGTCTGGAGAAAAAGATGAATCTCATTGGTTGCAATCGCAACCTGCTTCGATTCCCTATTTTCTCTGGGACTTTCTTAACGCTTTCGCATCCTATATTACCAACGGAAGTGTGCGAAGGCACGGTTAGCTTCAGCCATACGGTGAGTGTCTTCACGTTTCTTAACTGCTGCACCAGTGTTGTTAGCAGCATCCAAGATTTCTTTTGCAAGACGGTCTTGCATTGTGTGTTCACCACGAAGGCGAGCGATTGTTACCAACCAACGAAGTCCAAGTGTTGTACGACGTTCTGGACGAACTTCAACTGGGACTTGGTAGTTAGAACCACCAACACGACGTGCACGTACTTCAAGTACAGGCATGATGTTTTCCATAGCTGTTTCAAATACTTCAAGTGCATCGTTACCAGTAACTTCTTTGATTTGTTCAAAAGCACCGTAAACGATTGAAGCAGCTGTACCACGTTTACCGTCAAGCATAACGCGGTTGATAAGACGAGTAACTAATTGTGAATTGTAAAGCGGATCTGGCAATACGTCACGTTTTGGAGCTCTATTTTTACGACTCATTTCTCTTCATCCCCTTTCCTTATGCTTTTTTCGGACGTTTAGTACCGTATTTAGAACGGCCTTGTTTACGATCGTTAACACCTGCAGTATCAAGTGCACCACGGACGATATGGTAACGTACCCCTGGAAGGTCTTTTACACGTCCACCGCGAAGAAGCACCACACTGTGCTCTTGCAAGTTGTGTCCGATACCTGGGATGTAGGCAGTAACTTCGATAAGGTTGCTCAAACGTACACGAGCAAATTTACGAAGGGCAGAGTTAGGTTTTTTAGGTGTCATTGTTCCAACACGAGTTGCAACACCACGTTTTTGTGGTGAAGAAACGTTTGTTTGAACTTTTTTATGACTGTTGTAACCAACGTTCAAAGCTGGTGATTTAGATTTTTCTACTTTTGATTTACGCGGTTTGCGAACCAATTGGTTAATTGTAGGCATCTACATTCTCCTGTGTTTTTTTATTTTTGGTGATGATACACTTGGTGACAGCTATCATCTGTGTGTACTTTTGCAACATTTGTCAGCACGTCCCTGTACACTCTTGAGAGACCAAAAGTAAAAAGTACCGTCTATTATTGTACCACGTTTTTTCTATTTTTGTCAATATATTTCTTCCTATTTTTTGACTTCTTTACTCTAAAAATTCTATGAAAACGATCACCTACCAGATAGGCTCTTCAACCAACCACTTAGACAAGCGACCTTGTATTTGTCAAGAAAATGGTGTTTAATAGATTTGTAAGTAAGAGATCTCTATTACAATTTTATAAAGGAGAAATTATGAAAGTCAGACTTGACATTGATCAACAATACGCCGAAGAACAAGTCATCATAGAGGCACCATCTTTGTCCCCTAGAGTTCAAAAAGTTCAAGACTTTGTTCAATCACTGGATCAAAAAGAAACTCTTAAAGGAAAATTCCAAGACCAGGTCTACTTGATTCAGATTAGTAAGATTCAACGTATATATATTGAAAATCGCAAAGTCTTAGCTGAAACGGATAGCCAAACCTATGCGCTCGACATTCGTCTTTACCAAGCAAGTGAAATTCTACCTGCTTCCTTTATCCAAATTTCCCAATCGGAAATTGTCAACATCGACGCTATCAGTCATCTTAAACTAACCTCTAACGGCTTGATTGAAATTTATCTTAAAAACGACAGTTTCACCTACTCATCTCGCCGTTACCTCAAAGCTATTAAGGAGAAATTAGAACTATGAAAAAACAAGTATTTCACGATGCCACAACTGGTATCCTCATCGGCCTCATCCTATCTATTATCTTTTCTTTTATCCACTCACCAAGCAACTACGCACCTCTCAGCCCCAACTCTTTGATTGGTCAATTCATGACCCAACATCAGGTGCATGGATCACTCGTCTTACTTTACTGTCTGCTTATCTGGGCAGCGATTGGAGTCCTCTTTAGTTTTGGCGGTCGTCTATTCGCTCAAGATTGGAGCCTTCTTCGTGCGACTGTCACTCACTTCTTCCTTATGTTGCTAGGTTTTGTACCTCTAGCAATCCTAGCAGGATGGTTCCCGCTTCACTGGACTTTCATCCTTCAACTCATCCCAGAGTTTGCAATCGTCTACTTCATCATCTGGATTGTTCTCTACAAGAGAGAATCTAAAAAAGTTGCACACATCAATCAACTATTGTCTCAAAAACACTAATATACAAGAAACCCACTCACAAAACGGAGTGGGTTTTTAACTTATAATTTTTGCTTCAGCTCTAACAAGAGATTCATGGCTTGCATAGGTGTTATATTGTAAACATCTATATTTGCCAACTCTGTCAGGATTGGATTTTCTTCTTTTTCATCAAAAAGCGACATCTGCTCATTGACAGTATTTTGTTTGGTAGGAATTGGACTTTCCTGACCCTGGCTTTCTAATTGAGTTAAAATCGCATCTGCCCTTGCTAGTAAGTCTGCTGGCAAACCTGCAATCTTGGCAACGTGAATACCGTATGATTTGTCTGCTGGACCTGGTTCAATCTTATGAAGGAAAGTGACCTGACCATTTTGCTCAAGCGTAGCCACGTGAACATTAACTAGATGTTCAAGACTAGATTCTAAGCTGGTCAATTCATGGTAGTGAGTTGCAAAGAGAGTCTTGGCTCCGATATGTTCATGAATATACTCGATAATTGCCTGGGCCAAGGCCATGCCATCATAAGTTGCCGTTCCGCGTCCAAGCTCATCAAAGAGAATGAGAGAATTCTCAGTCGCATGCGCAATGGCATTATTGGCCTCCATCATCTCGACCATAAAGGTGGACTGGCCTGAAACCAAGTCATCTGCTGCCCCGATACGGGTAAAAATTGCATCAAAAATTGGCAAGTGAGCACGTTCTGCCGGTACATAAGAACCCATCTGAGCCATGACTGCTGTCATAGCTAGCTGACGCATATAGGTTGACTTCCCGCTCATGTTAGGCCCTGTAATCAGTTGGATGCTAGTATCTTCATCCATTTGGATACTGTTGGGAATATAGGTCTGGGCTCCCATGACCTTCTCAACGACAGCGTGACGACCTTTTTGAATGTCAATTCGCGAATCCTGACCAAACTCTGGACGGATCAAGTGCTGATTTTCTGCTACTACCGCTAGTCCTTGTAAGACATCGACAGTAGCGATTCCTTGGGCCAGGGCTTGTAGACGTTGGATATACTTACCAACTTCTTCACGGATACGCATAAAGATTTCATATTCAAGGCTGGCTGACTTCTCACGCGCTTCTAGCATCTCACCTTCGATACGCGCCAACTCCTCTGTCCCAAAGCGTTCTGAATTTTTCAGCGTAGCCTTACGGAAAAAGTGGGCTGGTACATTTCCTAGTTGCGAGTTTGTGACATGGAAATAGTAGCCATCCTTTTTATTGTAATCAATCTTGAGCGTACTGATGCCAGAGTTTTCTCTTTCCTTAGCCTCAATTTCAGCAATCCAGCTGGTTCCTTCTCTAAGCACCCGACGATACTTGTCCAAGGTTTCATCAAAGCCCGTTCGAATAATACCACCTTCGGTAATCACGTGAGGAGCTTCAGGCGCAATAGCTGCGCTAATAAGACTTTCCAACTCAGGGATAGCATCGAGTTGTGCGATAAGATAGGCGAGAGCTGGTTGCTCCATTCCTTCTAAAATTGCTCGAATTCGTGGAACACTGGCCAAGGTAGTCGCTAATTGCAAAAGATCCTTGGGATTGCTTTTCCCAAAAGATACTCGACTTGCCAGACGCTCGATATCGTAGACTCCCTTTAGACTTTCCGTCAAATCACTACGTTCAAAGAAATAATCCAGAAAGACCTGTACAACCTCCTGACGTTCAAGGATACGATCCTTGTCAATCAAGGGGCGATGAATCCAAGAGCGTAGGAGACGCATTCCCATGGCAGTCTTGGTTTCATCTAACAACCAGAAAAGGCTCCCTTGTTTCTTGCCAGAACGAGCATTTTCTACTAGATCTAAACTAGCCTTGGTTGCAAAATCCATCTGCAAGAAATCCTTAATTTCATAACGGACAACTGGCTTCAAGTGATTCAACTCTCTCATCTGAGTCCGATGAACATACTGAAGAAGCTTACTGCTGGCAGCTTGTTCAACAGGCGCCAAGCGTGGATCCAGCAGATGGATGTCTTCAAATGATTCTTGCTCGTAGGAAAGTACCAAATTCATTTGACGGCCGAGAATCTGTTCTTCCTCTTCAGTTAAGGCATAGCCGATGACGACTTCCCTTGCCTTAAGATTTCGAATTTCACCACAGACCAGGGTAAAATCTAATAAACCTGTCACATAGAAATCACCCGTCACCAGATCCATATAAGCCAAGCCAAATTGCTGACCGTCACGGTCGATGGCCACCAAAAAGTTGTTTTGACTATCTGGTTTACTACTATCGACGACTGTACCAGGGGTAATCACCTGCACAACCTCGCGCTTAACAACCCCTACTGCCTGCTTAGGATCCTCCATCTGCTCAGCAATGGCAACCTTGTAGCCACGCTCAACTAAAACATCGATATACTGTTGTGCTGAGTGATAAGGAACTCCAGCCATGGGAATAGGATTGTCAGCATTCTTATTGCGACTGGTTAGTGAAATTTCTAGTATCTGGGCAGCATTGACTGCATCTTCGTAAAATAACTCATAAAAATCACCCATACGAAAGAGCAAAAAAGCATCTGGATATTGTTTTTTTATATCCACATACTGTTGCATGCCAGGTGATAATTTTTCTGTCATCATCCATTCTCTCCTTGTTAAAAATAGTCTTGAGAGAGACTCCCAAGACCTTATCTATCCTTCATCAAATCTAGCAAACGATCTTCCATGAGTTTAGCAACATGCTGATCTCGGCAGATTACCAAGAGAGTATTGGCACCCGCAACTGTTCCTAAAATCCATTCATCCTTGTTGGCATCGACAACATTGGCTAAAACTGCGGCTTCACCCAATTTAGTGTGCAAAACTAAGGTAAACTCAGCTCTTGCAACACCCTCCAAATGATGGGACAAAAACTCAACCAGGTCAATCTTCTCTGTCTCATTTGCTAGTACGTAGTAGACCTTATCATTTTTCTTAACCTTGGTCAAGCCCAGTTCGCGAAGGTCACGCGACAATGTCGTTTGCGTCACAAAAACATTGCGTGCTTCCAACCGATCCTGGATTTCTTTTTGAGTCCCTAATTTTTCCTCAGTGATCATCTGCTTGATCAACTGATGACGTTCTCTTTTTCTCATAACATCCTCTCGATTGAATATTTATAACATTTTACAACTATTTAATAAGAACATTATACCAAAAAAACCGAATATTTCAAAAAAATTCTTATCATTCCTCAAAATTGTGATAAAATAGAAGAAAAGTCCAAAGGAGTTTATAATGAATACAAAACAATTGATCGCTAGCGAATTGGCTAGCGTCATTGATAGCCTGGATCAAGAGGCTATTTTAAATTTACTAGAACAACCAAAAAACTCTGACATGGGAGACATCGCCTTCCCTGCCTTTACTCTAGCAAAAGTTGAGAGAAAAGCTCCACAAATGATTGCAGCAGATATCGCTGAAAAAATCAATAGTCAAGCCTTTGAAAAAGTCGTCGCTACTGGACCTTATGTTAACTTCTTCCTTGATAAAAATGCCATTTCTGCTCAAGTATTACAAGCTGTTATCACTGAAAAAGAACACTATGCTGACCAAAATATTGGTAAACAAGAAAATGTTGTTATCGACATGTCTAGTCCCAATATTGCTAAACCATTCTCTATTGGTCACCTGCGCTCAACTGTTATCGGAGATAGCTTGTCACATATTTTCCAAAAAATCGGTTATCAAACAGTCAAGGTCAACCATTTGGGAGACTGGGGTAAACAGTTTGGGATGCTGATTGTTGCCTACAAAAAATGGGGTGACGAAGAAGCTGTAAAAGCTCATCCGATTGATGAACTTCTTAAACTCTATGTTCGCATCAATGCTGAAGCTGAAAATGACCCTAGCTTGGATGAAGAAGCACGCGAATGGTTCCGTAAACTTGAAAATGGAGATGAGGAAGCTCTCGCACTTTGGCAATGGTTCCGTGATGAAAGTTTGGTGGAATTTAACCGCCTTTACAATGAATTGAAGGTTGACTTTGACAGCTACAACGGGGAAGCCTTCTACAATGACAAGATGGATGCAGTTGTAGATATCCTTTCTGAAAAAGGACTTCTTGTTGAATCAGAAGGTGCCCAAGTTGTTAATCTTGAAAAATATGGAATTGAACACCCAGCTCTTATCAAGAAATCTGACGGTGCAACTCTCTACATCACACGTGACTTGGCCGCTGCCCTTTACCGTAAAAACGAATACCAATTTGCTAAATCGATCTATGTCGTCGGTCAAGAACAATCTGCTCACTTTAAACAACTCAAGGCTGTCTTGCAAGAGATGGGTTACGATTGGAGTCAAGATATTGTCCATGTTCCTTTTGGATTGGTAACAAAAGAAGGCAAGAAACTCTCTACTCGTAAAGGGAATGTTATCTTACTAGAGCCTACTGTCGCAGAAGCCATCAGCCGTGCCAAAGCGCAAATCGAAGCCAAAAATCCTGAACTTGAAAACAAAGACCAAGTCGCTCATGCTGTTGGAGTTGGAGCCATTAAATTCTATGACCTTAAAACTGACCGTACAAATGGATACGACTTCGACCTTGAAGCTATGGTATCCTTTGAAGGCGAGACTGGTCCTTATGTTCAATACGCCTATGCTCGTATCCAATCCATCTTGCGCAAAGCGGATTTCAAACCTGAAGCAGATGCCAACTATAGCTTGAACGACGCTGAAAGTTGGGAAATCATTAAACTCATCCAAGATTTCCCACGTATTATCAACCGTGCGGCGGATAACTTTGAACCTTCTATCATTGCTAAATTTGCAATTAGCTTAGCGCAAGCCTTTAACAAATATTACGCTCACACTCGCATCTTGGATGAAAGTCCAGAACGCGACAGTCGTTTAGCCCTCAGCTATGCAACTGCAGTTGTCCTCAAAGAAGCACTTCGTTTGTTGGGTGTAGAAGCACCAGAGAAGATGTAAATCGCCAAAGTTACTTGATTGCAAAGCAATCTAAGTAACTAACGCCAAATCCTATAAGGGATTTGGCTAGGCGCTTCACTAGTTTTAGGACATAAATATGATCGATTTATGTCCTAAAACGTCGTAATCTTCAAGTTACTGAAATTAAAGTTCCTAATTGTTAGACGCTAGCCGCTTTTATGCGGACTAGCTAACTGCTTCACTAGTCATGGCCTCTAAATATAATCGCTTTAGAGGGCCACGACGTCGTAAATGAGGCGACTTGCCTAAACGCTTTACTAATTTATCTGAACAATAACATCGATTTGGTTAGGTTCATGTCGCAATCTTAATGTTACTGAATTGCAGAGCGATCTAAGCAACCGATCCTAAACCTCTACGGACTTTTATTTGGTACTAGGGGCGGAGTGCATTACATCCACTATTTTAGATTAGCGATCACTTGCCTAATTTCTATATTGTCATTACTTGAAAAGCGAAAAATCTTTTTCGCTTTTCTCTTGCTATTAATTTCTTTATCACTTAGGGAGAGACTTTATGAGCCAATATGCTTATATTTTAGTTGTTATCAGTCTTGTCGCTCTTTTTCTCATCAACAAATACGAAAAGGAAAAACTACAAAGACTTCTACAAGAACAGCTGTTAAAGGATGAATCTTTTCGCGCTACTATCAAGGAAAAGATTCAAACAACAGAAAACATCAACGATGTCATTGACTACATCAATAAAGGATATCGTTTGGGAATCATGATTTCAAAGGAAATTGTTGAAGACATCAGAAAATAAAAAAAGGATTCGAGATAGTATTTCTCGAGTCCTTTTCTATTTTTTCCTGAGAACTAAAATTCCCACCAGTATAACAATCCCTAATGATGCCATGGTTCCGTATGCTGACAAACTTTCATCAAGAAATTTCTTGGAGAACTGCAACAGAGCGAACTCTAAGAGTAGCAAAGCACTGCATAGCATAATTTCCTTGAAGCTTGGTTTGCGTTTTATATACTTTAAAAATGATCTCTGTAATTTACTCATTTCGACTATTCCCTTTTGAAGTAAATCCTTTATTCATGGAATAAAACTCTTCCTCAGAAAATCTGACCTCTTACAAAGCTTCTAATTCATAGAGTTCCGCAATAATCCCTGCGACCTTCTTGATATCTCCCAGCATTCCACGCATCTCAAAGTCTGCTAGAACGGGGAAACCAAAGCGTTGGCTGTATTGTTTAGCCGTCAAACAGTATTGGTTGTTAAAATTACGATTGCCTGATCCTACGACACCAAAACATTTGCTGGCATTGTCACCATAAGCGATAAAGTCCCCTACTGGAGTGGTCAAAATCTCCACATCTCCATTGTCAACACCATTGCCACCTTCTAAATAAGTCGGTAGAAAAGCCACGTATGGGTTGGTCACTTCAAAGAAATCTTCTCCTTCCTTGACCAAATCTTTAATATGAATTTTTTCTACTTCAATGTTGTCATACTGTTCTAATAGGTAAGCCTTCAATCGTGTTACGAAACTCTCCGTATTTCCGCTCAGACTGATATAGACTAAGGAAATTTTTTTCATTTTCTCCTCCTTTTTGAATCATAAAAAATAACTACCAAGATTGTATCTTGATAGTTATGCTTTGTCAACTCTTAGGCAAGTTCTTCCTCTTCTTGAGTTTCTGTCAATTCTTTTTGCTGACGCCACATTTTATAGAAGACGATTGCTAGGAAGATAACATTTAGTACAATCCCAAAAATGGCTGAACCTTTGGCACCAAGCTCCGCTCCCATACGGATGTTAGGATCTGTAAAAAGTGAAACCGCATCCTGAACGCCGATAAAGTTGTAGATAGAACCAACGATGGCAACGAAGACATAAGCAAGATAAGTGTAGTTAGCCAATTGAAGGTTTTTACGAATAAGGAAAACCAAAGCCACAACAACTAGAATAACAGATAAGACAACCAAGAGAATGCTGAAGACAGAATGGCCATGCTCCGATACCTTAATGGTGTAATCAACGAGCTCCTTAGCATAAGTAGCATTAACACCTGATGCTGATGTTTCTAGATTGCTCATCCCCTCCGCAGTAGGTACTGGAGATATGATTCCAAATAGTGACATTGCTGAGAGTAAGGCTGATAAAATCAGTAATACCCATAGATAGATTGGTTTCTTTTTCATCAAAGTAACCTCCTCATAATTTTTTAATTATTATAGCATATTTTACGAAGGAGAACAACTGTTACAAGTTCGTTTCCACCTGTTTACGGTAGGCTTTAGGAGACTTCCCACACAGTTTTCGAAAAACCTTATAGAAATAACCTACATTACTGTAACCAACTGTATAGCAAATGTCCTCAATACTATCATTAGTAGATAGCAAGAGCTGTTGGGCAGCCTTAATTCGTTGCTTATTGAGAAGCTCAGCAAAGGTGGAATTGGTTTCCTTCTTGATTAGCTGACCCAAATAAACGGGATTGATAAAGAGAGCCTTGCTGATATCCTTGAGGGAAAGTTCTTTTTTGTAGTCTCTACCAATGACCTCGAGCACGCTAACTACATTTTCATTCATGCGATATTGACCAAAGAAGGATGTCAAGGTTTCCTTGGTATAAGCGACTAAGTCCTCAAAAGTTGTAATGGCGTGGATGTTCTTGACAATATCTGTCATGTCGTCTGCTTTCAAATGCTCAAAGAGATGAAAAACATCCATAACAAACTGAGTAAAGAGCTGCTTGGTAATGGATACCCTTGGTGTATTTTCAAGGACAATCTTCTCAAGCAAGGTCAATTCATCAATAATCTGCTGAAGATTTCCCTGGATGATCACTCGATAAATGGGTTCGTAGTAAGAAAAGAGACTTTCAGACTGATCTAAATTGACCGAACCATAAAAGAGTGTCTTTTCAACATCACGCTTCCACTTTTCAAAGTTGACTTGATAAGGTGCCTCAAAAGGCATGACCAACAAGCCCTCAAATTCCTGATCTGCAAGGATAATTTGCCAATCTTGCCCCAGAACGTAGTAAGGAATGACAAAATTCCCTTGTTGTTCCTTGGAAAGTCCGATCCACCAATTTTCTTTTTGGCTGAGATGAGCCTTGAATGCTTCTTCATCTAGTTGCTGACTCAATATTTCTGGCTCATGAGATTTTTCACCAAGCTGACTGGCAATCTTTTCAAGCAAGCGTTCAAGCTCAACCTTATCGACTGGTTTGACCAGATAATCAACGACATTGAGATTCATGGCTTTTTTGACATAGTCAAATTCTTGGTAGCCTGAAAGGAGGATATAGTAAGCATTTGGCAACAACTCCTTCATCTCCCCAATCATCTCAAGCCCTGTTTTGTCAGGCATATTGACATCAGAAATGACAATATCTACGGGATGTTCTCGTACGTAGTTCAGAGCGTCGTCAGCATGATTGGCTGTTGCAACGACTTCCATATCCCATTTGTCAAAAGGAATCAAACGCTTGAGTCCTTCGGTAATCATGTACTCGTCGTCCACTAATAGTACTTTATACATCTTTATCCTTTCTCCTCATCCTGAATAGTAATTCGATAACGAACACCTTGGTGTTCCATTGATTCTACACTAATGTTATAGCGATCGCCAAAGTAGAGTACAAAGCGCTCATGCACATTGACAATCCCAATGGACTGGCGTTTCCCACTATAATCCACCGTATGCTCGAAGGTTCTTTGAGCTAATTTATCCTGGATCTCTGCTAGCTTATCATCAGGCATTCCACGCCCATTATCGGTTACCAAGATTTCGACATATCCTTCTTTTTTCAAGGCCTTGATACTAATCACATTATCTGTACGTCGATGATCAACTCCGTGGGCAAAATAATTTTCCACCAAGGGTTGGAGGGTGAATTTTGGAATGCGCATTTCTTCCAATCCAGGGTCGATTTTAAATCCGTAAGCAATGGATTTTGGATAACGCACCATACAGAGATAACTGTACTTCCGACAAAATTCCACTTCTTGCTTTAATGTTGTTTCTCGCTCATCAGAGATGTTGTTGCGCAAGAGACTACTGAATTCGTAGATAATATCTGCCAATTCGTTCTGATCTTCCATGACTGCATACATCCGCAAAAACTCCAGAGTATTGTACATAAAATGTGGATTTATCTGAGCTTGTAGGGCGCGCATATTGGCATCTTTTTGACTCAGTTCAAGTTGATAAATATCATGGATATTTCTCTCCAATCGATCCAACATATCATTTGTTGTCTCAGCGATTACAAGCAATTCCTGGTCTTTTTTCGTGAGATCAATTCTTTTACCTTGTTCCCCTTGCGCAATATCATGGATAGTTTCCACTAGATCAACAACCTGCGTTTGATACTTCGAAAATGTTTTTTTCAAGGTTACATATAAAATAACGATAAAGAGGAGACTCAAAGCAAGAATAAAAATCGAACTAGAGATACTACCACTAAGGACATAATCCCTCGGAACTGCAACCTGCACCTGATATCCATGAACAGTCTCATCTTGCAACCATTCCTCTCGATCACGTTTTTCACCTAGGTGAAACATATCCGTTTCAAAAGGAGAGGTGATGCTCACAGCAATTGGGATATTTCCTCTGGTATTGTCAATAGCCTTATAAAAAACATCGGAAGATACAGAGACATAAATAACACCAAGAGCTTGATCCGATACTGGATCGGATACAGGAATGGCGAAACTATTAGCATCTGGCTTAAAGGCATCTGCAGAAACCTTGTAACCACTACGATTGTCCCTCTTCGAAACATAAACTTCTGTCGAGTCTTGCAAGACAAAGGCTACACCCGTTACAAAATCATTGCGCACATAGAGGTCATCGATATTTTCATAAATGGATACCGAAATATAGGGTGAGGCTTTACGCTCCAGTTGCCAATAGAAATAATCCGGTGTACTGAGGCTAAAATACTTATAAATTCCCTCGATTCGCGCTTGATTATCTACTAAACTTTGGGCTGAACGCGCTGATTCTCGATAATAATACTCAACCTCACTCACTGTCCGAGTCAAAACCCGCTGGGAAACCTGTCTTGCTTCTTTTTCTCGACTATCCCAGTTCACATAGGAAATCAACAGGGCAAAACTAGCAATGATGACAATCATCACCCAAGTATAGGTTCGAAGGAGTGAATGAAGCCAAAATTGTTTCATTCTATTTGGACGCCAATTTTTCATGAATGCTTTCATAAACAGGCTCCAATAAATCACTAATAAAGAAATGCCACATACCAATCCCTACAAAAATGATAAGGGCTGGCATATAGAACCCAATAATGGCTAACAAGACGCTACCAAGAAGAACTTTAGCCACTGCTGACAAGCTCATAAAAATTCCGATAAAGGCAAGCTTTAAGGTATTTTGATAGGATAAGTCAAAATAAACTTGCAATTTTAGAGAAACTGTATAAGCCAAAAATACCACGGCTACCAAAAAGATATTTAGAAAGGTTGCAGCCAAGTGAATAATGGTCTGATGCGGCAATTGGATCATGAGATACAAACCATAAATCAAGATCAAGTCAAGTCCCATAAAGGTGTAGAAACTGAGATTGCTTTTTACAAAATTGCTCTTATAAAGAGTCCATGCCTCTTTAAAACCATAGGCACGGTAAGAATAGCCATGTTCTGCAAATAAGCTCATGATAGTCGCACTAGCTGGCGCTATACCAAAAACCACACCTCCTGCTAGTGTCAATAACCAAAAATAAGCCGTTGCAATCATCCCCAAAAAGAAACGATGAAAGACTAGCTCAATAAAATTTCCCACGGTTTGCCTCCAAAAAAATAATCTAGAACTATTATAACATATTTCAAGCGCTCTCAAAAAAGAAGAGGATAGAAAAGGTAGTGAGAGTTGAACTTGCTACCTTTTTAGTAGCAAGTCCGAAGTAAGCATCCATCCTTGTCAAAGGTGTACAAATGAATAAGTATATATAGTTGTTTAATAAAGGTATTTGTACTATAATAAAGATAGAGATACCGATTAATGATCAAAGTTATTTCCAGAGAAGATAAACTTATTTTCAGATTAAATAATTACTCTTCAACTTAATTATTGGCTTGGTAAAATAACGACAGGAGTATGGACCATGACTATTTTTATTTTAAGAACTACCGTGTTTTGGATTGCTCTTATTTTGAGTCTTTTCTCTGATAAATTGTTCAAACAACATGCAAAAATCGTAAAAATAATTTGCACTATAATCATGTTAGTCGTATCATTAACATATCTGTTCTAAGTCATTTTAAGAATACAGGAATTTGTTCGTCCTGTATTCTTTTCTTCTGCCAAAATGTACATTGATCAAATAAATGACAAGTTGGTAAAATTAATATGTAATTTCAAAACAAGATAAAAACGCTCTAGACAATGTGTCTAGAGCGTTTCTCTATATATCCGAACATCTAATTTATTTCACAAAGAATGTAGTTTTTCGGTTAATTTTTATTGCAATACATCGAAATTTTAAAATTCAAGAATCGCGTTAAATCAAGGTTTTTAAACATCTAATAATATGCTTTTCTTTTATTTTAAAGACTTTTTGCCCGACCTTATTTCATTGTGAGATTTGTTATCTACACTATTTGCCTTTTTCTTTTATCAAGCAATATGTGAGGCCCACTGATGAAATTACTGACATAAGGATTCTCCTTTTAATTTTTTTCTATTTTTGTTTATCATATATTTAAATGTTTGTCTATCAGTCACACATTCGTAATACACATTTATACAAAAAAGCTTTTTGCTTTGGAAGCCTTTAATAATAACAGTTTACATTAATGATTATTTCCCATTTAATACTATTTTACTGTATGTACTAATTTCAAATATCTTTTTCATGCATTGTACCCTTTATTTATCACATCCTTAACTGTCTATAAAAATCAGCATTCATTTCTAACAATTCTTTAAAGGGAACTATTTTTCTAGCTGCACCTGATGGAGTGTATTCCATTGACCAAATAAAAGGATAGGTCAAAACAACTTCATTTTTTTCAAGCGATAAATCTAATGTGAACAAATCTGGTACTATCAGTTCTTGATAAAATGTGTCTAACTGATTTGTCGTCACCCAATATAAAAAGTCCTTATAATCTATCTCCAAATCCTCCCATTCTAATGTATCGGGAGCGAAATATTCTATTGCATTTAATTTTTCAATATTTATTGCAAATAGACCACCCAAGATATCATAAGCTATCAAACAACGATTCGAGTTATAACATTTTGAAAACAATTCATTACAGTAGCTGAATCCATTCTCTGAATCATTCCCCAAGATTTTTAAATAACCATTCACAGTTACATAAGAAAAATGTTCTAAGATAAACTTCAGTTCTTGTGGTCTTTCTATACTATCCGTTAGTTTTTTGTTAAATTCAAGGAATTTAATATCATTAGAACTTTTATCAAATTCTGCAATAATCTTTTTCGTAGTTAACATTTTATTCGTCTACCCTATCCCATTCAATTTTTCACTCTTGCTTCATTTTTATTTATATGCACAACATTAAAGAAGCTCAATCGCAGATACTTCATTATCTAAATCAACAAATTCAAACTTCTCAGGATATTGCAGATAATCAATACATTTTTTAAAAGGCTCTATAATTTCTGTAGTGGGTAAAACCACCATAGGAATTATGGAGCCTTTTTTGTTGTAGAAAAAAAGTCCCATAAGACCTATAATGAAAAGCGACCAAACCATCATTAGAAAGAATCTTATGGAACAATTAAATTTTATCACAAACTTACTCGGAATTAAAGACAAGAACATCAA
>NZ_JASHDM010000007.1:0-87001 GCF_047463655.1 Streptococcus infantis
GATCTTTCGCTACTGGAGTGTTCTTATCTGCATCTGTAGCTGGTGCACTTGGATCTTTTACAGTTACTTTAACTGGAACTTCTTCCTTAGAACCATCTGGGTATGTTACAACTGCTGTCGCAGGTTTTTCACCTGGTGTAGTTGTATCTACTGGTGTCTTGAACTCTACTGTTGTACCCTTAGGAAGATCCTTGAGGTTGTCAATTGAATCTTCTGCTTTTGGTTTTTCACCTGGTTTAACAGTTTGATCTTTCGCTACTGGAGTGTTCTTATCTGCATCTGTAGCTGGTGCACTTGGTGTTTGAGTTACAAATTCTGACAATGGTTTTGTATCTGTTGAACCATCTGTATATGTTACGACAAGATTTCCTTTGTCATCTTTTGTGACTGATTTAATCTTAGTCTCAGCATCTTTAGCATCTACAGTTTTACCTTTTTTGTCTGCGAAGTTAGCATCATCATTAGTTTGAGCATACTCAATTTGTAGTTTTTCTTTGATTTTAGCTAAGTCGTCGTTTGTTACGTTAGTTGGATCTGCTACTTCAACTTTGTCAGTTGGAGTTGCTATATCGTATTTAGATGTTTGATTTTTGACGATGAATTGAACATATCCTGGTGTCTGAGTTGCATTTGGATTTTTATCTAATGCTCTAAAATCAGTAGTTGATGCTGCATCATTGTTGTCATTAGAAACAACAAAACTTGTCCATTTCTGACCAGCTGGTAGATTTGTAACACCAGTCATCTTGATAGTAGCTGTTTTCTTATCATCAGAGACTGATCCTTCGCCAGTTACCGCACCATTCTCAACTTTACCTGTTGTAAATCCATATTTATTCGCGTTATTCCATGAAACATCTCCAGGTCCACGTAGGTAAAGATCTTTAACTTCTTTTTCATCAGAACCTTTGAATGTTAAATCAGTGTTTTCACCTGTATAAACATAGATTTGTTTCTTATCTTGATTTGAGTATGGAAGTTCTACTGTTGGAGCTACGTTTACAAATTCTGACAATGATTTCTTATCTTGAGAACCATCTGCATAGGTTACTACAAGATTTCCATCAGCATCTTTGTCGATTGATTTAATCTTAGCATCTTTATCAGCTACAGCTGTACCTTTTTTGTCTGCTAAGTTAGCATCATCATTCGTTTTAGAATACTCAAGTTGTACTTTTTCTTTGATTTTAGCTAACTCAGCGTCTGTTACGTTAGCTGGGTCTGCTACAGTAACTTTTTCGCTTGGAGTAGCAATGTCATATTTTTGCGTTTGTGCCTTAAGCATGACACGGAATGCACCTGGGTCAGTTGCAGTTGAGCTACCCACAGCTTTATTCTCAATCAGTGCACCATCTGTATCCGTTGCAGTTGCATAACGCCAGCCTAGAACCATACCTTTTGGATTTTCACCTTTAGTCGCTGCTTCTAAGTCTCCTGGTTTCAAACCATCTGTCGCTGCTGGAGTACCTGAGTATGTAATAACTGCTGGTGCATCTGCTGTTGCTGGAGTTTCAGCATTGATAACATTTGCTTTAAATCCATATTGAGTGTTGATGGTATTCTCTTCACCTGCAACAGAATCAAACGCTTTGTTACCACCTTGTTTTACAGTAGCACTTGCAATTTTTCCGCTATCATCTTTGAATTTGATATCGAATGAGTTTGCTTCTCCACCATATACATAAACTTCTTTAGTATCTTTATTAGAGTAAGGGATCTCTACTGTTGGTGCTACATTTACAAATTTTGATAATGGTTCCTTATCTTGAGAACCATCTTTATAGGTTACAACAAGATTCCCATCTGCATCTTTTTCGATTGATTTAATCTTAGCATCTTTATCAGCTACAGCTGTACCTTTTTTGTCTGCTAAGTTCGCATCATCGTTGTTTTGAGAGTACTCAAGTTGGACTTTTTCTTTGATTTTAGCTAGCTCAGCTTCGGTCACGTTAGCTGGATCTGCTACAGTAACTTTTTCGGTCGGAGTTGCAATGTCATATTTTTGAGTTTGTGCCTTAAGCATGACACGGAATGCACCTGGGTCAGTTGCAGTTGAGCTACCCACAGCTTTATTCTCAATCAGTGCACCATCTGTATCCGTTGCAGTTGCATAACGCCAGCCTAGAACCATACCTTTTGGATTTTCACCTTTAGTCGCTGCTTCTAAGTCTCCTGGTTTCAAACCATCTGTCGCTGCTGGAGTACCTGAGTATGTAATAACTGCTGGTGCATCTGCTGTTGCTGGAGTTTCAGCATTGATAACATTTGCTTTAAATCCATATTGAGTATTGATGGTATTCTCTTCACCTGCAACAGAATCAAACGCTTTGTTACCACCTTGTTTTACAGTAGCACTTGCAATTTTTCCGCTATCATCTTTGAATTTGATATCGAATGAGTTTGCTTCTCCACCATATACATAAACTTCTTTAGTATCTTTATTAGAGTAAGGGATCTCTACTGTTGGTGCTACGTTGTCACGTGCAGGATTTGTTGGGTGAACGAGGTAGGCTGCTGCAATCTTATCTGTTGACTTATCAGGATAAGTGATGGTAAGGTTCCCTTTGTCATCTACACTGTATGTCGCATTTGCTGGAAGACTTGGATTAGCAGTTTTAACTGAGTCGATGATCTTGGTCTTTTCATCTTCACTAACCTTGTTAGGATCTGCAACATCTACTTGTGTACCTGCAACTGGTTCATATTTCTTAGCTGACTCAAGAACAGTAACTTTAAGAGAGCGTGTTACAGTGACGTTTTTCTTACTCTTAACAGCGAAAGTAACAACTGTATCACCTGCTTTTTGTGTCTCAGCAACAGTACCCTTATATGCAGCATCACGTTGTGTATAGGTTTTGCCACCAGCTGTCGTCAAGAAAGCACCTACTGGAAGTACTCCTTCAACAGCAGTTGGATTTTCAGGAACCCAGAATTTTTCGATAGCTGTAGAGGCAGCCGTAACACCAACGTTAACTGGATCTCCTGGGTAGACTGTGATGTGTGAATTGTTAACGCGAAGTTGAGTGTTATCACTACCTCTTGAAACACCACCACCTTCATTAGTCAATGGTGATTTTGTAACTGTAATCGGTGCACTCTTAGCTGACTCTGTTCCACCTGCTGGTGTTGTAGTAGCTGTAATCTCACCTTCTGGAAGGCTGTTTGTAGGGTGAACAGTTGCTACACCTTGGTCGTTAGCTACAGCTTCACCGATCACAACGTCATCTTTGTAAAGTTTAACAGTTGAACCTGCTGGTGCTTTAACTGTTACATCAGCTGGAGTACTTGCTTTACCTGCCAAATCGTTGACAATTTCTGGACCACTAGTTGTTGGTGTTTCTGGTTGTGGTTGTGGTTCTGGTTGTGGTTGTGGTGTTTCTGGTGTTTTGTTTTCGACAACTACAGTAACTTCAACCTCGTTTGACTCTTTACCTTGGCTATCAACAGCTTTATACTTAACTGTATAAGTGCCTGGCGTATTTGTATCAACTGTCTTAGTTGTTGCATTACCATTTACTGAAACAACTTCAGCATGGACCTTATTACCTAGGGTTGCTTGGGCATCATCTTCTTTATCTGCTACGGTCACAAGAGATGCAAGGTTAAGTTGAGCACCTTGAGCAACAGTTTTTTTGTTTCCTTCAACTGCTGATGCAATAGTTGGAGCTTGGTTTTCTACTCCACGAGGTTCCCAACCAGCAACACTTGAGAATCCACCCTCTACCACGTTTGAAATAGCTGATACTTCTGTACCTGCAATCTTATCAGCCATGGTAAGGATGATTGTATCTTGGAACTTACCGTTCTCAACTCTTTTAACAGTTGCTGCTTCTGGTTTTTTTGATGTCCATGCAGATGAGGCATTGTCACGTTTGACTGGAATCTCAACAGTCTCTCCAGCAGTATTTGTATAGCGCATGTAGGCAATTCCTGCATCATGAGGAACCTTAAGAGTAACCTCTTTTTGTCCTGCTACAACTGCAGCTTGGTTAGTCGTCAAGCTTGAAGGTTCAACAGTTGTTACACCAACAGATACTGGTACAGTACGGCGGCTACTTTCTTCACCGTTAACTACTTGGCTTACCTCTACTGTTTGACGTGGTTTGATAGTTGTACCATCACCTTGGTTGTTGTTAAGAGCTGTTGGAAGCTCACCTGTTGTCCAGTTACCACTATTATCAACAGTGACATTGCCGATGTTTTGCTCTTTACCATCGATATAAAGCTTGATAGTTGCACCTGGAACCCCTGTTCCTGAAAGAGTGCTTGAAGTTGAAGCTACTGTCGGAACAAGAACATTGACAGAGGTGTTGGTCAAGTTTGGAGTCACCTTTGGTGCATCAACCTGACTAACCAGTTGCTTGTCATACTGACCTGAAATCGCATACCAGTTGTTTCGTGGTAAGCCTGTTTTAGATTCAACTCCAGCAATATAAGAAATGGTCTGTGATGGGTCTTCAACTACAGTACGGTACTTAATAGTAACCATGCGCGCCTTAGTGCTGTTAGCATAACTAAGGACATAAACCTTTTTAGTGTTGTCCATGACACCGCTAAGACCATTTACGTTGTTGTAGTCTCTCCCAACGGTATTCTTGACACGCCATTCAAGCTTATTTCCAGCATCGATAAACTGCTGACCTTCTGCAGACGACGAACCACCTGGTGTAATATTTCCATCCACCCAGCCATCGCGGGGGCCGTAAGCGCCGTTGTTATATTCTGTCACAACTTTATAAGGATCAGATACATTTTTAGGGATTGTAAAGTAGTAGTATCCTCCCATCAGATCGTACTGAGCCTCGTTAAAGGTTACCGTCCACTCCAAGACTGGACGACCTTGACCAGATGGGTCTGTAGCCACTGTTTTTCCATCGACTACCTCATAGTCTCCCAGCTGTCTGTACTCGATCTTAGCACGTTGAGTTGGAACACCATCGTTTACTGTAGGAGTTCTGTCTTTATAAACGTACTTGATGTCTTTCGCTTCCGAAGAGCGATCTTGAGCACGTTCTTGTCCTGCAGCTCGACGGCTTCTTGACTTAGGTTGAGTGGCTGAAGTTTCTGCTTCCGTTGCTTCAGCTTTAGCCTCTGTTGCTTCAGCTTTAGCCTCTGTTGCTACTGTTGCTGCTTTTTCTTCTTTGGCAGCAAGCTGAGCTACTGCATCTTTGAGACTAGCGACCGCTACATCCACTTGGTCTTGGCTAGCTTCTGCATTTGCCAAAACATTTTGTGCTTGTTCAAGGGCTGTGTTCAAGCGAGAAAGAGAGTCTTCTGTCTTGCCTGCTTTGTCCAAGCCTTTTACTTCTTCGACCAATTGGGTCAAAGCTTCTTTGTTAGCTGTTTTTGCTGAAGTGGCTTCTGAACTTGTAGGATTTTCAGCAACCACTGGTGAAGTTGTTGATACCTCCACTGCTGGTGCCTTATACGTTCCTACTTCGTCACTAGAGCTTGCTTCAGCAGCTGAGTTGGCAGTTTTAGTCTCTACCTCCCCAGTATCAGCTGTGTCGGCCTTAACCGTTGGAGCTACCAAGGCTGCACCAACTGCAAAGACAAGCGAACAACCAAATAAGAAATGTTTTCCTTTTTTGATCATTCGCCAGTTCTTCTGCTCTGCATTTTTACGATTAAAATACATTACATTATCTCCTTTTTTTAAAATAACTGCATGTCTTTTACATACAGTTCAATTATACATCTCTTTTAGAAAATAGTCAATTAAAACAGCTTTTGAACTTTCAAGTATTTTATAAACCAAAAACTACATATATAATGTCTTTTATCACTTAATATAGTTATCTAAAAATTCAGTAAAATAAGATTCTACACACATAGTTTTCTTCACTGGACCTTTTAAGACACAAAATTTCAAAAAAACAGAAAATTTACACTAAGTTTTCAGAATGAAAGAAAAAATATATGAATGGAGTTTTTATCAAAGAACATGAGTAACCCTAAATTTTCTTGAATCTTTTACTACTCAAAAAATCAACCTACACTTTTGATTGACAGACCACTTAAGAAAGATGCTAGTCCAAGTATATATTTTTAATTTACCAGTCAATCAATGAATCTTCTTATGTTCTAAGAAGCTAAGGAAAGAGTTTTTAATAAATCCTATACTATAGGTGATCGCACACTGAAAATTTCTGCTCTTTTTGATTTTATAGGCTCAAAATGGTGTTTTCTTGTAAAAACAATCGATGGCACCGAAGGATGCCATCGATTACACCTGCGAGAGTCAAATATAGTAGATTGAACCTAGAATAGTACGCTACGGATTCTAGAACACTTCTAGAAATATTTTTTAGCAGTCGTAGTGTACTGTTCTAGATTCAATTCACTATAAAAGGACTTATACTCTTCAAAAATCTCTTCAAACCACGTCAGCTTCACCTTGCCGTATATATGTTACTGACTTCGTCAGTTCTATCCACAACCTCAAAACAGTGTTTTGAGCTGACTTCGTCAGTTCTATCTGCAACCTCAAAGCAGTGCTTTGAGCAACCTGCGGCTAGCTTCCTAGTTTGCTCTTTGATTTTCATTGAGTATTAGTCCTCTAACTTACTGGTCTAAATCATTTGTCTCTTGTTGCAGTCTGAAGAACAGCGCTAGGTTTATTTGACAGACATCTTTCTCGAGATGATACTCTCTTAACAAGTTCTACTAGCTACCGCCTATTATGGTTCTTTCTGGTCAGACATGAGTTTTTAGGAATGCTTGAGATACTTGCTTGCTTCTTTGATACTAAGTTCAGCCATTCTTTCCTTGTTTTTTTCGATGAAACTTGCTACCCATTCTGGATTGGTCTTAGAGTAGTCTCTTAGAGCCCAGCCGATGGCTTTATTGATAAAAAATTCTGTCTGGTCCAGATTGTTTAGTAGGATTTTTTCCATCAGTCGGACATTCGTTTTTTCTTTTCTTAACAACTGGTGATCAATAGCGACTCGTCTCAGCCAGATATTGTCTGATAGGCTCCATTGGAGGATGATTTCTCCCAATTCCGACTTGTCATATACCAAACTCCCTACTACTCGATCTAGAATATCTATCGTGTCCCACCAGGATTTTGTCACGATTAACTACTCTAGCTTAGGCAAATCGGTGTCCTTTAGATAAGACTGCATGTTTTTCAAATAATTGGCAGCCACATACTGGTATTCTCTTGGCTCCTTTTTCCAGCAAGTGTCCACAAAATCCCAATCGATGATCTTTGTTTTTTTCTCACTTGGAAAGTATTTTCTATAGAGCGCATTTCTTTCAGGTGCCGCAATACCTAGAAAGGAAAATTGCTGGCGCATATAGGCTTCCATAGGCCCTGCCTTTTTCGGATCTTTTGCCGCTTCTAGCTCCACAAGTAAATCTGCTAAACTCATCTAAAAATCCTCCTGCCCTACCAAGTGATGCTGAAAGGCATAGACTGCTGCCTGAGTGCGGTCACTAACCTGAAGCTTTGATAAAATGTTGGAGACGTGGGTTTTAACTGTCTTAAGGGAAATGAACAATTCATCGGCGATACGCTGATTTTCATAGCCCTTGGCAATCAGTTGAAGGACATCCCGTTCACGCGCAGTCAAATCCTCATGAAGTTCCATATGATTACGGTGGTATTCTACCTTCTGACTCACCTCTTGTTCGATAGCTAGCTCTCCAACTGCCACCTTTTGAACAGCATGGAACAATTCATCTGCACTTGATGTCTTGAGCATATAACCCCTAGCCCCAGCATTTAAGACTGGCATGATTTTTTCATTGTCTAGATAAGAAGACACAATCAAAATTTTAGCCTCTGGCCATTCTTTGAGAATAGCAAGTGTTGCATCAATCCCATTGACTTCAGGCATGACAATATCCATGACAATCACATCTGGACGAAGCTCCAAGGCCATGGAAATTCCTTCTGCACCATTGGTTGCTTCTCCTACAACCTCTACATCATCTTGTAATTCAAAATAGCTTTTCAAACCAAGACGCACCATTTGGTGGTCATCTACCAATAATAGTTTCATCTTACTTCCTCTTATCTATCCAAATCAAGCAAGGGAATGCGGATATCCACTGCCAAACCTTGCTTGGGAGCTGTTAATAATTGTATAGTCCCAGCCATATCTTCCACTCGTTCTTTGATATTTCGCAGACCATAGCTCAGTTCATCAACATCATCCAGCTGAAAACCACGACCATTGTCTGCAACCTTCAACTGTAATTCCGTTTCCGTTTGATAAAGGTAAACATCTAGACAGGAAGCTTGTGCATGACGAAGTGTATTACTAATCAATTCTTGTACAATTCGGAAGACATGCTCCTCAATCTTTTTAGGTAATGCAGTTACCTGATATTTAAAGCTTACCTTCAGCTCACTTTTTTCTTCTAGCTCTTTGAGGAGTAGCTGAATACCCTCCACCAAGCTTTTTTGTTCCAGTTCAATTGGTCGTAGATGCAAAAGAAGAATGCGCAAGTCTCTTTGAGCTGTCTCCAAAATGGCAGTCACACTTTGGAGTTGTGTTTGCATCTTCTCTCTGTCTAATTTGGAAGCTTGTTGACTGAGTCCCGATAAAATCATATGGGCGGCAAAAATTTCTTGGCTGACCGTATCATGCAAGTCACGCGCGATTCGCTTGCGCTCCTTTTCAACAATTTCTTCTTCTTTGACCAAGGCCTGATTGTCTGCTTTTTGAATAGCTTCTGTCAACAAACCGAGCTTTCCTGACAAATTTCTAAAACTTGCGTCTAGGTCAGCATCTCCCAGACTTTCAATATCTTTGCCTGCTAGGAGACGTTTGAGATTTGCTTGGATTCTTCTCTTTGAAATTTCGTCAACCATTGTCCAGAATAGGACTAATAAAAAGGCTAGGGCAAGACTAAACATCAGGGCTAGAAAAAGGACTTTTTCTGTCTTTTCTAGATCCTGAAAAAGAGAAGTCCAATCCAAATCCAAGATCTTAAAAATGCTTCGAAATAGAAAAGCAACAAAGAGAAATGAGGTGAGACCAATTAAAATATAGGGTTGTTTTTTCATCCTCTCACCACCTCAACATCTCCAACCATGGTTGTCAAAAGTACCTTAACACTCTTAGGACTCTTGAGATAATCTCTGGTTTCTTGATGAAATTGCTCATTACGTAAAGCACGTTTAGGTTGGTCAAAAAAGGTTAAGTCTCCATACAGAGAATTGACACTAAGGCTGACTTCTACATCCACTGGTACAATGATTCTAGTCGTACCGACCAGTTTTCTCAAGATGATGACATTATCATGATTGCTCAAAATCACGTGCTCTAGATGAATGGTGTCTTTCCCCATGAGGCGAAAGAGATTGATATCATCAAAACGACAAGTCTGGTAACTCGAAAAATGGTGGAGATTCCCAAACCAGCGATTTTTCTCCCTCTTCACCGTCACTACTTCTTCAAAAAACAGATTGGTGTCTTCTCTTTCCTGATTCATCATAGGGTAAAGTAGGAACAGACTGTATATCAAGGCCACAAAGATGGCTAAAATGACAAAGGGATTGAGCATGATGATAAAGAAAAATAAGATGCTCACCGCCACTAAAATAAAGTTATTTCCCTGTTTTCCAGTATAATATCGAATCAGAAGTAAAAACAAGAGCAAAATAAGTAGAAAACGGGAAAAATGCTCTGATACCATCATAATCAGAGCTCCTGTTAATAAACAAGCTTCAATAAATAGAAAAATTTGAAATTTTCGCATGTAACCGTCCTCTCTATTTTATTGTATCACAAAACCAAAAAGTCACATCAGTCTGAGGAATGATAAAAAGACCGGGACCAAAATCCCGACCTCCTTATAGTTGATCTTTTGCTTCTTTTAATTTTCCATACAGGAGATAGTCGACCTCTTGCAAATCCTCAATTTTTGAACAATTAAGGGCACACATAATCAAGCGTAGGTCTTCCTTCCAACTTTCAACAATAGCGATAACGACATCCACTGGGTAGTTTTCAACTAATTCTAACATGGTACGTGATAGACCAACTGCCTTGGCTCCAAAGACCAGGCATTTGATGATGTCTAGTGGATTGCGCACCCCTCCACTTACCAAAAGCTCCATCTTATCTTTCCAGTCTTGGGCATTGATAAGAGCCTGCATGGTTGATTGACCCCAATCATTGAGGTAGTCCCGTTGACCGCTACGACGATTTTCGATATAGGCAAAGCTAGTTCCCCCGCGGCCAGACAAATCAACTGTACGTATTCCTATCTCGTATGCCTTAGCAATGGTCTTCACATCCATGCCAAAGCCGACTTCTTTTAAAACAAGAGGAACTGAGATTTGATCAGCATAATCTTTCAAATTGTTTTGCCACAATCTAAATTGACGTTCACCTTCTGGCATGAGCAATTCCTGCATAACATTAACATGGACTTGCAATAGAAGGGGATTCATCTCTTGGACCGTTTGTAATCCTAGTTCTACAGGTTTGTCCAAGCCAATATTGGTTCCAAGAAGTAGGTCAGGATGATTTGACTTCACAGCAAAAGAATCATCTGATGGATCCTTAAGTGCCGCACTGTAGGAACCCGTCACAAATAAAATTCCACAGGCCTCTGCCACCTGAGCCAATTTTTGATTGATTTCTCTGCCCTTATCACTACCGCCTGTCATGGCATTTATATAAAAAGGAAAGTCCCATTTGCGCCCTGCAAATTCTGTCGAAAGATCAATCTCATCTATGTCGTATAAGGGTAGTGAGGAGTGGATTAACTCCACCTCATCAAAACTATTATAAGAACTTTTTTGTTCAAGGGCATAGCGGATGTGCTCATCCTTCCGATTCGTCGTCATGTCCTATCCTTTCTTGATACAAGAGCTCAATCCCTAGATCAGCCCAGCGTTTTTTCAGTAATGTGGTCGAATCTTGGTCAAAACTGAGGGCTATCCCACAGTCTCCACCACCAGCACCACTACTTTTTGCAACAGCTTTTAAGTCTCGGCTGGCATCTTTTAATTGTCTGAGCGAAGGTGTGTAAATATCTGAACTCAAGCCTTCTAAAAGTTGGCTGGCTTGTTCTAGCAAGTCAATAATGGTTTCTTCTTGATCTGTCTCCAAAGCCTTTACCAAGTTAGCTACAGTTTCTTTTGAAGCCAGCAAGAAGCTCGCGTTCATATTATTCTTGATTTGCTTGACCATGTGACTAGATACAGCTACTTCCTTGGTCCAACCCACCAAAAAATCAAATTTCAAGGCTGGTTCAACACTAGAAATAGAAAAGCCCCAATCACGTGCCAATACAGTTGGCAAGTCTTCCTTTTCTAGCCATTGTGCCACTTTCTCACGGTCAAACGACTGATAGAGAACTAGATCTTCTGAAACGATACAAGCAATGTCACCCATGGAGCCATTGTCCCCACGTTTGAGAAGGACTGCACTAGCCAGTTTAAACAAGAGTTCTCTGTCGGCTGTCCTTTCATAAAAAGCAAGTATGGCCTTGATAACCAAAACAACCACACTACCACTAGATCCCAGACCAAACTTCTTGCCCTCACGCTCCATTTTCCCACGAATGTCTAGGGAAAAAGGACGCAAGTCAACTCCTTGGGCAGTCAAATACTCCTCCACCAAAGCTACTGTTTCTTGAATCAAGGCATAAGAAGAATCCGGTCGTATGTCCACACTATAGGTAAACATATCTGAGTAGAGTCGATAAACTCCCGAAAACTCAATCTCAGCCGTCATATAGATGGGAATAGCCTTTATTAGCGCCAACTGCCCTGGTTCTAAAATGGCATACTCCCCAGCCCAATAGAGCTTCCCACAAGTCTTAACAATCGTCATCTTGGCTCAAATCCTTTGTTTTTGAAACGATTAAGCGATAACGTTGACCTAATATTTCTGATAGATGTTCCAAGTCTTTTTCTAAACAAAGAACCTTTACATTGGGCCCCGCATCCATAGTAAAGTAGCAGGATTCTCCTTGTTCTCTAAGCTGACGAACGAAATCCATAGCCTCATAACTAGCATCTGTCAGATATGAGAAGGATGGAGTTGCTGTCTTTGTCGTCGCATGCATAGCGAGAGCATTTTTCTCTGTTAATTCCCCAACTTTCTTAAAGTCATTTTCCTTGAGGTAGACCAGCATATCCTTGTAGTCTTGTTCAGACTGACGAATCCACTCATCAAAAGTCGTAGAAGTTTCGACACAGAGTTTCATACCATCCCGACTAGAGATTGGTTTTTTCTGGTCTTCTAAAACCAACATAATCATAGCTAGCTTCAAGTCAGTTTCGACAGGATAGATTTCTCCACTATCCTTGTCCCAAGCTGCTAAGGGGCCATAAAAACTACGAGATGAAGAACCCGATGCAAATTTAGCTTCTAAGGCCAACTCTTTACGATCTAATCCTAATTGGAAATAGGCATTACAGGCTTTGACCAGGGCAGATAAGCCACTGGAACTTGAAGAAAGACCTGCCGCTGTTGGCATATTGTTCTTGGTATCGATACGAACAAAACCTGCTCCTTCAGGACGGTAGCGGTCAATGATTTTACTCATTTTGACATGCTCAGCTTCGTTTTGCAACTGACCATTGATGTAGAAAGCATCCGAGCTTGCATCTGCTGGTAAAGGTGAAAGTGTCGTCTCCGTATACATATTTTCTAAGGTTAGAGAGATACTGCTAGTCGCAGGAACCATCTCTTTTTCTGCTTTCTTACCCCAATATTTGATAATAGCAATATTGGCATAGGAACGTACTGTTACAGGCTTTCGATCCATGTCTGAACAGCTCCTTTCTCTTCTAATCTTTCTGCTAGTTCTTGCGCTTGGCTGACATTAGCAACCAAGGCGATAATGCAGCCTCCTAGACCACCACCACTCATCTTGGCACCTAGAGCACCATGTTCAAGGGCAGTTTCAACCAAGGCATCTGCCTCAGGGCTACTAACTCCGATTTCTTTTAGATTTCCATGAGCTTTGGTTAGAATTTCTCCCAACTTCACGGCATCTTTTGTTTTTATTGCTTCTTCTGCTTCTTGGGTCAACTCTCCTAGCGCATGCAAGAAAGGTAAGGCATCCTTGCCCTTACTCTGCACGACCTGGATAGCTTCACGAGTATGTCCATAAACTCCAGTATCTGCAATGACCAGATAAGCTGACAAATCCATGACTAATTCTTCAAAACCAACATTCTTGATAAAACGGATAGGTTGGTCACTAAGACAGGTCTTAGCATCCAATCCGCTAGGATTCATATGGGCAATCATCTCCGCCCGATTGACCAAAATTTCTAATACATCATGCGGAAGTTCCGCTTGGTAATAATCAAATATCGCTCGAATGGCTGCAATGCTAATGGCTGCTGAAGACCCCATTCCCCGCTTTTCCGGAATAGCCGAGGCAATTTGACAACGGATGCAAGCATCTTTGATATTTAGATACTCGAGAGAAGCATACACAGCCATAGACAAGGTGTCCTCTTCAAAAAGACGCCATGGTGTTGCTGCTGGGACTACCCGACAAGTCACCTCTACCTCTAGAAGAGGCAAAGAGATGGCTGGATAGCCATAAACCACTGCATGCTCTCCTATTAAAATAATTTTACTATGTGCCTGACCGACACCAACTTCTTTTGTCATTTAATCCTACTATCAGATGAAAATCATCTGTTTCTAGATAAAATTTTAGAACTTTATTCCTTTCTATTTTATTATATTTTCACAAAAAAAGCGATTGTTTCCTTTCAGTTTCACAAAGCGAGGGATATATTTATGATTTTAATTAAGAAAAATGATTGTCCTTGTTTAGATAGATATTAAAAAAGCAGTTACAAGACTGCAACTGCTTTTTATTCCTGCATGGTATAACCAACACCACGCACGGTTTTAATGTAGCTCTTTTGACCTTTTACATCAAGTTTGCTACGTAAATAACGGATATAAACATCCACAATATTGGTTTCGGTCGCACTTTCATACTTCCAAACACTTTCCAGCAACTGCTCACGAGTTAAGACCTTCTTGCTTCCCATAAGGGTTGCTAAAAGGTCATATTCACGACGTGTCAGAGCAATCATCTCCTCGCCACGATAGACGGTATGATGTTCTACATCCATACGCAGATTTCGATAGGATGTAGGAACCTTCATTTGACTACAGTGTTGGTCTATAAAATCCCGACCTCGGAAAATTGCTGCAATACGAGCCACCAAATCATCAATAATGACTGGCTTGTAGATGTATGAAACAGCGAAACGCTGGATTGTTTCAAGTTGGTCTTGCAATTCTTCTCGATGGTCCAAGACCATGATTACCGAAGCTGGCTTGGTCCGACTCAAGTTATCCGCAAAATCCTGGGCTGTCATATCCCCTAGATGAGCATTCAGTAAAATCAAGTCATAGTCAGTCTGAAGAGCCATGGAGAGGGCTTTTTGTCCCTCTTCTACCTGATCAACTCGGTATTGCTCTTTTTGGAGTTCCAGACTTAAAAAATGAGCTAGATTTCTTTCTTTCTCAAGTAATAAAATCCGTTTCCCCATGGCTGACCTACTTATTTTTCGTCATACCAAGAGTAGTGGAATGTTCCTTCTTTGTCTTTACGTTGGTAAGTGTGGGCACCAAAGTAGTCACGTTGCGCTTGGATCAAATTAGCTGGAAGGTCAGCTGAACGGTAGCTATCATAGTAAGTAATAGCTGCTGAGAAGGTTGGCACTGGTACACCAGCTTGAACAGCAAGAGCTACGATATCACGAACTGATTGTTGGTACTTAGCTGTTACATCCAAGAAGTACTCATCCAAAAGAAGGTTAGCAAGATCTGCATCACGGTTGTAAGCATCAGTAATCTTTTGCAAGAAACGAGAACGGATGATACATCCATCGCGCCAGATAGATGCGATATCTGCAAATGGCAAGTTCCAGTTATTTTCTTTAGAAGCTACACGCAATTGCGCAAAACCTTGTGCGTAAGAGATGATTTTTGAGAAGTAAAGGGCTTGACGGATTTTTTCAATCAACTCAGCCTTGTCGCCTTCAAATTTGAAAGCAGCTGGTTTTGGAAGAACCTTGCTAGCATGTACACGTTCTTCTTTGTAAGTTGAGATGTAACGGGCAAATACTGACTCAGTGATGAGTGACAATGGCACACCAAGATCAAGAGCTGATTGGCTAGTCCATTTACCAGTTCCCTTGTTTCCTGCAGCATCCAAGATATAGTCTACGATTGGTCCATCTTGACCTTCATCGTCTTTGCGTCCAAGGATGTCAGCAGTGATTTCGATCAAGTAGCTGTCCAATTCACCCTTGTTCCACTCAGTAAAGATTTCAGCCATGTCTTCTGCAGAAAGACCAAGCAAGTGTTGCATAAGATCGTAGCTTTCTGCGATCAATTGCATGTCACCGTACTCAATCCCATTGTGGACCATTTTTACATAGTGACCAGCTCCATCAGGACCGATGTAAGTTACACATGGTTTTCCATCTTCTGGTGCTTTAGCAGAGATTTCTTCAAGAACATCTGCTACCAAGTCATAAGCTTCTTTTTGTCCACCAGGCATGATAGATGGTCCTTCAAGGGCACCTTTTTCACCACCAGAAACACCTGTACCGATAAAGTTGATACCTGAGTTCGCCAATTCTTCATTACGACGGATAGTATCTTTGTAGAAAGTATTCCCTCCATCAATCAAGATATCACCTTTATCCAAGTGTGGAAGAAGGGCTTGGATGGTCGCATCTGTACCAGGTCCTGCTTGAACCATAAGCATGATACGACGTGGTTTTTCAATTGAGTTTACGAAGCTTTCGATATCATAGCTTGGCACGAAGTTTTTATCAGGATGGCAAGCAATTACATCTTCAGTTTTTTCTTTACTACGGTTATAAATAGCAACTGTATAACCACGAGATTCAATATTAAGGGCAAGGTTACGACCCATTACGGCCATACCAACAACACCAAAGTTAGCTTTTGTCATGTGACACTCCTCTTGTTTAATATGTTTTATTTTATCATGTTTATCTGTGAAAAGAAAGAATTTTGTAACAATTTGACTAGTAGTCTAAATCATCCGCATGTCCAGAACCATTCCCTACAAAGTAACCTGTCTTACAATTTAGGGTAAAGAGATAGGTACCATCTGGTTTATAAAGATTATAGTAGCCATTACCATTAACAATATTCACAGGTTCCAAAATATATTGGTTGCCTGTAATGTAGCCACGCGCACGCGAAGTCTCAAGAATGCGTTCAAGGACACCATCTGCAAAAGTCCAAGCAGGATCACTACTATCACTTACAGCTGCTTGATTGTACGGTACTCGACTGACACTTCTTTGTAGGTTCACACCATTGCTTGTTAGTCCACTATTTAGGATATTACTTGCTGAGGCTGTTTCACCTGCTGAAGTTGATGCATTAGCAGAGCTGCTAGCATTGCTTTCAGTTGCAGAACTTGACTCTGCTTGGCTTGATGAACTTGACTGACTACTGCTTGAGCTTGTAGAACTTGAAAGTTGACTTTTACCGAGACTAATAGCCTTAGCTAGCAGTTTATCAATTTCAGTATTCCCAGTCTTAACTTCGGTAAATTTAGCATCTGCCTTTACTTTAGCATTTGTATTTAGAACACCATCTGTAATAGCTGGTGTTTCAAATTGAGCATTAACATCTTGTACCGCTTTGATTTGTGTTTCAAGACTATCGTATTTTGATTTGGCAAGAGTATGCTCACTAGCTCCCTCAAGTTTATCTAAAAGCTCTTTGAGCTGACTCAGCTGACTAAACTGACTATTTTTTAGGGCAGTTTTATTCTCATCAGTATAAAAAGTATCATAAAGACTGTTAAATTGATTGAGAATTGCTTGATTACTTACCAAACCTGCATCAGATGACTGAGACTGAATTTCTTGGGAAGAACGCGTAATCTGACGATAAACATAGTAGCTACCCCCAATAATCAAGACAATAATCGCTAAAAGAGCTGACAAGATGAACCACAGTTTTTTGCGTCGTGGCTCATCTTCTGCTTGAGCAGAACGAGATAAGGATTGATGTTCCTCTTGCAAAGCTTCATCATCCTCTGCAACAAGGGGCTCAGTTTCAGATTCCACTAGGTTTTTATCCATAAGCAAGGTTTCTTCAAGGGGTGGAAGGAAAAATTCTTCCGTTGCTACCCCCTCTTCTTCAGCAGCAATCTCTAAGTCAGGGACTTCTTCTACTGGTTCAACCTCTTCATCAATTGTTTCTTTGGCGTCTTGAAGCAAATCATCTAGACTTCGAAGTTCCTCTTTCTTCGCCTGAATGTTAGTAAATTTATCAGCTTCGATTTCTTCACGGTGTTGTTTAATGTATTTGTCCAAAATCGTATCATCAGGAGTTACTCCTGCTTCGATTTCTTCATTTTTTCGAATAACTTGTCCAACTGTCAGATCCTTAGCTTCTTCAAAATCAAACTGAGGTTCCTGAAAGGTTTTCTCAGGTTCTAACAACTCTTCTTTTTTATCCTTTGGATCCATGGCAACTCCTTTCTAATCTGTCAAATTTCTTTTGACACGTTGACCAAAATATTGATATAAATCAACTTTTAAAGTACCATTGTAGAGTTTTCGTTTTTTGTCCGCCTGACTACCATATTTGCTTTCAAAGGCTTCGTCACTAGTCAGGATAAATTTACTCCACGTCTTGAGAGGCTCAAAAACCTCACCCATTTCAGCATAAAGTTTAGTTACTCCTGCATCAGATGACAGACGTTCCCCATATGGTGGGTTAGAGATAATCACCCCATTGATCTTATCCGTACGCAAATCCTGTACGCGCATCTGTTTAAAGAGAATATCTCCAGATACTCCTGCTGCCTGGGCATTGGCCTTGGCAATTTCTACCATACGACCATCGATATCACAGCCCATAATATCCAGTTCAATCTCTCGATCTATCTGCTTACTTGCCTCAGTTCTGACTTCTTGAATCAAGCGATCACTGACCCAGTTCCATTCTTCAAAGGCAAAGGAACGACGTAAACCAGGCGCCATCTTGCGCGCAATCATAGCCGCCTCAATACAGAAAGTTCCCGAACCACAAGTTGGATCAATCAAAGGCTTATCAGGGTACCAGTTTGACAGTTGCAAAATCGCAGCTGCCATATTTTCTTTGATCGGAGCTCCACCTTTTTCAGTACGGTAACCACGTTTAAAGAGACTTGACCCAGTTGTATCAATCATAACAGTCGCTACATCTTTCAAAATGGAAACTTCAATCTTGAACTCTGGACCATTTTCCATGAGAGGAACGCCCTCTGGTCGTGCATAATGTTTTTGTAATTTCTTAACAACTGCCTTCTTAGAAATCGCCTGCACACTTGGCTCATTGTGTAATTTTGATTTGACACACTTAGCCTTTGCAATTGGGAAACGTGCTCCAAGCGGGAGATAGTTCTCCCAATCTAGAGCAAAAACACCTTGGAAGAGTTCTTCAAATGTTTTTGCAGGAAAAGTTCCCACGACGATTTTGATTCTATCCGCAGCTCTTAGCCACAAGTTTGTTTGGATGATTGCTTTCACATCACCTTGAAAACGGACACGACCGTTTTCAACCTGACAATCGTAACCCAAATCTCTTACTTCACGCCCAACTACAGCTTCCAAACCCGCCGCAGCAGTCGCAATTAAATTAAATGTTGTTTTCATTTCAGTCTTTTATAGACCTTTCTTTATTCACTTTAAAAAATGAGGTTGAGAATATATCTCAGCCCCAACCTATATGCAATTTTCTATAAGCCATGTTTTGTTCCAGAAGTGACTAGGACCACTTCCTTCGATAATCATCTGTCTACCACTAGCAGCTCTAGCTGATAGTAGTCAGAGTACTACGTTCGTTTCCGCGCACTCCATGCCCCGACCAAAATTTGGGTTGCTAGCTTGAGGGGTTTACCGCGTTCCACTCTCTCCGTTTCCAGAGAGACTCCGTCACTGTGGCACTTTCAAGCCTACTCTGACCTATCAAAAGACTTAGCCATTTCAACTGCCGTAACGATTTCTCGTCCCTAGGCTTATGGTTTCGCCTAGCACAAACACTACAGGCATCACAGCCTGTGCTAGCATGGACTTTCCTCATGAAAAGAAATTCTCTTCACGCGATTATCCAAAAATTGCACAACAAAATCATTCTTAGAAATCAGAATTATCCAAGATTTGTTTGCCAAATACTTCTTTTTCAAGACGATTTAAACGTTTCAAAATATCAAAGTTTGTCATAGAAGTCGTACTTCCATGATCTGCTGATTCAGAAGTTGCTGGTGCCACTTGAGGTTTTTTCGCCAATTCTTCTTTGAGCTCCGCGATTTCTGAACGCAATGATTTTACTAATGCTGCATAAGTTTCATAATCCTTGATGACATCATCCAAGAATTCATCAACCTCTGCTTTACTATATCCACGTACTTCTCTCCCAAAATCCTGTTCAAAAATATCTTTTGCTGTAAAAATAATACTTGCCATATCTCTCTCCATTCTCAGTTGCTAGTATTATTATATAAAAAAAGGCAAACAAAAAGCAAGGTCAAAGGCTCAATTTTCGGAAAAATTTTCAGCTACTTCGTTTAATTCCTCAAATGTTAATCTTTTTGTAATATAGTTGTCTTTCTTTTTCATCAGTTCGTAAAAATACCTCAGTTTTGTTTCATTTTCTTCATCATAAAAAAGATAGGCTCCATCTGTATTTTCAAGTAAGAAAAGTTGATAATCTCGTAATTGACCCTTGTGTTCATAGTTTGGATAGGCGTATTTAATAAAATCAACTTGTTTAAATTCACTAAGTTTGACCTGATTCCCCTCATTCCAGTTTTCCCCATGAGTTTCAAAATCAAAGATAGTTGCAAGTTGGAAACCAAAGTCATCTTTCATATCTCTGGCTATCTCTAAAACCCAGTGTTCAAATCCCAGAGTTCCCGTAAATACCAACCATTTCAACCCTTCGTCTGCCATTTTTTCCAAATCTCTACGAATGGCTTTTTTAATAATTTTTAAACGAATATCTTTGTCATTAAACAATCCTAAATCAAAGCTAGAATAGCCTAAAACCAAGGCTGTATGCATTTTTTCACCCTTTCTGTTCACTTTTATGGTATAATAGAGTGATGTTATTGTACCAATAAGGAGAATTATGGTCAACTATCCTCATAAACTTTCATCGAAAAAAAAACAAGAAGTCACCTCACAAACTAAAAATTTCGCAAATCGCGGGATGACCTTTGAAAAGATGATCAATGCTACAAACGATTATTATCTGACACACAGTTTAGCTGTTATCCATAAGAAACCAACTCCTGTTCAGATTGTCCGCGTAGACTATCCGCAGCGTAGTCGGGCTAAGATTGTTGAAGCTTATTTTAGACAGGCATCGACTACCGATTATTCTGGAGTTTATGAAGGGTTTTACATCGATTTCGAAGCTAAGGAAACTAAGCAAAAACATGCCATTCCGATGAAGAACTTCCATCCTCATCAGATTCGGCATATGGAACAAGTCCTTGAACAAAAAGGGATTTGCTTTGTCCTTCTTCATTTTTCTTCTTATCAAGAAACGTATTTATTGCCGGCACTTGACCTCATCCGTTTTTATCATCAGGATATGGGGAAAAAGTCAATGCCGCTTGACTATATCAAAGAATTCGGTTATGTGATTGAGCAGTCTGCTTTTCCACAAATTCCTTACCTTGATACAGTCAAACAACATTTACTAGGTGGTAAAACAATATGAACAAACAAACTATCTTGCGCATCGTTAAATACCTCAGCATTGTTACGATTAGCTTATTTATCGTAGCTTTCCTACTTGGCGGTGGTGTATTTCTTCACTATGCAAACAAGGCTCCTGAACTCTCTGAAAGCAAACTTGTTGCAACTACATCAAGTAAAATTTATGATAGCAAAAATGAACTCATCGCAGATTTAGGTGCTGAACGTCGTGTCAATGCTCAAAGTAGTGACATTCCTACTGATCTTGTCAATGCGATTGTCTCTATCGAGGATCATCGCTTCTTTAACCACAGAGGAATTGATAGCATTCGAATAGCAGGAGCTTTCCTACGTAACCTCAGTAGTAATGGTGGTCTTCAAGGGGGATCAACCTTGACCCAGCAGTTGATTAAGCTGACTTATTTCTCAACATCAACAGCTGATCAAACCCTATCCCGTAAAGTTCAAGAGGCTTGGTTGGCTATCCAGCTAGAGCGAACTGCAACTAAGCAAGAAATATTGACCTATTACGTCAATAAGGTCTACATGTCAAATGGTAACTATGGTATGCAGACAGCTGCGGAAAACTATTATGGTAAGGACCTCAAAGACTTGTCCATCCCACAACTTGCACTCTTAGCAGGTATGCCACAGGCTCCAAACCAATACGATCCCTATTCTCATCCTGAAGCAGCCCTTGAAAGACGAAACCTCGTTTTGTCAGAAATGCAAAAGCTAGGCTACCTTACAGCCGAGCAATATGAAACAGCAATCAATACCCCGATCACAGATGGACTTCAAAGTCTAAAATCTGTTAATAGCTATCCACAGTACATGGATAACTATCTTAAAGAAGTTATTGACCAAGTAGAACAAGAGACAGGTTATAATCTATTAACAACAGGTATGGAAGTCTATACAAACGTTGACCAAGAGGTACAAAAACGCCTTTGGGATGTTTACAATACAGACGAATACGTTAACTATCCAGATGATGAACTTCAAGCTGCTTCTACTATCGTTGATGTTACAAATGGTAAAGTCATCGCTCAACTTGGTTCTAGACACCAATCAAGTAATGTTTCATTCGGTATCAACCAAGCCGTCGAAACAAACCGTGACTGGGGTTCTACTATGAAACCTATCACAGACTACGCTCCTGCACTTGAGTACGGAATCTTCGATTCTACTGCAGCAACGATTAATGATGCTCCTTATAACTATCCTGGAACAGACATTCCTGTCTATAACTGGGATAAGGCCTACTTTGGAAATATCACTCTCCAGTACGCAATTCAACAATCTCGTAACGTACCAGCCGTTAAAACACTTGAAAAAGTTGGATTAGACCATGCTAAGACCTTCTTGAATGGTTTAGGAATTGATTACCCATCAATGGTATACGCAAATGCTATCTCAAGTAATACAGTTGAATCTCATAAACAGTACGGAGCAAGTAGTGAAAAAATGGCTGCTGCCTATGCCGCCTTTGCTAACGGCGGTATTTATCACAAACCAATGTATATCAATAAAGTTGTCTTTAGCGATGGCAGTTCAAAAGAGTTTTCAGATCAAGGTACTCGCGCCATGAAGGAAACAACCGCCTACATGATGACAGAAATGATGAAAACCGTATTAACATACGGAACTGGTCGTGGAGCCTACATGTCATGGCTTCCACAAGCTGGTAAAACTGGTACTTCAAACTATACAGACGATGAAATTGAGAACTACATTAAGAACACTGGCTATGTTGCTCCAGATGAAATGTTCGTAGGATATACCCGTAAGTATTCAATGGCCGTTTGGACTGGTTACTCAAACCGTCTTACTCCAATCGTAGGAGATGGATTTAGAGTCGCTGCAAATATCTACCGCTCAATGATGGGATATCTGTCAGAGGATGATCATCCTGGTGATTGGACAATACCTGAAGGTTTGTATCGTAACGGAGAATACGTCTTTAAGAACGGTGCTCGTAACAGCTGGATTCCACAGTCAACTCAAGCAAGTTCGACAACAGAGAGCTCAAGTTCAAGTACAACTTCAACAACTGAAAGTCCAAGCTCTTCGAATGATAATACGAATGGCACTACCAATCCAAATGCCTCAGTACCAAACACAACTACAAATAGTCAACAACAAAATCCAGCCCCACAAAATACACAAGGGCAGCAATAAAATATAAAAAACTGAGGATTTATTCTCAGTTTTTTGTATGCAGTTTTTTATGGTGGAATCTTAATTTCTACCAGGTCAAACTTTTTAAAAATATGTAGAGAAACAACTGAACAGGTTAAATATCTCAATCGCAACCTTATCCCCAACACAAATCAAATAGTCGGGAAAACTGTTTAAAATTATAGATAAAAGATACCTTATATTTATGTAGTTTATCTATGAACTGGGGCGTGACTTAGAATGTCTGTTCTACTACTTCAATGCAGTGCTTGAACTAATAACCAAAATGTCAAACTGATGTCTCAGGAATGATATCAAAAAGGCCAGACTTTTTGTCCGACCTCTTTTTCTTATTTTACATGTTTTGCAAGATCTTCTTGCGCTTTTTTATTAGATTCTTCTTTTTCTTTCTTCCATTTATCTTGAGCTTTTTGATATTCATCAGCAGTTACTGGCTTATCTTGAAGGTCAAGGTATTTGTACAAGAGGGCTTCACTTGTTCCCTTGTTACCTGAGTAAGCAAATGGAAGTGTGAATGGCACCATCTTAGACAACATTGGACGTCCAGTTTTAGAAGTTGTTGGAATAATCAATGCACTATCTGTCAACCAAGCTTGGGCAGCAGCATATTTATCATAACGTTTTGAGACGTCAGTGTCTTCATTTCCAGCTTCAACAACCATCTTTTCGTAATCTTCCAAACCAACTTGTTTGGCAGCAGCGTTATTTGTGCCTGAATCAAATCCTAGGTAAGTCTTAGTATTTTCACCTACTGATGGTTTGATGATATCAAGGTAAGTAGATGGGTCGATATAGTCCGGAGACCAACCAACGTTATCTGAAAGGTCCCAATCTTCACCGGCAGCCGTTTCAGCAAAGTAAGTAACATTGAGGACTTCATCTTTTTGAAGTTGTTGAATGTCAATGACAACATTGTCAGTTCCTAACGTTGCTTCAAGTGATTGTTTCAATGATTGAACACGTTGAACTTTTGTAGTATTGGTTTGGTCAACTGGCATATCCAAATGAATTGGGAATTGAACACCCTCCGCTTGGAGAGCTGTCTTAGCCTTAGCAAACTCTGCTTTTGCTTTTTCAGGATTGTAAAGACCGTCTTGAGCGTCTTCTAGATTAACATCTTTCCACTCATCACCATAGGTCACTAATTTTTCCTTAACTAAGTCACCAAAGTTTTTACCATCTGCTTGAACAAATGTTGGTGGTACGAACAAGTTACGAAGGAGTTTGCTTGCTCCACTTTCTCCATTAACTTGAGAAGCATAAGCTGTTCTATCAAAACCAAAGGCGATGGCTTGACGGAAGTCTTTGTTAAGAAGAGCTTTCTTAGTTGAAGTCTTTTGCTCGTCTGTAGTCTTAGAAGTATATTTGTAAGACTGACGGTCAATATTCGTACCGACTAAGAAAGTTGTAGAATCTTGTGTTGTATAAACGATGTTATCCTTAAACTCTTTTTCAAGTTCAGAGTAGCTTCCACTTGTTGGGAAGAGAAGGGCCATTGAGAAACCACCATCTTTAAAGGTTTCTGCAAGTTTGTTATTGTCTTGACCATCCCAGAATGAAAGTTTTACTTTATCAATATGAACATTGTCCTTATCCCAGTAGTTTGGATTCTTTTCAAATTCTACTGAAGATTTTGCTACCAATGATTTCAACAAGAAAGGACCATTATAAAGGATACTGCTTGGATCTGTTGCTTTAGCAAAGTCACTTCCTTTAGAAGTAAGGAATTCTTCATTGACTGGTGCAAGAATTCCCATGGTTGTCTTAGAGTTCCAGAAGCTTTCTGGTTTGTTCAAAGTGTATTGAACTGTTTGATCATCTACAGCCTTGATTCCAACATCTGAGAAGTCTTTGACTTCACCTTTTACATAAGCATCCAAACCTTTAATAGATTCTTGAACAAGATAAAGGGCTTCTGACTTATTGTCAGCCGCATACTTAAGACCTGTTACAAAGTCTTGCGCTTTCACTGGTGCATACTCTTCGCCTTCAGAAGTGTACCACTTAGCATCCTTACGGATTGTGTAAGTGTAAGTCAATCCGTCTTTAGACACTGACCAATCTTCTGCCAAAGATGGCACGAAGTTACCGTAGCGGTCATTCTCCATCAAACCGTCAACGACATTACTTGTGATATTAGCAACCGCAGCCTTACCAGTTGTCAGATAGTTAAGACTATCTGGATCTGTTTCATAAACATAAGAAAAAGTTTTCTCACCCTTTGCACTAGAGCCTGAACCTGAACAAGCTGCCAAAACACCAGACGCTAACAGAGTCACCCCTGCTAGGGCCATTACTTTTGAAAATTTCATAATAAACTCCTTTATGACTTTTTATACATTATAATCCCTTTTCAGCCAAGTGTCAATACAATTTTCAGAATTTTTTAAATTGATTTAAAAATATTGTTATGAGAAATTTTTCTAAAAACCAGCTGAGAAAAAGTTCTTTTATTGACAGTTCTCAAACAAATCTTTATGATATAATGAAAGAAGAAAAACGAAAGGAAATACCATGTCAAAAGAAGTTATTGTTGAAAGTTTTGAACTTGATCACACCATTGTCAAAGCACCTTATGTCCGTTTAATTGGGGAAGAAACAGGTCCTAAGGGAGATATCATTTCTAACTTTGATATCCGCTTGGTTCAACCAAATGAAGACTCTATCCCGACTGCTGGCCTTCATACTATTGAGCACCTCTTGGCTAAGCTCATCCGTACTCGCATTGATGGTATGATTGATTGTTCACCATTTGGGTGTCGTACAGGTTTCCATATGATTATGTGGGGACGTCATACTAGCGCAGAAATCGCTGCTGTCATCAAGGATTCACTAAAGGAAATCGCTGAAACCACAACTTGGGAGGATGTCCCAGGAACAACCATTGAGTCTTGTGGTAACTACAAGGATCACAGTCTATTTTCAGCTAAGGAATGGGCAAAATTGATTCTTGAACAAGGAATCTCAGATGATGCCTTTGAACGCCATGTAATTTAACAAAAAAAGAACCAGTTTTTTCAACTGGTTCCTTTTTTATTCTCAAAATCTTGATTTAAGCTTTTTCACGAATGACCAAGACACCATCTTCCATGTCGGCTTCAAGGTGTTTAGCATCAAGATTATCTAAGTGGAAGTCTGTTACTTTGTCACGAATTTGTTGTTCAACTACTCGACGGAGTGGACGAACACCCATGACTTCATCATAACCTTCTTCAGTCATGTATTCTTTGGCTGCATCGCTCACTGCCAAGTCGATTTCTTTCTTAGCAAGTGTCTTATTGACATCAATCAACATCAAATCCACAATCTTAGAAAGATCTTCCTTGCTCAAGTGTGAGAATTCGATCACAGCGTTAAAGCGGTTGAGGAATTCTGGACGGAAGTATGGTTTCAAACGATCCATGAGCTCTGGTTTGTCCGCATCTTCTGTCAAGTTGGCTTCATAACCAAAGCCTGCATTTGAAGTTGCGATAATCACCGTATTCTTGAAGTTTACCGTGTTACCTTGACCGTCTGTTAAACGACCATCATCCAATACTTGAAGAAGAAGAGTAATCACTTGAGGGTCTGCCTTTTCAATCTCGTCAAGAAGGACGATTGAGTATGGATTACGACGAACTCGCTCAGTCAAGGTATTGTTGTTGTCATCGTAACCAACATAACCTGCAGTGGTACCAATTAATTTAGAAACGGCTGTACGATCGCTGTATTCTGACATGTCCAAACGAATGATGGCATCTTTAGTTCCGAACATATCAAGTGCTAATTGTTTAGCCAACTCAGTTTTACCAACACCAGTAGGACCTACAAAGAGGAAGCTACCGATTGGGCGATTTCCTTCGTCAAAGCCTGCACGGTTCCGACGAATCGCTTTGGCAACGGCTTCAACAGCTTTATCTTGACCGATAACCTTAGTTTGCAAACGGTGGCCCATATCTTTCAAACGTTCAATATCAGTTGCACCCATTTGTGAAACAGGAATACCTGTCATACGTTCTACAGACTCAGCTACGTCATTAACAGTCGCTGTCACCTTGTGATCTTCAGTATGGTTGGCAATTTGTTTTTCAAGTTCTTCGATACGAATTTTTGCATTAAGGGCTGCTTCGTAATCTTCTTTAGCAGCTGCAGCTTCTTGTTTAGCTTTTTCTTCTTCAATTTCATGTTCCACAGCATGTACATCTGTCACTGGGTGTTGTGCTGCCAAGTGAGCAGCTGTCACATCGACCAAGTCGATAGCCTTATCTGGCAAGCTACGTTGTGGAATGTATTGAACAGAGTAATCAACGGCCGCTTTCAAAACTTCATCTGGCAAAATAACATTGTGGTGTTGTTGATAAAGATCACGGATCCCTTGGAGAATCTTGAAAGTATCTTCAGCAGATGGTGCATTAACTTTTACTTCGTTGAAACGACGAGCAAGAGCAGCATTTTTCAAAATAGTGTTGCGATATTCATCTTGAGTTGTTGCCCCAATCACTGTCAATTCACCACGTGAAAGAGCTGGTTTCAAAATATCAGCAAGCCCCTTAGATCCTTGACCATCCCCTGTGCTACCTGCACCAAGGATTTGATGAATTTCGTCGAAGAAAAGGATAATATTTCCAGCTTCTTTAACTTCTTTTACCAAGTTCTGAATATTTTCTTCAAAGCTACCACGGTATTGAGTACCAGCTTCAAGTCCAGAAATATCAATAGAAATGATTTCTTTGTTCTTGATTGCTGCTGGAACGTCACCATTCACAATAGCTTGAGCCAATCCTTCAACTACTGCCGTTTTACCAACACCAGCATCCCCAACAAGAACTGGGTTATTCTTTGTACGACGAGAAAGGATTTCAGATGTTTCTTGAATTTCCTTGTTACGTCCAATAACCGGATCTAACTTACCTTCACGAGCTTCTGCTGTTAAGTTACGTCCAAGTTTCGCAAGAATACCATCTTGTTTCATACCTTTCCCTTGAACGTACTGAGTTTGAGCACTCCCTTCGCTAGGAAGTTGACCTGTTTGACGGTAAATCGCGAATTCTTCAGGTGTTACTTCACGACCGTTAATCAAGTAACGACGGTTTTCTGAACTATATCCACGCATACCACCCATCAATTGGTTAAATAAATCATCCATGTTGTTAAAGTTATTAAAGTTGTTATTCATATTTCATACCTCGTTTGTTTTCAAATTTACTTAGTCAAAACGATTTGACTTTCTCTGACTTTTGTTTTAAAAAATTTAGACTAGCTACTTGCTACTCTACGTATAATTTCTGGTTTTTCTTTATCCAATGTAGATTTTGTAATTGGAATTCTAAAAATACTAATGTTAAACATAGGTTGCACCTCTTTTCTAGGTTTTACCCATACTTTGATCTCAAGATAACATAGACAATCACCTTAAAATCAAGGTTTTCTAAGGATTTTCTTATCCTTATGTTCTTAGTATATCACTTTAGTCAGTAATAGTCAATATGTTTGACCAATTTTAACCAACTTTTTTAAATATTTTTTTATACCAAAAAACCAGTCAAAATGACTGGTTTCAGAACGAAGACAAACGTCATTTTTGGCGTTTGTCTTTTTCTCTTTTCAAAAATAGTTTGTCTCATCATCTGATATTCCATTCAAAAATCTGTATTTGAGAAAAATAAAAAGGGATATTTCCTATCCATTTCACTAATTTTTTGATATTTAAACACGCCAAAGTAAGCCCAACCTGATCCTGCATTTTGGACTTTCCTTTCTCTCTAGTGTATCTCAAATTATGGTATTCCTTAGCCGTCCCAAAGAGTCGTTCAATTGTTTCTTTGCGCTTCTTATAGAGCTCTTTCATTTCTCTTTGGTGACGAATCTCCTCACAAAATTCAAGGGCATCTTTCCAGACATGTCTCGTTACTACTTTTTGAAAATTCTTGCTTTGGGTACAAACGGATAAGAGGGGGCAGGAAACACATACTTTAGGATTACTCTTATACTCACGGTAGCCTTCTCGAGTGGTCGTGCGATAGTTTAGTACTTGATTTTCTGGACAGACATAACAATCATGGCTTGCATCATAAACAAAATTACTAGGTCTTAAGTTTCCCTTTACTCCCTTTGGACGAGTATAAGGAAAGACAGGGATGATGTTACGTTCTAATAAATAATGGGCAATAACTGGTGTCTTGTAACCTGAATCCGCAATAATATAGTGTGGGGAGAAAGGCTCTAACTTTGAAAATAGGGCAGGGAAGGCCTGACTATCATGAACATTTCCTGCTTCAACCGTATAAGCTAAGGCCCAACCATGCTTATCACAAGCAACTTGAGCAGAATAGGCAAATACTTCCTTGTATTCGCCCTTGTGAAACCAACCACACTCGGGATCTGTTGTTGAGATCTTCTTTTCCTTGGCCTCACTTTCTTTTGCGGGCTTTAAGGACTTTTTTTCGTGTTTTTTCCTATCTAAATCAATCTCAACTGCCAATTGTTCACTCATAAATTTAGCTTGTTGGTCTACCATTTCCTTACGATACTTGTGACTATTAGCCGCCGCTTTGATATGGGTACCATCCACAAATATTTCAGAAGGATCAATTAAGCCAGCATACAAAGCTTGGCTGAGAACTTGGGAAAAAATCTCAGAAATGAGTTCTTTATCTTGAAAACGACGGCTGTAATTCTTTCCATAGGTAGTAAAATGAGGGACCTTATCATCTAAAGTTAGTCCAAGAAACCAACGATAGGCCACATTTACTTCAATATCTTTCATGGTTTGGCGCATGGAACGAATGCCATAAAAACATTTAATCAAAGGAATTTTGACTAGCATGACGGGATCAAGACTAGGACGACCATTATCTGGGCTATAGGTATTTTCTACCAAATCATAAATAAAGTCAAAATCAACCTTTGAATCTACTTGTCGAAGAAAGTTATCTTCTGGGACCAATTCGTCTATTGTATAGAAACCATATTGCTTACGGTTATAATCAGGTTTTTCTTTGTGAAACATAGGGAACACCTCACAACTTTTCTTACCTCTATTATACGACTTTACACAAAGAAAAGCCCTTAGAAACTGGACTTCCAAGGACTTTGTCTTCAATCTGAACCAGTCAAAATGACTGGTTTTTATTTACTATTTATGAATCTTAGCTCAATGCATCATCCATTGAAAGAACTTCGTGGAAGACACGTTGTGTCAATTCAGTTTTTTGTTCTGGAGTGAGGTACTTAGTATTTACACAGTATCCTGAGATACGTACGATTACGTCTTCACCTGACATGATCTTTTCGTAAACATCGTTCAAGTCCATAACGTTCAAGTTAACGTGTTGTCCACCGTTTTCGAAGTAACCATCAAGGATTGTTACCAAGTTATCAACTTGTTCGTCACGAGTTTTACCAAGAGCACGTGGTGATACTTGAGTTGTCAATGAGATACCATCAGCTGCGTAACCAAAGTCAAGGCTAGCAAGTGAGTTCAAGTTTTGCAACCATCCACCTTTAGCTTTGTTAGATGGGTTAGCACCTGGTGAGAAGAATTCAAGTTTAGACAAGTTCACTGAACCATCTTCGTTGAGGTATACACCTTTGTGGACTGGAGAGTTACCAGTTTGTTTAGAGTAAGCAACGTTAGATGTGATTGTCAAAAGTGATACTGTAGCTTCTGCGTCTTTGTAAAGTTTGTGGCTACGTAGACGAGTTGTGTAAGCTTCGATCAACCATTCTGCCAATTCGTTTGAACGTGGGTCATCTTCACCCCAACGTGGGTATTCACCGATTGTTTCGTAATCGTAGATGTAGCCATTTTCGTCACGGATTGGTTTAACTGTAGCGTACTTGATAGCTGACAATGTGTCAACAGTATTAGCGAATCCACAGATACCAAATCCCATGTTAGCACGTTGTTTAGTTGGCAAGAAGGCCATTTGAACAGCTTCGTAGTTGTACTTGTCAGTCATGTAGTGGATGATGTTCAAAGCATCTACGTAAGTGTCAGTCAACCAGTCAAGAGATTTTTCAAAGTTAGCTTTAACTGATTCGAATTCAAGAACTTCATCACGGATTGGTTCGATGTCAAATACTTTGTAGTCTTTATGAACATCATCGTAACCACCGTTCAAACCAGTAAGAAGAGCTTTAAGAACGTTAACGCGAGCACCGAAGTACTGGATGTTGTGACGTTGTTCTTCATTTTCTGGGTCAAGTGGAGACACACAGCATGAGATACAGCTCATTTCACCATATCCGTCTTTAGCCATTGTTGTTACACCTTCATATTGGATAGAAGAGTGTTTGTGGCTCATGTGCATACAGTAGCGACGGAAGTTGTATGGCAATTTATCAGTCCAAAGAACTGTCAAGTTTGGTTCTGGAGAGTTACCGATGTTGTCAAGAGTGTTCAAGAAACGGTAGTCCATCTTAGTAACACGGTGACGACCGTCGTTACCCATACCAGCCATTGAAGTTGTGATGAAGGTTGGGTCACCTGAGTACAATTGGTCGTAAGCTTTTGTACGAGCAAATTTAACTGTACGAAGTTTCATAACGAAATCATCAACAAATTCTTGGATTTCTGATTCAGTAAATGTACCACGAGCAAGGTCACGTTCTGCAAAGATGTCCAATACGATTGGCACACGTCCAAGAGATGTAGCCGCACCGTTGATAACACGGCAGACAGCCATGAAGGCAATGTTTACCCATTGGATAGCTTCTTTAACGTTCATCGCTGGTTTACGAACATCAACTCCGTAAAGGTCACCTAAGCGTACAACTTGTTGCAATGCTTGATATTGAAGGTTGATTTCTTCACGAAGACGGATTGTTTCTTCATCGATTTCTTCGATTGCGTTCCAGTCGTTAACTTTTTCTTGCATCAAGTAGTCTGCACCGTAAAGAGCAAGACGTGCATAAACACCGATGATACGTCCACGTGAGTATGCATCTGGAAGACCAGTTACAGTGTGAGCGTGACGAGCACGACGGATGTTTGAAGTGTAAGCACGGAAGATACCATCGTTAACAGTTGTTACGTATTTAGTGAAAATTTCGTGAACAGCTGGATCTGGTTCGTATCCATTTTCTTTCAAAGTAGTTTCAGCCATACGGATACCACCTTTTGGCATGAAGTTCAATTTGAAGAGTTCATCGTTTTGGATACCATAAATCAATTCGTTTTCTTTGTCGATAAATCCAGCAGGAATATCAGCAATAGAAGTTGGACGAGTGTCCATTGGGAAACGAGTTTCTTCGTAGTGTGCTTTAGTTTCTTCTACGATTTTTTTGATGTGAAGTGAACGCTCTGTTGGTCCTGCAAGGAAGCTTTCATCTCCATCATAAGGTGTGTAGTTAGCTTGTACAAAGCGTGATACACTTGCTTTTTCTTTCCAGTCAACACCTTTAAAGCCTTCCCAGGCTTTGTCAAAAATGTCCTGTGCTTCAACAACTGTCTTAACAACCATGTTAATTCCTCTTTTTTCTTTCTAGTAACAGTCATCTGTTACATTCATGTATTCAGTATAACACACAGTAAACGATTTCAACAACTAAAAACTCACTTTTTTAACACTTTCTTTTCTAATACAGTTCAAAATATACCACAAACTGTATTATATTTTTGAAAGAGATTATTTGATTTTCATTTTTTCAGAAAAAGAGTATAATAAAATTAAACAAACTAGCACTGAGAGGTTTCTTCATGTTGATTTTTCCACTAATGAATGATTTATCTCGTAAAATCATCCATATTGACATGGATGCCTTTTTTGCTGCTGTTGAAATTCGAGACAATCCCAAACTTAAAGGGAAGCCAGTTGTGATTGGTAGTGACCCTAGAAAAACTGGTGGTCGCGGTGTTGTTTCTACCTGTAGCTATGAAGCACGAGCATTTGGCATCCACTCAGCCATGAGTTCTAAAGAAGCCTATGAACGTTGCCCCCAAGCAGTTTTCATATCTGGAAACTACGAAAAATATATAGTTGTTGGTCAACAGATTCGAGCTATTTTCAAACGTTATACGGATAAGATTGAACCTATGAGTATCGATGAAGCTTTTCTAGACGTGACTGAAAACAAACTCGGTATCAAGTCCGCTGTTAAAATCGCTCGACTAATTCAACAAGATATTTGGAATGAACTTCATTTGACCGCTTCTGCTGGTGTGTCTTATAATAAATTCTTAGCTAAAATAGCCAGCGATTACCAAAAACCTCGAGGTCTGACAGTTATTCTCCCTGATGAAGCTGAAGATTTTCTCAAACAAATGGATATCGCTAAATTCCACGGTGTAGGTAAGAAAACAGTTGAGAAATTGCATCAAATGGGCGTATTCACAGGAGCTGACCTTTTAAAAATTTCTGAAATTAGTCTCATTGACCGTTTTGGTAGACTCGGTTTTGACCTGTATCGCAAGGCTCGTGGCATTGATAATTCTCCCGTCAAATCCAATCGCATTCGTAAGTCTATCGGAAAAGAAAAAACTTATAGTAAAATTCTCAATCTAGAAGAGGATATCAAAAAAGAGCTAACCCTCCTTTCGGAAAGAGTTGCCCTTAGTCTTCAAAAACATGAAAAATCTGGAAAGATTGTTATTTTAAAAATCCGCTATGCTGACTTTTCTACAATGACTAAGCGAAAAAGCTTATCTCAAAAGATCCAAGATGCTGAAACTATTTCACAAATAGCTATCCAACTTTACGAATCTCTGGCAGATAAAGATAAAGACGTTCGCTTATTGGGTGTCACTGTGACTGGATTTTAAAACCTTGAAGGAAGCTTCCCTCAAGGTTTTTTTCTTATACAAATAATCGAATAAAGCTATAAAGTAGCAAGACACTACCAAGAACAATACGGTATTTACCAAACATCGTAAAGTCGTGTTTTTTAACATAGCTGGTCAAGAAACGAATGGCAACCATGCTGACTGCAAAAGCGACTACCATAGCAACTAGAAGTAAGAAAAATTGACCAAAGCTCAATACTTCTCCTGCTTTAATGAATTTAAAAATCTTCAAAGCACTGGCTCCAAACATAACTGGAATTCCTAGGTAGAAGGTAAACTCAGTTACTACTGAACGACTAGTTCCATTTAACAAACCACCAACGATAGTCGCACCGGAACGGCTAGTCCCTGGTAAAAGGGCCAAGACTTGGAAAAGTCCGATATAGAGGGCCGTTTTATAAGGCAACTTGTCTAGCTCTGTGACTGTTGGCTCAATTGCTTGCGCTTTGTTGCGTTTTTCAAGATAAATAAAGGCAACCCCATAAACAATCAACATAATGGCTACTGAAACCATATTATGGAAGTGAGTATCAAACCAATCATCAAACTTAAAGACTAAAAGAAGAGGAAGAGTCGCTACAAAAACTTTGGACCATAACTGCCAAGTTCTACGGATTTCCACTTTATCCTTACCTGGTTTGAAAGGATTAAGTTTGTTAAAGTAGATAACCATTACGGCTAGGATCGCACCCAGTTGAATGACTACGTTAAACATAGACATGAAGGCTTCACTCTGGTCTTTATACTGGACAAATTCTTCTGCTAGGATCAAGTGACCTGTACTTGAAATCGGCAACCATTCCGTAATTCCTTCAACAATACCAAAAAAGATAGATTTTAAAATTTCAATAAGATACATAGATAACTCCTTTTTCTATCCTCCATTATATCATACTTTTATAAGCTGTGTTTAGTTTTCTTTAAAAGGCACCGATACTACCGCCACCGCCACCGCCTGAGAAGCCGCCTCCAGAACTTCCATTACTAGAAGATACTGAGTAAGTACTTGCCGTATTTGCGACACTGGCATAATGGCTCATTTGCGCTGTTGAATGGTAAAACATGCTATGCCAGCCATAGGCTACATAGAGATTGATATCTGGATTTTCAACTTGGATCTGGTGAACCTTCATCAAATGGCTAACCTTGTCAGCATATCCAAACAAAGTTGCATACACCAGTAGGCGATTCCAGACTACAATACTTTCCAACTCTGCCTGATCCAGTCGTGCAATCTCACGCAACATATTTTCAAAGCTCGTCCAAAGATAATAGACTTCAGCTCCTACTTCATTTAGAACACCATCACGATTATCTAGTCGAAGCTTCCAATAATAGAAAACAGTCAAAATTAAACCCAATGAGCCAAGTATTGGCAAGGGGAGGTAAAGATAGCCATGAACGTCCAAACTGTACAAGAACAAACCAAATCCGATGATTAGCGGCAAAATAGTAGAAACACCCATACTCACTTGCAAGATCTTTTCCCCGCTAGTCAAGGGACGATAATAAGCTGGTAGCCCCAAGAAAGAGACTCGGTCCTCCACCCCTTCTTGCATCTCTTTCAATGCTCTTTCAAAAGAATATTTGAGCTTACGGCCTTTTGTTTGAATCCGTTTTTCATCAGTAGCTTTCGCTCCACGGTAAAGGCTCTCAGAGACCTTATAATCTGCAAACAAATCGGAAACAGCAACTTCTTTTTTACCTGAAAAGGCCAGATTTAGGCAGGTCCTCTCAAAGCTTGCCAAGCCATCTTCTTTTACTAACCTTAAAGCAACTACATCTCCTTCTGAAATAATAGAGACATTACCACGGTCGATTACATCTAGTAAGGTAGCCTGAATAAGCTGGTTGAAGGTGAATTTGCCTGCTCCTTTGATTAGAGGGCTTACTTCCTCCAAGGAGGTCGAGTAAACAGCTTCAGATAAAACCATAGGCTCTAATTCCATCGGCGGTTCATAGAGACGATGATTTTTGGCATATTTGACTGAAGGAGTGGTTTTTCTTCTATAAATAAAATAGAAGCAGATACTCAATAACAAGGAGATGGAAAGTATTGAAGGAAACACCCAAGTAACGAGTTGTTTACTCTGCTCTTTATCTCTAACAATCGAGTCTTCTATCTTGTTAAACTCTTCTAAACGATTTCCTTTTAAGCCCTGATCCATAGCGCTAGCAAAATCGGTTCGAGGCCAGTAGGCATGCAACTCGACTCCACGCTGAGACGGAAGATTATCGAAACGAATAGTATAGTCAGGACCAATCTGCTCAATCCTTCCCTCTCTAAAAAGTTGCCCTGTGTGGAAAAAGAGTTTTTCAGCCCCATTATCTCCCCTTACATGAAACTCAAACTTTTCAATAGATTCTGAACTGTCGGTTAAGGGTTGCCAATTTAATTCAGCGATATCATTATATAAGAAAAGAAGATTTTTCAAATGCCAGGTAAGTTCCACTTCAACCCTGTCCCCTTCCTGACCTGGATTATAAACTTTAACAGTATAACCATTCGTTTCTTCTGTCACTTCGCTAGTAAAATTTTCGATTTTATGACCATTTTTAAAGGCCTCAACCTTTGGATCAGGATCAATTTCAAATCCGCTAGGCATCTTGCCTGCACGACCAAGACCCACGATTTGCCCATTAAAATCATCCTCGAACTGGTAAACTATCTTCTGCCTAAATTCCGCTGTATTATCTGCATGAATATACAGTTCTCCATTATAGAATGGAATGCTAAACTCCACGGCAAAAACCAGTTTGGGAACAATTATCAGACAAGTAAATATAAGTACTATTAACCATCTTTTTTTCATAATATAGCCTCTTTTGACCTTTTTCTCATTATATCATTTTTTTCCAAGTAAGGGTTTACTAGGATTGAAAAACTTGATAATTTTCGATACAATAGAGAGAAGCAATTTTAGACTAGAAATAGGAGAAAACATGAAAAAATTATGCTTAACTATCCTTGCTAGCCTGGCCCTTACTTTAGGACTAGTTAGCCAGGTCCAAGCCGATGAATATTTACGCATCGGTATGGAGGCAGCCTACGCACCCTTTAACTGGACTCAAGATGACGACAGTAACGGCGCTGTCAAAATCGATGGAACCAACCAATATGCTAATGGTTACGACGTCCAAATAGCTAAAAAGATTGCTAAGGACCTAGGCAAAGAGCCCTTGGTTGTTAAAACCAAGTGGGAAGGACTTGTTCCAGCCCTTACTTCTGGTAAGATTGATATGATCATTGCAGGTATGAGCCCAACTGCTGAACGCAAACAAGAAATTGCATTTTCAAGCAGCTACTATACTAGCGAACCAGTACTTTTGGTTAAAAAGGATTCTGCCTATGCAAATGCCAAATCACTAGAGGACTTTAGCGGAGCAAAAATCACTTCTCAACAAGGTGTTTACCTTTATGACTTAATTTCACAAATCTCAGGCGCTCAGAAGGAAACTGCCATGGGAGATTTCGCCCAAATGCGTCAAGCTCTTGAAGCTGGTGTCATTGATGCCTACGTTTCTGAACGTCCTGAAGCCCTAACTGCCGAATCAGCAAACGCTAAGTTCAAAATGATTCAGCCTGAACCTGGTTTTAAAACTGGTGAAGAAGATACATCTATCGCAATTGGACTTCGTAAAGATGATGACCGTATCAGCCAAATCAACGCCAGTATTGAAACCATTTCTAAAGATGAACAAGTTGCGCTCATGGATCGTATGATTAAAGAGCAACCAGCAGAATCTACAACGACAGAAGAAAGCAACAGTAATTTCTTTGGTCAAGTCGCTAAAATTCTGACTGAAAACTGGCAACAACTCTTGCGTGGTGCTGGTATTACCCTTCTCATTTCAATTATCGGTACCATCGTTGGTCTCGCTATCGGTCTTGCTATCGGTGTCTTCCGCACGGCACCTCTATCTGAAAACCAATTTATCTTTGGCATCCAAAAACTAATCGGTTGGATTCTCAATATCTATATCGAAATTTTCCGTGGAACACCTATGATTGTACAATCTATGGTTATCTACTATGGAACTGCTCAAGCTTTCGGGATCAACCTAGACCGTACGCTAGCTGCCATCTTTATCGTTTCGATCAACACTGGTGCTTACATGACTGAAATTGTTCGTGGTGGTATCCTAGCTGTTGATAAGGGACAATTTGAAGCAGCAACTGCACTTGGTATGACTCATAACCAGACCATGCGTAAGATTGTTTTGCCTCAAGTTGTTCGAAATATTCTACCAGCAACTGGTAATGAGTTCGTCATCAACATCAAGGATACTTCTGTATTGAACGTTATCTCTGTTGTAGAACTTTACTTCTCAGGAAATACAGTAGCAACACAAACCTACCAGTACTTCCAAACCTTTACCATCATCGCAGTTATCTACTTTGTCCTCACCTTCACAGTAACGCGTATCCTACGCTTCATCGAAAAACGTATGGATATGGATACCTACACGACAGGTGCTAACCAAATGCAAACGGAGGATTTGAAATAATGAGTCAACCAATCCTTGAAATCAAACACCTCAAAAAATCCTACGGGCAAAACGAGGTCCTAAAAGACATCTCTCTCACTATTCACAAAGGTGAAGTGATTTCTATCATCGGTAGTTCCGGTAGTGGTAAATCAACCTTCCTACGTTCTATCAACCTTCTCGAAACACCAACTGAAGGTGAGATCCTTTATCACGGTGAAAACGTCCTTGAAAAAGGGTATAACCTCACTCACTATCGTGAAAAACTAGGCATGGTTTTCCAATCCTTTAACCTCTTTGAAAATCTCAACGTTCTTGAAAATACGATTGTTGCACAGACAACTGTCCTCAAACGTGAACGATCAGAAGCAGAGAAAATTGCTAAAGAAAACCTTGAAAAAGTTGGAATGGGAGAGCGCTACTGGCAAGCTAAACCAAAACAACTTTCTGGTGGTCAAAAGCAACGTGTAGCCATTGCTCGCGCGCTTTCTATGAATCCTGATGCCATTCTCTTTGACGAGCCTACTTCAGCCCTTGACCCTGAAATGGTCGGTGAAGTTCTAAAAATCATGCAAGAATTAGCTCAAGAAGGCTTGACAATGATCGTTGTAACCCACGAAATGGAATTTGCTCGTGACGTATCACACCGTGTCATCTTTATGGACAAAGGTGTGATTGCAGAAGAAGGCAAACCTGAAGATTTATTTACAAATCCTAAAGAGGAACGTACAAGAGAATTTTTACAACGCTATTTAGGATAAGACAAAAGCGGTTAGATAAACCTCTTAAACCAAGAGTTGTTTTCCTATCCAATCCCCAATCAACATTGAGTCAAAGGCTCATGAACATAAAAATCAAGGTCGGAGTTTTTTATCCCGACCTCTTTTTATATACTTTAAAAATCAGCTTTATCCCTTCTTCTGTTTCCTGAGCAAGTATTGCTTGTAGCTATATTCCTAATCTTTTATTTGATTTTCATGAGTGATACTCAATGAAAATCAAAGAGCAAACTAGGAAGCGAGCCGCAGGCTGTACTTGAGTACGGCAAGGCGAAGCTGACGTGGTTTGAATTTGATTTTCGAAGAGTATGAGATCACTCAGCTCACTGTCAACCTAGCTCATCCTAACAAATAGATTTGTTGATTAGGTCATAGCATGGCTATTTCTCCATTCCATAAATAAAAGCAGACCCTAATTAGAGTCTGCTTGTATCCAAAGATTAATCTTCAAATTTTTCATGATTTTTTTCATAGAAATCAATTAATCCAAGGGCTGTTTCAAAGGAAATATTTTTAACTTTTGCACGTCCTTGAGCTAGAGCAATGATAGACATTTCACGTGCATTCGTTTCTTTAGAAATACGATAACCAGTGATCTTCTTATCACGAACCCAGCTAACAACTGATTCTACTTTTTCAAAGTTAGTCTTAGCCATGTTTTTCTCCTATTTTATTCTTTACGATATTTAATTGTATACGTTTTTATGGCATTTGTCAATAAAAAAACATATATCCAATCAAATAAGACGTTAAGATTTAGTTTACTTGGCTTTTAAAGCCGATAATATATGGGTTCGTATATCTTCAACTCCGTTAGGATTTGCTGGTAAGAAAATTGTATTATTACCTTGTTTTTCTGCAAAATTATTCAATGTATCTAAATACTGGTTAGTTAACAAGATTGACATGATTTGCTCTTCAGTTAATTCAACATTGGCTCCTTTTAACTCTTTAATAGAATCAGCAAGTCCATCAACAATTGCTTTTCGTTGCTCTGCGATCCCCACACCATGTAGGCGATCCTTTTCTGCCTCTGCTTCGGCCGCTGTTACGATCTTAATTTTATCTGCTTCGGCCAATTCTTGTGCTGCTACTCTCTTACGTTGAGCAGCATTGATTTCATTCATCGATTGCTTGACTTCCGCATCCGGCTCTACTTTGGTAATGAGCGTTTTGACGATAATGTACCCATACGTTGACATTTCTTCCGCTACTTGTTTTTGAACTTCTAATGCAATTTCATCCTTTTTCTCAAACAATTCATCCAAAGTTAACTTAGGAACTGATGAGCGCAATGCGTCTTCAATATAAGATTTGATTTGAGCCTCAGGTCTCATTAGTTTATAGTAAGCATCTGTAACATTTTGTTCATTTACTCGGTACTGTGTCGCAACATTCATCGTCACAAATACGTTATCTTGAGTCTTGGTTTCCACAACGATTTCACTTTGCAAGAGACGCAGTTGTACACGAGCTGCAATTTTATCAATCCCAAATGGTGCTCTTAGGTGAATACCACTATTGCTCAATTTTTGATACTTACCAAATCGTTCAACGATAGCTACTGATTGTTGTCGAACAACATAGATTGAGCTCATTAATATAGCTCCTACAATAAGCATTAGAATAATTAGAACAAGTATAACTTTTAAAACCATGGGAATCTCCCCCTTTCTTCACTTACATTATAGCACTAGCAAATAGGTTAGGCAAATAATATGATAAAAATTTTATAGCATATTAAACAAGCATATTATATAGGGTCTCATTCCCATTCAAGTTAATATAAGATGGGTCAAATTTTTCCATTCGATGAATCAATCCCGCATAATCATGTTTATCAGCAAGTGCAATCCCTATTAGTACTGGACCAGTTCCCTTGCTAGCTCGTTTGATATATTCAAAACGAGTAATATCATCATGAGGTCCTAAGATATCATTTACAAACTCTCGAAGTGCTCCCGGACGTTGTGGGAAATTCACTACAAAGTAATGCTTGATACCATCATAAATCAAGGCACGTTCTTCCATCTCTGGCATACGGTTGATGTCATTATTCCCTCCAGAAATGATACAACAAATGGTCTTGCCCTTAATATAATCGGATAATACTTCTAGAGCTGCAACACTAGCAGCACCCGCAGGTTCTGCTACGATACCTTGTTTAGAATAAAGATCAATTAAGGTCTCAGAAATCAAACCTTCATCCACTCCGATAAGAGTTTCTACATGTTTGCGTGTTGCTTCATAGGTCAACTGTCCTACCTTTTGCACAGCAATTCCATCCGCAAACTTGTCAATTTCTTTAAGTTTAACCGGTCCTCCAGCTTCAAAGGCAGCCTTCATAGAACGAGCACCTTCAGCCTCTACTCCAATGACCTCAATCTGAGGATTTGTCTCTTTAATATAAGTAGAAACACCTGAAATGAGACCTCCGCCTCCAACAGGTACCAAGACAGTATCAAATTCAATAGATTCTTTACGAGCTTCTTCTAAAATTTCATAGGCTACCGTACCCTGACCAGCTTGAACATAGGGATCATCAAAGGGGTCAATAAAAGTACGATTTTCAGCTACGGTAAAGTTTTGAGCAGCCTTGGCTGAAGCATCAAAAGTATCCCCTACTAATTTGATAGTAACAAAATCTCCTCCAAAGAAACGAACCTGACCAATTTTCTGTTGAGGTGTCGTAATTGGCATAAAGATTGTTGCAGGAATCTTCATCTCATTACATGTGTAGGCAACTCCTTGAGCGTGATTTCCCGCTGAAGCACACACTACACCACGTTCACGTTCCTCTTTTGTCAATTGGGAAATTGCGTAATAAGCCCCACGAATTTTAAAAGAACGGACACGTTGAGCATTTTCCTTTTTAAGATAAATTTTCGCTCCGTATTTTTCGGATAAATAATGATCGTAGTCAAGTGGCGTATTGGCTACTACACCACTCAAAACCTTGTGGGCTTTCACCACATCTTTTGCACTTAGCATAATCTCCTCCTAGATGAGTTTTCAAGATAAAAAACGAGTTAGGTTCCCCCCAACTCGCCTTCTGTTTATATTCTTAAAAATTAGTTGTAGATCTTGAATGCATCATCGTCGTTTTTACCGACAAATGGCATTGCTTTACGCAATTCTGCACCAACTTTTTCAATTTCAAGGTTAGCTGCTTGTTCACGGTAGGCAGTCAATTTTGGACGTCCAGCTTTGTAGTCATTTACAAAGTCGTTGGCGAATTTACCATTTTGAATGTCCGCAAGAACTGCTTTCATGTTTTCTTTGACTTGTTCAGTGATTACACGTGGTCCTGAAACATAGTCACCATATTCAGCAGTGTTTGAAATTGATTGACGCATTTTCTTGAATCCACCTTCATAGATCAAGTCAACGATCAATTTCATTTCGTGAAGAACTTCAAAGTAAGCCAATTCTGGAGCATAACCAGCTTCAGTCAAGACTTCAAAACCAGCTTCGATAAGAGCAGTCAAACCACCACAAAGAACTGCTTGTTCACCAAACAAATCTTCTTCAGTTTCTTCTTTGTATGTTGTTTCAAGAAGACCTACACGCGCTGCACCAACACCTTTACACCAGTCCATAGCGATGTCTTTAGCATTTCCTGTTGCATCTTGGTATACAGCGTAAAGTGCTGGAACACCAAATCCTTCTTCGTAAGTACGACGTACCAAGTGTCCTGGTCCTTTAGGAGCACACATAAAGACATCAACATCTGCAGGAACTTTGATGAATTCGAAGTGAATGTTAAAACCATGTGCAAATCCAACAGCATTTCCAGCTTCCAAGTTTGGAGCAATTTCTGCTTCGTACAATTCTTGTTGGATTTCATCTGGTGCCAAGATCATGATAACATCAGCCAATTTAGTTGCTTCTGCTACTGTGTAAGTGTCAAAACCATCTTCTTTTGCTTTATCGAAAGATTTACCTGGACGTACACCGATGATCACATCGCGACCTGAATCACGCAAGTTTTGAGCGTGCGCATGTCCTTGTGAACCATAACCAATAACGGCGATTTTTTTACCGTCAAGTGCTGCTACTTTTACATCTTTTTCGTATTCCATTTGAACTGCCATAGTTTTTTCTCTCTTTTCTATTTTTATTGCCTGTTAGGCTAGTTTAACAAATTTAAGTTGGATTCTTTTACTCAATGAAAATCAAAGAGCAAACTAGGAAGCTAGCTGCAGGTTGCTCAAAGCACTGCTTTGAGGTTGTAAATAAGACTGACGAAGTCAGTAACATATACCTACGGCAAAGCGACGCTAACGTAGTTTGAAGAGATTTACGAAGAGTATTAGTCGCGGGTAAATCCAGTTGCACCCGTACGAGCGATATTCTTGATACCGTAAGGTCGAATGACTCGAATCAAGGCTTCACTCTTCTCTGCATTCCCAGTCATCTGAATGGTAATGGACCCTGGAGCTACATCGACTACCGTTGCACGGAAAGGTTGGATAATAGCCAAAATTTCTGCACGCTTTTCAGCAGGCGCTGAAACCTTTATAAGAATTACTTCTCGTTCTAAGTGGGGCTGATCCGTGATATCACGAATGCGAATCACATCAATCTGACGATTCAGTTGTTTGATGATTTGCTCAACTTCATCATGTGATGCAACATCGATGATAATGGTAATTCGTGATACATTAGGATTTTCCGTTGCCCCCACAGAAATGCTTTCAATATTGACTTGACGTCTCGATAAGACTCCTGTGAAGCGATTGAGAACACCTGAACGGTTTTGAAGTTTGGCTGTTAACATTCTACGCATTAAACTTCACCCCCAACATCTCATGATTACTCTTACCAGCTGGTACCATCGGTAAAACATGTTCTTTCCGAGAAATGTCTACTTCAATAAACATTGGTTCATCTTCCATGATGACTTCCAAATCCTTCTCAAGAGTTTCAGGATTATCAAACTTATAATTCTTAATTCCATAGGCTTGAGCCATCAATTGGAAATCTGGAAGGCTATCAAAGACCGACTCTGAAGTTCGACCATCATAGAAGGCTTCTTGCCACTGGCGAACCATCCCGAGTGAATGGTTATTAAGCATGATGACCTTGATTGGAATCTTGTAAATATTTAAGATTGCCAATTCCTGATTAGTCATCTGGAAACCGCCATCTCCGACAAAGAGAACAACTTCTTTATCTGGATTAGCAATCTTAGCACCAATAGCTGCTGGAACTCCGAATCCCATGGTTCCTAGACCACCTGATGTTACGAGTTGTCGCTCGTTTTGGTAAGGATAGTATTGAGCCGTCCACATTTGGTGTTGTCCAACGTCTGTTACAACAATGGCATCGCCATTGGTCAACTCACCGACGCGTTCAATAACTGCTTGAGGTTGAACCACACGTTCTTTCTTATCATAAGAACGAACACGATTCTTATCTTTGGTAACTTTTTCAATCCATTTTTCAGTATTGTTACGAACGATTGGCTCAGCTAGTAACTGCTGCAAAGCCTTTTTCGCATCACCAACAACTGGAATGTCAACTGCGATAATCTTACCAATCTCTGCAGGATCGATATCAATATGCGCTACTTTTGCATTCTTAGCAAAGGTCTTAGGATTTCCAGTCAAACGGTCATCAAAGCGGCAACCAATAGAAATCATAAAATCAGCTTCAGTCATTGCGATATTTGCTGCAAAGGAACCATGCATTCCGCCCATTCCCAAAAACAGTGGATGGCTAGTTGCAATTGTTCCCTGTCCCAAAAGACTTGTCACAACTGGAATTTGATAACGCTCTGCAAATTCATTTAACTCTGCTGCAGCCTCAGCGTAACTAATCCCACCCCCAGCTAGCAAGACTGGTTTTTTAGCCTTAGACAATTGCTTCAAGATTTTCTTGATTTGCATATCATTTGGCTCAAGTGTTGGCTGATAACTTGGTAAATCTATCTCTGGAGAGTAAATGAAGTCTGTCTCAAGCGCAGAAACATCTTTTGGTAGGTCAATGACGACTGGCCCTGGACGACCTGTAGTCGCAATATGCACAGCTTCTGTAATAATTCGCGGAATATCCGCAGTTTCTCGAACCTGATAATTGTACTTAGTGATTGGCATGGTGATACCAACGATATCAGCTTCTTGAAAAGCATCCTTACCGATTCCCGCTCTTGCAACTTGTCCTGTGAAGGCCAAAAGGGGAACACTATCGCTCATAGCATCTGCGATCCCTGTAATGGCATTTGTAGCTCCTGGTCCGCTTGTGACGACTGCAACACCCAGTTTTCCTGTTGACTTAGCATAACCTTCAGCTTCGTGAAGACAGCCCTGCTCATGGCGACCTAGAATATGGCGGATTCCCTTAAAATTATAAATAGCATCATATAAAGGAAGTACTGCTCCACCAGGATAGCCAAAAATCGTGTCGATTCCTAAGTCGCGAAGTGTTTCCAAAACAAGATCCGATCCCGTCTTAGGTGAGTCTAAAATGATTTTCTCCATCGTTCCCCTTTCTCTTCTCTATAAAAATAGCTTGTTACTATCATACCATTTTTTCAAAAATTTTCAAGAGAAAAGAGCAAATTTTCTGAATTTTCTATCTAGATACTTTACAATATCAAATAGATTAGAAAGTTTATACGTATTTTTATTTTTTGAATCATGACCACCCGTCAAACGGGTGGTTTGTACCAGGGCTATAAGCCCAGATAACTAGCCAGCGCCTAAAGACGCTGGCTTTCACTTTGTTCAAGCCTTATTGCATTTGACTCGTCACAAGCCTCTCAAAGAGGCATATGTACTACTTGCCACTATCCCTAAAGGGATCTTCATATTCTTTTACACTCAACTTATCTAAAGCAATATCTTTTCGCTCTTGTTCCTGAATGTATTTCTTTATTGTGGCTTCATTGAGGCCAACTGTACTCACATAATATCCCTCTGCCCAAAAATGTCGATTTCCAAACTTATATTTCAGATTTGCGTGTTTATCGAACATCATTAGAGCGCTTTTACCTTTTAAATATCCCATGAAACTTGAAATACTAATTCTAGGTGGAATACTTACCAACATATGAACATGATCTAGCATTAAATGGCCCTCGATAATCTCAACACCTTTATAACTACATAATCTATGAAATATTTCTCCCAAACTACTTCGATATTGATTATAGATCACTTTTCGTCTATACTTAGGGCTGAACACAATGTGATATTTACACATCCATTTTGTGTGTGATAAACTATGTGCTTTTTGAGCCATATTTTTTTCCTTTCGCTTTACAATTGGCTTGAACACCTTAATTGTATCGCGTTTGGAGTTTTTTGGTATAACCTTCGATGCGCACCCGCATAGCGGGTGGTTTTTTCGTCTCGCACCTAACGGAGCGAGACGGACTGAAAATCACATAATAGAAAAAAGGTTGAGACAAACTTGTCTTCAACCTTTCATGTTAAATTATTACTAATTAAAGTGAGTTAACGTCAACCTTGATACCAACACCTTGAGTAGTTGTGATTGTCAAGCTTGTTACGTAAGTTCCTTTAGCAGTAGCTGGTTTAGCTTTTTGGATTGTTTCGTTGAATGCTTTGAAGTTTTCAACCAACTTGTCAGCTTCAAATGAAACTTTACCGATGATGGCTTGTACGATACCTGCACGGTCTGCACGGTAAGTGATTTTACCACCTTTAGACTCTTCAACTGCTTTAGCAACATCCATTGTTACAGTACCAGTTTTAGGGTTTGGCATCAAGTTACGAGGTCCAAGGACACGTCCAAGACGTCCAACAAGAGCCATCATGTCAGGTGTAGCAATAACTACGTCGAAGTCCAACCAACCGTCGTTGATTTTAGCAACAAGGTCGTCTTCACCAACGAAGTCTGCACCAGCAGCTTTTGCTTCTTCAGCTTTTGCGCCACGTGCAAATACAAGAACGCGAGCTGTTTTACCAGTACCGTTTGGCAATACCATTGCTCCACGGATTTGTTGGTCAGCTTTTTTAACGTCGATGTTCAAGTTGTAAGCAACTTCTACAGTTGCGTCAAATTTTGCGAAGTTAGTTTCTTTTGCAAGAGCTACAGCTTCTTCTACGCTGTATGCTTTTGTGCTGTCGATCTTCTCAAGAGCAGCACGAAGTTGTTTGCTTTTTTTAGCCATTTTCTATTCTCCTTGTAAGTGGTTCAATCGATTTTCATCTCCCACGTCACTTCTCGAAATGATGAAGTCTTGCGGGTTATATAGGGATGTTATTGATTAGTCAACAACAGTGAATCCCATAGAACGAGCAGTACCTTCGATCATACGCATTGCAGACTCAATGTTTGCAGCGTTCAAATCTGGCATCTTAGTTTCTGCAATTTCTTGTACTTGTGCACGAGTAACTGTAGCAACTTTAGTTTTGTTAGGTGTACCTGATCCTTTTTCAACACCTGCAGCTTTTTTCAAAAGAACAGCAGCTGGTGGTGTTTTTGTAACGAAAGTAAATGATTTGTCTTCGTATACTGAGATAACAACTGGAATGATCATACCAGCTTGGTCAGCAGTACGAGCGTTGAACTCTTTTGTGAATCCCATGATGTTGATACCAGCTTGACCAAGAGCAGGTCCAACCGGTGGAGCTGGTGTAGCTTTACCAGCAGGGATTTGCAATTTTACAAGTTTTTCGACTTTTTTAGCCATTTTTAAATCCTCCTTTGTGGTTTTGGCGGTAATTTAGAGATTTTTACCTCCCACAAGTATGCTTTACACATACCCATCTATTATACACTATTTTTTAAAAAATGCAAGAGAAATTTTTATTTTTGATATTTCTTTCTGTTACAATTTTTTGGTGAAATCAATCTTCAGAATCTTCTACCACGACGGAGGGAATTCATTCAATCAAAGTCAGTACAAAACTCACTCCATTTTCAGTAGTACCACTTTCCACAAATCCAAGAGACTCAAAACATCTTCTAGAGATACGGTTGAAAGTGTAGATTTCTTGAACTTTCAATTGTTTCCAACCCTTTTGCCGAGCTAGATCAATCAAAGCCTTCAAAACCTTGCGTCCAAGTCCTTGATGTTGATAAGTTGGATTGCCAATCACAATAGGAAGATTTCCCTGAGATAAGGTTACATCCCCAATTGGAAGCCACTCTCCCTTTTCTCGAAACTCAATCCAGAACAAATCCCCGTGTCTTTCTAAATAGGAATACATGGCATTTAATTTTTCTGAACTATAAGGTATTCTAATACCGTCTACAAGTTCCACCAAATCCACATCTTGATACCAGGCCAAAGCTGCATCATGATGATCTGCTAAAAAATAGGGAACTAGACGCAAGGAATCATCTATCTGAATGATTTTTGTCATCATTTTCTAATCCAAATATTAGCTCCGCTGCTTGATTAAACCCATCACACCAGTTATACCATTTTGCTTCATACTCATCTTGAGGTAAGATATGATTTTTTAAATCCAGAACAGAGCATATCCTTCTTTTCTCACAAGCTTGCGCATAGAGTTGATAGAGTTCATCACCTCCATCTCTATCCCACTCAGCAGAAATCGTATTCTGGCCTATCAATAAAGCCTGATAAGCCCTGTGATGCCCGTCTGTAATCAACAAATAATCTCCAAATGTAAGAACACTGATTGGATTGATATTGTGCTTTTCTACCGATTGATAAAGCATCTGGATATCTTGTAATTTCTTTTCTGATAAGTATAGTTGACTCGGATGAAGATCTTTTATGTTGACTTCCATTTCTTCCTCCTCAAGAAGGGTTAATGCCTACTTCTGCTTTCCTTTGAAGCGCCATTGAAAACGCAGTTTATCGTAGAAAGGAAACTCCATAAACAAAACTCCTAGGCCTACACAAAGGCTGGCAATCACATCTGACGGGTAGTGAACTCCCAGATAAATTCTTGATACCAATACACTGACGATGTATAAACTTAGCAAGATTTGAACGATTTTTCTCCAGACTGTATTCTTAATCCTTTGACTTAAAATCACAATCAAAGTTCCAACCATAATCGTTACTGCCAGAGAATGTCCGCTTGGAAAAGAAAAACCTTTTTCTTCTACCAAGTGTAGAATTTCTGGTCGTGGTCGTTGGTAGATATTTTTAAAAGTTACAATTAAGATTCCAGCTAAAGTCAAATTCCCCAGCATGAGATAACTTTCCATCTTCCATTGCTTACGATAAAATATAAAAGCTACAATTAAAACCCAGCTAATAATGACTGGGATATCAATTAAGTGCGTAATTGCCCGAAAAAGAAGCGTTAAGGTCTCAGGTAAATCACCTCTAATGGCAGTCTGAATCGGCTGATCAAAACTGACCAGCATTTCTGGATAAAACTTGACAATATAGCCAATAATCATAAAAAGTAAAAGGGCAAAAGAGCCCTTCATCATAAATGTTTGTTTATCTTTCATAGTATTTTAAAGTTGGTTTCAAAAGGACAAACAACAACCAGAAAGAGATGGCAAAGATAATACCTTCAATCAGATTAAAAGGCAAAACCATAGTCATCAGGTAGTTGCTCAATCCTAAGATTTTCTCAATATCAAAATTAGCAAACTTAGCGTACAAAGGAACAGCATAAACATAGTTTAGAACTAGCATAGCTAGAGTTAAACCAAGCGTACCAGCTAGTGAAGCTAGGACGAAACGCATGGTTGTTCGCTCTTTTTTCCAAATCAAACCAAAAGCAAGTACAAAGACTCCCAAGGCAACAATATTCATCGGTAAACCAATATAGGTACTAACCCCTTGATTGTTCAGAAGGATTTTCAACAAGGACCGAAGGAAAAGTACTCCAAAAGCTGCTGGTAAATCCAAGACCACCAAGCCCACAAGGACCGGTAAAATACTGAACTCAATCCTCAAGAAGGATGCCGCAGGTAGAAGCGGAAAGTCAAAGTACATCAACACAAATGAAAGTGCTGATAGAATTGCAATGGTCGAAAGTCGACGTGTGTTTGTCATAACAGGTTCCTCCAATTTTCTATAAAATCAGAAGAAGTTGGAAAGGATTCCTCTATCTATCCTTTATTTTTATATTCCAAAAGTTCCCCCTCACTCTTTTTAGCAAGCGGTTGCAATTTATCTATAAAAAATCAATTAGAATAGACAAAGCCATTCTTTCGTCTTCTCCCATCCAGACTATACTGTCGGTTGTGGAATCTCACCACATCAGCTTGCGCTCGCGGACTTATTTGGCTAAGATATTTTAGATTTATCTAGACGTCGCAGTCGAAGATAATACTTAAAGTATATCGAGACAAGACAACGAAGAGAAAGCTAAAATAGCTAGTCAAATTCACCGCCGGTCGGGAATCTCACCCAGCCCTGAAGACCCCTTTATGATAACAAAAAAAGCTTGCAAGCGCAAGCATTTTATCTAAGTGTTTATTTCAACTTATCTGTTTCGTAAGTGTGAACCAGTTCGAGACCCGCAAAGTTTTGTTGACGAAGTGCCTCATAAACAATCATACAAACTGTATTTGAAACATTGAGACTACGAACATGCTCATCATTCATGGGAATGCGGAGAGCTTTTTCTGGATGCTCACGCATAAATTCCTCAGGCAAGCCCTTATCTTCTCTCCCAAAAAGAAAATAATGATCTCCTTCTGTCGTGAAATCTGCATCTGAATAGACTTTTTCTGCAAACTTGGAAATCAAGTAGAGCTGACCATCCATTTTTTCCATAAAATCAGCCAAACTATCATAAAAATGAATCTCAAGTTTGTCCCAATAATCTAGACCTGCTCGCTTCATCTTACGGTCATCGATAGGAAAGCCCATCGGTTTAATAATATGAAGGGGCGCATTCGTTGCTGCGCAGGTACGAGCAATATTACCCGTATTTTGTGGAATCTGGGGTTCAAATAATACAATGTGATTTGTCATGCCTTGTTTCCTCTCACTAGTGCAAAAAAATAGCCACACTGCCCGGAGTCAAGCTCAGCAAACAGCGTGGTTAAGGCGTCGTTAACTTACCTCACAACAGGTTTGAAGTAAATCAGCGAAACTACTGTTTTAGTATATCACTTTCAGCTTGATTGTCAATAGAAATGACTTGATTTTTTCAATTTTTTTACAAACATATTTACATTAGCTAAAAATGCTTATGTATTCATTAGAATTACACGAAAATAGCTGATTTATATCTTAAATTTTTAACAAGTAAGATTATCAGTGGGACAATTTTCTACCCCTATAATGAAAAGAGTCGGTTGCCGAGTGCATTTTATTCTAAAAAAGAGTATGATAGATACATATTGAAAAAGTAGGTTATTTAATATGAAGATTATTCTTGTCGGAGGGGGGAAAGTTGGATCTGCCCTTTGTCGTTCACTTGTCGCTGACAATCATGATGTTGTTCTAATTGAACAGAACGAAACGGTTCTTAATTATATGACAAGCCGTTTTGATATTATTGGAATTGCTGGTAATGGGGCTGACTTTGCCATGCTAGAAGCTGCCAATGTTCAAGACTGCGATATTTTCATCGCTATGACTCAATATGACGAGGTCAATATGGTCTCTGCTGTCTTAGCTAAAAAAATGGGTGCCAAGGAAACCATCGTCCGTGTTCGCAATCCTGAGTATTCCAACCCTTACTTTAAAGAAAAAAATATTCTCGGATTTTCTCTTATTGTCAATCCAGAACTCCTTGCAGCTCGGGCTATCGCTAATATCATCGACTTCCCAAATGCTCTTTCTGTTGAGCGTTTTGCAGGTGGTTTGGTTAGTTTGATGGAATTCAAGGTTCGAATTGATAGTAATATTTGTCAGATGTCTATTGTTGATTTCCGTAAAAAGTTTGGTAATGTTATCGTTTGTGCCATTGAGCGCGATCATAAGCTCATGATTCCAAGTGGGGATATGGTCCTCCAAGATAAGGATCGGATTTTTGTTACAGGTAACCGTGTAGACATGATGCTTTTTCATAACTATGTCAAATCTCGTGTCGTTAAAAGTTTACTCATTATTGGAGCTGGAAAAATCGCTTACTACCTTGTTGGTATTTTGAAAGATAGCCGTATTGATACCAAGGTCATTGAGCTTAATCCAGATCGTGCAGCATTTTTCAGTCAAAAATATCCAAAACTCTATATTGTGCAAGGTGATGGAACCGCAAAAGATATCCTCCTAGAAGAAAGCGCCCAACACTACGATGCTGTCGCAACTCTCACTGGCGTTGACGAAGAAAACATTATTACATCTATGTTCTTAGATAGTGTTGGTGTTCAGAAAAACATCACCAAGGTCAATCGAACTAGCCTTTTAGAGATTATCCATGCACCTGAGTTTTCTAGTATTATCACACCCAAAACCATCGCTGTAGATACTATCATGCACTTTATCCACGGTCGTGCCAATGCCCAATATTCAGATCTTCAAGCGATGCACCACCTTGCAAATGGACATATTGAGACTCTTCAATTTCTCATCAAGGAAGCCAATAAAATGACTGGCAAACCCTTGTCTCAATTGAAACTCAAAAAAGATATTTTAATTGCTGCTATTATCCGCAACGGAAAAACAATCTTCCCAACAGGTGAAGATAGCCTTCAAGTCGGTGATAAGTTAGTTGTCATCACACTACTATCAAATATCACCAAGATTTATGATCTGTTAGAGAGGTAAGCTATGAATAGAAGTATGGTACGATTTCTTCTTGCAAAGCTACTCTTGATCGAAGCTGGTCTACTTTTAGTTCCAGTTAGCATTGCTCTTTATTATCGAGAATCGAGTCAAGTTTTTACAGCTCTTTTCTCTACCATCGGAATCCTTGTTGTTCTAGGTCTTCTCGGCATCATCAGCAAGCCTAAAAAACAGCGAATCTATGCAAAAGAAGGGGTCTTAATTGTAGCTCTCTGTTGGATCCTCTGGTCATTCTTTGGTGCCCTTCCCTTTGTCTTTTCAGGGCAAATTCCCGATATGATAGATGCCTTCTTTGAGATTAGTTCTGGCTTCACAACAACGGGAGCAACCATTTTAAATGATGTTTCTGTCTTAAGTCGTTCTCTTCTATTTTGGAGGAGTTTTACCCACCTCATCGGAGGGATGGGGGTACTGGTTTTTGCCCTAGCTATTATGGACAATGCTAAAAATAGTCACCTAGAAGTTATGAAGGCTGAGGTTCCAGGACCAGTATTTGGCAAGGTTGTATCTAAGCTAAAAAATACAGCTCAAATCCTTTATATCCTCTACCTGGCTATGTTTGCCCTCTTTGTAATTATTTATTACCTTGCTGGGATGCCACTCTACGATAGTTTTGTTATCGCTATGGGTACTGCTGGTACTGGTGGCTTTACTGTTTATAATGACGGAATTGCCCACTATCACAGTTCTCTCATCACCTATCTGACAAGTGTCGGGGTTTTGATGTTTGGTGTCAATTTCAATCTCTACTACTACCTCATGCTCCGTCGTATCAAGGAATTCTTTTTTGATGAAGAACTCCGAGCATATCTCTTGATTGTGGCTATATCTACTGGTCTAATCACACTCAACACGCTTCATCTCTATAGCGGAGTTTCTCAAAGCTTTGAGATGGCCTTCTTCCAAGTATCTAACATCATTACCACTACTGGTTTTGGATATGGAGATATCACGAACTGGCCTTTGTTTTCTCAATACATCTTGCTAATGCTGATGGCAATCGGTGGTTCTGCTGGTTCTACCGCTGGTGGTCTCAAGATCATCCGTGGAGTCATCCTGTCTAAAATTGCTAAAAATCAAGTCTTGTCTACCATATCACCTCACCGTGTGTTAACCCTTCAGGTTAATCAAACGGTTATTGATAAGGATACCCAGCACAAGATCCTGAAGTATTTTGTGGTTTATATCATGATTCTACTCAGTTTGATTTTCATCGTCAGTTTAGATACCAATAATTTAATGGTTGTCACGAGTGCTGTTTTCAGTTGCTTTAACAATATCGGTCCTATTTTAGGAACAACTGCAAGTTTCTCAATTTTTAGTCCATTTTCAAAACTTCTACTATCCTTTGCTATGATTGCAGGACGTCTTGAAATCTATCCAATCATACTACTCTTTATGAAGCGCACTTGGTCTAAACGTTAGAACACCTATCTCCTCTCTTCAAGGAACCCTTGAAGGGGGATTTTTTAGTTTCAAAAGACAAGACAGCTCTAAAAATCGACAATTGGGAATTTAAGGACTTTTCTAACCTATCTTTTAGCTATAATAAGAAAAAAATATAGGGGATACTTTATGGAAAAAGTCATAAAATCAATTCGACTACTTTTATTCTTTGCCTTAATCCAACTGGCACTTTGTAGTTGTATCTTTTGGTCTGGAACCTCTCTGGTCCTTAAACAATCCTGTTTTTATTTTCTACTGGCTTTATTGGGCTTATCTGGGTCTTGTGCCTTTATGCATTATTTATCTAGTCACAACTTAAAAAGAGATAGACTGATTGACAGGGGTCGCTTTATCTTTTTATTTTATAGTATGATGATTGTGGTCAACCTCTGCGGGGTTGGGCTGGTTCTATCAGAGACTATCGTTACTGTCAACTTACTTCAAAAAGAAGCTGTAGAACTCATCCTCCCCTCCTTCTTTTTTCTCTTTGGAGTTGATCTCGTTACCTTTCTCCCCTTGAAAAAATGGAGAAGGTTACAAAAAAATTCCAGTAGCAAGGAAGTGAGATTTTCCGTCATCATCATTTCTATTTTAATCTTCCTACGTAATCCAATCACCATTTTATCGATTGCTTTTTATATTGGCCTTGGTGCTCTATTTCTCAGTTTTTTATTCCCAAAAAATTTGAGACAGGAGGTATCATTCTACGGTCATTTGATTCGGGATATTCTATTTGTCGTCTGTACTTTCCTCTTATGGTAACAAATAGAATCCTCCCAGCAATTGTGTTATAATTAGATAAAAATTTTAGGAGACATATCAATGAACTTTTTTAAAGATTTTCGTAAACGACTCGCGTGGTTTGGGATTTTGTTAGTAGCTATCTTTCTCTCTCAGACTCCTATGCTAACTCTAGCTATACTAACTAAAATTCAGTTTAATCCAATCTGGTCACCAATTCTTGTGTCCCTTATTTCGATTCTTGTGATCGCTATCTTTTTATACGGAGCCCATAAGAGCAAGTTACTAGTATTTAAGCCTAAACTCTTAACGATTAATGATCTTCCTCGTATTGTTTTGAGTTATTTGACAATCTTTGTTGGAAATCTTGTAGGTGGCATCTGGTTACAACTCATAAAACAAACAACAACTTCTAATCAGCAAGTAATTAACAACCTTATTTCTGAAAGCTCTCTGATTAGCAGTTTCTTCCTCATCGTTTTAATCGCACCTATTTGTGAAGAAATCATCTGTCGCGGGATTATTCCTACCAAACTCTTCCAAGGCTACGAAAAGTTTGGCTATGTTATTGGTTGGTTGATCTTCCTCCTTGCGCACAGACCTTCTAATTTCCCTTCCTTCTTGATTTATGGCTGGATGTCAGCCGTCCTCACTTGGACTGCTTATCGTACCAGACGTTTGGAAATGTCTATCTCGGTCCATATGATACTTAATAGTATCAGCTTCATCTTACTGGCACTCTTCATAATTTTTATGAAAAATTTCGGTATCTAATACCCAACTATCCATTCCCTAAGACTAGAATGTTTCGTTCCAGTCTAAGGGATTTTTATTTGAAAAAACAGTAAAAAAGCGCAAAAAATTCACCTTTTTCTACTATCTCAAAAGTTTTTTAAAAAAATTTTAAAAATATTTTTATGCATAAATTTTATAGAATATAAAAATAAGTTAACTTAACATGTATATTTGTGAATATTCTTATAAAAAAAATGTAAGAAATCCTTTAAAATAGCCATTTCAAAGCCTTTTAGTCCTTATCATATCCCTTGTAATGCATATTAATTTGTGATACCATTAACTTGTAAGCGATACCAATATCATTTGGTACACACGAGAAAAAAAGGAGGATACACATGTCTTCACATCCAATTCATGTTTTCTCAGAAATTGGGAAACTGAAAAAAGTTATGTTGCACCGTCCGGGTCAAGAATTAGAAAACTTGATGCCAGATCACCTTGAGAGGTTGCTCTTTGATGACATCCCATTTTTAGCAGATGCCCAAAGTGAACACGACGCCTTTGCTCAAGCACTCCGTGACGAAGGAATCGAAGTGCTCTATCTTGAACAATTGGCTGCTGAATCATTAACTTCTCCAGAAATACGCGACCAGTTCATCGAAGAATATCTCAACGAAGCAAATATTCGTGGTCGACAAACTAAAAATGCCATCCGAAAACTGCTTCATGATATTGACGACAATCTTGAACTGATCAAAAAAACAATGGCAGGTGTTCAAAAAGTTGAATTGCCTGACATCCCTGAAGAAGGCAAAGGATTAACTGACTTGGTTGAATCTGACTATCCGTTTGCCATCGATCCAATGCCAAACCTTTACTTCACCCGCGACCCATTTGCGACTATCGGGAATGCAGTATCACTTAATCACATGTACGCCGATACACGCAATCGCGAAACACTTTATGGTAAGTACATCTTCAAGCATCACCCAATTTATGGTGGCAAAGTAGAGCTCATCTATAACCGTGAAGAAACTACTCGGATTGAAGGTGGAGATGAACTTGTTCTTTCAAAAGATGTCCTAGCAGTTGGGATCTCTCAACGGACTGATGCCGCTTCTATCGAAAAACTTTTGGTTAATATCTTCAAAAAGAATGTTGGCTTCAAGAAAGTTTTGGCTTTTGAATTTTCAAACAGCCGTAAGTTCATGCACTTGGATACTGTCTTCACCATGGTAGACTATGACAAATTTACAATCCACCCAGAAATCCAAGGCAATCTTCGCGTCTATTCCGTCACTTACGAAAATGAAGAACTCAAGATTGTTGAAGAAAAAGGAGATTTGGCAGAACTTCTTGCTCAAAACCTTGGTTTAGAAAAAGTTACACTCATTCCTTGTGGTGATGGTAATATTGTTGCAGCTGCTCGTGAACAATGGAATGATGGCTCTAACACACTCGCTATCGCACCAGGTGTCGTAGTCGTTTATGAACGCAACACTGTGACCAATAAGAAACTTGAAGAATATGGACTTCGTCTCATTAAGATTCGCGGCAGGGAGTTGGTACGCGGTCGTGGTGGACCTCGTTGTATGTCAATGCCGTTTGAACGCGAAGACATTTAGATTCTTCCTATTTCTGCCTAGCATCTGCTAGCAGAATCATGCTTGTTAGAAAAGGATATATAGAATGATACATTCAGTATTTCAAGGAAGAAGTTTTCTAGCTGAAAAAGATTTTACTCGTGCAGAGCTCGAATATTTGATTGGACTTTCAGCTCACTTGAAGGATCTTAAAAAACGAAACATCGAACACCGCTATCTAGCTGGTAAAAATATTGCTCTTTTATTTGAAAAAACTTCTACCCGTACACGCGCAGCATTCACAACTGCTGCAATCGATCTTGGTGCACATCCAGAATACCTGGGGGCAAACGATATTCAACTAGGTAAAAAAGAAACTACGGAAGATACCGCAAAAGTTTTGGGACGTATGTTTGATGGTATTGAATTCCGTGGTTTTAGTCAAGATATGGTTGAAGAATTAGCTGAATTCTCTGGTGTTCCTGTTTGGAATGGCTTGACGGATAAATGGCACCCAACTCAAATGCTTGCAGACTACTTGACAGTACTAGAAAATTTCGGACATCTTGAAGGTTTGACATTGGTTTACTGTGGTGACGGTCGTAACAATGTTGCCAATAGCCTTCTAGTAACAGGAGCCATCCTTGGTGTGAACGTTCATGTCTTTTCACCAAAAGAACTCTTCCCAGATCAAGCAGTTGTTGCACTGGCTGAGGGATATGCCAAAGAAAGTGGGGCTCACATCCTCATCACAGAAGATGCTGATCAAGCTGTAAAAGGGGCTGATGTCCTTTACACTGATGTTTGGGTATCTATGGGCGAAGAAGATAAGTTTGCAGAACGCGTCGCTTTGCTAAAACCTTATCAAGTCAATATGGATCTTGTTAAGAAAGCAGGCAATGAAAACTTAATCTTCCTCCACTGCTTACCAGCCTTTCATGATACAAACACAATCTATGGCAGACAAGTAGCTGAGAAATTTGGTGTAAAAGAAATGGAAGTAACTGATGAGGTCTTCCATAGCAAATATGCTCGTCAGTTTGATCAAGCAGAAAATCGTATGCACACCATCAAAGCCGTTATGGCTGCTACACTAGGAAATCTCTACATTCCTAAAGTGTGATACAAACTATAAGAAACAGCTTAGGGGCTGAGACTAGTGTTTTAGTCCGGTCCCTTTTTGTAATAGTTACGAGCTCTGAGTTGGAATTCCCCAATAGTCACCATTCAAGCAAAAACCTCATAACAAGTAACTGCCTTCCAGTTATTCACATTTCGAAATTCCAACTCAACTCGTCCCTACAAAGTCTTTCTTCTCAACTTCCAAAGCCAAGCCTTTAACCAAAATTGGCTTTTGTTCATCCAAAAGAAAGGAGCGCTCATGTCTCATCGTAAAATCGTTGTCGCTCTTGGAGGAAATGCCATTCTTTCCACAGATCCATCTGCTCAAGCTCAAGAAGCTGCTCTGGCAGAAACAGCACGCCATCTGGTAAAACTCATCCAAAATGGTGATGAATTGATTATCACCCATGGCAATGGACCGCAAGTTGGTAACCTTCTCCTCCAACACCTAGCAGCCAATTCCGAAAAAAATCCTGCCTTTCCTCTCGATTCACTTGTTGCTATGACTGAGGGCAGCATCGGTTTTTGGCTCCAGAATGCTCTGGAAAATGCTTTACAGGATATTCATCTTGATAAAACTGTCGTTTCTGTTGTCACACAAGTTGTCGTGGACAAGAATGATCCTGCCTTTCTCAATCCAAGTAAACCCATTGGTCCATTCTACTCAGAAGAAGAGGCTAAAGCAGAAAGCGAAAAAACTGGGGCTAACTTTAAAGAAGATGCAGGACGTGGCTGGCGTAAGGTAGTGGCTTCTCCAAAACCTGTTTATATCAAAGAAATCGATAGTATACGCGCACTCTTAGATAAGGGACAAATTGTCATCGCAGCAGGCGGTGGAGGTATTCCTGTAACCAAAAATGAAAACGGTTACTTCTCAGGGGTAGAAGCTGTCATCGATAAGGATTTTGCATCGCAATGCTTGGCAGAGCTAGTCGAAGCAGATCTCTTCATCATTTTAACTGGCGTAGATTATGCTTATGTCAACTATAACAAACCAAATCAAGAAAAATTGGAGCAGGTAACTGTTAGCCAACTCCAAGAATACATCCAAGAGGGGCAATTTGCTCCTGGTAGTATGCTACCAAAAATCCAAGCTGCCATTGATTTTGTAACCAATCGTCCAGCAGGAAAAGCCGTCATCACTTCCCTCAGCAATTTGGGAGCCTTGATTGAATCTGATAGCGGAACAATCATCGTTAAAGATTAGCTCTTAGTGATACCTTACAAGAAAGTTTAGTCAGCACTCTTGCCACATCATTCGTTTTTATACTGTGTGACATAGTTTAGGAGGAAAAACAAATGAGTGAAAATAAAAAAAGGTTTCAAATGCCCTCATCATACACTGTTTTGATCATCATCATTGCCATTATGGCATTTTTGACCTGGGTCATTCCTGCAGGTAAGTATGATACCAATGAAGCAGGTAACCTCATCGCAGGTACCTATCAAACTGTTGACTCTAATCCTCAAGGGATTTACGATGTCTTTATGGCGCCAATTCGTGCCATGCTCGGTCACGAACCAACTAGCGCAGCAATCGACGTTGCCTTCTTTATCCTTATGGTCGGAGGTTTTCTTGGTGTCGTAAACGCTACTGGTACACTCGATGTAGGGATTGCCTCCATCGTTAAAAAATACAAGGGCCGCGAAAAAATGTTGATTCTCATCCTCATGCCCCTCTTCGCACTTGGAGGAACTACCTATGGTATGGGGGAAGAAACCATGGCCTTCTACCCCCTTCTTATTCCTGTAATGATGGCAGTTGGTTTTGACAGTATCACTGCTGTAGCCATCATCTTACTAGGTTCTCAAGTTGGTTGTTTGGCATCTACATTGAATCCATTTGCTACTGTTATCGCTTCTGATACTGCGGGAATCTCTTCTATGGATGGGGTTATTCTCCGTGTTATCTTCTGGTTTGTAATGACAGGTATCAGCACTTACTTTGTCTATCGTTATGCAGAAAAGATTCAAAAAGATCCTACTAAATCGCTCGTTTACGCTCAACGCGAAGAAGATATCAAACACTTCAATGTTTCAGAAAACGATGATGCACCATCTACCTTGAGCAAGAAACAAAAACATGTCCTCGCTTTATTTGTATTAACCTTTATCATTATGATTGCAAGTTTCATCCCTTGGGTTGATTTGCATGTTACTGTATTTGAAGACTTCAAGAATTGGTTAATCGGACTTCCTGTAATTGGAGGAGTTATCGGTTCATCTGCTCTACCATTTGGTAGCTGGTATTTCCCTGAAGGCGCTATGCTCTTTGCCGTTATGGGGATTTTGATCGGTGTTGTCTATGGTCTCAAAGAAAGCAAGATTGTCTCAACCTTCTTAACTGGTGCTGCCGATTTGCTTTCAGTAGCCTTGATTTGTGCGGTTGCTCGTGGTATCCAAGTTATCATGAACGATGGTATGATTACTGCAACCATCCTACACTGGGGTGAAATCGGACTTCAAGGTCTCTCTCCTCAAGTCTTTATCGTATTGACCTATATCTTCTACCTACCTATGTCCTTCCTCATTCCTTCTTCATCTGGTCTTGCTAGTGCAACCATGGGGATCATGGCTCCTCTTGGAGAGTTCGTCAATGTTAAAGCAAGCCTTATCGTCACTGCCTACCAATCTGCATCTGGTGTCCTTAACCTTGTGACTCCTACTTCAGGTATTGTTATGGGTGCTCTTGCTCTTGGTCGTGTCAGCCTTGGAACTTGGTGGAAATTTGTTGGAAAACTCGTCATCGTCATTGTCGTTGCAAGTATTCTACTTCTTATCTTGGGTACCCTAGTGCCATTCTTATAGTCAAAAGGGGAAATACGGATGAAATCCTATATTACAGAATCAATCAAAGAGGATTTTCTTCAAAGTTTGAAAATAATCATCTCTTATCCTTCTGTTCTCAATGAAGGTGAAAATGGCACTCCCTTTGGTCAAGCAATTCAAGATGTCCTGAAAAAAACGTTGGACTTATGTCAAGAACTTGGTTTTAAAACCTACCTTGATCTTCAAGGATATTATGGGTATGCAGAAGTTGGTGAGGGGGATCTCCTTGCCATCCTCTGCCACCTAGATGTCGTTCCTGCAGGCGATTTGACAGACTGGGAAACTCCTCCATTTGAAGCTAGTATCAGAGATGGACGGATTTATGGTCGGGGTGCGCAGGATGATAAAGGACCTTCTCTTGCAGCCCTTTACGCAGTCAAAAGCTTGCTTGACCAAGGAATTCAATTCAAAAAACGGGTTCGTTTCATATTTGGTACTGATGAGGAAACCCTTTGGCGTTGTATGGCAAGATATAATACCATTGAAGAACAAGCCAGCATGGGATTTGCTCCTGATTCATCGTTCCCATTAACCTATGCAGAAAAAGGGCTCCTTCAGGTCAAACTTCATGGACCTGGATCAGAACAACTGGCCTTAGATGTAGGTGGAGCCTTTAATGTAGTACCTGATAAGGCAACTTATCAAGGACCACTTATGGAACAACTCCAAGAAAGTCTAATAGCTGCTGGTTACGATTATCAACAAAATGATCAGTCCCTTACTGTTCTAGGACTATCTAAGCATGCCAAGGATGCTAGCCAAGGGATTAATGCAGTCATTCGACTAGCCACCGTCCTTGATTCCATTCAATCCCATCCTGCACTGGCATTTCTTGCCAAAGAAGTTGGTCAAGATGGTCAAGGAAAAGGAATCTTTGGTGATATCAGCGACCAGCCTTCTGGGCATTTATCCTTTAATGTAGCTGCCTTAACCATTACTCCCGAAAGTTCTGAAATTCGAATTGATATTCGAATCCCAGTCCTTGCAGACAAGGATGCCCTTGTTCATCAGCTGATAGAGTGCGCAAAAGCTTACCAACTTAGCTACCATGAATTTGACTACCTGGCACCACTTTACGTTGCAAGAGATAGCACACTCGTCACTACACTCATGCAGGTTTATGAAGAAAAAACTGGTGACAAGAGTCCCGCTCTATCATCTGGCGGTGCAACCTTTGCACGTACGATGCCAAACTGTGTCGCTTTTGGCGCCCTCTTCCCAGGAAGAGAGCAAACAGAACACCAAGCAAATGAATATGCTATCTTAGATGATCTCTATCGTGCTATGGATATCTATGCTGAAGCTGTTTACCGATTGGCGACCTAAAAGACCTCCTAAACTCCGTCCCAAATCGGGACGGAGTTTTAGGAAAATTCTAAATAGCAAGCTACAACAAAAGCCAAGGAAGGGATTTTCTTGGCTTTTTGCAATAGTTTTAATGTAAGTTACCAACCCAGATACTCTTTTTTCATTACGACACACAGTTTGGCAAATCAATTTCATTTGCCAAACGAAGATAGTAAGACAGTGAGACAACTCTATTAGGTCTTTCCTTAATCTTCTTAGATTGTTACACAACCACATAAATTGACTTAACTACGCCGCGAAGAGGCAGAAACGCTGATAAGTTAACGATAGTTAGGCAGACCATTTTTGAATTGTTATGACGCAAAAGCCCACGAATCGATACCATTCGTGGACTTTGCCTAGTGAAACATTTAGGTAAACTGTCTTAGCGGTTAGTGCTTATTAGATTACGACACGGAGTTTGGCAAATCGATTCTATTTGGCAAACGAAGTTAGTAAGGCAGGTAGCTAGACCGCTTTCTAACCATTACGACGAAAAAGTCCACGAATCAAAACTATTCGTGGACTTTGCCTAGTGAAGCGTTTAAGTAAACTGTCTTAGCGGTTAGTGCTTATTAGATTACGACACGGAGTTTGGCAAATCGATTTCATTTGCCCAACGTAGTTAGTAAGGCAGTTAGCTAGTTCGCTCACTACCAGTTACGACGTAAAGTTTTACGAATCGATAATATTCGTAAAACTTTACTAGTGGAGCGTTTAGGTAGACCGCCATAGCGGTTACCGTCAAATGACAGCAACTTTATGTTGCTAGTCATTTGTAACGATTTACATCTTCTCTTCTAACTCTACATCCGGATACTTGTCCGCAAACCAGCGGAGGGCAAAGTCGTTTTCAAAGAGGAAGACAGGTTGGTCAAAGCGGTCTTTAGCCAAGATGTTTCGACTTGAAGACATGCGCTCATCCAAATCTTCTGGTTTAATCCAGCGAACGGTCTTTTTACCCATTGGGCTCATAACCACTTCTGCATTGTACTCATTTTCCATACGGTGTTTGAAGACTTCAAACTGCAATTGGCCAACGGCCCCAAGCATGTATTCACCCGTTTGGTAGTTTGTATAAAGCTGAATAGCTCCTTCTTGAACCAATTGCTCAATCCCTTTGTGGAAGGATTTTTGCTTCATAACGTTCTTAGCAGAAACTTTCATGAAAATTTCAGGTGTAAAGGTTGGCAGTGGTTCAAATTCAAACTTATTTTTCCCAACTGTCAGAGTATCTCCAACCTGATACGTACCTGTATCGTAAACCCCGATGATATCTCCTGCCACGGCATTGGTCACATTCTCACGACTTTCCGCCATAAACTGAGTCACATTAGACAGCTTGGCACCCTTACCAGTACGAGGCAGATTGACACTCATGCCACGCTCAAATTCACCCGATACGATACGGACAAAGGCGATACGGTCACGGTGACGAGGGTCCATGTTGGCTTGGATTTTAAAGACAAAGCCTGAGAAGTCCTTGTCGTAAGGATCCACAATTTCACCATCCGTTTTCTTATGTCCATGTGGTTCTGGAGCAAACTTGAGGAAGGTTTCAAGGAAGGTCTGCACACCAAAATTAGTAAGAGCTGAACCGAAGAAGACTGGCGTCAATTCTCCAGCCAGAATAGCTTCCTCTGAGAATTCATTTCCTGCTTCATTCAAAAGCTCGATATCATCTTTAACTTGTTCATAGAATGGGTTGCTCCCAAAAAGTTTATCGCCATCTTCTAGGCTAGCAAATCGTTCGTCTCCTTTGTAGAGTTCCAAACGTTGGTTATAAAGATCATAGAGCCCCTCAAAGGCTTTCCCCATCCCAATTGGCCAATTCATTGGATAACTGGCAATCCCTAGAACTTCTTCCAATTCCTGCAAGAGGTCCAATGGTTCACGACCGTCGCGGTCCAACTTATTCATAAAGGTAAAGACAGGAATGCCACGGTGCTTGACAACCTCAAACAATTTTTTGGTTTGGGCCTCGATACCCTTGGCAGAGTCCACTACCATGACCGCAGCATCCACCGCCATCAAGGTCCGATAGGTGTCTTCTGAGAAGTCCTCGTGCCCTGGTGTGTCTAGGATATTGACACGCTTACCGTCGTAGTCAAATTGCATAACAGATGAAGTAACCGAAATCCCACGTTGCTTCTCGATATCCATCCAGTCAGACTTAGCAAAGGTCCCTGTTTTCTTCCCTTTTACAGTACCAGCCTCACGAATCTCGCCCCCAAAGTAGAGCAACTGCTCAGTAATAGTAGTTTTCCCCGCGTCCGGGTGGGAGATGATGGCAAAGGTACGGCGTTTCTTAATTTCTTCTTGAATATTCATAAGTTCTCTTTCTTTGATTCTCTATTTTTCTTGTTTCAATAACTAAGAATGATTTCTACATTGGATTTTACCATTCCTTTCAACACTCCATTATATCGAATTTTAGCATTTTTTTCAATTTCTATTTCTTTTCACTTCCCCCTCCCTTATTTATAGGAAAATATGGTAAAATAGAACAGATAAATAATCATCATTTCACGAAAGGATGCAAGATGAAAATTACGCAAGAAGAGGTAACACACGTTGCCAATCTTTCAAAATTAAAATTCTCAGAAGAAGAAACTGCTGAGTTTGCGACAACCTTGTCTAAGATTGTTGATATGGTCGAATTGCTCGGCGAAGTCGACACTACTGGTGTTGAACCAACGACTACCATGGCAGATCGCAAGACCGTTCTTCGCCGAGACGTAGCCGAAGAAGGAACTGACCGTGATCGCTTATTTAAAAATGTACCTGAAAAAGACAATTACTATATCAAGGTACCAGCTATCCTGGACGATGGAGGAGATGCCTAATGACTTTTAACAATAAAACGATTGAAGAGTTGCATAATCTCCTTGTATCTAAGGAAATTTCTGCAACCGAACTAACGCAAGCAACGCTTGAAGATATCAAGGCGCGTGAAGAAGCTATCAATGCCTTTGTCACTATCGCTGAAGATCAAGCTCTTTCTCAAGCTAAAGCTATTGACGAAACTGGAATTGACGCTGACAATGTCCTTTCAGGAATTCCGCTAGCAGTTAAGGATAACATCTCTACAGACGGCATCCTCACAACTGCAGCTTCAAAAATGCTTTATAACTACGAGCCAATCTTTGATGCGACAGCTGTTGCAAATGCAAAATCTAAGGGCATGATCGTTGTTGGGAAAACCAACATGGACGAGTTTGCCATGGGTGGTTCTGGTGAAACATCTTACTACGGTGCAACTAAAAATGCTTGGGACCACAACAAGGTTCCTGGTGGATCATCTAGTGGTTCCGCAGCTTCTGTAGCTTCAGGACAAGTCCGTTTGTCTCTTGGTTCTGATACAGGTGGATCCATCCGCCAACCTGCCGCCTTCAACGGAATTGTCGGTCTCAAACCAACCTACGGAACAGTTTCACGTTTCGGTCTGATTGCCTTTGGTAGTTCATTAGACCAGATTGGTCCTTTTGCTCCTACCGTTAAGGAAAATGCGCTCTTGCTCAATGCTATTGCTAGCGAAGATGCAAAAGACTCTACTTCTGCTCCTGTCCGCATTGCTGACTTTACTTCAAAAATCGGACAAGACATCAAGGGCATGAAAATTGCTTTGCCTAAGGAATACCTTGGTGAAGGGATTGACCCAGAAGTTAAGGAAACTATCCTCAACGCCGCTAAGCACTTTGAAAAACTTGGTGCAGTTGTAGAAGAAGTCAGCCTTCCACACTCTAAATACGGGGTTGCAGTTTACTACATCATCGCTTCATCTGAAGCTTCTTCAAACTTACAACGTTTTGACGGTATCCGCTATGGTTTCCGTGCTGAAGACGCTAAGAACTTGGACGAGATTTACGTTAATACTCGCAGCCAAGGATTTGGTGATGAAGTAAAACGTCGTATCATGCTTGGTACTTTCAGTCTTTCATCAGGTTACTACGATGCCTACTACAAGAAAGCTGGTCAAGTTCGTACCCTCATCATCCAAGATTTTGAAAAAGTCTTTGCAGATTACGATCTCATCCTTGGTCCAACAGCTCCAAGCGTAGCCTTTGACTTGGATTCACTCAACCACGATCCAGTTGCTATGTACTTGGCGGATCTCTTGACAATCCCAGTTAACTTGGCTGGTCTACCAGGAATTTCGATTCCTGCAGGATTTGCTCAAGGTCTACCTGTAGGTTTGCAATTGATTGGTCCTAAATACTCAGAAGAGACTATCTACCAAGCTGCTGCTGCTTTTGAAGCAACAACAGACTACCACAAACAACAACCCGTGATTTTTGGAGGTGATAACTAATGAACTTTGAAACAGTCATTGGACTTGAAGTCCACGTAGAGCTCAACACCAATTCAAAAATCTTCTCACCTACTTCTGCTCACTTTGGAAATGACCAAAATGCCAATACAAACGTGATTGACTGGTCTTTCCCAGGCGTACTGCCAGTTCTCAATAAGGGGGTTGTCGATGCTGGTATCAAAGCAGCTCTTGCCCTCAACATGGACATCCACAAGAAGATGCACTTTGACCGCAAGAACTACTTCTACCCTGATAATCCAAAAGCCTACCAAATTTCTCAGTTTGATGAGCCAATCGGTTACAACGGTTGGATTGAAGTGGAGCTAGAAGATGGTACAACTAAGAAAATCGGTATCGAACGTGCCCACTTGGAAGAAGATGCCGGTAAGAACATTCACGGAACAGATGGTTTCTCTTATGTCGACCTCAACCGTCAAGGAGTGCCATTGATTGAGATTGTATCTGAAGCGGACATGCGTTCTCCTGAAGAAGCTTACGCTTATCTAACAGCCCTGAAGGAAGTTATCCAATATGCTGGTATTTCCGACGTTAAGATGGAAGAAGGTTCAATGCGTGTAGATGCTAACATTTCCCTTCGTCCTTATGGTCAAGAGAAATTTGGTACCAAGACTGAGTTGAAAAACTTGAACTCCTTCTCAAATGTCCGCAAGGGTCTTGAGTACGAAGTGCAACGTCAGGCTGAAATTCTTCGCTCAGGTGGTCAAATCCGCCAAGAAACACGTCGTTACGATGAAGCGAACAAAGCAACCATCCTCATGCGTGTCAAGGAAGGGGCTGCTGACTACCGTTACTTCCCAGAACCAGACCTACCACTCTTTGAAATCTCAGACGAGTGGATTGAGGAAATGCGGACTGAGTTACCAGAGTTTCCAAAAGAACGTCGTGCTCGCTACGTATCTGACCTTGGTTTATCAGACTACGATGCTAGTCAGTTGACAGCTAATAAAGTTACTTCTGACTTCTTTGAGAAAGCTGTTACCCTCGGTGGCGATGCCAAACAAGTCTCTAACTGGCTCCAAGGGGAAGTTGCTCAGTTCTTGAATGCCGAAGGCAAGACACTGGAACAAATCAAATTGACACCAGAAAACTTGGTAGAAATGATTGCCATCATCGAAGACGGTACGATTTCGTCTAAGATTGCCAAGAAAGTCTTTGTCCACCTAGCTAAAAATGGCGGTGGAGCTCGTGAATACGTTGAAAAAGCAGGTATGGTTCAAATCTCAGATCCTGATGTTTTGATTCCAATCATCCACCAAGTCTTTGCGGATAACGAAGCTGCTGTTGCCGACTTCAAGTCAGGTAAACGTAATGCAGACAAAGCATTTACTGGATTCCTCATGAAAGCAACTAAAGGCCAAGCCAACCCACAAGTCGCCCTTAAACTCCTTGCCCAAGAATTGGCGAAGTTGAAAGAAGATTAATATGTAAAAGAAACCAGCCCTGAGGTTGGTTTTTCTTGACAAACACAAGGAAAGCGTTTACAATATTACATGTAAAGTTTCCTAAAAGGAAAACTAAAAATCGCAACAATAAGGAGTTATTCATATGGCTACAATGAAAGCAGCTCGCTGGCATGCAGCAAAAGATGTTCGTATTCAAGAAGTAGAAGTCCCTGAGGTACTTCCGCACCAAGTAAAAGTTGCTGTTAAATTCACAGGAATTTGTGGTACTGACCTCCACGAATTTTTAGATGGCCCTATCTTCATCCCAACAGAAGAACATGTCTATTCTGGTCAAAAAGCACCAGTAACACTGGGACATGAATTTTCTGGTGAAATTGTAGAAGTCGGAAGCGATGTTACTCGTGTTAAAATTGGTGATCGTGTTGCTGTAGAACCAATTCTAGCTAAGAATAACTTAGTTGGTAATTATAATTTGGATCCAAACCTTAATTTTGTCGGTTTGGCTGCAGACGGTGGATTTGCCAAATATTGTGTTTTAGACGGTGACTTAGTACATGTCATTCCAGATAGCTTAAGCTATGAGCAAGCTGCTCTCACTGAGCCAGCTGCTGTTGCAGTTTATGCAGTTCGTCAATCAGCACTAAAAACTGGTGATACTGCTGCTGTCTTTGGCTTAGGTCCGATTGGTCTCTTAATTGTAGAAGCCCTTCGTGCAGCGGGTGCTTCTAAGATTTATGCTGTTGAACTATCACCTGAACGTCAAGCAAAAGCTGAAGAGTTAGGAGCTATCGTTGTCCGTCCGGAAGAAGGTGAAACAGCTGTTGAAGCTATTCATCGTTTAACAAACGGTGGTGTAGATGTTTCTTATGAAGTAACGGGTGTGCCAGTAGTTTTAGGACAAGCCTTAGCTGCCGTACATAAAGCAGGTGAGTGCATGGTGGTCTCTATCTGGGAACGAGAAGCAAATATTAATCCGAATGAATTTGCAATCCAAGAAAAGACACTAAAAGGAATCATTGCTTATCGTCATATCTTCCCTAAAGTATTAGAATTGATGGAACAAGGCTACTTCTCTGCTGAAAAATTAGTTACTAAGAAAATTAAATTGGAAAATATCGTCGAAGAAGGCTTTATCGAATTAACTCAAGATAAGTCACAAATTAAAATTTTGGTAGAACCAGAATAAAAATCAATCTTTTTAAGACAATACTGACAGGTCGGAGTAAGCTTACTTCGGCCTTTTGAAATATAATACTCTTCGAAAATCTCTTCAAACCACGTCAGCTTCCATCTGCAACCTCAAAACAGTGTTTTGAGCAACCTGCGGCTAGCTTCCTAGTTTGCTCTTTGATTTTCATTGAGTATGAGAAGAAATATAGTGGATACTCTTTAACATTAACCACTCCACCTGACTAGGCTATATTCTTTTTCTGCCCTACCATGTCCCAATAACTATTTTGGCTTTATTTCCAGAAGATTTTATGGTAGAATGAAGAGTAAACTATTTATTAAAGAGGTAAAAACATGATTGAAGCAAGTAAACTAAAGGCTGGTATGACTTTTGAAACAGCTGAAGGAAAATTGATCCGCGTTTTGGAAGCTAGCCACCACAAACCAGGTAAAGGAAACACTATCATGCGTATGAAATTGCGTGATGTCCGTACTGGTTCAACATTTGAAACAAGCTACCGCCCAGAAGAAAAATTTGAGCAAGCGATCATCGAAACAGTTCCAGCTCAATACTTGTACAAAATGGACGACACAGCTTACTTCATGAACACAGAAACTTATGACCAATACGAAATTCCTGTTGTGAATGTTGAAAACGAATTGCTTTACATCCTTGAAAACTCAGATGTAAAAATCCAATTCTACGGAACTGAAGTAATCGGTGTAACTGTACCAACTACTGTTGAATTGACAGTTGCTGAAACACAACCATCTATCAAAGGTGCTACTGTTACAGGTTCTGGTAAACCAGCAACAATGGAAACTGGTCTTGTCGTAAACGTTCCAGACTTCATCGAAGCAGGTCAAAAATTGATTATCAACACTGCAGAAGGAACTTACGTTTCTCGCGCCTAATCTCTAGAAACTAGAAAGAGGTCATTCTATGGGAATTGAAGAACAACTTGGCGAAATCGTCATCGCCCCACGTGTACTAGAAAAAATCATTGCTATTGCAACTGCGAAAGTTGAAGGCGTACACTCTTTTTCAAACAAATCAGTATCTGACACCCTTTCAAAACTTTCTCTTGGTCGTGGCGTATACCTAAAAGAAGCTAACGATGAGCTCACAGCTGATATCTACCTCTACCTAGAGTACGGTGTCAAAGTTCCTAAGGTTGCTATGGCTATCCAGAAAGCTGTTAAGGATGCTGTCCGTAACATGGCTGATGTTGAAATCTCTGCCGTCAACATTCACGTTGCTGGTATCGTTCCAGATAAAACACCAAAACCAGAATTGAAAGACTTATTCGACGAGGACTTCCTCAATGACTAGTCCATTATTAGAATCTAGACGTGAGCTACGTAAATGTGCTTTCCAAGCTTTGATGAGTCTTGAATTTGGTTCAGATCTAGAAACTGCTTGTCGCTTCGCCTACACGCATGATCGCGAAGATGCAGATGTGCAACTTCCTAACTTCCTTGTGGAGCTCGTTTCTGGTGTCCAAGCTAAAAAGGATGATCTGGATAAACAAATCACTCAACATTTGAAAACTGGTTGGACCATCGATCGTCTGACTTTAGTGGAAAAAACTCTTCTACGCCTAGGAGTTTTTGAAATTACTTCATTTGATACTCCTCAACTCGTAGCTGTTAACGAAGCCATTGAACTTGCTAAGAGCTTTTCAGATCAAAAGTCAGCCCGTTTCATCAATGGACTCCTCAGTCAATTTGTGACAGAAGAAGATTAAATAATATAGAAAAAGTGTTTGACAGTTATCAAACACTTTTTTCTTTGCCTTCCACTATCTAAAAAAGTGATAATAGACATAATTATAAACAAATATCCAGATGGGCTTGGCATAAGTGAGAAAGTTGAAAAAACTATGGCATAGGATTGTAATTCTCAGGTTCTTTGTCCAACGGTAGACAAGGGCATAGAAGAGACCGCCTAAACTATAAATGATCAAACTGATAGGATCTCGGTGAGTTAAGATCAAATGACTAAGTCCAAAGATAAGAGCAGATAGGATAACATCCAGATAGTACTTGGACTGGGGGAAAAAGGTATTCATAAAGTACCCTCTATGAATCAGTTCCTCCAATATAGGTCCGACGACTACTGTTAAACTAAAACTGAGAACAGTTGATAGAAAAGTTGGTTGTCCATTTGAATACAAGGCTGAAAGAAGGTCTTGAAAGATATACTTGTTATCAATGAAGTGATGAAACTGTAACTGAAAAGCATCCACCAATTGACGATCAAAATAAGTAGCCACTAGACCAACTACAAGGTAAAAGAACCTTGACTTCTTTGAACCCTTTTTTTCAAAAATATAGAGCATCTCTTTCTTTTTGAGCCAGTAGATAAATAATAGCAAAAGAGCTATTACTTCAACTGTTAAAAAGATAGAATAGCCATTTATCCCCCATCCTAAAAACTTAGTCAGATGCACAATCCCTAACTCTGGTAGATAAACCGATAGAAATACCAGTAAGATATAGACTCCCAAATGCCAAAGTTTTTTCATACTCATTCCTTAAAAAAATTAAAATTACCTTGATGGAGGGAAAAATTAACACCCCCTATTCAGTTTATCAGTTATATACTGACCTAGCACAGCATAAAAACTATTAAAACTTAATCTATTCTTTGTAACACTTATAGATTATCATCCCTTATTATATAATATACATTTTTTTTAACGACTCTCAGTTCCATTTCCTCAACTGTCAATTCTTAATCCTGACATATCTTTTTTATAGCAGCCAAAAAGCTAGAACCTTTTTTAGTTCTAGCTGTCTTTTTAATATTTTCTAAAGCGTTGATAACGTTCTTCAATGAGCTGTTCTAGTGGCAGTTTACCAAGTTCATCAAGTTCTGCCTGGAGTTGTTCCTTCACTTGCTTGATCAGTTCTTTACTTGATAGACCCACCTCAGAGATGACCTTATCAACAACTTGCATATCCAACAACTCATACGAGGTGATTTTCATCAACTCAGCTGCTTCCATGGCACGCGTGCCATCTTTCCACAAGATAGAAGCAAAGCCTTCGGGACTGAGAACTGCATAGATAGAGTTTTCTAGCATCCAAACACGGTCAGCAACTGCTAGAGCTAGAGCTCCACCAGAGCCACCTTCACCAATAATAATGGCGATAATGGGCACTTTTAGGTCGCTCATCTCCATGAGGTTACGAGCAATGGCTTCGCCTTGACCACGTTCTTCTGCGCCTACACCAGGATAGGCACCAGCAGTATTAATAAAGGTTACAATTGGACGACCAAACTTTTCTGCTTGCTTCATCAAACGAAGGGCCTTGCGGTAGCCTTCTGGATGGGGTTGTCCAAAGTTACGGTTAAGATTATCTTGTAAACTTTTACCTTTTTGGATTCCAACTACAGTTACTGCTTGTTCTCCCAACCATCCGATACCACCAATAACAGCACCATCATCTCTGAATGAGCGATCCCCATGTAGTTCTACAAAGTCATCAAAAATTCCTGTTGCGAAGTCCAAGGCAGTTAAGCGGGTTTGTTCACGTGCTTCTCTGACGATTTTCGCTATATTCATAAACGATCCCCCTTATGCAACCTTACTAATCGAGCAATCATATCTGGCAATTCTCGCCGTTTTACAATTGCATCTACAAAGCCATGCTCTAGAAGAAACTCTGCCTTCTGGAAATCCTCTGGTAAGTCTTCCCTTACCGTATTTTCAATCACACGGCGTCCAGCAAAACCTACCAAACTTTGCGGTTCTGCCAAGATAATATCCCCTTCCATAGCGAAGGAAGCTGTTACTCCTCCAGTCGTCGGGTCCGTAAGGATTGTCAGATAAAAGAGACCTGCATTGGAATGACGTTTGACTGCTGCAGAGATTTTGGCCATCTGCATCAAGCTCATGATTCCTTCTTGCATACGAGCACCACCAGAAGCTGTAAACAAGACGACTGGTAATTTTTCAGTGGTCGCATATTCGAACAAGCGAGTGATTTTCTCACCAACAACTGTCCCCATTGACGCCATAATAAAGTTAGAATCCATGATGCCAAGGGCAACCTTCTCTCCCTTAATCAAAGCTGTTCCTGTAACAACAGCCTCATCAAGACCTGTCTTTTCACGCATCAAAGTCAATTTTTTACGATAGCCTGGAAAATTCAAAGGATCCTGAGTCTCAATCCCTTTAAACATTTCTAAAAACGTACCCATATCAATGGTTAAAGCTAAACGCTCTTGAGCTGAAATACGGAAGGTATAGCCACAGTGAGGGCATATACGCTCACTCCCCAAGTCCTTTTGGTAAATCGTATATTTGCAACCTGGACATTGGGAGAAGAGCTCATCTGGAACCTCTGGCTTGATCTGAGGTTGATTTACAGTCGAACGATTGGGATTGATTCGAATATATTTATCTTTTTTACTAAATAGAGCCATACATCCCCCTTTTCAGTCTTATACTATTTTTATACTCAATGAAAATCAAAGAGCAAACTAGGAAGCTAGCCGCAGGTTTCTCAAAGCACTGCTTTAAGGTTGTAGATAAGACTGACGAAGTCAGTCACATATATAATCCCAAGCGAAGCTGACGCAGTTTGAAGAGATTTTCGAAGAGTATTACATTATTCTTTTTCTTGATAGTGTGGTAAGAAGGTCTCCATCAAGAATGAGGTGTCATAGTCTCCTGCTATTACTCGACGATCTGAAATCAAATCGAGTTGAAAATCAGCATTGGTGACGACCCCTTCAATTTCGAGTTCATAAAGAGCTCGTTGCATTTTCATAAGAGCATCAAAACGATTTTCCCCATGAACGATAATCTTAGCAATCATACTATCATAGTATGGCGGAATGGTATAACCTGGATAAACTGCAGAGTCAACACGCAAGCCGACACCACCACTCGGTAGATAAAGATTGGTAATCTTACCTGGACTTGGTGCAAAATTAAAGGCTGGATTTTCTGCGTTAATTCGACACTCAATGGCGTGTCCTTTTAGAACAATATCTTCTTGCTTCAAGGTCAATGGTTGACCTGCTGCGATACGGATTTGTTCCTTGACAATATCCACACCAGAAACAAATTCGGTTACTGGATGTTCGACTTGGACACGCGTATTCATCTCCATAAAGTAGAATTTCCCAGTTGCTTCATCTAGTAGGAATTCAATAGTACCAGCATTTTCATAACCAACAGACTCCGCTGCACGGACTGCTGCAGCACCAATTTCATTACGCAGTGTTTTCCCGATAGCAATGGAAGGACTTTCTTCTAAAACCTTTTGGTTATTCCGCTGAAGCGAACAGTCACGCTCACCTAGGTGAATAACATGTCCCATTTGGTCAGCAAGAATCTGTACTTCAATATGGCGGGCAGGATAAATGACACGCTCAAGGTACATAGCTCCATTACCAAAGTTTGCTTTAGCTTCACTAGAGGCTGTTTCAAAGGCTGATACAAGATCTTCTGCTTTTTCAACCTTACGAATCCCTTTTCCACCACCTCCAGCTGAAGCTTTCAGCATAACTGGATAACCAATTTTTTCAGCAATAGCAAGAGCCTCTTCTGCAGTATGGACTTCTCCATCTGATCCTGGAATGACAGGTACGTTTGCCTTAATCATTTGAGCACGGGCGTTAATTTTATCTCCCATGACATCCATGACACGAGCTGATGGTCCGATAAATTTGATCCCAACTTCTTCACACATGGTTGCAAATTTGGAATTTTCACTTAAAAAACCAAATCCAGGGTGAATAGCTTCAGCTTCAGTCAATACCGCAGCTGATAGGATAGCATTGATGTTCAGATAAGATTCTGTAGCCTTTCCAGGGCCGATACAGATAGCCTCATCAGCCAAAAGCGTGTGGAGAGCTTCCTTGTCAGCAGTCGAATAGACAGCGACTGTTGCAATTCCTAATTCTCGTGCCGCACGAATAATACGAACAGCAATTTCACCACGATTGGCAATTAAAATCTTACGAAACATGGAAAACCTCCCTAGTTTCCAATAGCAAAGGTCAGAGTACCGCTTGCTGCAAGCTTACCATCTACTTCTGCCTTCGCTTCTACTACGGCGATTGTGCCACGACGTTTGACAAAAGTTGCTGTCATGACAAGCTGATCACCAGGAACAACTTGTTTCTTAAACTTAACCTTATCCATACCAGCATAGAAGACAAGTTTTCCTTTATTTTCAGGTTTAGACAATTCCAAAACACCTGCTGTCTGAGCCAAGGCTTCCATAATGAGGACTCCAGGCATAACTGGGTATTGAGGAAAATGACCATTGAAGAAAGGTTCGTTAATCGTTACATTTTTAATAGCAACGATTGTATCTTCACTGACTTCCAAAACACGATCTACTAAGAGCATGGGATAACGGTGTGGCAAAGCTTCTTTAATTTCTTGAATATCAATCATTTGATACGTACCAAGCCTTTCCCAAACTCAACCATTTCTTCATTTTCAACTAAAATTTCTGTTACAACACCATCTTTAGGTGCTGGAATTTCATTCATGATCTTCATGGCTTCGATGATAACCAAGGTTTGGCCTTTTTTAATAGTATCACCGACTGAAACAAAATTAGATTTGTCTGGTCCGGCAGCCAAGTAAGCAACTCCGACAAGTGGACTTTCTACAAGGTCCCCCTCAGCTACAGATTCACTAGCACTTGATTCTGAAACTACTTCTACAGCTGGTGTAGTTTGAACTTGAGGTGCTGGACTTGCTTCTGAAACAAGTTTCGCTTCATTCTTACTGAAGACCAACTCGTCCGTTCCATTTTTATAAGAAAATTCTTTCAAGCTTGACTGGTCAAATTGTGCCATCAAGTCTTTGATTTCATTTAAATTCATCTTTACTTATTCTCCCAACGTTTGAAAGCAAGGACTGCATTATGCCCACCAAATCCAAAGGTATTTGAGATAGCATATGGAATTTCACGCTCCAATCCCTGTCCATAGATAACGTTCGCTTCGATATAGTCTGACAATTCTTTCGTTCCAGCTGTCATCGGTACATAGTTGTTACGGATGGCTTCAATTGTTGCAATTGCTTCAACTGCACCAGCTGCACCGAGCAAGTGTCCAGTAAATGACTTGGTTGAAGATACAGGTACTTCCTTACCAAGAACTGCTACGATAGCACCACTTTCTCCCTTTTCATTAGCAGGAGTTGATGTACCATGAGCATTGACATAAGCTACTTGATCTGGTGTGATCTCTGATTCTTCCAAGGCAAGTTTGATGGCTTTAATAGCTCCTTGACCTTCTGGATGTGGTGAAGTCATATGGTAGGCATCACAGGTATTCCCGTAACCAACAACTTCAGCCAAGATAGTTGCTCCCCGTTTTTGAGCATGCTCTAAACTTTCAAGAACCAACATCCCTGCCCCTTCTCCCATGACAAAACCATTACGGTCTTTGTCAAATGGAATAGAGGCACGACTTGGATCCTCTGTTGTTGAAAGAGCTGTCAAGGCTTGGAAGCCTGCAATGGCAAATGGAGTGATAGAAGCCTCAGAACCACCAACTAGCATAACATCTTGGTAACCAAACTTAATGGAACGAAAGGCATCCCCGATTGCATCATTTGAAGAAGCACAAGCAGTATTGATAGATTTACAAATACCATTAGCACCAAATCGCATAGCAACATTTCCTGAGCCCATATTTGCTAAAGCTTTTGGAAGGGTCATCGGTTTCACACGTTTTGGACCTTTTTCATGAAGGCGAATGACTTGATCTTCGATTTCCTTGATTCCACCAATACCTGAAGCAACGATAACACCAAAGCGATCCTTATCCAGAGCTTCTACATCAAGACCTGCATGATTAACGGCTTCTTGGGCTGCATATAGCGCATACAAAGAATAAGCATCAAAACGGTTGGTATCTTTTTTTACAAAATATTTGTCAAAAGGAAAATCTTTGATTTCTGCCGCATTATGCACTGCAAATTCACTATGATCAAACTTAGTAATTTCACCAATTCCAATCTTACCAGTTTTTAAGCTGTTCCAAAATTCTTCTGGTGTGTTTCCGATTGGAGATGTCACTCCATAACCTGTCACTACTACTCGCTTCAGTTTCATTCTTCTACCTCTATTTTAACTCTTATTGCATGGTTAGTCCACCATCAATTGCAATTACTTGTCCTGTTAGATAATCTTGACTAGCGAGAAAGGCTGTCACATCAGCAACCTGCTCTGCTTGTCCAAACTGTTTCATCGGAATTTGTGCCAACATGGCATCCTTTACTTTATCTGTCAAGACTGCGGTCATATCCGATTCAATCATCCCTGGCGCAATAGCATTTACTCTCACATTGCGATTAGCAACCTCACGCGCTACAGACTTGGTAAAACCAATCAATCCTGCCTTAGAAGCAGCGTAGTTTGCTTGACCGATATTTCCCATCAAACCAACGACACTAGACATATTGATGATAGCACCTTCGCGAGCTTTTATCATCGGTTTCAAGACTGATTGTGTCATATTGAAGGCACCCGTAAGATTGACTTTTAAGACCTTCTCAAAGTCTACTTCTGTCATCTTGAGCAGGAGAGTGTCTTGGGTAATCCCGGCATTGTTGACTAAAACATCAACTGATCCCAACTCCTCAATCGCTTGGTCCACCATGCGCTTAGCATCTGCAAAATCTGAGACATCTCCAGAAATGGCTAGAACCTTGACACCGTATGGCTTAAATTCGGCTAGAAGCTCCTCGGAGATTTCACCACGACTATTCAAGACAACATTGGCTCCCAAGCTGGCAAATTTATGAGCAATGGCAAGACCAATTCCTCGACTTGAGCCTGTAATAAAGACATTTTTCTGTTCTAGTTTCATGTTTCTCCTTTCAGAACTTCTACCAGTTTGGCTAATTTTCTAAGAGTGTTTGTAAGCTTGCTTGATCTTCCACATTAGCCAGTTGGGCTGTTTTATCAATCTTTTTGACGAATCCTGACAAAACTTTACCAGGTCCAATCTCGATAAAACGAGTGACACCAGTTTCTTGCATAAGAGCAATACTTTCATAAAAACGCACCGGTTCCTTAACTTGATGAATTAAGAGTTCTGCAATTCGTTCTCTTTCCATGACCTTTGCTTCTGTATTGCCAACAAGTGGACAAGCAAAATCAGAAAACTCAATCTCTGTCAGGGCTTGAGCTAATTTTTGACTAGCAGGTTCCAATAAAGCTGTATGGAAAGAACCTGAAACATTTAATGGAATCAAACGTTTAGCTCCCGCTTCTTGCAGGAGTTGAACTGCACGATCTACCGCCACTACCTCACCACCAATAACAATTTGACTTGGGGTATTGTAGTTAGCTGGAGTCACAACACCAAGTTGAGAAGCTTCTTGACAAGCTTTTTCGATAACTTCAACTGGTGTATTTAGCACAGCTACCATTTTCCCTGATCCTGCTGGTGCTGCTTCTTCCATATAAGACCCACGTTTAGCAACTAGAGCCACTGCATCTTTGAAATTCAAGGCACCACTAGCTACAAGGGCAGAGTATTCTCCAAGAGACAAACCTGCCACCATATCAGGCTGGTAACCTTTTTCCTTTAGTAGTCGGTAAATAGCAACGGATGTAGCTAAAATAGCTGGTTGTGTGTAACGAGTCTGATGTAGCTTCGTTTCATCGTTATCAATCAAGTCACGAAGGTCATAACCTAAGACTTGGCTAGCTTGATCGATTGTTTCCTTGACGATAGCATATTGGTCGTATAGCTCACGTCCCATTCCAAGGTACTGGGCTCCTTGACCTGCAAATAGAAAGGCTGTTTTAGTCATTTCTTGTAACTCCTGCCCAACGAGCAGCTTCTGCTTGAATCTTTTCAGCTGCACCATAGTAAATATCTTTTAAGATTTCTTCAACAGTTTCTTCTTTAGATACCAAACCTGCAATCTGGCCGGCCATCACTGAACCGCCATCCACATCCCCATGGACAACTGCTTTAGCTAAGGCTCCTGCGCCCATCTGCTCAAAAATTTCTAAATCTGGATTTTCTTGTTTAAAGGCATCTTTTTCAGCTTGCTCGAAATCACGAGTCAATTTGTTTTTAATGGCACGAACTGCGTGTCCAAAATGTTGTGCCGAAATCGTTGTATCAATATCACGAGCTTTTAAAATTTTAGCTTTATAGTTAGGATGGGCATTTGATTCTTTAGCAACTACAAAACGAGTTCCTACTTGCACAGCCTCTGCACCAAGCATAAAGCCAGCAGCAGCTCCTTCACCGTCTGCAATACCACCAGCAGCGATAACAGGAATAGAAACAGCAGCTGCAACTTGACGAACCAAGGTCATAGTTGTTAGTTTACCGATGTGTCCACCAGCTTCCATACCTTCAGCAATGACGGCATCCGCTCCAATTTTTTCCATGCGTTTAGCCAAAGCAACACTAGGAACTACAGGAATAACGGTAATTCCAGCATCATGGAAACGCTGCATATATTTACTTGGGTTTCCTGCGCCAGTTGTGACTACTTTAACCCCTTCTTCAATGACGAGGTCAACAATATCATCAACAAATGGAGACAGAAGCATAATGTTGACACCAAAAGGCTTGTCTGTTAAAGATTTAATCTTATCGATATTGGCCTTAACCACTTCTTTAGGAGCATTTCCTCCACCGATGATACCTAGACCACCTGCTTTTGAAACAGCTCCAGCAAGGTCACCATCTGCCACCCAGGCCATTCCACCTTGGAAGATAGGATATTTAATATTCAATAATTCTGTAATACGTGTTTTCATAGTGCCTCCATATGTCTTGCTTACGTAATAGTTCGACTACATTATAATTTGACAGTCAAACTATTACCTAAACAAGAGGGAGCGGGTCCCCCCTACTCCTTCTTCATTTATTTTAATTATTTTGTTTGCTCTTCAACGTAAGCAACCAAGTCACCAACTGTTTTCAAGTTGTCTTCAGCTTCGATTTGGATATCAAAAGCATCTTCAATTTCTGAGATCACTTGGAACAAGTCCAATGAATCTGCATCCAAATCATCAAAAGTAGATTCAAGTGTTACTTCTGATGCATCTTTTCCAAGTTCTTCAACGATAATTTCTTGTACTTTTTCAAATACTGCCATGATAGACTCCTTTTAAATAAATAGTTTTTATAACAATGTGTTCACCACATGATTACCTAAATTGTAACAATAAGCGTGCCCCATGTCAAACCTCCACCGAAGCCTGACAAGAGAATTTTTTGGCTACCATCTAAACGAATGAGCCCTTCCTCTACACACTCTGAAAGTAGGATCGGAATACTTGCCGCACTGGTATTTCCATACTTGGTCATATTGGCAGGAAGCTTGTCTCGATCTACACCGATCTTTCTAGCCATCTTATCTAGAATGCGGATATTAGCTTGATGAAGCAAGAGATAGTCTAGTTCTTCTGCCGACAGAGGACTCTCTTCTATGGTATTTTTTATAGACTTAGCAACATCTCGAATCGCAAAATCAAAAACTGCTCGGCCATCCATTCTCAAGAAAGCATCGGGCTTTTCTTGATTTGAAAATGGTGAAGTTAAACCAGTCTGTCCAAAGGTCAAACAATCACTACGCGAACCATCGCTATTGAGACTCTCCGCTAGGAAATGTGGCTCTTCGCTTGCTTCTAACAAGATGCCCCCAGCTCCATCTCCAAATAGGACAGCAGTTGAGCGATCCGACCAGTCTAAAGCTTTTGACATAGTTTCACTACCGATAACTAGACCCTTACGATAAGCTCCTGAAGAGATAAACTTCTCTGCAGTTGATAGGGCAAAGATAAAGCCACTACAGGCAGCTGTTAAGTCATAGGCAAAAGCCTTATGAGCGCCGATTTTAGCCTGAACACGAGCGGCTGTTGAAGGCATCATCGAGTCAGGTGTCATCGTAGCTAGAATGATAAAATCCAACTCTTCAGCAGAAATCCCTGACTTCTCTAGGAGTTGTTTTGCAACTACCGTTGCCAAATCTCCTGTTGATTCTGTCTTAGAAATGCGACGTTCCTTAATCCCAGTTCGACTTGAAATCCATTCATCACTCGTATCCATAACCTGAGCTAAATCCTCATTTGTGATAATCTGCTCTGGTACATAATGAGCAACCTGGCTTATTTTTGCAAAAGCCATTATTTCAAATCCTCCAAAAATTGATAAAGATTGGTCAAACCTTTACTCATGACGTCCATTTCCTCTGGGCTCATTCCTTCGATAATTCTTTCGACCATGGCCTTGTGGAAACGTTTATGGAGACGATGTACGAGTCGACCTTTCTTGGTCAAATGCAGATGTACTACACGACGATCCTGATCTGAACGCAAGCGTTCGATGTAACCTTTCCGTTCCAAGTTGTTCAAACTAGTTGTCACTGTTCCTAGAGTTACCATCAACTCTTTGGACACTTGACTTGGTGTCACATCTGGAAACTTACCAATCACATCAATTGTGTGCATTTCCTTGATAGAGATGTCCTTGAAACGACTACCTCGCAAACTTACTTCCTCAATCACCAGGACGTTATTAAAAATAGATGTTAAATAGTCATTGATCCGTTGGTAGTCCAATTCTCTTCCCTCCCTTATCAAAAAAGTTTAACTATCAAAACATTTGACAAAAAAAGTATATCAAACTTCAAAGAATTGTGCAAGTATTTTATTATTTCCCCAAAAATTTTGGACGTCTTCTTTCAGAATGTGCACGAACACCTTCCTTAAAATCTTCGGTATAAGATAGAGTTTCCTGTAGCTCCAGTTCCAATTTGGCATATTCATGCCACTGCTTAAACTCGCTCTCCCAGACCAATTTCTTAATGGCTGCGTAAGAGTTAGTAGAGCCTCTTCTCAACTTCTTCAATAGTTGCTCTCTTGTCTTTTCCAGTTGCTCACTAGCACACAGACGATAGACAGCTCCTGCTTCTAAAGCCTTCTCAGCTGTAAAAGCTTCACCGGTCATAGCCAGTTGCGTTGCCCGAGTCGCTCCTAACGATCGTGTCAGCAAGAATAAACCACCCGCATCTGGAGCCAGGCCCACGCCTACAAAGGCTTGAATAAATTTAGCCTTGTCCGATGCAATACAGAAGTCAACAGCCAAGGCCATATTGGCAGCTGCACCAGCAACTGCTCCGTCTACTTCCATGATGACAGGCTTAGGAATTTGCTTCATTTTATAAGAAATGGCATTGACTAATTCTGCAATCTGAGCCAAGGATGCAATATCATCCTCATCGATAGCTCGTTTCATCTCTTCCAAGTCTCCTCCGACAGAAAAAACCTTGCCTGCTGCATTGATGAGAATATAGGAAACAGCACTATCTTTTCCAGCTAATTCTAAGGCTTCTAAAATTTCCTGACACATTGGAATATGAAAACCATTTGCTACCTCGGGACGATTCAGAGTAAGAATCGCTAGATCGTCTTGAACTTGATAGAGAATATGATTCATAGCCACTCCTTTTAAATTACATTGATGTTTAAATTATTTTATTTTCAAGTTATATCTTTTTCTTGTTTATAAGACAAGAGAAAAATCGACCGAAAGTGTCTCGGCCGATTTTAAAATCTTAGTTTAGTCTCTAAAAATACAGGAAAACTAGTACTTGTATCATCTACGAAATCATAAATCACTTCAAGCATTCTCCCTCCTTCTCTCTGATAGAGCTGTTCTTGGTTGGATCCCTTATGGTAGAATTCTCCTGAAACCATGTAAAAAACACGATTTGGATCTTCTAGGTAGGCAAAAAGATTGCCTGTAAAAGGAGCTTCCTTGTCTCCGTCCTTGTTAACCAGACTTGTAGCTAAGAGTTTTGTGATTCCTCTAAATTGTCCACTTTCATCTGTTCGACAATAAAACTTGACTCTAGCTCCATAGTTAGGATTGACGATAAGCTTTTCAGAGAGAATTCGATAGGTCCTTGCCTTACTATCTGACAAGCCGATAGATAAGATAATTTTTGCCCTCTCAACTGAAATCTGACCTTCCTGAGCATATTCAATCGCTAATTCTTCTCCGGTCAAACGACCACTGGAAAGAGGATGAGAAGTTGCTCCTATATTTGTAGGAATCATCACGAAGGTAAGGAATAGTATTAAACAAAACACTCTTTTGATCATCTTACTCAACTCCTTTATATGTGAAGAGTTTTCCCCCTACACCTTTATTATAAGCTTTTTTGATGAGACATTCAAACAATTATATAGGAAATTTTCCAGATTGAAAAAAGCCCCTCTTTCTGCTATAATCGTATAAAATACTTACTTTAGGAGTTCTTATGAAGGTTGTTAAATTTGGTGGAAGCTCGCTTGCCTCTGCTAGTCAGTTAGAAAAAGTTTTAAATATTGTCAAAAGTGATCCAGAACGTCGTTTTGTGGTTGTATCTGCCCCTGGTAAACGCAATTCTGAAGATACTAAGGTTACAGATGCCTTGATTAAATACTACCGCGACTATGTAGCTGGAAATGACATTAGCAAAAGCCAAAACTGGATTATTGATCGCTATGCTGCTATGGTTAGCGAATTAGGTCTTAAACCAGCCGTTTTAGACAAAATTTCAAAAAGCATCCGTGCTCTTGCAACTCTTCCAATTGAAGATAATAAGTTTCTCTATGATACCTTTCTAGCAGCTGGAGAAAATAACAATGCCAAGTTGATTGCAGCCTACTTCAACCAAAATGGATTGGAAGCACGTTATGTTCATCCTAGAGAAGCTGGTATCGTCGTTACGAGCGAACCAGGAAATGCGCGAATCATCCCATCAAGTTACGATAAAATCGAGGAATTGACAAATTCAACTGAAGTTCTTGTTATCCCTGGTTTCTTCGGTGTTACTAAAGAAGATCAAATTTGTACCTTCTCACGTGGGGGATCAGATATTACTGGTTCTATCATTGCTGCTGGTGTCAAGGCTGACCTCTATGAAAACTTTACTGATGTAGATGGAATCTTTGCAGCTCACCCTGGTATTATCCATAAGCCACACTCTATCCCAGAATTGACCTACCGTGAAATGCGTGAATTGGCCTATGCAGGATTCTCTGTACTACACGATGAAGCACTTCTACCAGCCTACCGTGGGAAAATTCCTCTGGTTATCAAAAATACCAACAATCCTGAGCATCCAGGTACTCGTATCGTTCTAAAACACAGTAGTGATGAATTTCCAGTTGTAGGAATTGCTGGAGATTCAGGATTTGTCAGCATTAATATGTCTAAGTATTTGATGAACCGCGAAATCGGTTTTGGTCGTAAAGTTCTTCAGATTCTTGAGGACCTTAATATTGGTTGGGAACACATGCCAACTGGTATCGATGACCTGTCTATCATTTTACGTTCACGAGAATTGACTCCGATTAAGGAAGAAGAAATCCTTCGTCAATTAGTTCAAAAAGCAGAAGTAGATCACGCTGAAATCGAACACGACCTCTCTATCATTATGATTGTTGGGGAAAAAATGAAGCGCCATATCGGGGTAACTGCCACAGCCACTCGTGCCTTATCTGAAAACAACATTAATATCCAAATGATGTCACAAGGTTCTAGTGAAGTTTCTATCATGTTTGTTGTCCATAAAGACCAAGAAAAAGCCGCTCTTAAAGCTCTCTACCAAGCATTTTTCGATGAAAATAAGGAAAACTAAACATGGCACAATCCCTCAACAAGGTCGTCGACTTGCAAACAACTGGAACCTCCTATCTCTCCATTACAGGAAAGGTTGGAAAATTTCTGGTTGGAGATCATGCCCTAGAATTTTACGCAGACCGGAATGTCGAGGACTATATTCAAATCCCATGGTCCAGCGTTAACCAAATCGGAGCCAATGTTTCAGGCCGCAAGGTCAGTCGTCATTTTGAAATCTTTACAGATCAAGGAAAATTCCTCTTCGCCTCAAAAGACTCTGGAAAAATCCTTAAGATTGCTCGCGAAAAACTAGGCAATGACAAGGTCGTCAAACTTCCTACCCTGATTCAGACAATTAGCCAAAAATTTAAAAATCTATTTGCAAAAAAGTAGAAACTTTAGTATAATCATAGCAACGGATAAGTAGGTTATCTTCTTCTTTCAGAAAGTCTGCGGATGCTGCGAGCAGATAGGAGGGATAGGTGAAATTCTACCGTTAGTAACAATTACATACACAATCAAGTGCACACCTGTGAAGTTGGATGGAACCGTGGCCCTGCCACTCCAACGCTTTGTCAGGTGTGCTTTTTTCACAAAGGAGTTCTTATGTTAGATATCAAACGTATTCGTACAGACTTTGATGCTGTCGCAGAAAAATTGGCTACACGTGGTGTAGATGCTGCTGTCTTAAATGAAATGAAAGAAATCGATGCTAAACGACGTGACATCTTGGTTAAGGTTGAAACCCTCAAGGCTGAACGTAACACAGTTTCTGCTGAGATTGCACAAGCTAAACGTAACAAGGAAAATGCCGATGATAAGATTGCAGCTATGCAAACCCTCTCTGCCGAGGTAAAAGCTCTTGATGCAGAATTGGCTGAAATCGATGCTAAATTGACAGAATTTACCACAACACTTCCAAATATCCCAGCTGATAGCGTGCCTATCGGTGCAGACGAAGACGATAACGTAGAAGTTCGCCGTTGGGGAACTCCTCGCGAGTTCGACTTTGAACCAAAAGCTCACTGGGATCTAGGTGAAGATCTTGGTATTCTTGACTGGGAACGTGGTGGAAAAGTAACTGGTGCCCGCTTCCTCTTCTATAAAGGCCTTGGAGCTCGTTTGGAACGTGCTATTTACAACTTTATGTTGGATGAACATGGAAAAGAAGGCTACACTGAAGTCATCACACCTTACATGGTTAACCATGATTCTATGTTCGGTACTGGTCAATATCCAAAATTCAAAGAAGATACGTTTGAATTGAAAGATACTAACTACGTCCTCATTCCTACTGCTGAAGTTCCTCTGACCAACTACTACCGTGATGAAATTCTTGATGGAAAAGACTTGCCAATCTACTTTACTGCTATGAGTCCATCATTCCGTTCTGAAGCTGGTTCAGCTGGTCGCGATACTCGCGGTTTGATTCGTTTACACCAATTCCACAAGGTAGAAATGGTGAAATTTGCCAAACCTGAAGAGTCATACGAAGAACTAGAAAAGATGACAGCCAACGCTGAAAACATCCTTCAAAAACTCAACCTTCCATATCGTGTGGTTGCTCTCTCTACTGGAGATATGGGCTTCTCTGCTGCTAAGACTTATGACTTGGAAGTATGGATTCCTGCGCAAAATACTTATCGTGAAATCTCAAGCTGTTCAAATACAGAAGATTTCCAAGCTCGTCGTGCCCAAATCCGTTACCGTGATGAAGCCGATGGTAAGGTTAAACTTCTTCATACTTTGAATGGTTCTGGACTTGCTGTTGGACGTACAGTCGCTGCTATCCTTGAAAACTATCAAAACGAAGATGGTTCTGTGACCATTCCAGAAGTTCTTCGTCCATACATGGGTGGAGCTGAAGTTATCAAACCATAATTAATTGAATGTAAAAAGAGGAGGCTGAGCTTCCTCTTTTTTAGTAATATCTAAAAAACAGGTAGAAAATTCTCGTTTCTGTACTGACCCCAAAAAGTTAGACAATTAATTTATTCAAAGGATTTAGTTCTGTATTGCACAGGACTGAGTCCTTTTAGTTTTACCTTAATTCGTTTGTTGTTGTAATAATCAATATAGTTTAC
>NZ_JASHDM010000008.1:0-75441 GCF_047463655.1 Streptococcus infantis
CCAATTATCTACGTACCAATCGTAAATGATGTGAAGAAACCAACTAAACAAACAGTTAAGTTTGAAGGAGCAGGCGATAAGACTCCAGGAGACAATGTCCAAGATGACTTTACATTTACTGGTAAAGAAAACAAAGCTTCTGGAACTACAACATGGACTGAGAAGAGCCATACTTATGGTAAGGTATCTGTACCAGTAATTCCAGGTTACTACGCTGATAAGACAGAAGCAGGTGGTAAGACAGTTACTCCAGAAAATCCTGAAGCAACAGATACAGTAACCTACAAACCACTTGGAAACTTGGTTCCAAAACCAGAGAAACCAAACGATCCAAACTTCCCATCAACACCAAAAGTGAAGTATCCAAATGATCCAAACGATCCAGGTAAACCAGGTAAGCCAGTGGTTCCAGACGTACCAGGCTACAAACCATACTTGCCAGATCCAAAAGATCCAAGCAAACCAGGTCAACCAGTAGAACCAGGTAAGGAGCTACCAAACCTTCCAACAAACCCAGGTGAAGACACCCCAATCATCTACGTTCCAATCGTAAATGATGTGAAGAAACCAACTAAACAAACAGTTAAGTTTGAAGGAGCAGGCGATAAGACTCCAGCCGACAATGTCCAAGATGACTTTACGTTTACTGGTAAAGAAAACAAAGCTTCTGGAACTACAACATGGAATGAGAAGAGCTATACTTACGGTAAGGTATCTGTTCCAGTAATTCCAGGTTACTACGCGGATAAGACAGAAGCAGGTGGTAAGACAGTTACTCCAGAAAATCCTGAAGTAGTAGAGATTGTTACCTATAAACCACTTGGAAGCTTGGTTCCAAAATCTGATGATCCTAAATTCCCATCAACACCAGATGTGAAATATCCAAATGATCCAACAGATCCAACAAAACCAGGTAAACCAGTTGTTCCAGACGTACCAGGCTACAAACCATACTTGCCAGATCCAAAAGATCCAAGCAAACCAGGTCAACCAGTAGAACCAGGTAAGGAACTTCCAAACCTTCCAACAAACCCAGGTGATGACACACCAATCATCTACGTTCCAATTGTACCAGTAACTCCAGAGAAACCAGTAGCTCCAGAGAAACCAACCTCTGCTAAAGAAAATACTCCTCAGTTGCCAAATACTGGTACTGAAGATCATACTAGCTTAGCAGCACTTGGACTTCTTGGAGTAATGAGTGGATTTGGACTTGTAGTTCGTAAGAAAAAAGAAGATTAGAATAAATATTTAATCCTATTGAAATTACTTTGGACTAGATGATCGAGTCTATAGCATTAAGAGGGCAAACATTTTAAGAATGTTTGTCTTCTTTTTATATAATGGATTGAACCTAGAATAGTACGCGCCAAATCACCCAAAATGTGTTTTAGCCAGATTTGTCTGCATTAGTCTAGCTTTTATCAATGGAAAATGTTATAATAGACTGTATTTAAAAAAATTTTAAGGAGAAATGACAGAATGTCTGTATCATTTGAAAACAAAGAAACAAACCGTGGTGTCTTGACTTTCACTATCTCTCAAGACCAAATCAAACCAGAATTGGACCGTGTGTTTAACTCAGTAAAGAAATCTCTTAACGTTCCTGGTTTCCGTAAAGGGCATCTTCCACGTCCTATCTTCGACCAAAAATTTGGTGAAGAGTCACTTTACCAAGACGTTATGAACGCTCTTTTGCCAAACGCTTATGAAGCAGCTGTAAAAGAAGCTGGTCTTGAAGTCGTTGCACAACCAAAAATTGACGTAACTTCAATGGAAAAAGGTCAAGATTGGGTTATCACTGCTGAAGTTGTTACAAAACCTGAAGTTAAATTGGGCGACTACAAAAACCTTGAAGTATCAGTTGATGTAGAAAAAGAAGTAACTGACGCTGACGTTGAAGAGCGTATCGAACGTGAACGCAACAACTTGGCTGAATTGGTGATCAAAGATGGTGCTGCTGAAGACGGCGACACTGTTGTTATCGACTTCGTTGGTTCAATCGACGGTGTTGAATTTGATGGCGGAAAAGGTGAAAACTTCTCACTTGGACTTGGTTCAGGTCAATTCATCCCTGGTTTCGAAGACCAATTGGTAGGTCACTCAGCTGGTGAAACTGTTGATGTTATCGTAACATTCCCAGAAGACTACCAAGCTGAAGACCTTGCCGGTAAAGAAGCTAAATTCGTGACAACTATCCACGAAGTAAAAGCTAAAGAAGTTCCAGCTCTTGACGATGAACTTGCAAAAGACATCGACGAAGAAGTTGAAACACTTGCTGAATTGAAAGAAAAATACCGCAAGGAATTGGCTGCTGCTAAAGAAGAAGCTTACAAAGATGCAGTTGAAGGTGCAGCAATTGATAAAGCTGTAGAAAACGCTGAAATCGTAGAACTTCCAGAAGAAATGATCCACGAAGAAGTTCACCGTTCAGTAAACGAATTCCTTGGAAACTTGCAACGTCAAGGTATCAACCCTGACATGTACTTCCAAATCACTGGAACTACTCAAGAAGACCTTCACAAACAATACGAAGCAGAAGCTGAGTCACGTACTAAGACTAACCTTGTTATCGAAGCAGTTGCGAAAGCTGAAGGATTTGACGCTTCAGAAGAAGAAATCCAAAAAGAAATCGAGCAATTGGCTGCAGATTACAACATGGAAGTTGCACAAGTACAAAGCTTGCTTTCAGCTGAAATGTTGAAACACGATATCGCAGTGAAGAAAGCTGTTGAATTGATCACAAGCACTGCAACAGTTAAATAATCTTTATAAGATAAAAGCCCACCGATTCGGTGGGTTTTCTTATACTTTATTTTCCGAAAATCTCCTTCAGGTCTTCTTCAGTAATCCCAATCATAGCTGGGATACTAGACCAGTTATCTTCGGTTAAGATGTAGGATTGTTCAGTGTCTGTAACTGGTGTAGCTTCAGTAGCTGATTTACTAGTTCCATCAGTTGATTCTATTAAGTCAGCGAAACGTTCAATTAGATAGGTCTTACGAGCTGTTCCGATATGTTGAGTTGCATAGTCAAAGGCCTGTAATTCGCCTAGTAGGATGAGCTTGCTTTTGGCACGAGTGATAGCAGTGTAGATGAGATTGCGTTCTAACATCCGCTTACTTGCACTGGTGATTGGTAAAATAACGACGGGAAACTCGCTCCCCTGAGATTTATGGATGCTCATGGCATAGGCTAAGCGAATCTTGTACCATTCATTTCGAGGATAGGAGACCTCATTGCCGTCAAAATCAATCATAATTTCATCCTGCTTGGATTCAGTGTATTTTCCAGGAATCAAGTCTGTGATATAGCCTAAGTCTCCGTTAAAGACATTGACCTCTGCATCGTTGACTAGGTGGATGACCTTATCTCCTGTTCGATAGTGACACTGAGGAGCTTCAAAGCTAAGCTGGTCTTTTTGTGGAGGATTGAGTAGGTCTTGCATGAGTTGGTTGATCGCATCAATACCAGCAGTTCCACGGTACATAGGGGCAAGAACCTGAATATCACGAGCAGGGATGCCACTTCTGATAGCAGCACCTAGGATTTTTTCAATGCTAGCAGGGATATGGTTACTAGCGATTTCAAAGTAGGAGCGATCTGCTTTTTTCTGGGTAAAATCTGCAGGCAATATTCCCTGACGAATCTGACTTGCAAGAGTGACGATGGTTGATTCTTCGCTCTGACGGTAGATTCTTTCCAAACGTGTTTGAGGTATGGTTGGTATCTGGAGTAAATCTGCTAGGACTTGACCAGGACTGACAGAAGGTAACTGATCGCTATCACCAACGATAAGGATTTTACTGGTAGAGGAGATATTGGAGAAGAGCTGGTTGGCTAACCAAGTATCTACCATAGAAAACTCGTCAACAATGATAAAGTCAGCATCCAGATAATCTTCCAGATGGCTGGTATCGTCGTCTCCAGTCATACCCAAGTGGCGGTGAATAGTTGCACTTGGTAGTCCTGTCAGCTCATTCATACGACGGGCTGCGCGACCGGTGGGAGCGGCTAGGAGAATGGGCAGATTGCTCTTTTTCTTGAGATCTAGTCCTTCTAAGAGAGCATAGACAGCGATAATGCCGTTGATAACAGTAGTCTTACCTGTACCAGGTCCACCTGTAAGGATAAAGACCTTGTTCTGGATAGCATCGCAGATAGCCTGTTTTTGAATACTATCATACTCAATCCCCAGTTCTTCCTCAACAGTTGCGATATGTTCTTGAATGGTTTCTAGATCCTGTTTTTTACTCTGCCCTTTTTCGAGGATTCTGATGAGATGGCTGCGAATCCCCTCTTCTGCAAAAAAGAGGCTATTATCAAAGATTTTGGTATCAATCTGCTGGACCTTATCTTCTTCAATCAGATAAGCAAGTTCTTGGGCAACTTGACTCGGCTCTAGTTCGACTGGACGAGAGGATTCAAGAAGGTTGAGGGTTTGCTCCAACAAGTCTCTAGCTTCCATATAGGTATCTCCCGTTTCCATGCAACCTTGAAAGAGAGTATGGACGAGACCAGCACGGAAGCGCTCGGGAGCCTGGCTCTCAATCCCCAATTCTTGGGCCAATTGGTCAGCGATGGTAAATCCCAAGCCCTTGATATCCTCGACCAGTTGATAGGGATAGTTCTCGACAATCTCTAGCGTTTCTTCCTTGTAAAAGTCTTGAATCTGGAAGGCTAGTTTATTTGGGATGCCGTAATTAGCCAGTTTGGCTAAGACCATCTCTGTTCCGTAATTAAGACGAAGGGTTGAGACGAAGGCTTCACGGTTTTTAGCAGAGAGTCCAGAGATAGACTGGAGTTTGTCTGGATTTTCTAAGATTTTGTCGATAGTGTTATCTCCGTAAATATCCACAATTTTCTGGGCTGTTTTGAGTCCAATCCCCTTAAAATGGCTGCTGGAGAAATACTTGACCAAGCCCTTACTAGTCGGCTTGGCTCTCTCATAGCGAGTCATTTGTAGCTGTTCCCCATACTTAGAGTGTTGGACAATTTGTCCCCAAAAGGTGTATTCCTCTCCTTCAATGATATCAGCCATGGTACCTGTGACAATGATTTCATAATCATCAAAGTCTTCAGCATTGGTATCCTCAATATCTAGGAGTAAAATACGGAAAAAATTGCTGACATTTTCAAAAATAATGCGTTCAATGGTGCCTGAAAAATAAACTTCCATAAAATTCCTTACAATAGTGTCTGAGAAAATTTATCCCAGATTTAGTCAAAATAGAATGAGAAGAGGCTGAGATGGATAATTCTCGGCCTCTTCCTAGTTTTTAAAATGTTCCGATACGCTTGAGTGGCCAAAAGCGGAATTTGGCTTCACCAGTGATATCTTTTGCCTTAAAGGTACCAACATGTCGACTGTCGCTAGATACCAGACGGTCATCACCAAGTAGGAGGTATTCTCCTTCTGGAACAGTGAAGGTGAAGCTAGTGTTGTAATTAACATCTAGGGTAAAGGCTTGAGCCTTTTGGGCAATGGTTCTAAAGTATTCTCCCTTTTTACCATCCCAACCAGTTCCAGTATAAGTGCTTTGGAGTTTATCTTCCTTGAAACGCTTAAGGTATTCTGCTAAATAGGGCTCATCAGTTTCTTGACCATTGATATAGAGCTTGTCGCTTTCGTAACGGATAGTATCTCCTGGCATACCAATGACCCGTTTAACGATATCCTTGTTCCCATCGTCTTCATGAGCAACCACAATATCAAAACGATTGATTGGGAGATGTTTAACCACAAAGAGGACTTCTCCATCTGCCAAGGTAGGATCCATTGAATGTCCTTCTACACTGACATTCCTCCAGAGAAAGAGACGACTAAGGGCGATAAGAGTGATAATGAGGATAAAACTCCACTCTTTTAAAAACGATTTAAAATATTTCATAATTTACCTTTCTAGCAGTTTTTTTGCTTTTTCAGTATTTTTAAAATGAAGTTTGGCGCAGAAGTTAAGTCCCTGCATACCATAAGCTTGAAGGATTTGGCTAGCTACCTTATCAGAAGCTGTCCCAGCCCCGCTTGGAAGTTGGTAGCCAAGTTCTCCACCCAGATTTTCTAAATTTTCCAGAAATAGATCACGCGCAATGATAGAACTTACTGCGACAGCCAAGTACTTACCTTCGGCTTTTTCCTCCAGACTGACTGGATTAGAAAAATGATTGGCTTCCTTTTTTAAGTACTTCTCATAGTTTTGAGCACTCGTAAAAGCATCGATCACAATCTTTTCTGGCTGGACTCCCTTTTGGAGGAGGAGAAAAATTGCTTGATTGTGCAGGGCTACCTTTACGGAAACGGCATTGTAGCGCTCCCCAATGACTTCATTATACTTACTGGGAGAAAGAAGTAGCGCTTGGTGCTGGATTCTCTCCTTAAGCAGGGGAGCAAGCTGACGAATCTTTTGGTCTGTCAGAGTCTTAGAATCCCCAACACCTAGTTTTCGTAGGAAGTCATGCTGGTCAGGAGTCACAAAGGATGCTACTACAGCTAGACCACCGAAGTAGGAACCATTTCCCACCTCATCTGTTCCAATCAAGGGGAAATTTTGTCCGCTAGTTCCTTGACTGACTTGATAACCAAAAAAACTGGCATAGTTTTCAGCCATTTCTCCCTGAAGCAAGACTTTTCCAGAAGTGTAGATGGAAACACTTGCCTGCGGAAGCTTCAAAAAGTAGCGAATATAAGGATTTTTACTAGGAGTCAGTGCTTGTTCATATTGCTGAACAAAGGTTTGGATTTCCTTTTCACTAGGGGTTAATGTAATACTTGCCATAGTTCTTATTGTACCATAAAAGCTGTAGAATTGGTAAAAACTGACAAACTTAGTGAAATTTGGTATAATATCGTGAGGTGAATTTTATGGCAAATTTAAATCGATACAAGTTTACATTCGGAAAAAAAACATTGACCCTAACAACTGAGCATGACAACCTCTTTATGGAGGAAATTGCCAAGGTCGCAACAGAAAAATATGAAGCAATTAAAGAGCAAATGCCTGGAGCGGATGATGAGACAATCGCTATTTTATTAGCAGTCAATAGCTTGTCAACCCAACTCAGCCGTGAGATTGAATTTGATGATAAGGAGCAAGAATTAGACGCCCTTCGTCATCAGGTTGTAGCAGCAAAACAAGAGCACAGCAAGATTGAGGACTCACTATGATTTCCATCTTTCTTTTATTGGTGCTGGCTTGGAGTTTTTATATCGGCTATCGCAGAGGCTTGGTCCTACAAGTCTATTATCTCCTAGCTACAATCGTCTCAGCTTATTTTGCGGGGAATTTTTATCAGTCATTGGGAGAAACATTTCACTTGTTGATTCCGTATGCCAATCCCCAGGAAGGGCAGGGTACCTTTTTCTTCCCATCTGACCAGCTCTTCCAATTGGACAAGGTCTTTTACGCAGGTATTGGCTATCTCTTAGCCTTTACCGTATTTTACTGCATCGGTCGTTTGATTGGACTCTTTTTTAACCTAGTACCAACCAAAAAGTTTGGTGGGAAATATTTTCGCATCGGTGCGGGAGTCTTATCAGTTGGAGTGACCTTATTTGTCCTTCAGATGATGCTGACCATCCTTGCGACTGTGCCTCTAGCAATCGTTCAAAATTCACTTGAAAACAGTTTTGTAGCTAAACATATTATCCAGAGTGTTCCCATCACTACTCATATGATTAAACAACTCTGGGTAACCAAAATAATCGGATAAAAAGGGCGGGAACTATTCCTAGCCTTTTGTTTACAATCTCATACTCTTCGGAAATCTCTTCAAACCACGTCAGCTTCGCCTTGGATTATATATGTGACTGACTTCGTCAGTCTTATCTACAACCTCAAAGCAGTGCTTTGAGCAACCTACGGCTAGCTTCCTAGTTTGCTCTCTGATTTTCATTGAGTATCAATAGTTTAGGAGCCTTTTTGAAAAGAGTGAGAATTTGAAAAATTCGTTCGCTCATTACGAAGGAAAAGAAAATGAATAAAAAAATACTAGAAACATTAGAATTTAATAAGGTCAAGGCTTTATTTGAGCCCCATCTTTTGACGGAGCAAGGATTAGAGCAGTTGAAAGAACTTGCTCCGACTGATAAAGGAGACAAGATTAGACAAGCTTTTGCAGAGATGAAGGAAATGCAAGAACTCTTTGTCGAGCATCCTCATTTCAGCATTTCTGCAACAAAAGATATTGCAGCGACCTCCAAACGTTTGGAAATGGGTGCTGATCTCAACATCGAGGAATTTCTTCTACTCAAACGTGTCATCTTTGCCAGTCGTGAATTGCAGAATTTTTATGACAATCTTGAAAATGTACGTTTGGATCACCTGGCAAGTTGGTTTGAGAAACTTCATGATTTTCCACATTTACAGGGAAATCTACAAGCCATCAACGAAGCTGGATTTATTGAGAACTTTGCTAGCGAGGATTTGGCACGAATCCGTCGAAAAATCCATGATAGTGAAAGTCAAGTCCGTGATGTCTTGCAAGACCTTCTCAAACAAAAAGCTCAGATGCTGACAGAAGGTATCATCGCAAGTAGAAATGGTCGCCAAGTTCTTCCAGTTAAGAATACCTATCGTAACAAGATTGCTGGTGTAGTACATGATATTTCTGCCAGTGGGAACACTGTTTATATCGAACCTCGTGAAGTGGTCAAGTTGAGTGAGGAAATAGCCAGTCTTCGTGCAGATGAACGCTATGAGATGATGCGTATCCTCCAAGAACTCTCTGAACGAGTAAGACCACACGCAGCTGAAATTGCTAATGATGCTTGGATTATCGGACATTTGGACCTGATTCGGGCTAAGGTTCGCTTTATCCAAGAGACGGAGGCAGTAGTACCTCAAGTGTCTGAGGGACAGGAGATTCAACTTCTTCACGTTCGTCATCCTCTTGTAAAAAATGCAGTCGCAAATGATGTGCACTTTGGAAAAGAATTAACAGCTATCGTCATCACGGGTCCTAATACAGGTGGTAAGACCATTATGCTCAAGACCTTAGGTTTGACTCAGTTGATGGCCCAGTCTGGTCTACCAATTTTAGCTGATAAGGGTAGTCGTGTAGGGATTTTCGAGGAGGTCTTTGCGGATATTGGAGACGAACAGTCCATCGAACAAAGTCTCTCAACCTTCTCTAGTCATATGACCAATATCGTAGATATTCTTGGTAAGGTCAATCAAAACTCGCTCTTGTTACTAGATGAGCTTGGAGCAGGAACAGATCCCCAAGAAGGTGCTGCCCTAGCCATGTCTATCCTAGAAGACTTGCGTTTGCGTCAGGTCAAGACTATGGCAACCACTCACTATCCTGAACTCAAAGCCTATGGGATTGAAACGGCCTATGTTCAGAATGCCAGCATGGAGTTTGATACAGCTAGCCTGCGTCCAACTTATCGCTTTATGCAGGGTGTACCTGGTCGAAGTAATGCTTTTGAGATTGCTAAACGTCTAGGTTTGTCAGATGTCATTGTAGGTGACGCTAGTAAGCAAATTGACCAAGACAACGATGTCAATCGCATCATTGAACAATTGGAAGAGCAGACACTTGAAAGCCGGAAACGTCTTGAGAATATTCGTCAAGTCGAGCAAGAAAACCTCAAGATGAATCGTGCCCTTAAAAAACTTTATAACGAGCTCAATCGTGAAAAGGAAACTGAACTCAATAAAGCGCGTGAACAAGCTGCTGAGATTGTTGATTTGGCTCTAGCTGAGAGTGATGATATACTTAAAAATCTTCACAGTAAATCTCAACTAAAACCACATGAGATTATTGAAGCCAAGGCTAAGCTCAAAAAATTAGCCCCTGAAAAAGTTGACCTTTCTAAAAACAAGGTCCTCCAAAAAGCTAAGAAGAAACGAGCTCCAAAAGTTGGAGACGATATCATCGTTTTAAGCTATGGTCAACGAGGTACCTTGACCAATCAACTCAAGGATGGACGTTGGGAAGCACAGGTTGGCTTGATTAAGATGACGCTTGAGGAAAAAGAGTTTGACTTGGTTCAAGTCCAGAAAGAAGCGCCAGTCAAGAAGAAACAAGTTAACGTCGTTAAACGTGCAGTAGGCAAAGGTCCACAAGCTCGACTAGACCTTCGTGGCAAACGCTACGAGGAAGCTATGGAAGCCTTGGATGCCTTTATAGACCAAGCCCTACTCAACAATATGGCTCAAGTAGATATCATCCATGGTATCGGTACAGGAGTCATCCGTGAAGGGGTGACTAAGTACCTACAAAGAAATAAACAGGTCAAGAGCTTTGGCTATGCACCACAAAATGCAGGTGGATCTGGCGCAACCATTGTAACCTTTAAGGGGTAAAGCGAAAATCATGAAAATTTGATTCAAGATAAACCACCTTTACCTGCAAGATAATCTGTTACAGCCTTTTCTTTTAACTCTGAACTATATTTCTTCCAGCTATGACGCTCCTTGAGGCCTTCTACACCCTCTGTTTGATACTTACGAATCCAATTTCTGATTGTGTCACCATTTACTCCAAATGCTTTGGTCAAAATAGATATTGACTTCCCTTGTTCAAGGTAAAGATGAACAACTTCTAACTTCTCCTCCACTGATTTCGGACCTCTTTTTGACATACGAAAACTCCCCCTGTAGTTTCTAGTGAAATTTTGTTTTTTTCACTGTCCACTATAAGGGGAGTATATCAAACTTTAGTAGTAAGCAAAAGGGGGGTAAAAATATTATAGTCAATTGAAATAAGAACAAGACTATATTGTGCCACTTTTAAGTGGTGTAGTTATCGGTGTAGGAGTCTTGGCTTGTGTAGGAATTGGTTTTCTCTTTCCTGAAGCCAACAAGTTAGAAGAATAATACAAAAAATCTCGAGATTTTCTCGAGACTTTTTCTTTATTGACCTGCGTAATATTTTTGAATTCCCTTAACGATACCTGCAACTAATCTGTTTTGGTAGGCGTCACTGCGGACTTGTTGATTCTCATTGAAATTGTCAATATAGCCCAATTCCAATAGAACCGCTGGTTTATCAGTTTCTCGAAGGACAGCAAAACTACTTTGTAGGAGTCCTGCATCCTTAGCACCAGTTTCAGCTAGTAGTGAAGAGTGGATATCTGCAGCAAGGCGATTGCTTTCACTGATACGGTCAGGGTGGTTATGCCAGTATGGATTGATCTTAGCACGATAGCCACTGTCTTCTTCGTAAGAGTAAGTTTGAATACCAGATCTCCCTGAAGCAGGATTCCCGCTTGCATTGAAGTGAATACTGATGAACATGTCTGAGTCCGTTTTGTTAACCATTTTTGAACGTTCAGTGACAAAGTCGACATAGACATCACTATCTCTCGAAGAAAGAACGGTATAACCAAGACCCTGGAGTTCCTTACGTAGTTTTTGATAAATTTGCATGGTTAGGTCTTTTTCCTGAGTGTTATAATAAACAGCACCAGGATCTTTTCCACCATGTCCTGGATCTAAGAAAACAGTTTTCGTGTATTTCCCTTTTTCAAATCCACGACTTATAGGTACTTCACCAATCCATTTTCCATTACTTTGGAACTGATGTGCTGTTCCATCGATTTTTCGAGTTCCCGTGACATAGACACCATTTTCATCCACATAGTAACGGGCATTGTAGTAGCTGTCGTCAATCCATTCGCTCTTAGCCATGTAACCACCTGACTTGAGGTAGTAAGAGCCGATCCATTCACGCGCTGCATATGCACCACCAGATTTTAAGTAGAACCAGCTATTATAGTTTTTATCGAAAATCCATTCTTTTTCGGCCATAGCTCCGCTAGCTTTTAGATAGTAGCTACCTATCCATTGGTTATTGGCCATAATACCTTCTTTGTTAAAATAGTACCACGAGCTACCGACTTTTTCCCATTTCTCTTGAGTTGGACGACCAGATGTTTGGGCGAAGTACCATTTTCCTTCTAAATAAACCCAGGACCTTTCAGCCATAGCTCCACTATTGGAGAGAAGGTATCCGTTAAAAATTGTCTTACTTAGCATGATACCATCTTTGTCAAAGTAGTACCAAGAACCACCAATTTTTTCCCACTTGTTTTTGATGACTTTACCAGAAGCAAGTGCATAGTACCATTGTCCATCTTGTTTTACCCAAGCACTCTCAGCCATGGCGCCGCTATTCGTTAATAGATAGCCGTCAAAAATTGTGTTGCTGAGCATGATACCGTCTTGGTCAAAATAGTACCAGACACCACCAATCTTTTCCCATTTCTGTTGAGAAATTTTTCCATAAGTGTTAGCGTAATACCATTTATCTTGGAGTTTACTCCAGCCAGAATCGACCATAGCCCCGCTACTAGTCAGGATATATCCGTCAAAAATAGTATCGCTCAACATGATGCCATCTTTGTTGAAGTAGTACCATTTCCCGTGGATTTTTTTCCAGTTTAGAACAGGGGCATTGTTTTCATAGAAGCGCCAGATATTTTCCTCGAATACCCAACCATCTTTTTGGACTTCAGGAGCCTTGTCTTCTTCTTTCTTAGCTGGATTTGTTGTTTGATTGGCATTTGCCTCAGTTGAAGGTTCAGTTTCCTTGGCTGGGAGACTGTTTTTCTCCACTTTGTCAGTAGAGGTTTCACTGTGTGTTGTTTCTACTGGGGTAGACTGTGCTTGGTTTTCCTCAGCATAGCTAAGATTGGTGGTTAGACCAAAAACTGAAAGCGTAATGGCACTTGCCAAGAGCGTTTTTTTCACTTGATTTATCTCCTATTTTTACTTTTTTATAATTTTATCAGAAAAGTGCCTCAGATGGAACATTTAGTGGCCAAGATCGAGGTGCTGGTGGGCTATATTGTAATAGTTGACTATTTCATCACGAAAATTTGAACAATCATGATGATATAGATGAGCAGTGTTAGTAAAAATCCAGCTCGCCAAAAGAATTTAATAAATTTTGGATAATAAAAACTACGTCTTTTGTTTAAGAAGAAAAAGACCAACACAATTGCTAGTATTGATAAGGCCGTTCCCAATACTGGAAGTTGATTGTGTGTAAACATCTTAGCCGTAATCAAATAATATTCAAAAATTAGAAAAGGAAAAGCTAAATCAGCAGCATTGATGCCCCTTTTCTTTAACTTAAAGAGTCTGCTTAAAATAATCGCCAGAGCTAAGGTTAGTACCAAAAGCAAGATGGAAGCAAGTTTCATTAAAATCATACCATTATTGTATCATAAAATTTTGAGAATAGAAAAGTAAATTCCGTGATTTATCACTGTTTTAGCAAAAAATCATTGGTAAGAAACAGATTTTATAATTCCTGCTTGAACAGAATGAATCATGTGTTCGGTACGATGATAGTTTGAACTCTCAATATAAATCTTTTTTATGTTCAACATAGAAAATATATATTAGTCAGAAGTGAAGAATAGTAGTAGAATGAGTAGCAAATAAAACAAAGGAGTTTCTTATGAAATTAGTTACATTATGGTCAAAACTCTCACTAGGAATCCAATTATTAGTGGCTTTGGTCTTGGGTGTTATCGCTGCAGTCATCTGGCCACAATTTGCAGGCTTTTATCAATTTTTAGGACAAGCCTTTATTAAATTGATCAACATGGTCATCATCCCACTAATCTTCCCAACTATTGTTGTTGCTGTAGCTGGCGTTATCGGGAAAAAATCTTTTGGGAAAATCTTGACCAAGAGCTTGGTTTACTTTTTTGCCATAACAACTGCTATTACCCTATTGTTTGTATTTGCTAGTTATTATTTGGGATTTGGACAAGGTGTGAACATTGGTCAAACTGGTGGAAACCTTGATGGAATCGCCAACAATGTAAAATTTAGCGAATTTTCGCTTGGTTTTATTCCATCAAATATCGTCAAATCTCTTTCAGAAGGTGCTCTTTTGCCAATTATCGTGTTTGCTATCTTTCTTGGTTACGGAATTGGGAATCTTAAGTCTGATAAATCTCAGAAAATTATCGAAGGTTTCCAAATCTGGATTGAGGCCATCTATAATATTGTTACAGTGATTGTCAAACTTTCACCGATTGGAATTTTTGGATTTATCGCAAAAGATGTTGCAACGACTGGCCTTGATAAATTGATTGGGCTTGGTCAATTTGTAATCGGAACTTACTTGGCTTACGCTGTTTTGGTTCTCCTTATTTTCCCTTTGATTGCTCTATTCTTTAAAGTACCGTATTTGTCAGCCTTTCGTGAAAATTGGAGTCTCTTGACACTGGCCTTTGTTACCGGTAGTTCTAGTGTTGTCTTGCCATCCCTTCTTAAAGATTTAAAAAAACAGGGGCATGACGAGCATACGATTGATTTAGTTGTTCCTTTAGGATATACTTTTAACTTAGAAGGGGCAGCAGTTTATTTCTCAGTTGCGACAATCTTTATCGCGCATGCCTACGGCATTCAATTTTCTTTATCAAGTCTCTTGTTTACTGTTTTGCTTTTGACCTTGATTGGAAAAACTGCAGCAACTGTGCCATCAGGTGCTATCGTGGTTCTATTAGCAGCAGCACCTCAATTGGGCTTACCAGTTGAAGGAGTCGCCTTGATCTTTGCAGTTGATTTCTTTGTCAATGCTGGCCGTACTATGATCAATGTTTTGGGTCAAATCTTAACAGTCAGCGTTATTGAAAAAACAGAAGGATATATTTTAGAAGAAAAGGAAAGCCAACTATCAGTCAGCTTTTCTTAAGGAGATGATAAGTAATGAGTGAAGCAAAAGTTTATGTAATTCATGAGAATCTTGAATGGACTCAGCATTTGGTCAAATGGTTGGAAGAGTTAGAAGTTCCATATGAACTGTGGGATTTGTCTAGTGGAATTTTGGATCTACAAAGCCCACCGCCACAGGGTATCTTTTACAATCGTATGTCTGCATCCTCTCACACTAGAGGACATCGCTATGCACCAGAATTTACAGAGCAGGTCATTACTTGGTTAGAAGCGCATGGACGCAAGGTTGTAAATGGAACTGGTGCTATCAACCTAGAAATCAGTAAAGTCAAACAATATTTGAAGTTAAATGAGTCGGGCATTGAGACTCCTGCGACAGTTGCAGTTTTGGGCCAAGAACATATCATTGAAGCAGCAAGAAAATTGAACATCTATCCTTTGATTACCAAGCACAATCGAGCAGGTAAGGGATTAGGGGTTCAACTCTTCCAAAATGAAGAAGAATTGGAAGCTTATGTCAATAGCCCTCTCTTTGAACCATCAGTGGATGGAATCACCTTGTTACAAGCCTACATCAAACCAAGTGATGGACGTATCCGTCGTTCAGAGTTTATCAACCAGAAGTTCCTTTATACTGTTTCAATCGATTCTTCAGATGGTTTCCAACTGTGCCCAGCAGATGGTTGCCAAATCGGTAAGAGACCAGAGCAACTGGAAACATCTGAGAAATTCCAGATTACAGAACCTCTACCAGATGACCGAAGAGAAGCTTATGAAAACTTCCTTAAGAATGCTCAGATTGAAGTTGCGGCGATTGAATGGGTTCAATCAGAGAGTGGAGACATTTATGTCTATGATGTAAATACCAACACTAACTACAATCCTACCGCAGAAAAAAATGCCAATATTTTTGCCCACCAACATTTGGCTCAATATCTAAAAACAGAATTGCAAGCCCTAACGAATGGACAATAAAGTAACTAATTCAAAAATCCCCCAGTATTAAATGACTGGGGGATTGATTTGTTTATACTCTTCGAAAATCTCTTCAAACCACGTCAGCTTCCATCTGCAACCTCAAAATAGTATTTTGAGCTGCCTTCGTCAGTTCTATCCACAACCTCAAAACGGTGTTTTGAGCAACCTGCGGCTCGCTTCCTAGTTTGCTCTTTGATTTTCATTGAGTATTAATCGATAAAAAATTATTGCCTTGCTTTAAAGTCTGGATCCTTTAGGCTTTGAACACTGGCATTGATCACTGCACCGATAATCAATATCTTGGCAATGATAATAAACCAGAACATCATGACAACAACGATGATGGAACTGAAAAATCGAACGTCGACTAGATAGTTAACATAATTGTTGAAATAAGCTGAAAAGATCGTTAATAGAGATATGAGAGTGACAAACACGAATAGACTTCCAGGAAGGACGTAACGAATACGACTGACTTTCACGTTTGGAAGGAAATAATAGAGCATGATCAAGATCGCAAACAGAAAGACATAAATCAGCGGTCCTGTAAGATCCTGTAAATATGCAAATAGAGAACTTTCGGATTTCCAGTAGTTTTTTAGCAGATCCAATAACATATGACCAAACATACTTAGAAATAAGGCAAGTGCAAAGAGAATTTGAAGTCCCAAACTAACTAGGAGACTCATCAGTTGGTGTGAGATAATTCCTCTATTTTTTGCAATTCCATAAGCTTTATTAAAAGATTTTTGGAGGAAATTCATGGATTTTGAAAAGGTCCAAAGAGCTGATATTACCGCAAAACTCAAGAGTCCAGCAGATGGTTGTGTCAGCACTTCACGAGCAATCTTTGCTACTACATCATAGATCGTATCTGGTAAAAATTCCTTTAGTGTGATCAAGAAATCGGAGATTGGAATTTGAAAATAAGGCAAGATATTGACAGCTATCATAAGTAAGGGGAAGATTGAAATCAACCAATAATAGGCCACAGCTACACTGGTTAATTCAATATCTGAAACACGATAGTAGTGCAAAAAAGCTTTCAATAAAGGCCTATTGGTTAGTTGTTTCCACAACTTTTTCATTGCATAATCCTCCACAATAATAACCTAAATCTTAATTTCTGCGAACTAATTCCATCATATCATAAGGTAGTGTGTTAGCTGCTTCTTTTAGAGAATAGTTTTCTAGGTTGTTTACATTTTGTCGTAATTTTTTGGCATACTGGGCTGAGATGAGTTTTTGTTTTTCGTATTCAAAGATAGACTTACGTTCTAGATAGTATCCTCTTAACATTTCGTCGATATTATTTGGTTTGATACGATTGATAACCCGTTCCACAAAGGCACCACTGGTAATATGACTGGTTTCACGGAGACGTGATTCCTGCATAAAGCTAATCAAGGAACTCTTATAAATCCCTTTCAGGTTTTCCAAACTTTCGATGATGATTTCAGTGTTGGCTAGGTAGAGTTCAGCAATCTGATCATAATCGATTGCTAGTAGTCTTTGATTTTCCTTGTCTCTCCAAGAACGGAAGGTTTTTCCAAATGTGAGCAATTCATGAAGGAGAAAACGCACAATCCGGATAGAAACAAGGAAGTAGTAGGTTAGGCGAGAAGTAAAGTTTCGCTTAATATTTTTCTCCATGCTCTTCAAGTACCGTTGATAAACACGATAACCTCTTTCACCGATTTTGCCTTCTTCATAGGCCTGTTCCAAACCATCGTTCTCGATACTGAGAATCAAGAGCTTAAGAGCTTCCCAGTCTTCTTGGATTTCTTTGTTTTCTTGGCTGAGGATGAGATTTTCAATCCGTCCGTGATAATTATCGATAGCAGCATAGAGGGGAACCTTGTTTTTAGTATGTTCCAAATCTTTCTCTAACTCCATGGCAACATCGTTTAGGATAGCGATGTGCATGAGATGATTCTTAGATGGTTCTTGCTCTTCAGAAAGGTGTGGTAAGACCAATAATCCAGTAAGGAAACTGACCAGGGTTACACTGGCTACGAGGAAGAGAAGGAGCGGATATTCCTGCTCCAGATTAGAAGGTATCAAGAGGATGGTGGCAATAGAAACAGTTCCTTTAACGCCAGAGAATGTCAAGAGGAGCATATCTTTGACATACTTGTGGAGGCTTTTTTGAAGTTTCTTTATTCGAAACGCGTAAAAGCCGTAAATCATGAGAAAGCGGATGGCAAAGAGTAGGAAAGTTAAGAGGAAGATAGTGATGAGAAGGAGCACATTGTTATAAAAAGCACTCTTCAGAATTGGCTCCGCAATCATCTCCAGTTCCATTCCCAAAATAACAAAGACAGAACCATTAAGCATAAAGGTTACTGTGTGCCATACGGTCTCTGTAACAGTATCAACTTGGGCTTCAAGCAGATTTATTTTCTTGAAACGACTAGCTTTTAAAATACCAGCGACAACGACCGCAATAATTCCAGAAACATGAATCTCTTCAGCTATGAAGAATGTTAAAAGTGGTAAACTGAGATCCAGCAAGAGTTCACTGGCGATATCAGTAGCTCGTACGCTGAGGAGGAAGGAGTGAAGGGAGCGATTAATGAAGGCTGTTATAAGGCCAACTGCAAAACCTCCAACGATGGAAATAGCTAGGGAAATTCCTGCTTGAGTGATTGAAAATGTCCCTGTTGTCCAAGCAATGAGAGCAACACGAAAGGCTACTAGACCAGAAGCATCATTCAGAAGTCCTTCCCCTTTTAGGATATTAGAAATTCGTTTTGGAAAGGTAAATCGTTCAGAAAGGGAAGCAAAGGCAACCAGGTCAGTAGGACCAAGTGCAGCCCCTACGGCTAGGCAGGCAGCTAATGGTAAGCTAGCCCAAAGAACATGGGCAAGTCCTCCCATACTTAGAGTAGATATAAAGATGACAGGGAAAATCAGGTAGAGAACGATTTTCCAGTGTTTTAAGATAGAGGTTACATCTGCTTCTTGAGCTTCTCGAAAGAGGAGCGGGCCGATTACCAAAGCTAGAAACAACTCAGTGTCTAAGTGATATTGGTTATTAGGTAAGCAAAGACCAATACCGATACCCAGCAAAATCTGAATCAGGGGCATGGGTAGGAAGGGAAGAAGTTTATTGGTCGTACTAGAAACAATGAGAACAAGCAAAAATATCAAGAGATAAAAAAGTAAATCCATCTTCTACCTCCTTATTTTTGTTTTCGACAAGCTTCAAAAAGTTCTTTTTGTTCTTGGATTTTTTGATCAATCTTCGAGCAGTCCTTGTGCTCGATTTTCTTCTGACAACGCTCCATTTCAAGTGTTATCATTTTCTTCTTGATTTTTAGCATCTTCTTGCTCATATGAGCTTCATCTAACATACCAACTGCCCGTTCATGTTGAGTTGATTCGACAAATTTGTGACGTAGATTTTCTATTTTATCTCGTAGGTATTGTTTATCCATGTCGATACCTTTCTAATTTTTCAATCATAACTAAAAATGGTGGATTGTTGATTTGGTTGAGAGTACGATAGATTGTAGCAGTGTATTCTTGTTGCGGTAACTGACTGACATAATTTAGAACGGCATCGCGTTCTATATCACCACCATCATGTCCGTAATAAATCATGATGGCTATTCGTCCACCCTTAACCAGCATATGGCAAAGTTTATCCAGTGCCTCAAGGGTTGTTTGAGGTTGGGTGATAATACTTTTATCAGCTGAAGGAAGATAACCAAGATTAAAGATGGCTGCCTTAACTTCCCTTACAAATTGATCTACGGTTTCATGACCTTGCAGGATTAATTCTGCATTGGTCAAACCAGCTTCTTGTAGACGTTGACTAGTCTTTTCTAGAGCTTGTTCCTGTATATCGAAAGCATAGACTTGTTTAGCTAACTTAGCTAGAAATAGGGTATCATGGCCATTTCCCATGGTCGCATCAACGACAATATCCTCTTGGGTGATGACTTGGGCAAGAAAATCATGCGCCATTTCAAGTGGTCTTTTCATTCATAAACTCCTGTTTTACAGCCTTGCATCCTTGGACGCTACCGCGTCGTCTCATTTCAGCCTCAATGCTATTTAGAACTTCCCATTTATTGAGACTCCACATAGGACCAATCAACATATCCCTAGGAGCATCACCCGTAATCCGATGGATGACAATATGCTTGGGAATAATTTCTAGTTGGTCACAGATGACCTTGACATATTCATCCTGACTCATGAGCTGCAAACGACCTTCATGATAATCCCTTTGCATCCGAGTATTGGTCATGAGATGAAGTAGGTGAAGTTTAATCCCTTGGATATTATTGTCCCTTACACAACGCCGAACGTTTTCCACCATCATTTCATGAGTTTCACCGGGCAAACCATTGATCAAATGGGCAACAATCTCGATCTTCGGATACTTCCGAAGTCGTTTGACTGTATCCACGTAGAGTTCATAGGAGTGGGCGCGGTTAATCAATTCTGACGTTTCTTCGTAAGTAGTTTGTAAGCCTAACTCTACGGTAACATGCATTCGTTCCGACAATTCGGCCAAATATTGGATAGTCTCGTCGGGTAAACAATCTGGTCGAGTTCCAATATTGATGCCAACTACACCTGGTTCGTTGATAGCTTGTTCATAGCGTTCGCGAATCACTTCGAGCTTTTCATGGGTATTAGTAAAGTTTTGGAAGTAAACCAAATATTTTTTAACTTCAGGCCACTTACGGTGCATAAAGTCAATTTCCTTATAGAATTGCTCGCGAATAGGAGCATCAGGAGCAACGATTGCATCTCCAGAACCAGAAACAGTACAAAAAGTACAGCCCCCATGTGCTACAGTTCCATCGCGATTGGGACAATCAAAGCCAGCATCAATAGGGACTTTAAAAGTTTTTTCTCCGAATAAATTTCGATAATAATCATTCAAGGTATTATAGGATTTCATAGCTATTATTATATCAGAAAAGACCCGCAAACTCAAAAAAGGTCAGCAAGAGAGAGCATGCCTAGAAAGTGAAACGAAAGAAAAAGTCAAATTTTTTTTATAAAAGCCTTTACAAAAAAATAAAAAGTGGTAAAATTAAAACATAAACACGCGCAAACGTTTTCGTAAAACGTTTGCCGAATAAATATAAAGGAGATTTGAATGATGAAAGATACATTCAAAAATGTCTTGTCTTTCGAATTTTGGCAGAAATTCGGTAAGGCTCTAATGGTGGTTATCGCTGTTATGCCAGCGGCTGGATTGATGATTTCAATCGGTAAGTCACTTGCAATGATTGACCCAAACCTTGCTCCCCTAGTTATTACTGGTGGCGTACTAGAGCAAATTGGTTGGGGGGTTATCGGTAACCTTCATATTTTGTTTGCCCTTGCTATTGGAGGAAGCTGGGCTAAGGAACGTGCTGGTGGTGCTTTTGCGGCAGGTCTTGCATTTATCCTTATTAACCGTATCACTGGTACAATCTTCGGTGTATCAGGGGATATGTTGAAAGATCCTAACGCTATGGTTTCAACAATCTTTGGTGGATCTATCAAGGTTTCTGATTACTTCATTAGCGTACTTGAGGCTCCAGCCCTTAACATGGGGGTATTTGTAGGGATTATCTCAGGTTTTGTTGGAGCGACTGCTTTTAACAAATACTACAACTTCCGTAAACTTCCTGATGCACTTTCATTCTTTAACGGGAAACGTTTTGTACCATTTGTAGTTATTCTTCGCTCAGCAATCGCTGCAATTCTTCTTTCAGCTTTCTGGCCACTGATTCAGACAGGTATCAACAACTTCGGTATCTGGATTGCCAACTCACAAGAAACTGCTCCAATCCTTGCACCATTCTTGTATGGTACTTTGGAACGCTTGCTCTTGCCATTTGGTCTTCACCACATGTTGACTATCCCAATGAACTACACAGCTCTTGGTGGTACTTATGACATTTTAACTGGTGCAGCTAAAGGTACTCAAGTATTTGGTCAAGACCCACTTTGGCTTGCATGGGTAACAGACCTTGTAAACCTTAAAGGTACTGATGCTAGTCAATACCAACACTTGTTAGATACAGTACATCCAGCTCGTTTCAAAGTTGGACAAATGATTGGTTCATTCGGTATTTTGATGGGTGTGGCTGTTGCTATTTACCGTAATGTTGAAGCAGACAAGAAACACCAATACAAAGGAATGATGATTGCGACAGCTCTTGCAACTTTCTTGACTGGTGTTACTGAGCCAATTGAATATATGTTCATGTTCGTTGCAACACCTATGTATCTTGTTTATTCAGTAGTTCAAGGTGCTGCCTTTGCTATGGCTGACGTGGTTAACCTACGTATGCACTCATTCGGTTCTATCGAATTCTTGACTCGTACACCAATGGCGATCAATGCGGGTCTTGGTATGGATATCATCAACTTTATCTGGGTAACAGCACTATTTGCAGTTATCATGTACTTCATCGCCAACTTCATGATTCAAAAATTCAACTATGCTACTCCAGGACGTAACGGAAACTACGAAACTGCTGAAGGTTCATCAGAATCTGCTGCTTCTGGTGAGTCAAAAGTTGCAGAAGCTTCTCAAGCTGTTAACATCATCAACCTTCTTGGGGGACGTGCTAACATCGTTGACGTTGACGCATGTATGACTCGTCTTCGTGTTACTGTAAAAGACGCTGAAAAAGTCGGAACAGAAGAACAATGGAAAGCTGAAGGAGCTATGGGACTTGTCATGAAAGGGCAAGGTGTCCAAGCTATCTATGGACCTAAAGCTGATGTTTTGAAATCAGATATTCAAGACCTTCTTGACTCAGGTGAAGTGATTCCTGAAACTCTTCCAAGTCAAATGGCATCATCTTCTAAAAATGCTGTTGTATATAAAGGTGTAACTGAAGAAGTTTATTCAGTTGCTGACGGTCAAGTGGTTGCCTTGGAACAAGTAAAAGACCCAGTATTTGCTCAAAAAATGATGGGTGATGGATTTGCGGTGGAACCAGCAAACGGAAACATTGTATCTCCAGTATCAGGTACTGTATCAAGTATCTTCCCAACTAAACACGCTCTTGGTCTTGTGACTGAAGCAGGCCTTGAAGTACTTGTTCACATTGGTTTGGACACAGTAAGTCTTGAAGGAAAACCATTTACAGTTCATGTTGCTGAAGGACAAAAAGTTGCGGCAGGTGATCTTCTTGTTACAGCTGACTTGGATGCTATCCGTGCAGCAGGACGTGAAACCACAACTGTGGTTGTCTTCACAAATGGTGATGCGATCAAATCAGTTAAATTAGAACAAACAGGTTCTCTTGCTGCTAAAACAGCAGTTGCAAAAGTAGAATTGTAATATTTAGGAGGTTGGAAGCTATTTCCAACCTCTTGTTTATAGGAGAAAAGAATGAAGTTTTTAACACTGAATACCCATAGTTGGATGGAAAAAGATCCTGAACAAAAGTTCCAACTTTTACTTCAAGATATACTTGAAAACAGTTATGATTTGATTTGTTTTCAGGAAATCAACCAAGAAATCACCTCAGCTCAAGTAGAAACAGGCCCACTTTATCAGCCATTACCATCGGCTGAGCCGATTCATCAAGACCACTATGTGCGACTTTTGGTAGAGAAGTTGGCTGAGCAAGGTCAAAACTATTATTGGACTTGGGCCTATAACCATATCGGTTATGATCGTTACCATGAGGGTGTGGCAATTCTTTCTAAAACACCAATTGAAGCTCGTGAAATTTTGGTTTCAGATGTCGATGATCCGACAGACTATCACACTCGTCGAGTTGCTTTAGCAGAAACAGTGGTTGAAGGTAAAGAGCTTGCAGTTGCCAGTGTCCATATCTCTTGGTGGGATAAAGGCTTCCAAGAGGAATGGGCGCGCTTTGAAGCGGTTCTGAAAGAATTGAACAAGCCACTCTTGCTAGCAGGTGATTTTAATAATCCTGCAGGTCAAGAGGGCTACCAAGCTATTTTAGCTAGTCCACTAAACTTACAAGATGCATTTGAAGTTGCAAAAGAAAGAAGTGGTAGTTACACTGTTCCGCCTGAAATTGATGGTTGGAAGGGAAATAGCGAACCTCTTCGAATCGATTATATCTTTACGACAAAGGATATGCAGGTAGAAAACCTTCACGTGGTCTTTGATGGTAAAAACAGCCCACAGGTGAGCGACCATTATGGTCTCCAAGCAGAATTAGCTTGGAAAGACTAAATAAGGTATTTTAGTAAAAACAAACCAGTCCCCCTTCTACTAGCAGAAGGGGTTGATTTATTTAAGGAGTTAATATAGTTAAAGTTTTTTATTGAATAACTTGTAAAAAAAGATAAAATCCTTTAAAATAAAAAGTGTTGGAGGAATTTATGATTGTAAATCAAATAAAGCGTATGATCCCGACGCTAAAGGTAAATAATAGAAATCTAAATGAATCATTTTATATTGAGACTTTGGGGATGAAACCTTTGCTTGAAGAGTCAGCCTTCTTATCACTAGGAGACCAGTCAGGCATTGAAAAGTTAGTTTTAGAAGAGTCACCAAGTATGAGGAGCCGTAAGGTTGAAGGGATTAAAAAATTAGCTAGATTACTTGTAAAGGTAGAGAAGCCATCTGAGATTGAAGCACTACTAGCTAGAATGGAAGAAATCCCTCAACTCTATAAGGGGGCTAAGGGATATGCTTTTGAGCTTCTTTCTCCAGAAGGGGATTGTATTCTTATTCATGCTGAAGATAATATCAAAGATTTGAAAAAAGTTGAGGAAGAAGTCACTTTTTCAAAAGATGAGAAACTGAGATATTTGACAGCCTTTGAAATCTCTGTGGAAATCAACTTACCAGATGAGATATCAAGCCTACTTGAAAAAGAAGAAATCGAAAATCGACTAGCTTTTAATCAAGCTCAAGGGAGCGATTTACTGGTTGAAAATAATGTAACTTGGGACTTGTCCATGTTGAAATTTCAAGTAGAGAATTTAGATTTGCCTGTATTGCGTCAGAGATTTGAAGAAGCCGGTTACTTTATTCCAAAATCAGAGAAGTTTTTCCTCACTAAGGATACCAACAATATCGAATTGTGGTTTGAAACAGTATGAAACAAAAAATCATTCAAAAAATAAAGCAACAAATTGAGGCAGGGATTTATCCTGGTGCCTCTTTTGCATATTATCAGGATGGCGTTTGGTCTGACTGGTATCTAGGAGAAGCAAACCCAGAAATTGGTGAACAGACGCGTGAGAGCTTGGTCTATGATTTGGCAAGTATCAGCAAGGTTGTTGGAGTAGGAACAGTCTTATCTTTCTTGTGGAAGGAAGGTAAGATTGAGCTTGATAACTCCATAAGAGACTATCTTCCAGAAGTAGATTATCCAGACATCACTGTTCGTCAACTCCTAACTCATGCGACAGATTTGGATCCTTTTATCCCAAATAGGGATCAGCTCTCAGAAGACCAGTTGAGGAATGCCATGTATCATTTGAATCGCCGAGAGAAGAGAGCCTTTCTCTACTCGGATGTGCATTTTCTCTTGCTAGGTTTTCTCTTGGAAAACTATTTTGAAAAGGACTTGGATCAGATTTTACAAGAGCAAGTTTTGGATCCTTGGGGAATGAAGGAAACTCAGTTTGGTCCAGTTAGCCGTGCTGTTCCAACGGTCCGTGGACAGAAAGCAGGAGTGGTCCATGATCCTAAGGCTCGTTTGCTTGGAAAGCATGCAGGTAGTGCAGGCTTATTTTCAACAGTTCATGATTTAAAAATCTTTCTAGAGCATTATTTGCAGGATGATTTTGCTGCAGACTTAAGTCAGAATTTTTCGGATCTGAGTGATAAAGAACGATCATTAGCATGGAATATCGAAGATGAATGGTTGGACCATACAGGCTATACTGGAACTTTTATCATGTGGAATCGACAGAAACAAGAGGCAGCAATCTTTTTATCTAACCGAACCTATGAGAAAGATGAGCGTGCTCAGTGGATATTGGATCGTAATCAAGTCATGGACTTGATTCGAGAGGCAGACTAGGGAGGAAGTATGTCAAAAGCTTTAAAAGGAACTCTTTATACAGTCATTGCAGGTATTGCCTGGGGCTTATCGGGAACCAGTGGTCAGTACTTGATGGTTCACGGGATTTCAGCCCTCGTTCTGACCAATATCCGTTTGATAATCGCTGGATTACTCTTGGTTCTTCTGGCTTATACTAAATCGAGGGATAAATTTATGGCTTTTCTGAAGGATAAATCAAGCCTGTTTTCTCTATTGTTATTCTCTTTATTTGGTCTTTTTCTAAATCAATTAGCTTATCTTTCAGCTATTCAGGAGACAAATGCTGGGACAGCGACAGTACTTCAGTATGTCTGTCCAGTTGGAATCCTTGCTTACACTTGTATCAAGGATAAGGTGGCTCCGACGCTTTCAGAAATCATCTCTATGTTTTTAGCTATAGGTGGGACCTTTCTCATTGCAACACATGTGCAATTGGATCAACTCTCGATGACTCCAGCTGGTCTATTCTGGGGCTTGTTCTCAGCCCTAACCTATGCTCTTTATATCATTTTACCCATAAAATTGATTCAAAAATGGGGGAGCATTTTGGTTATTGGTGTTGGAATGACCATCTCAGGTATACTAGCAGTACCTTTTACGGGGCTTATCGGGGCCAGTATTCCCATATCTTTTGATACCATTCTAGCTTTTGCCGGCATCATTCTGATTGGAACGGTCTTTGCCTATACAGCCTTCCTCAAGGGAGCCAGTATGATAGGACCAGTCAAGTCTAGCCTTTTGGCTTCGATTGAGCCTATCTCGGCAGTATTTTTCGCCTTCATGATTATGGGAGATATTTTCTATCCGATTGACTTTGTTGGAATGGCTATGATTTTATTAGCTGTAACAATTATTTCATTGAAGGATCTAATATTGGAAAAGAAACATCACTCCGTTTAATGGATTAAAACAGTCTTTGATAAGGCTGTTTTTTTTAATCTTTCAGCAAGTTGGTTCATATAATTTTTTTATAATCAATCCATATTATTAAAGATAAGGAGGGAATATGAAGTTTCTACAAAGTATTTATCTTGCTAGACCTTGAAAATACTTAAAATAGTTTGATATCTTAATCGTTACTGTTCTAATGTTTGGAGAGTTTATCATTCGTTCTACCCAATAATTTATGGGGAGTTTATCGCCTTTAACTCTTACTAGCGTCGCAGAAACTACGACAAATCTAGCAAGTGATGGGGCAGCCTATTCTAGTAATTTCAATTTTCAATTGATGATGTTAGGGATTACCTTCCTTTATCTTGTGATTCGAAATTATGATTTTAAACAGCTTCCTATACGTTGGAGCTGGTCTGTTTTAATTTGGGTTCCCCTTATCTTTGCTGTAGTTGGGATATTCGGTGATATCATTACAACCCTTAGTGGTGAGTATAATTATTTCAATCCTCAACTAATTCCTTTTATAGACCCTATGGAAATCATTCGAAAATTCATGGCTTTAACGCCGATGGCGATTTGCTATGCTTTACTAAATGGTTTTTATGAAGAATTTTTCTTCCTAGGCTTACTGACTTCAGTAAAAGAAAAGCACAAGTGGTTGGCTTTGGTCTATTCGGTAATTATACGGATTTCTTTCCATACCTATCAAGGATTGCTTTGGGCATTGGTGATTGGGCTTGTTTATGGTCTCTTTTATTATTTCTTGTACAAGTATGTAGTCAAGAATTTACTGCCATTCTTTCTCATGCATGCTCTTGCTGATATGTTTGGTTCCAGTCTCTTGTATCTCTTGATTGCTTGGGGAAATTAAGAAATCAAACTTTTTGACAACAGTCCAATGAGTCACTGTATCAAAGGCTTCTTGTTCATAAAAACGAGGTCGGGATTTCGGTCCCGACCTCTTGTTGATTCTATATGGATTAGTCTTTGTTTTCGTATGGCAAGATCAAGTTTAGGATGATACCTGTCATAGCTGATAGGGCAGTACCTGAAAGGGTAACTGGTCCAAGTTTAAGGATTGCTCCACCAAGTCCAAGCACCAACATAGCACTAGCGATGATAAGGTTACGCATTTGGCTAAAGTCAACACGTTCTTTGATCAAGACTTTCAAACCGTTACTTGCGATAACCCCGTAAAGAAGGATAGACATACCACCAAGTACAGCGTTTGGAATTGTTGAAATCAAGGCAGTAAATTTCCCAAGGAAGCTAAGGGCAATTGCGATAAAGGCAGCGTTACGGATAACTGAGACAGAAGCGATACGAGTCATACCGATAACTCCTGTATTTTCACCGTAAGTTGTATTTGCTGGTCCACCGAGGAAGGCAGAAACTGAAGTTGCGATACCATCACCAAGAAGAGTACGGTGTAGACCAGGTTCTTTCAAGAATTGGCGTCCACAGATTTGCCCTAAAACGGTATGGTCTCCGATATGTTCAGAAATCGTTACAATTGCGATTGGTAAGATGGCAATTGTTTCAGGACCGAAGTAAAGGTTGTATTGTTTGAAGGCACCACCTGTATTGAATGGTAGGTAGAAACCAGGGATTTCAAACCAGTTAGCTTCAAGAACAGGAGTGAAATCAACTAAACCGAGAGCTAGAGCGAAGAGGTAACCACCGATAATGGCAAAAAGGAATGGGATGATTCGTAGGAAGCCTTTTCCTTTTGTATTGATAAAGGCAGCAATCAAGAAAGTAACAACGGCTACAAGAGCGTTTTTCCAGTTTCCGTCAGCTACAAGACCAGCGTTGGTAACAGCTGAACTAGCAAGTCCAAGACCGATAACGATGATCATAGGACCGATAATGATTGGAGGTAAGAGTTTGTCGATCCATTTTGTACCTGCAAAGCGAACACTTGCAGCAACAAGGACATAAACAAAACCAGTCAGGATAACCCCTGTCTGAGCAGCAGATACATCGCCACCCATTTCCTTCATAGCAAGAGACATTGCAGTGATGAAGGCAAAAGAAGAACCGAGATAGACTGGAACTTTAAATCCAGTACATACCATGTAAATCAGTGTCCCGACACCTGATGCAAAAAGGGCAACCGATACAGGCATTCCCAAGATCAAAGGTACCAAGATGGTTGCACCAAACATGGCGAATACGTGCTGGAAGCTAAGGAGAATTCCTTTGCCAGCTGAAGGACGTTGGTCAACGTCTAATAACAAATCAACAGTTGATTCCTGTTTCATATTAACCTCACTTTTGGGCATCAAAAAAGAGCCCATTATTTTATAGCAATAGGCTCCCAGAGTAAGACCTCTCTAAAACAAGACTCCTTCATCAAGTTTTAAAGAGTTTTATATAGATCTGCGTCTTCGTCACCTCACGGGATGACATTAAAAACCTTTGCTTAGGATAGTATAGCAGAAAAAAATGATTTTGTAAATCATTTTTTTCGAGCTTAAAAATAAAAAAGTGAGGAATTCTTTTGTAAACAACTTTTTTAAAAATGTTTTAAAGTGGTCGTTTGTTAGGCATGCCAGCCTTTCTTGGGAATTTGTTTGGAGTTTCCTTTTTCTTCTCAACAATAGTAATGTAGCGAGGGTCTCCGTTAGGAAGAGTGTAACTGAGGTTTTCTTCAACCTTACTAAAGAGAAGATTGAGGGCATTTTTAGCTTCAGTTAATTCCTCTGGAGCATTGCTAGCCTTGAGTGCAAGCAATGTTCCGCCGACTTTTAAGTAGGGAATAGTCAACTCGGATAAGACCTGCATACGGGCAACAGCACGAGCTGTAACAATATCAAACTGAGCACGGAAGTTCTTATCTTGGGCGAAGTCTTCAGCACGTCCATGATAGAAGTGAACATTTTCTAAACCTAGTTCTTGGGCTAATAGATTAAGAAAGTTGATACGTTTATTGAGAGAATCAATAATGGTTACCTCTAGCTGAGGATAGAGAATTTTCATGGGAAGGCTAGGAAAACCTGCTCCAGCACCGATGTCTAAGAGTTTAATGGGCTGGTTTTCAATCAATCCCTGTAAAATAGGAGCTATGGAATCATAGAAGTGTTTGAGATAGACTTCTTCTTTTTCTGTAATAGCAGTCAGGTTGATTTTTTCATTCCATTCAACCAAGAGTTCAAAATAACGCTCAAATTGAACTTTTTGCTGGTCAGAAAGAATAATATTTTGTTCAGCAAGTAATGTGTAAAAAGTTTCTGGTTTCATAGTAGTTTCCTTCTTTAGTATCATCTTATTTTACCACAAAAAGATAGAAATTTGATATACTGGTACTAATCTAAAAACAGAAAGGAGATATCAGATGAATTGGATTATTCTTGGAGTTCTTGCTCTTATTGGTATCTTTGTGATTCTTACCTATAATGGATTGGTTAAAAATCGCATGCAAACTAAGGAGGCATGGAGTCAGATTGATGTTCAGTTGAAACGTCGTAACGATCTCTTGCCAAACTTGATTGAGACTGTAAAGGGATATGCAAAGTATGAAGGTTCAACACTTGAAAGAGTTGCAGAGCTTCGCAATCAAGTAGCCGCTGCAACATCACCGGCAGAAGCTATGAGAGCTAGTGATGCCCTTTCACGCCAGGTATCAGGAATTTTTGCTGTTGCAGAAAATTATCCAGACCTAAAAGCGAGTGGCAACTTTGCTAAATTGCAAGAGGAACTGACTAATACTGAAAATAAAATCTCATACTCTCGCCAACTTTATAATAGTGTTGTTAGCAATTATAATGTCAAATTAGAAACTTTCCCAAGTAACCTAGTTGCTGGACTCTTTGGTTTTAAAGTGGCTGACTTCCTTCAAACTCCTGAAGAGGAAAAGGCAGTACCTAAAGTCGATTTTAGTGGTTTAGGTGACTAGGATGTTGTATGATCAAATCGCGAGTAATAAGCGAAGAACTTGGATTTTACTACTAGTATTCTTTTTACTTTTGGCTTTGGTTGGATATGCAGTTGGTTACCTCTTTATGCGGTCTGGTCTTGGTGGCTTAGTTATCGCTTTGATTATCGGCTTTATCTATGCCTTGTCCATGATTTTTCAATCAACAGAGATAGTCATGAGCATGAATGGTGCGCGTGAGGTGAATGAGCAGACGGAACCAACTCTCTATCATGTTGTGGAAGATATGGCTATGGTGGCGCAAATCCCCATGCCACGTGTCTTTATTATCGATGATGCTAGCTTAAATGCCTTTGCAACGGGTTCAAATCCTCAAAATGCAGCGGTAGCAGCAACGTCAGGACTCCTATCGATTATGAATCGTGAAGAGTTAGAGGCGGTTATTGGCCATGAAGTCAGTCACATTCGTAACTATGATATTCGTATTTCTACTATTGCGGTTGCCCTTGCCAGTGCGATTACACTTTTATCAAGTATGGCTGGACGCATGATGTGGTGGGGAGGTGCAGGTCGTGGTCGTAGAAGTGATGACCGTGATAGTGGTGGACTTGAAATTATTATGCTAGTCGTTTCTCTCCTAGCAATTGTTTTGGCTCCCCTAGCAGCAACCTTGGTACAACTAGCCATCTCTCGTCAGCGAGAATTTTTAGCAGATGCTTCAAGTGTAGAGTTGACTCGTAATCCTCAAGGGATGATTAATGCTCTACGTAAGTTGGACAATAGTCAGCCAATGAGCCGTCATGTAGATGATGCTAGCAGTGCACTTTACATCAACGATCCTCAAAAACGAGGTGGTTTGCAAAAACTCTTCTATACCCATCCGCCAATCTCAGAACGAATTGAGCGTTTGAAACATATGTAAAAACATCCAGAGATTTTCCTCTGGATTTTTGCATCTATCACCTCACTTGTTACTTGTCCTATCACAAAAAAGTAGTATAATATATGTAATTAAATATTAGTGAGGTGAATCATGTATAAGCGCTGGATGACCTTTTTCTTGATTTTGATTTTCATACCAATACACTTGAGTATAGCTGACAAAGTTATGCAGACAAATTCATTAGTTCTCTCAATCATTTTTACACTTGTTGAACTCTCAATATTTTTTTATGTAGGAAGAAAGTATGACCTGTTTCACATTCGAAAAATCTGCCTAAAAGATATCTTGAAATGGCTTCTCTCCTACGCCTTGCTTTTCTTATTTTATATGTTGGTCAATTTTTTAGGACCTACCCAATCAGACACTACTCAATCAATTCAAAGTTTATCACTTTCATTGCCTGTGCTCTTTCTAGATCTATGTGTTTTAGCACCCATTTCGGAAGAAATTTTTATGCGAGGACTGTTACAAGGGACAGTATTTAAGAATACATATATTGGATTGGTTACCACATCGGTTTTCTTTGCTTATCTACATGGACCCTATACGATTTCTAGTTTTATCACCTATTTAGGTATGGGATTTGCATTTGGTATAAGGTATAAGACTTCCGACAATCTTTGGAATTCCATTCTCTTGCATGCCCTCAATAATCTAGTTGCATTTTTCTTTATGTATTTGATATAATCGACAAATTAGAATGCTCCGATTTTTAAACAGAACTAAAAAGTATTTTTATCTTATATAACCTAAATAATAGCCAGTCATGAGGTGGCTTGTAGAGTATGTAGCAGAATCTTCTATAGCAAAGCTCCTCAAAAACTCTTCTATACTAAACCCTTAAACTCAGAACAAATCAAGCACATCCAACGAGTCTGGGCAAAAAGTCTTTAAAATCAAAAAACGCATCATATCAGGTATTGAAAAACTTGATACTATGCGTTTTATTGTGGGAAGATTTATTTCATTTTCTGCTGAAATTTAGTTTTTGCCCAACCTCTTGCTATTTTCTACATTTATAAATCTTGTAAATCAACTATTTCTAACCCATTTTTTGTCAAACGATAGATACTCCTACAGACTTCTTTTAAGAAACGCCTGTCATGCGAAACAGTGACGAGACCGCCTGGATAAGTGGCAAAGAGTTTTCTGATTTCGGGTTGAGAAGTGGGAGAAAAGTTTCGTGTAGGCTCATCTAAGAGGAGAAAGTTTGGTTTGCACAGGACTAAATCCAAAAGCAGGAGTTTACCCTGTTGCCCGCCAGATAAAGAGCGAATATGATGCTGCATCTCTGGATAACTAAAATTGAGACTGGCTAGGTGGGATTGGATTTTCTGTAGTTCTTCTTTTTGTCCAGTTTGGCTAAGATAGGCTATTGGGGATAGCTCTAATTGCAGTTTTTTGTGGTAATCTTGTGGCATATAACCAAGCGAAATCTCTCTTTTGGCGCTTAGTAGTTGATGTAACTTGGCTAACAGAGTTGATTTCCCAATACCATTTGGGCCTATGATACCAATTTTTTCTTGGCCACGGACAGTTAGTTGTAACTCCTGAGCCAAAACACGCTCACCAATGGACAAAGTCTCATTTTCCAGTCGAAGTAAGACTTTAGAAGCTGCTAATGGCTCTATATCTGAAAAGAAAAGTTGGATTTGTTCCTCTTCAAGTGGCTTTTGGGTCAGCGATTGAGCTGCTTTTTCATAACGTTTTTCTTGGGAGAGAACATTTTTCATCTTTTTGGCTAATAGGCGCCCAGCAACATCATTTTTAGTATTTCGCAAGGCAGTTTCGACATTTTGCTTGACTCTGCGGTGTTTTTCCATGGTTTTATTGTAGGCTCTCTGGTCATTGGCAGCTTGCTGGCTTTGTCTGGCAAAAATAGCCTTTCTCTGTTCACTATAGCGATCATAGTCTAAATGTTCAACTAGAGTTTCAGCCTCCTTTCGATGCTTGACCAGTCGCAAGTGGATAATGGTGTCTGCAGTTTGAGAGAGGAAGTCTTCATCATGAGAAATGAAAATAACGGTTTGCCTCATCTTCTGAATCTGACTTTTTAGCCAATCAATCGTCTCAAGATCTAGGTCATTTGAAGGTTCATCTAAAAATAGAATGTCAAAGGGTTTAGATAATTCATGGATGAGCTGAATTTTCAAAGCTTCGCCACCCGAGAGGCTACCAATCTCTTGGTCACTAGCAAAACGACTGCTATCAAAGTGCAATTCCTCAGCTAAACGATAGAGAATACTGTAGTCCAAATTAGCAGACTCTAAAAAGAAGTAGTCCTGTAGAGATTTTTTCTTCAGTTCTTCAGGGAGATGTTGGGGAATGTAGGCCAGGGACTGAAGGTCAGATTGGATTTCTCCCCTGATAGTGAAATCTGCTAATCTTTCTCCCATTAAAGTTCGAAGTAAGGTTGATTTTCCATTACCTTCTTCTCCAATAATAGCGACCTTTTCTCCGTCTTGTATGGTAATGTTTAAATTGGAAATAAGGTCTCGTAAATCTTTGTTTTGTGTGATGGTCAGATGATTGATTTTTATCATATTATTGCCCTTTCTAGAATGTCCACATTGCATAACAAAAAGCTCTACTTTACCTAGTAGAGCCAATTGTCTATGTCAAAAAATCCTCTTTTAAAAGGGCTGAAAAAGCAGCAGAAAAAAGAGCACACAAAAAGAGACAAGAACAAGATCTACTAAATAAAGGTTCTTTATTTGATAGACTTAGTTGTTCATGTCTCCCTTACCTCCGAAAATTACTATGTTTATTTTATACCTTTTGGAACACTTTGTCAAAAGAAATGAAAAATTCAAGTCTTTCTAGAAACCAAAAACAGGTCCATAGAGAGTCAGTACGTGTTTGACTTGATCGTAGTGGAATTTGTCATAGTTTCTCCAAGCTGTGCGAGCTTCTTCATTGAGTTTAAGGGTGCCAAGTCCAATCAAGAGACTGGTATGTTGGTAAAATTTCTCAAGATCAATTAAGATAGAGTTATCGAGTTTCTCTGTCTTTTTAAGTTGATTGAGTAGCTCGTCGATATTTTGCTGCAAGCGCAGATCATCAGGCAATCCTTGTTTGCAAGTCTGGTAAGCTTTGTTTAACTCGGAAATGAGTTGATAAGCTTCTAAGATTAGTTCTTTATCTTCCATATGAGCGTCCTCCTTTGCCCATGTATTGATGTCTATAGTATAGCACAAAAAATAAAATTGTCATAATAAATATATCAAAAAATAGAGAATGATTTTTTGAAAGTTTAGTTGCCTTGCTTGCGGTTCTTTCATGGTATAATCAAGTGAGTAAATCTTTATGGAGGAAGTATGAAATTAAATATTCAAGAAATTCGTAAGTTGCCGGAAGGCTTGCACTTTGAGCAAACTTTAGATTTGGTGGCAGACTTACGTAAACGTAATCAAGAAATTATAGATGTAAAAGATATTGTTGCTGTAGGGAAAGTTCAGTACGAAGACCTTATGTTTTTCCTAGATTATCAGTTGTCTTATACAATCGTTTTAGCTTCTAGCCGTAGCATGGAACCGGTAGAATTGAAAGAGTCTTATCCAGTGACAGAAGTCTTTATGGAAGGTGCAACCAATCAACTGGACCAAGAAGCTCTAGATGATGACTTGGTTTTACCGATTGAAAATGGGGAAATCGACCTGGCTGAAAGTGTCTCAGATAATATCTTGCTCAATATTCCAATCAAGGTCTTAACAGCTGAGGAAGAAGCTGGTCAGGGATTTGTTTCTGGAAATGACTGGCAAATCATGTCTGAGGAAGAGTATCAAGCCCAACAGGCAGTCAAGAAAGAAGAAAATAGTCCTTTTGCAGGTTTGCAAGGACTGTTTGACGGAGACGAATAGATGGTTTTATCCAAGAAACGTGCCCGTCATGTCATTGAGGAAATCATTGCTCTTTTTCCAGATGCAAAACCAAGTCTAGATTTTCGTAATCATTTTGAACTTCTGGTTGCTGTTATGTTGTCTGCTCAGACGACAGATGCGGCAGTCAACAAGGCTACTCCTGGCCTTTTTGCAGCTTTTCCAACCCCACAAACCATGGCAGATGCAAGTGAGAGTGAGATTGCCTCGTATATTTCTCGCCTTGGGCTTTATCGAAATAAAGCTAAGTTCCTTAAGAAGTGTGCTCAGCAACTACTGGATGATTTTGACGGTCATGTCCCTCAGACTAGGGAAGAATTAGAGAGTTTGGCAGGAGTTGGCCGAAAAACAGCTAACGTAGTTTTGAGCGTGGGATTCGGTATTCCAGCTTTTGCAGTAGATACTCACGTAGAGCGAATCTGTAAACACCACGATATTGTTAAAAAATCAGCTACACCCCTTGAGGTCGAAAAACGTGTCATGGATGTTTTGCCACCAGAAGAATGGCTTGCAGCCCATCAGGCTATGATTTACTTTGGTCGTGCTATCTGTCATCCGAAAAATCCAGAATGCGATCACTATCCACAGTTGTACGATTTTAGTTCGTTATAAAATTGATTTCTTGTGTTTTTTCTTGCATCGATTCCTGGTTTGTGTTATAGTAGTACCAATCAAATATTCCTTTAATCCTGTCCCGTGAGGCAGGCAAGGAGCTGAATCAAGTAGAAGGGTGGAGTCTCTGCTGTTTTGGTAGGGCTAGCTTAACTATACATTCTGAAGTCTCCTTGTTTAAGGAGACTTTTCTTTTTGGAGGTTTGTCATGAAGACAAAAGAAGTTGTAGACGAATTGACCGTCAAGCGAGCGATTACTCGAATTACCTATGAAATTATCGAGCGAAATAAAGATTTGAACAAGATTGTACTGGCTGGGATAAAAACACGCGGTGTCTTTATTGCCCACCGTATCCAAGAGCGATTGGAACAGTTGGAATCTATCTCAGTGCCAGTCGTTGAGTTAGACACCAAACCATTCCGTGACGATGTCAAAAGCGGTGAAGATACTTCTATAATCTCTGTTGATGTGACAGAACGTGAGGTCATCTTGGTGGACGATGTGCTTTACACAGGTCGGACTATCCGAGCAGCTATTGACAACATCGTAAGCCATGGTCGTCCTTCTCGTGTGAGTTTAGCTGTTCTAGTTGACCGCGGGCATAGAGAATTACCGATTCGTCCAGACTATGTAGGGAAAAATATCCCAACCAGTCGTTCAGAAGAAATCATCGTAGAGATGACTGAACTAGATGGACAAGATCGTGTTCTTATTACCGAAGAAGCTTAGATAGCCAAAGGAGTTAGCCATGTCAGAAAATCAACAAGCCATTCAACATGTAGTCTCAATGGAAGACCTTACTGTAGAACAAGTCATGAAATTGATTAAACGAGGGATCGAATTTAAAAATGGAGCAAAGGCTTCTTATGAAGACCAACACATCGTCTCTAATCTCTTCTTTGAGAGTTCGACTCGTACCCACAAATCTTTTGAAGTAGCAGAGATTAAACTGGGCCTTCACCTACTGGACTTCGATGTAAAAACAAGTTCAGTCAACAAGGGTGAAACACTCTACGATACAATTTTGACCTTGTCAGCCTTGGGAGTAGATGCCTGTGTCATCCGACACCCAGAGGTAGATTACTACAGAGAGTTGATCGATAGTCCGACGATTATGACTTCGATTATCAATGGTGGCGACGGTTCTGGGCAACATCCTAGCCAGAGCTTGCTTGATTTAATGACGATTTATGAAGAATTTGGACACTTTGAAGGACTCAAGGTAGCCATTGCTGGTGACCTTGACCATTCGCGTGTGGCTAAATCCAATATGCAAATCTTAAAACGCTTAGGAGCAGAACTCTACTTTGCTGGACCTGAGGAATGGAGAAGTCAAGAGTTTGCAGACTATGGACAGTTTGTAAGCATTGATGAAATCATTGACCAAGTTGATGTGATGATGTTTCTCCGTGTTCAGCATGAGCGTCATGAAAGTGGAACAGTCTTTTCAAAAGAGGGTTATCATGCCCAGCATGGTTTGACTCAAGAACGTTACGATCGCTTGAAAGATAAAGCTATTCTGATGCATCCTGCTCCTGTAAATCGCGATGTTGAAATTGCTGATCACTTGGTCGAAGCACCAAAATCACGTATTGTTCAACAAATGACCAATGGTGTCTTTGTCAGAATGGCAATTTTAGAATCTGTATTGACTTACAGAAACGCAAAATAAGACACAAAACGTTAAAAGATGCCTGAGAGCATCCACGAGAGGTGAATTTATGACTAAACGACTTCTAGTTTTAGAAGATGGAACAATTTTTGAAGGAAAAGCCTTTGGGGCTGATATTGATGTAACTGGTGAAATCGTCTTTAATACTGGGATGACCGGTTATCAAGAATCCATTACGGATCAGTCTTATAATGGGCAAATTCTAACTTTTACCTATCCCTTGGTTGGAAATTATGGGATTAACCGTGATGACTACGAGTCTATCAGTCCAACCTGTAAAGGTGTAGTAGTATTTGAAGAAGCTCGTAGAGCCAGCAACTGGCGAAACCAGATGACACTGGATGAATTTTTGAAGTCTAAGAAGATCCCTGGTATTTCAGGTATTGATACACGTGCTTTGACAAAAATCATTCGCAAACATGGGACTATGAGAGCGACTCTGACACATGTGGGAGATAGTATTGATCACATCACAGATCAGCTTCAAGCAACTGTTTTACCAATTGATAATATCAAACAGGTTTCTACAAAAACTGCATATCCAGCTCCAGGAGTAGGTTTGAGCGTGGTACTCGTTGACTTTGGTCTTAAGCATTCAATCTTAAGAGAGTTGTCTAAGAGAGATTGTAATGTAACGGTCGTTCCTTATACTACAACAGCAGAGGAAATCCTTCACTTAAATCCAGACGGAGTTATGTTGTCAAATGGACCGGGAAATCCAGAAGATGTACCAGAAGCACTTGATATGATTCGTGGTATTCTTGGCAAGATTCCAATCTTTGGTATTTGTATGGGGCACCAGCTCTTTGCAATGGCAAATGGTGCCAAGACCTATAAGATGAAATTTGGTCACCGTGGATTCAACCACGCTGTACGTGAAATTGCAACAGGGCGCGTGGACTTCACGAGTCAAAACCATGGATATGCAGTGAGTCGTGAAGATTTTCCAGACCATTTGATGATTACTCATGAAGAAATCAATGACAAGTCAGTTGAAGGTGTACGTCACAGATACCAACCAGGTTTCTCTGTGCAATTCCACCCAGATGCTGCACCAGGTCCGCACGATGCAAGTTATCTATTTGACGAGTTCATCGAGATGATGGAAGCCTTCAAACAAGCAAACTAAAGACGAGTGTGAAATCGTCGGAGACTTTATGTAACTGAACACGGACGGAAAGCTCGGAATTTAGAGAACCCAACTCGGATTGTCAATCCTTCCTTGGTTTCCTAAAATCCAATCACTTTCTATTCGTCCTTTGTATCTTATTTAATGTCGCTCAGTGAGGCGACGAATAGAAAGGCAGGTCGTTTCTTTTAGTCGCTATTAGGCGAACTAAAAACTCCCTGCACTAGATTTTTTATCGAAAAAAATCGTTTCGCTAAAAAATCGTCGGAGAATTTATGCAACTGAACACGGACGGAAAGCTCGGAATTTAGAGAACCCAACTCGGATTGTCAATCCTTCCTTGGTTTCCTAAAATTTAATCGCTTTCTATTCGTCCTTTGTATCTTCTTTAATGTCGCCCTGTGAGGCGACGAATAGAAAGGCAGGTCGTTTCTTTTAGTCGCTATTAGGCGAACTAAAAACTCCCTGCACTAGATTTTTTATCGAAAAAAATCGTTTCGCTAAAAAATCGTCGGAGAATTTATTTAATGTCGCCCTGTGAGGCGACGAATAGAAAGGAGAAGGGTGAGCCGTATTTGCTGAACTGAATACGGGCTACGGACAGTGCTAAAAAGATAGTTATTCCTAGAACTGACAGTTCTTCGTCACAACTCCTATTTTAGCTTTGTCCGCTTGACGCCCTTAATATCTTATAAATGCCTAAACGTACTGATATTCAAAAAATTATGGTGATTGGTTCTGGTCCGATTATTATTGGTCAGGCTGCTGAGTTTGACTATGCTGGGACTCAGGCTTGCTTGTCTTTGAAAGAGGAAGGTTATGAGGTTGTCTTGGTGAACTCAAACCCTGCGACTATCATGACTGATAAGGAAATTGCAGACAAGGTTTACATTGAGCCAATCACACTTGAGTTTGTAACTCGTATTCTCCGTAAAGAACGTCCAGATGCCTTGCTTCCAACTCTTGGTGGGCAAACAGGGCTTAACATGGCCATGGAATTGTCTAAAAATGGCATTCTTGATGAATTGGGAGTAGAACTTCTCGGTACTAAATTGTCTGCCATCGACCAAGCGGAGGACCGCGATCTCTTTAAACAATTGATGGAAGAACTGAACCAACCAATTCCTGAATCAGAAATTGTTAATACAGTGGAAGAAGCCGTAGCTTTCGCAGCAACAATTGGTTACCCAGTGATCGTCCGTCCAGCCTTCACACTTGGTGGTACTGGCGGTGGTATGTGTGCCAACGAGGAAGAATTGCGTGAAATTGCTGAAAATGGTTTGAAGTTGTCACCTGTTACCCAATGTTTGATTGAGCGTTCTATTGCAGGTTTCAAGGAAATCGAGTACGAGGTTATGCGTGACTCAGCTGACAATGCCCTGGTTGTTTGTAACATGGAAAACTTTGACCCTGTAGGGATTCACACAGGAGATTCCATTGTATTTGCCCCTGCGCAAACCATGTCAGACTATGAAAACCAAATGCTTCGTGATGCTAGTTTGAGCATTATCCGCGCACTCAAGATTGAAGGTGGATGTAACGTTCAGTTGGCTCTCGATCCTCACAGTTTTAAGTACTATGTTATCGAAGTAAACCCTCGAGTATCTCGTTCATCAGCTCTTGCTTCTAAGGCGACAGGTTATCCAATCGCTAAATTGGCTGCTAAGATTGCAGTCGGTTTGACCTTAGATGAGGTCATCAACCCAGTTACAGGTTCAACTTATGCCATGTTTGAGCCAGCCCTTGACTACGTCGTTGCCAAGATTCCACGTTTCCCATTTGACAAGTTTGAAAAGGGAGAACGCCGTCTTGGTACTCAGATGAAGGCGACTGGAGAAGTTATGGCCATTGGTCGTAACATCGAGGAGTCACTTCTGAAAGCTTGTCGTTCACTTGAAATTGGCGTTCACCACAATGAAATGCCTGAGCTTGCAGCAGTTTCTGATGATGCCTTGATTGAAAAGGTTGTCAAGGCTCAAGATGACCGTCTCTTCTATGTATCAGAAGCCATTCGTCGTGGCTACACACCAGAAGAAATTGCAGAGCTTACAAAAATCGATATCTTTTATCTCGATAAACTCCTACATATCTTTGAAATTGAGCAAGAATTGGGTGCCCATCCACAAGATTTAGAAGTTTTGAAAACTGCCAAACTCAATGGCTTCTCAGATCGTAAGGTTGCTGAACTATGGGAAACGACAGCTGACCAAGTTCGCCAGCTTCGTTTGGAAAACAAGATTGTCCCAGTCTATAAGATGGTCGATACTTGTGCGGCAGAATTTGACTCTGAGACACCATATTTCTATTCAACTTATGGTTGGGAAAATGAATCTATCAAGTCTGATAAGGAATCCGTTCTAGTTCTAGGTTCTGGTCCAATCCGTATCGGGCAAGGGGTTGAGTTTGACTATGCAACAGTTCACTCTGTTAAGGCTATCCAGGCGGCTGGCTATGAGGCCATCATCATGAACTCAAACCCAGAGACCGTTTCAACAGACTTTTCTGTATCTGACAAGCTTTACTTTGAACCATTGACATTCGAAGATGTTATGAATGTTATTGACTTGGAGCAACCAAAAGGGGTTATCGTTCAGTTCGGTGGTCAAACAGCTATCAACCTTGCGGAGCCATTGGCAAAATCAGGTGTGACCATCCTTGGTACACAGGTCGCTGACCTAGACCGTGCCGAAGACCGTGACCTCTTTGAACAAGCCCTCAAAGATTTGGATATTCCACAACCACCAGGACAAACGGCTACAAATGAAGAAGAAGCAGTTCTTGCAGCTCGCAAGATTGGCTTCCCAGTCCTCGTTCGCCCATCTTATGTACTTGGTGGACGTGCCATGGAAATTGTTGAAAATGAGGAAGACCTTCGTTCTTACATGCGTACAGCGGTTAAGGCTAGTCCTGACCATCCAGTCCTTGTTGACTCTTATATCGTTGGAAAAGAGTGTGAAGTTGATGCCATTTCAGACGGTGAAAATGTCCTTATCCCTGGTATCATGGAGCATATCGAACGTGCCGGTGTCCACTCAGGTGACTCAATGGCCGTTTACCCACCACAAACCTTGTCGCAAAAGGTGCAAGAAACAATCGCAGACTATACTAAACGCCTAGCAATCGGTCTTAACTGCCTTGGAATGATGAACATCCAGTTTGTTATCAAGGATGAAAAAGTCTACGTTATTGAGGTCAATCCACGTGCCAGCCGTACGGTTCCATTTCTTTCTAAAGTGACCAATATCCCTATGGCTCAAGTAGCAACTAAGTTAATTCTTGGTCAAAGTCTTGAAGAACTTGGTTATCAGGATGGACTTTATCCAGAAAGCAGTCGTGTTCATATCAAGGCGCCAGTCTTCTCATTTACCAAGCTAGCGAAAGTAGACAGCTTGCTCGGTCCTGAAATGAAGTCAACAGGGGAAGTTATGGGTTCTGATACGACTCTTGAAAAAGCCCTCTACAAGGCCTTTGAAGCTTCTTATCTTCACTTGCCAACCTTTGGAAATGTTGTCTTTACTATCGCTGATGATGCCAAGGAAGAAGCTTTGGATTTGGCTCGTCGTTTCCAAAATATTGGTTATGGTATCCTTGCGACTCAAGGAACAGCAGCTTTCTTTGAAAGTCATGGCTTGAAGGCTCAACTCGTTGGTAAGATTGGTGATGATGAACATGATATCCCAAGCTATGTTCGTAAAGGGAAAATCCAAGCTATCATCAACACAGTTGGTACTAAGCGAACTGCTGATGAAGATGGTGAACAAATCCGCCGTTCAGCTATCGAACATGGTGTGCCACTCTTCACAGCCTTGGATACAGCAGATGCTATGCTTAAGGTACTTGAAAGTAGAAGTTTTGTCACAGAAGCAATTTAGTTTCTTGTTAAATGATCTAAGTAGCTTTTATCCAGCGTCAAAAGACGCTGGTTTTTCCTCTTTTATAGAGAAATCGAGTTAGAAATAATAGTTACAGTTCACTATTAAATGTCAAAGTTTATCAATAGATTTATCATTATCGTTAATGAGTAGACTTATTCTGACTTTCCCTAAAATTTTGTTGAATTTTCTTAAGTTTTTATCATATTTTTTATAATTAAGGTGCCTTAAGAAAAATAATGAAAAAACTAAATGTTTTTCATATAGTTTTCATTTTTTGTGTTATAATTAAGGTGCCTTAAGAAAAATATTAAGGTGCCTTAAGAAAAATAATGAAAAAACTAAATGTTTTTCATATAGTTTTCATTGTTTTAATAGTTTAAAGTCAATCTTATTTTTCTCTAATAGAAAATAATGAAAAAGTAGGTTTAGAAAGAGGTAAGTATCTATGTCTTCTCATAAAAAAGTGTCACTCTCTGAGATTAATCAATCTATCGATACTCCAAATAACAATCATTTCTGGCAAAATTTAAAGGCCTTTTTAGGTCCGGGTGCTCTTGTCGCAGTTGGTTATATGGATCCAGGAAACTGGATTACCAGTGTAGTCGGTGGTGCTTCCTATAAGTATAGTCTCTTGTTTGTTATCTTGATTTCATCTCTCATTGCCATGCAACTTCAGCAGATGGCAGGAAAGCTTGGTATTGTAACCCAGATGGACCTGGCTCAAGCAACGGCTCATCATTCACCTAAATGGCTTCGTTATAGTCTATGGGTGATTTTAGAATTAGCCTTGATGGCGACAGATCTGGCAGAAGTTCTAGGTTCAGCCATTGCTCTCAATCTTCTCTTTAAGATTCCGATTATGATAGCAATTCTCTTGACCGTGTTGGATGTTTTTCTCTTATTGCTTCTGATGAAATTTGGCTTTAAGAAGATTGAAGCTATTGTGACAACACTGATTTTAACCATTCTAGCAATTTTTACCTATCTGGTAGCTTTGTCACATCCAAGCTTCCAAGGAATCGTTGAGGGTTATCTACCGAATGCAACCTTATTTGAAAGTCCTTTGCCAGGGCATGAAAGTCAATTAACCTTGGCGTTAGGTATCGTGGGTGCGACAGTGATGCCCCATAACCTCTATTTGCATTCTTCCTTGTCTCAAACTCGGAAAATCAATCACAAGGACAAGAATGATGTTCGAAAAGCCGTGCGCTTTATGACCTGGGATTCAAATCTCCAATTATCCTTGGCCTTTGTGGTTAACTCCCTTCTATTAATTCTCGGGGCGGCTCTCTTTTTCGGCCATGCATCTGAGATTTCTGCCTTCTCTCAAATGTATAATGCCTTGCAGGATTCTACTATTGCAGGAGCTATAGCTAGCTCGACCTTATCAACCTTGTTTGCCTTGGCTTTATTAGCCAGTGGTCAAAATTCGACAATTACGGGTACCTTGACTGGACAAATCGTTATGGAAGGTTTCTTGCATATGAGATTACCTCAATGGTTCATTCGTTTGGCAACTCGTCTCTTTGCCTTACTACCTGTCATGATAGTAGCAGTTTTGTTTGGTCATCAGGAAAAAACATTGGATCAGTTATTGGTTTATTCACAAGTCTTTCTTTCGATTGCTCTTCCATTTTCAATCTTCCCACTGATTTATCTAACTTCTAAGAAATCACTGATGGGAGAATTTACCAATGCCAAATGGAATACTATCCTTGGTTATATTGTTTCCATTATCTTAACTGTTCTCAATGTGAAATTGCTATTTGATATTTTTTAAGAGCATCTGAGATGAAGTAGAAAAAATATCATTTTGATGATTAAAATTGAAGAAAAAAATCACCCAAGAGTTGAATCTTGGGTGATTTTTTGGAATTCTCATCTTAGATGAAAAATCCATTATAAAAAGCTGCATGAAGATGCAGCTACACTATAGCAACGGAAGACATGGGATTCGAACCCACGCACGCTTTCACACGCCTACCGCGTTTCCAACACGGCCTCTTAAGCCTCTTGAGTAATCTTCCAATACTTACTAAGATAGTTTAACATAAAGGCAAGTATCTTGCAAATAAAATTCAAACAATTGGCAAAATGTTAGAAAATGAAAGAAAATGACAAAAAGTGCTTGACTTTGCTATTTTTTGTGATAGAATGATTATTGTAATCGTTAACAGGAGGTGAGTAAGTGCTAAAAACTGAGAGAAAAAAGTTGATTTTAGAGGAGTTGGGTAAACATAAAGTCGTTACTTTAGAGAAATTAGTAGGCTTGCTAGATACTTCAGAATCAACAGTTAGACGCGATTTAGATGAATTGGAATCGGAAAATAAACTTCGCCGAGTGCATGGAGGTGCAGAGTTGCCTCACTCCTTGCAAGAAGAAGAAACCATTCAAGAGAAATCTGTCAAAAACCTTCAAGAGAAAAAATTAATTGCGCAAAAGGCAGCTTCCCTCATCAAAGAAAAAGATGTTATCTTTGTGGATGCAGGAAGTACAACAGCCTTTCTCATTAAGGAATTGGAGCGAAAAGACATTACTGTTGTGACTAACTCCATTCACCATGCGGTTCAATTAGTGGATAAGCAAATCCCGACAGTTATTATCGGTGGTGGAGTCAAGATGACAACTGATGCCAGTATCGGAGGTGTCGCGCTTAATCAGATTAACCAGCTTCACTTTGACCGTGCCTTTATCGGAATGAACGGTGTGGATGAAGGTTATTATACAACTCCAGATATGGAGGAGGGAGCTGTTAAGCGTGCTATTCTAGAAAATGCCAAACAAACCTATGTTTTGGCGGATTCATCTAAGGTTGGTCAGTCTTGTTTCGCTAAGGTCGCCCCTATAAAACGAGCTATTGTGATTACAAGCAAGGGTCACGAACTCTTGCCAGCTATCAAAGAAAAAACGGAGGTTATCGAAGTATGATTTATACAGTCACACTAAATCCATCTATTGACTACATTGTCCGTCTGGATAAAGTGGAAGTTGGTAGTGTCAATCGTATGGATAGTGATGATAAGTTTGCTGGTGGTAAAGGTATCAATGTTAGCCGTGTCTTGAAACGCTTGGATATTCCAAATACAGCGACAGGCTTCATCGGTGGCTTTACAGGTAAATTTATCACTGATACTTTGGCTGAAGAGCAAATTGAAACACGCTTTGTCCAAGTGGCAGAAGATACGCGTATCAATGTCAAGATCAAAGCAGATCAAGAAACAGAAATCAATGGGACTGGTCCTACTGTTGAAGCTGAACAACTTGAAGAGTTAAAAGCTATTCTTTCAAGTTTAACAGCAGAAGATACAGTTGTCTTTGCAGGTTCGAGTGCTAAAAATCTAGGCAATATTATTTACAAAGATTTGATTGCTTTGACGCGTCAGACAGGCGCTCAAGTAGTCTGTGACTTTGAAGGTCAAACCTTGATTGATAGTTTGGATTATCAACCACTTTTGGTCAAACCAAATAATCATGAACTGGGAGCTATCTTTGGAGTCAAGCTTGAAAGCCTTGATGAAATAGAGAAATACGCTCGAGAATTGCTAGCTAAAGGTGCTCAAAACGTCATTATCTCTATGGCTGGTGACGGTGCACTTCTTGTCACATCTGAGGGAGCTTACTTCGCAAAACCTATCAAGGGAACAGTGAAAAACTCAGTTGGTGCTGGTGACTCTATGGTTGCTGGATTTACTGGTGAGTTTGTCAAATCACAAGACGCAGTAGAAGCCTTCAAATGGGGAGTGGCTTGTGGAACAGCAACGACATTCTCAGATGACTTGGCAACTGCAGCATTTATTAAAGAGACTTATGAAAAAGTTGAGGTAGAAAAAAGATGAAAATTCAGGATTTATTGAGAAAAGATGTCATGTTGCTCGATTTGCAAGCAACTGAAAAAACAGCAGCTATCGAAGAAATGGTTCATAGCTTGGTAGAGCACGGATATGTGTCAGATTTTGAAACTTTTAAAGAAGGAATCTTAGCGCGTGAAGCTTTGACTTCTACAGGTTTGGGTGATGGTATTGCAATGCCACACAGCAAAAACGCTGCTGTCAAAGAAGCGACTGTTCTCTTTGCTAAATCAAACAAGGGTGTTGATTACGAAAGCTTAGATGGACAAGCAACTGACCTCTTCTTTATGATTGCGGCTCCAGAAGGTGCCAATGATACTCACTTAGCTGCCTTGGCAGAATTGTCACAATATTTGATGAAAGACGGATTTGCTGATAAACTTCGTCAAGTAACATCAGCTGATCAAGTCATTGAACTCTTTAACCAAGCTTCAGAAAAAGCTCAAGAACCAGTTCAAGCTCCTGCAAATGAATCTGGTGACTTTATCGTAGCAGTTACAGCTTGTACAACAGGAATTGCCCACACATACATGGCCCAAGAAGCTCTTCAAAAAGTGGCTGCGGAAATGGGTGTTGGTATCAAGGTTGAAACCAACGGTGCAAGTGGTGTTGGCAACAAATTAACAGCAGAAGATATCCGCAATGCCAAAGCTGTTATCATCGCTGCAGATAAAGCAGTTGAAATGGATCGTTTTGATGGCAAACCATTGGTCAATCGTCCAGTTGCAGATGGTATTCGTAAGACAGAAGAGCTGATCAACTTGGCTCTTTCTGGTAATGCTGAAGTATATCGTGCTGCTAATGGAGCGCAAGCTTCAACAGCATCTAATGAAAAACAAAGTCTCGGTGGTGCCTTCTACAAACACTTGATGAGTGGTGTATCACAAATGTTGCCATTCGTTATCGGTGGTGGTATCATGATTGCCCTTGCTTTCTTGATTGATGGTGCTATGGGTGTACCTAATGAGAGTCTTGGAAATCTTGGATCTTACCATGAACTCGCTTCTATGTTCATGAAAATCGGTGGCGCAGCCTTTGGTTTGATGCTTCCAGTATTTGCAGGATATGTTGCTTACTCAATCGCTGAAAAACCAGGTTTGGTAGCAGGTTTCGTAGCTGGAGCTATTGCCAAAGAAGGTTTTGCCTTTGGTAAAATCCCTTATGCTCAAGGTGGTGAAGCAACTTCAGCTCTTGCAGGTGTATCATCAGGTTTCCTTGGAGCTCTTGTTGGTGGATTTATCGCAGGTGCCTTGGTGCTCTTGGTTAAGAAATACGTGAAGGTTCCTCGCTCACTTGAAGGTGCTAAATCAATCCTTCTCTTGCCACTTTTTGGAACAATCTTGACAGGCTTTGTCATGCTAGCTGTTAATATCCCAATGGCCGCAATCAACACTGGTATGAACAACTTCCTTGGTGGTCTTGAAGGTGGATCAGCTGTCCTTCTTGGAGTCGTTCTTGGAGGAATGATGGCTGTCGATATGGGTGGACCTGTCAATAAAGCAGCCTATGTCTTTGGTACTGGTACTCTTGCAGCAACAGTGGCAACAGGTGGTTCAGTAGCCATGGCAGCAGTTATGGCTGGAGGAATGGTTCCACCACTTGCAATCTTTGTGGCAACACTTCTTTTCAAAGATAAATTTACTAAAGAAGAACGTAACTCTGGTTTGACGAACATCGTTATGGGCTTGTCATTCATCACTGAAGGTGCGATTCCATTTGGTGCAGCAGACCCAGCTCGTGCTATCCCAAGCTTCATCCTTGGTTCAGCGGTAGCAGGTGGACTCGTTGGTCTTGCAAATATCAAACTCATGGCTCCTCACGGAGGAATCTTCGTTATCGCCCTTACTTCAAATGCTCTTCTTTACCTTGTCTTTGTCTTGGTAGGAGCAATTGTCAGTGGTGTGGTATACGGTTATCTTCGTAAACCATCTGAAAAATAATCACAAACATATTCAAATGACTGAACACAAAAGTGGGCAGTCATTTTTTTGATTTCTCTAGATGTCTCTGAAATATGGTATAATAGAAGAATGGCAAACAAAAATACAAGTAAAACAAGACGGAGACCGTCAAAAGCTGAATTAGAAAGAAAGCAAGCTATCCAACGGATGTTAATTTCCTTAGTCATAGCTTTTTGCTTAATGTTCGCTGCCCTGAAATTAGGAGCAGTGGGACTCACCCTTTATAATCTCATTCGTCTATTAGTAGGAAGTCTGGCCTATCTAGTCATTTTTGTCGTTCTGGTCTATCTTTTTCTTTTTAAATGGATTCGGAAGCACGAAGGTCTGATCTCAGGTTTTCTTTGCATTTTTTCAGGTTTATTACTGATTTTTGAAGCTTATCTAGTATGGAAATATGGCATCGAGCAGTCTGTCTTAAAGGGGACTTTGGCCCAAGTGTTGACAGATTTGACAGGCTTTCGTGTGACTAGCTTTGCTGGAGGAGGACTTTTAGGTGTTGCTCTCTACATTCCAGTCGCCTTTCTCTTTTCAAATATTGGTACTTATTTTATTGGAGCCATCTTAATCTTAATCGGTGCTCTTCTAGTTAGTCCCTGGTCTGTCTATGATGTCGCTGATTTTCTTGGAGTACGTTTTGCACTTTGGATGGAGCGACGTGAGCAGAGGAAACAAGAACGCTTCATCAAACGAGAAGAAGAAAAAGCTCGTAAGGAAGCGGAGGAACAGGAAAGACTAGAAAAAGAACAAGCAGAGCAAGCCTTGTTGGATATACCTCCTGTTGATATGGAAACTGGCGAGATTTTAGAAGCGCCCCCTGTTCATTTTGATGATCTACCACCCCTTCCTGAGGAAGAATGGGTAGAACCTGAAATTATTCTCCCTCAAGCAGACTATGAAGTTCCTAGCGAAGTTGACATTCAAGAAGAAGATGAGTTCTTAGATGATGAGGATGTTGAGGTAGATTTTTCTGCTAAAAAAGCTTTAGAGTACAAACTTCCAAGCTTGCAACTTTTTGCACCCGATAAACCTAAAGATCAGTCTAAAGAAAAGAAAATCGTTCGTGAAAACATCAAGATTTTGGAAGAAACCTTTGCAAGTTTTGGTATCAAGGTAACGGTTGAACGTGCTGAAATCGGTCCATCCGTTACCAAGTACGAAGTCAAGCCAGCCGTTGGTGTGCGGGTCAATCGCATTTCTAATCTAGCAGATGACTTGGCTCTGGCCTTGGCTGCGAAAGATGTCCGTATCGAAGCTCCAATTCCAGGGAAATCCTTAGTCGGGATTGAAGTGCCTAACTCAGAGATTGCGACAGTCTCCTTCCGAGAGCTCTGGGAACAATCGCAAACTAAACCTGAAAATCTGCTAGAAATTCCCCTTGGGAAAGCAGTTAACGGAACAGCTCGTAGTTTTGACCTAGCCAAAATGCCTCACTTGCTAGTGGCTGGTTCGACAGGTTCTGGTAAATCTGTTGCAGTCAATGGTATCATTGCAAGTATTCTCATGAAGGCGCGTCCAGACCAAGTCAAGTTTATGATGGTGGATCCGAAGATGGTTGAGTTGTCAGTCTATAATGATATTCCACACCTTTTGATTCCAGTTGTGACCAATCCTCGTAAGGCCAGCAAGGCCCTTCAAAAAGTCGTGGATGAGATGGAAAATCGCTATGAACTCTTTGCAAAAATTGGCGTTCGTAATATTGCTGGTTTCAATGCTAAGGTGGAGGAATTCAACGCTCAATCTGAGTACAAACAAGTACCTCTTCCTTTGATTGTTGTGATTGTCGATGAGTTGGCTGACCTCATGATGGTAGCCAGTAAGGAAGTGGAAGATGCTATTATCCGTCTTGGACAGAAGGCGCGTGCTGCTGGTATCCACATGATTCTTGCGACCCAGCGCCCATCTGTTGACGTCATCTCTGGTTTGATTAAGGCTAATGTCCCATCTCGTGTCGCTTTCGCAGTTTCATCAGGAACAGATTCTCGTACTATCTTGGATGAAAATGGAGCAGAAAAACTGCTTGGTCGAGGTGACATGCTCTTTAAACCGATTGATGAAAACCACCCAGTTCGTCTCCAAGGCTCCTTTATCTCGGATGATGATGTCGAACGCATCGTAAACTATATCAAGGCTCAGGCAGATGCAGACTACGATGAGAGCTTTGATCCAGGTGAGGTTTCTGAGACAGAAGGTGAGTCTGGCACAGGAGACGAAGGTGGAGATCCGCTATTTGAAGAAGCTAAGGCTCTGGTCATTGAAACTCAAAAAGCGAGCGCATCCATGATTCAACGTCGTTTATCAGTTGGTTTTAACCGAGCAACTCGCTTGATGGAAGAATTAGAGATGGCTGGAGTTATCGGACCTGCAGAGGGAACGAAGCCACGAAAGGTTTTACAACAATAAAAAACGTAAAAATAGTATAAAAATGCATGGAAACTTTATTAAAAAGCTAGTCAAAATTGGTCTAACTTTTTAGATAGAGTTTCCTTTTTTATAGCGATTTCTTTAGAAATAAGGTCATCTGAAAATCGTTTCAGACTTGCCAACTAATTGGATTTTACTTTTACTAGTTTTACCTATTAAAGTATTGATTTTTCAAACTGTTTTTGATATATTAAGTTGGTATAGAAAAAATTATATGTTTATCTAGAAGTGTTTAAAAATTGAGGAGGATATTTTTTTAAAACAAAATGCAAACGCTTACTTGATAAACTGAAAGGAACAAAAAAACCGATGGATAAAGGATTATTTGAAAAACGTTGCAAATATAGTATTCGGAAATTTTCATTAGGGGTTGCTTCTGTTATGATTGGTGCAGCTTTCTTTGGAACTAGCACTGTTCTCGCAGATTCTGGACAAACAGGTTCAACAGCGAATATGCCAGCTGATTTGGCGGCAGCTCTTGCCAATGCTAAAGAGGATGATGGGCATGACTTTGAAGCGCCAAAACCTGGTGAAGATCAGGGTTCTCCTGAAGTAACTGAAGGACCAAAGACTGAAGAAGAATTGCTGGCAAAAGAAAAAGAAACTGCAACAAGTTCAGCAGCTTCAGATACTCTTCCTGAAGAATTACGTGGAAAACTTGATAAGGCTGAAGAAAATGGCCGCACTGCCTCAAAAGAAGAACTAGAAAAAGAAGATAAAAGCCTAGTCCCAGAAGATGTTGCTAAAACAAAAAATGGGATATTAAACTACGGTGCGACTGTCGAAATTAAAAGTGCTGCAGGGCTTGGTAGTGGTATCGTTATCGGGGAAAATCTCGTTTTGTCTGTTTCTCATAACTTTATCAAAGATGTTCCAGATGGCAATAATCGTAAAGTAGCTGATAATGTTGAAAGTGATGACGATGTTTATACAGTTTCTTACAAAGGGGCACCGGATGTCAAATTCAGTAAGAATGATGTGAAACACTGGGATCGTGAAGGTTTCCTAAAAGGTTATAAAAATGACTTAGCCATTGTCAAACTTCGCAGTCCACTTGCAAATGCTCCAGTTGAAGTTTTGGATAAACCATCTACAATTAAGGTGGGAGATAAGGTGCATGTTTTTGGTTATCCAAAAGGCGAGCTCGATCCAATCCTTAATACCACTGTTGAAGCTATTAACAATCACGGAGAAGGTGTTCGTGGCATTAGCTATCAAGGAAGTGAACCTGGTGCCAGCGGTGGTGGAATTTTCGATGAAAATGGGAAATTGATTGGTATTCACCAAAATGGTGTATCTGGTAAACGTAGTGGAGGTATTCTCTTCTCACCTGCTCAGCTAGAGTGGATTCAAAACTACATCAAGGGTATTGAAACAACGAAACCAGCTGGTCTAGATGCTCTCGATAAACAAGTTGAGGACAAGGAAGAAAAACCAAAAGAGGATAAACCTAAGGAAGATAAGCCAAAAGAAGAAACACCAGCAGAAAATAAACCTGCTGAGAACAAGCCAGCAGAAAATAAACCTGTTGAAAACAAGCTAGCTGAGAATAAACCGACTGAATCAAAAGAAGTTACTCCAGAATGGAAAACGGTTGAAAATAAAGACCAACAGGGAACAGTAACAATCCGTGAAGAAAATGGAGTTCGTTACAACCAACTAGCTTCAACTGCTCAAAATGACAATGGTAAGAAACCAGCCTTGTTTGAAAAAGATGGTTTGACAGTCGATGCTAATGGAAATGCCACAGTTGATTTGACCTTTAAAGAAGAGTCTGAAACAGGTAAATCTCGCTTTGGTGTCTTCATGAAATTCAAAGACACTGATAACAACGTTTTTGTAGGTTACGACCAAGGTGGATGGTTCTGGGAATACAAGTCAAATGGAAGTGGACTTTGGTACCAAGGTGGACGTGTTGCAGCTCCAGTAAATGGTTCTGTCAACCACTTGACCATCAGCCTTAAATCAGATGGACAGCTCAATGCAACTAACAACGATGTCAAACTTTTTGACACACTTACCTTACCATCTGCTGTAAATGACAAGCTCAAAGATGAGAAGAAAATCGTTCTTAAGGCTGGAAGCTATAGCAGTGAGAGAACCATTGTCAATGTCAAAACGGATGACCAAGAAGGCGTGAAAAACGACCAAGAGGCTGCTGAAAAAGAAAAAGGTGATACAGTAGACGATAGCAAAGTCAAATATGACACGATCGAATCTACAGTATTGAAAGCAGTCATCGACCAAGCCTTCCCACGTATTAAAGAGTACGTCCTAAATGGCAACAAGCTTCCAGGTCAAGTGCAACCGATTAATCAAGTTGTGATTAACAAGCACGCTGTGACTCCTGAAGTTACTTATAAGAAGATTAATGCAACGACTGCCGAGTATGAAATGAAACTCCGTGATGAGGAAAACCTCATCAATGCAGATATGACCGTTCGTTTGCAAGTGGTGGACAACCAACTTCACTTTGATGTGACTAAGATTGTCAACCATAACCAAGTTACACCAGGACAAAAGATTGATGACGAACGTAAATTACTTTCTTCCATCAGCTTCCTAGGAAATGCCTTGGTATCTGTTTCAAGTGATCAAGCAGGAGCGAAGTTTGATGGGGCAACCATGTCAAACAATACTCACGTCAGTGGTGATGACCATATCGAAGTAACAAATCCAATGAAAGAATTAGCTAAAGGTTATATGTATGGATTTGTTTCAACAGATAAGCTGGCTGCTGGTGTATGGAGTAACTCGCAAAATAGCTATGGTGGTGGTTCTTATGACTGGACACGTTTGACAGCTTATAAGAATACGATTGGCAATGCCAACTATGTGGAAATTCATAGCTCTGAATGGCAATGGGAAAAAGCCCACAATGGTATTGTCTTCCCAGAATATACCAAGGAACTTCCAAGTGCTAAAGTTGTCATCACAGAAGATGCCAATGCTGATAATAAAGTAGACTGGCAAGATGGTGCGATTGCATACCGTAGCATCATGAACAACCCTCAAGGTTGGGAAAAAGTTAAAAATATTACAGCCTACCGTATCGCCATGAACTTTGGTTCACAAGCACAAAACCCATTCCTTATGACCTTGGATGGTATCAAGAAGATTAACCTCCATACAGATGGTCTAGGTCAGGGTGTTCTCCTTAAAGGTTACGGAAGTGAAGGACATGACTCAGGTCACTTGAACTACGCAGATATCGGTAAACGTATCGGTGGTGTTGAAGACTTTAAGACTCTTATTGAGAAAGCTAAGAAATACGGTGCACATCTCGGTATCCACGTCAACGCTTCAGAAACTTATCCTGAATCAAAATACTTCAATGAAAATATTCTTCGTAAAAACGCTGACGGTAGCTATAGCTATGGTTGGAACTGGCTTGACCAAGGTATCAACATCGATGCAGCTTATGACTTGGCTCATGGACGTTTAGCACGTTGGGAAGAATTGAAGAAAGAATTGGGTGAAGGCCTAGACTTCATCTATGTCGACGTTTGGGGTAACGGCCAATCAGGTGACAACGGTGCTTGGGCAACTCACGTTCTTGCGAAAGAAATCAACAAACAAGGTTGGCGCTTTGCAATTGAGTGGGGCCATGGTGGTGAGTATGACTCTACCTTCCATCACTGGGCAGCTGACTTGACTTATGGTGGCTATACCAATAAAGGTATCAACAGTGCCATCACTCGCTTTATTCGTAACCACCAAAAAGATGCTTGGGTTGGTGATTACAGAAGCTACGGAGGTGCAGCTAACTACCCACTTCTAGGCGGATACAGCATGAAGGACTTTGAAGGATGGCAAGGTCGTAGCGACTATAATGGTTATGTAACTAACTTATTTGCTCACGATGTTATGACCAAGTACTTCCAACACTTCACTGTTAGCAAATGGGAAAATGGTAAACCAGTAACCATGACTGACAATGGTAGTACCTATAAATGGACTCCAGAAATGAAAGTCGAGTTGGTCGATGCTGCAAATAACAAGGTTGTGGTGACTCGTAAATCCAATGATGTCAACAGTCCACAATACCGTGAACGTACAGTAACGCTCAACGGACGTGTCATCCAAGATGGTTCAGCTTATTTGACACCTTGGAACTGGGATGCAAATGGTAACAAGCTTGAGAGTGACAAGGAAAAAATGTACTACTTCAATACTGAAGCAGGTGCAACAACTTGGACACTTCCTAGCGACTGGGCAAATGGTAAGGTTTACCTTTATAAACTAACTGACCAAGGTAAGACTGAGGAAAAAGAAGTTGCCGTGAAAGACGGTAAGATTACCCTTGATCTCACTGCAAATCAGCCATATGTTCTCTATCGTTCTAAACAAACAAATCCAGAAATGTCATGGAGTGAAGGAATGCACATCTATGACCAAGGATTTAACAGTGAATCTTTGGATCATTGGAAGATTTCGGGAGATGCTTCTAAGGCTGAAATCGTGAAGTCTCAAGGTGCAAACCAAATGCTCCGCATCCAAGGCAATAAAGAAAAAGTTAGTCTCACTCAAAAATTGACTGGCTTGAAACCAAATACTAAATACGCAGTGTATGTCGGTGTAGACAACCGTAGTAATGCTAAAGCAAGTATTACCGTTAATACTGGTGAAAAAGAAGTAACCAACTACACCAACAAGTCACTAGCACTTAACTATGTAAAAGCCTATGCTCACAATACTCGTCGAAGCAATGCAACAGTTGATAACACAAGTTACTTCCAAAATATGTATGCATTCTTCACAACAGGTTCAGATGTATCAAATGTAACCTTGACCTTGAGTCGTGAAGCAGGCGATGAAGCAACTTACTTTGATGAAATTCGTACCTTTGAAAATGAATCAAATATGTACGGTGACGGTCACGATACTGCAACAGGCATCTTCAAACAAGACTTTGAAAATGTTGGTCAAGGTATCTTCCCATTTGTTATCGGTGGTATCGAAGGCGTTGAAGATAACCGTACTCACTTGTCTGAAAAACATGGACCATACACACAACGTGATTGGAACGGCAAGAAAGTTGATGATGTTATCGAAGGAAATTGGTCACTCAAGACAAATGGCCTCGTAAGTCGTCGTAACTTGGTTTACCAAACAATTCCACAAAACTTCCGCTTTGAAGCAGGCAAGACCTACCGTATTACATTTGACTATGAAGCTGGATCTGACAATACTTACGCCTTTGTAGTCGGTAAGGGAGAATTCCAATCTGGACAAGCAGGTAATTTGGAAGTGCATGAATTGCCAAATACTTGGACAGATTCTAAGAAAGCGAAACGTGCAACCTTCCTAGTAACAGGTGCAGAAACTGGCGATACATGGGTAGGTATCTACTCTACAGGCAATGCAAGCAACACTCGAGGAGACTCAGGTGGTAATGCTAACTTCCGTGGCTACAATGACTTCATCATGGACAGACTGCAAATCGAAGAAATTGTCTTGACTGGTAAGATGATGACAGAAAATGCTGTCAAGAACTATCTTCCAACTGTTGCTATGACCAACTACACCAAAGAAACAATGGATGCTTTGAAAGAAGCAGTCTTCAACCTCAGCCAAGCAGACGATGATATCAGTGTAGAAGAAGCTAAGTCTGAAATTGCTAAGGTCAATGCTCTTAAAGACGCTTTAGTGATGAAGAAAACAGCTCTTGTAGCAGATGACTTTGCAAGTCTTACAGCTCCTGCTCAGGCTCAAGAAGGTCTTGAAAATGCCTTTGATGGCAACGTGTCAAGTCTATGGCATACATCATGGAGCGGAGGAGATGTTGGCAAACCAGCAACCATGGTCTTGAAGGAACCAACTGAAATCACAGGCTTCCGTTATGTTCCGCGCGGTTCAGGTTCAAATGGTAACTTGAGAGATGTGACTCTTGTAGTAACGGATGAAACAGGTAAGGAACATACCTTCAATGCAACCAATTGGGCTGATAACAATAAGCCAAAAGATATCGACTTTGGCAAGACTATCAAAGCTAAGAAGATTGTCCTAACAGGAACAAGAACTTACGGAGATGGTGGCAATAGATATCAATCTGCTGCAGAATTGATCTTCGCTCGTCCACAAGTTGCTGAAACTGGTCTTGATACTACAGCTTATGAAGCAGCCTTGGCAAAAGCTCAAAAATTGACTGATAAGAGTAATCAAGAGGAAGTAGCAAGTGTTGTTGCCAGCATGAAATTTGCAACAGATAATCATCTTTTGACAAATAGAATGCTTGAATTCTTTGCAGATTATCTCGACCAATTGAAAGACCAAACACCTACTCCAACTCCAGATCCAGAACCAACTCCAGAACCTAAACCTGAAACTCCAACATCAAGCAAGGGAGATGAATCAGCACCAGTTGTTGACCTTCCAGAATTCACAGGTGGTGTAAATGGTGTTGAAGCCGCAATCCATGAAGTTCCAGAGTACACAGAACCAATCGGTACAGCAGGTGATGAATCAGCCCCAGTTGTAGAGGTTCCGGAATACACTGGAGTTCTTGGCACAGCAGGCGATGAACCAGCACCAGTTGTAGAAGTTCCAGAATACACTGGAGTTCTTGACACAGCAGGCGATGAACCAGCGCCAGTTGTAGAACTTCCAGAGTATACAGGAGTTCTTGGCACAGCAGGCGATGAACCAGCACCAGTTGTAGAGGTTCTAGAATACACTGGAGTTCTTGGCACAGCAGGCGATGAACTAGCACCAGTTGTAGAGGTTTCAGAATACACTGGAGTTCTTGGCACAGCAGGCGATGAACTAGCGCCAGTTGTAGAACTTCCAGAGTATACAGGAGTAGTTGGAACGGCAGGAAAAGAAGTAGCTGTAAACGAAGTTCCAGAATTCAAGGGTGGAGTTAACGCAGCAGAAGCAGCTGTGAGCCAAGCACCAGAATTTACAGGTGGTGTAAATGGTTCTGAAGCAGCGGTTCATGAAGTACCAGAGTTTACCGGCGGTGTGAATGGAAGTGATGGCGTAATCCATGAAGTTTCAGAATACAAAGGCCAAATTGGTACAGTAGGTAACCAACCTGCCCCTGTAGTGGAAAAACCAGAGTATCGAGAAGATTCAAAACTTTCAGTAGAGAATAAAGATACATCTAAAGAGGTAAATTCAAATGCTCTTCCAAATACGGGTGAACATAACTCTGAAACAGCTCTCTTCATTGCAAGTGTTAGCATGGCAGTTTCAGCAGCACTCTTAGCTGTCAAAAGAAAAGAAGATTAAAATATAAGAGAGTTTTCGTCTAACGATGGCTCGAACTCCTTACTTATTGTAGTGGAGAAAAACAAAACCCGGAGAGGACCTCTAGGTCCTCTCTTTTTCTAAAGGGGAATGAGAACGCTTACTCTTGAAGCGTATGAAAGGAAACAGGAGAAAAATGGGAAAACACTTATTTGAGAAACGGTGTCATTACAGTATTCGCAAATTTACGATTGGTGCAGCTTCTGTCATGATTGGTGCCAGTATCTTTGGTGCCGGAATGGTTCAAGCGGCAGAAAAAGAAGTTCCTGTAGAAACTGAGGGAGCAGTAACACAGGTTCAACCACTGGAAAAGTTACCAGCAGATTTAGCATCAGCTATTGATAAAGCTGAAGCAAATGCTGGTGCCGTCGAAAATAAAGCAACTGAGGTGGCAACTCAGCCAAATGTAGAAGAAACTCCGAAGAAAGAAGTAGAAACTCCGACAGTTGCTCCTCAAGCTGAAACAAAACCAGTTGCTAAGGATTTAGTTGAAACACCAGATGTCAATCATCTAGAAAAGGCAACTGCCACAGCTTCAAACCATGAAGCCAACACACCATTTACAGCAGAAAAGGCAATTGATGGCAAACCTGATACTCGTTGGGCTACTGATCAAAACGTTGAGAAACCAACAATCGAATTTACACTTGAAAAGACAACTGTAATTAAGCATGTGGAAATTGATTGGGATCGCCGTCTTCGTGGTCAACAAAACGATCCAAATATCAAATCTTGGAATCTCTACTACGCTGGGCAAGATGATGTAAATGGTTCAGGTAACAAAGAATGGAAGTTGGCTCATCAAAGAACAGGAACACCTGTTCTTGATGAAAAGGTTGACTTAAAAGAAGCTATCCAAGCTAAATACCTTAAACTTGAAATCACAGACTATCAAGCTGGTACTATGAACTGGAAAAATGTTGGTATCCAAGAGATTCGCGCTTATTCAAATATCCCTGATGCCAGCAAACCGACAGACATTCGCCAAGTTACAGAACTAACAGTTGCTGAAGACGGTAAGTCACTTGTTTTACCGAGCTTGCCAGGAAAAATTAGCTTGATTGGTAGCAACAAACAGGGAGTTGTTGATCTTAATAACAAAATCTACAAACCCTTAACAGACCAAACTGTTAAGGTAATGGTCCAACAAATCAAGGATACTCATACCTTCACAAAAGAATTTGAAGTCCTTATTAAAGGGTTACATGCAGACGAAGGTGTTGGAACTAAACCAGCAGTTGCTCCAGCAGTTCAACAATGGTATGGAACTGAAGGCAAAACTTCTATTACAGCTGATACTGTTATTTCAGTCGGAGATTCTGGATTTGGTCAAGAAGCGAAATTCTATCAGACTGACCTTGAAAGTCGTGGGCTAGAAATCGCTACAGGTGATCAAACAGCTCAAAAACGAATTGAATTTAAGAAGGTTGAAGACAAGGGTTATGGCAAAGAAGGCTATGGTATCACCATTAAAGATGGAGTTATCACAGTAGAAGCTGCAACAAATGCAGGTGCCTTTTATGCAACCCGTACTCTCCTTCAAATGGGAGAAACAGACCTACAGAACGGTGAAATTCGTGATTTCCCAAGCTTTAGTCACCGTGGCTTTATGCTAGATACAGGTCGTAAGTTTATTCCTTATGATACTCTCGTGGATATCATGCTCAACATGGCCTACTACAAGATGAACGACTTGCAGTTGCACTTGAATGACAACTATATCTTCTTAAAAGATCATTTAGCAGGGAAAAATCTTACTCCTCAAGAGGAACTGGATTATGTCCTAAAAAATGCTAAGACTGGCTTCCGTGTAGAAACAGATGTTGTTGGTGACAATGGTGAAAAATTAACATCAAAAGAGCACTACACCAAGGAAGAGATGCAAGAAATCATTAAGTTAGCAAAAGCTTTGCATATCAACCTTGTTCCTGAAATTGACACTCCAGGTCACGCTCTATCATTCGTTAAAGTTCGTCCAGACTTGATGTATAAGGGGCGACTTAGTGAGAGAAAACACAATGTAGAACGTGTGGCTATGTTGGACTTGGATAATAAGTACGATGAAACTCTTGCTTTTGTCAAATCAGTCTATGATAAATTGCTTGATGGTGAAGATGCACCACTTCATGGCGTTTCAACAGTTCATATCGGTACAGATGAGTACTACGGAAATCCGGAAAGTTATCGTCGCTTTGTAAACGATATGATCCAGTACATCAAAGGAAAAGGCTATACACCACGTATTTGGGGTTCACTTAGTGCTAAACCAGGTTCAACGCCAGTTGATTGGAAAGATGTAGAAGTTGATATCTGGAGTATCGGATGGCAACGTCCAGCTGATGCTATTGCTCAAGGTGCTAAGATTATCAATATCACAGATATTCCAACCTATAGTGTTCCTAGTGGAAGCAATAGTCAAGGTGGTTACGGAGACTATGCAAGCTATGAGCGTCAATACAATAGTTGGACTCCAAATGACTTTACAACAGGTGGAGGACCTCGATTAGAAGCATCTAATCCAAACATTATCGGTGGTGGTCACGCTGTATGGAATGACAATATTGACCTTCACGAAACTGGACTTACTTCTTACGATATCTTTAAACGTTTCTTCAAGAGTATGCAGACGACTGCAGAACGCACTTGGGGTTCAGATCGCGCAGGTAAGACTTTTGCAGAGCGTACCTTGCCAACAAGTGTTTATGCACCGCAATCTAACCCTGATAAGACAGTAGAAGAAAGTGACTTGTTCAAGATTAATCCAGATACTGTCAAAGATTATCTTGCTAAGAAAGTACAGAAGACTGAAGCAGGTTTGAACTTCGAAAAAGATAGCACTATCGAAGGTCTTGTTGGTGATGTTGGTCCGAGTCATGTCTTGAAATTGGATGTCACTGTAACTGGTGATGGGCAACAAACCTTCTCAACTAGCGGAGACAACCAACTTTATCTTGCGGATAAGGATGGCTACCTCGCTTATAAATTTGAACAATTCCATATCCAATTTAACAAAAAACTTGAAAAGAACAAACGTTATCAAATTTCTGTTGTAACCAAACCTCAAGTGACTGAAGTTTATGTAGATGGCGAAAAAGTTGAACGTATTGCAAATCCAGCTTACCCTCGCTTTGCTCATAATAGTTTAGTTCTACCTCTTGAAACAATCGGTGGCTTCAAAGGAATCTTGCATAGTGCTGAGTTGTCAAATGAACCATTCGTAAATCCACGTTTGATTCCAAATGATAAATTTACAGTTTCTGCAACAAGTCAGGAATTACCAGGAACCAATGCAGAAGGTCCAGTAGAAAAAGCCTTTGACAATGATCCAAATACCTTCTGGCATTCAAAATGGTCTGGACATCAAGCTCCATTTACAGTGGCAATGAACTTGAAAGCAGCAGAAAAAGTAAATGGTCTGACCTACCTTCCACGCCCAGGTGGTGGCAATGGTGTCGTGACATCTTACGAAATCTATGCTCAAAAAGATGGCCAAATGGTCAAAGTTGCTTCAGGAACTTGGGAAAATAATGCCAAAGAAAAAACAGTAAACTTTGAAGCTATTGAAACAGATAAGATAGAGTTTAAAGTTCTAGAAGGTGTGCGTGGATTTGGTAGTGCAGCAGAGATTCAACTTCTTAAGCCACTTTCTGATAGCAAACCAGAAGAGCCAGTTACTCCGGAAAAACCAGTTACTCCTGAGAACCCTGTCACTCCAGAAAAACCTAAAGTTGAGGAAATGGGTGATGGTACCACTGAACTCGCTGATAGCTTTGTAGCTAGCAAACCTGCTAGTGATGACGTAGTTGCTGCAGCAACACAAAGTCAAGACTATCTCAAGAAAGAGTACAAGGTATTCCCTACACCACAAAAAGTAACTTATGGTGAAGGCGTTACGAAACTCCATAAACAAGTAAATCTTGTTATGGGCGATCAGTTAGATATCTATACTCGTAACCGCTTGAAGAGTGTCCTACAAGATCATCAAATTTCATACACAAGCAGCCAAACACCTGTAGCAGGTGCAACAAATATCTATCTTGGTGTTCATGGACAAAATTCACAGGCTGAAAAAGAAATGCCAAGTCTATCTCAAGGACTCTTTGATAAGATTGATGCCTATGCCTTGTCAATCAAAGGCAACACAATCTCTATCGTCGGTAAGGATACAGATGCTGTCTTCTATGGTTTGACGACTCTCAAACACATGCTTAATGAAAGCGAAGCTCCAGTCTTGCGTAATGTAACAGTTGAAGACTTCGCTGAAATTAAGAATCGTGGTTTTATCGAAGGTTACTATGGAAATCCATGGAGCAATGCTGATCGTGCTGAGTTGATGCGCTATGGTGGTGACTTGAAGTTGACTCAATACTTCTTTGCACCAAAAGACGATCCATACCACAACAAGAAATGGCGTGAACTTTATCCAGAAGAAAAATTAGCTGAAATCCGTGAATTGGCACGTGTCGGAAACCAAAACAAAACTCGTTATGTTTGGACTATCCACCCATTCATGAACAACCGTATTCGTTTTGGCAACGATGCTGACTACCAAAAAGACCTTGAAACCATTAAGGCTAAATTCACTCAATTGATGGATGTCGGTGTCCGTGAGTTCGGTATTCTAGCCGATGATGCTCCAAGTCCAGTTGGTGGCTACAATAGCTACAACCGCTTGATGAAGGACATGACAGATTGGTTGACTGAAAAACAAGCAACTTATGTTGGTCTTCGTAAGGAAATGATTTTCGTTCCAGGTCAATATTGGGGTAATGGACGTGAAGATGAGTTGAAATCACTCAACGAAAATCTTCCAAGTTCAACTTCTATGACCCTTACTGGTGGTAAGATTTGGGGTGAAGTGTCTGAAAGCTTCCTCTCTAACCTCAAGAATAACCTGACTGCAGGAGGGAAGACCTACCGACCAGTTTCTCTATGGGTAAACTGGCCTGTTACAGATAACTCTAAACAACACTTGATCTTGGGTGGCGGTGAGAAATTCCTTCATCCAAATGTAGACCCTAGTCTCCTTTCAGGTATCATGTTGAACCCAATGCAACAATCTGAACCTTCTAAGATTGCCCTCTTCTCTGCAGCTCAATATGCATGGAAACAATGGAAGTCAGAAGAAGAAGCTAAGAGAGTGAATGACATTGCCTTCAACTTTGTTGAAAACGGTAAGTTTACAGATAGCGAAGCATCTGTTGCTTTCCGTGAGCTTGGTAAACATATGATCAACCAAAACATGGATGGTCGTGTTGTGAAATTGGAAGAGTCTGTTGAACTTGCACCGAAATTAGAATCCTTCATGTCTAAGTTGAAAGCTGGTCAAGATGTCAGTGCAGAGCGTCAAGAATTGCGTGCAGAATTTGCGAAACTAAAAGCTGCAGCACAACTTTATAAAGCATCTGGTGATGAAAAGATGCGTGCTCAAATCCACTATTGGTTGGATAATACCATTGACCAAATGGATGCCTTGAGTGCTCTTCTTGATGGTACAGAAGCCATTGCTACAAATGATTCTGCAAAACTTTGGGATAGCTACTATAAGGGATTGAAACTATATGAACAGTCTCAAACTTATACCTTCCATTATGTAGACCATGATGAAAAAGCTGAGTTGGGTGTTCAACATATCCGTCCATTCTTGCTTGGATTGCGTGAAATCTTGGCAACAGAAGTTCAAAAAGCCTTGCATCCTGATCAAGTGATTAGTACCTTTATCACTAACCGTACAGGTGTTGAAGGCGGACTTGCTGAAGTGACTGACGGAGATCTAGGAACTCATGCATTGATCAAATCACCAAACAGTATCCAAACTGGTGACTACATTGGCTTGAAATTTAACAAAGCTGTTCCAATCCAAAACTTGACATTTGCAATGGGAACTCAAGCAAATCCTCGTGATACCTTCAACAATGCTAAGGTTGAGTACCTCAATGAAAATGATGAGTGGGTAACCCTTTCAGAACCAAGCTACACTGGTAATGAACCTCTGCTTAAGTTTGAAAACCTCAACATCAACGCCAAAGCTGTTCGTATGATTGCTACTTCTGATCGTGATAATACTTGGTTTGCTGTAAGAGAAATCGCTGTTAACCGTCCTGTAGAAGTTACTCGTGCTAAACAGTCAGCTACTGTGACGATTAGTCCAAATCTCATGTACAAGTACAACACAACAGTTGCTCAGATTACAGATGGACGTGATAACACTGAAGCCATGCTTGCAAATGCTGATAGAACAGACACCACTCCAGTTAATGGTTGGGTACAACTTGACTTGGGTGAAGTTAAACCTGTGACTAAGGTTCGTCTTGTTCAAGGATCAGGAGATAAATTGGCAGAAGGTGTTCTTGAATATTCTGCAGATGGTAGCTCATGGCAAGAATTGGATCGCTTGACTGGTGAACAAACTAAAGAAATCGAAACTCCAATTTCAGCTCGCTACGTCCGAGTACGCAACACTAAGAACATCAACCTATGGTGGCGTATCGCTGACTTCTCAGTTGAAACACGTGCAGGCAATAGCGAATTGACTGATACAAACGTTGAGAGCTTGAAGTCAACTCCAGTTTATGACAGCCTAGGCCGTTATGACCTTCAAATTCCAAGCGGAACTAAGCTTCCAGCTCATAGCTACTTGGGTATGAAACTTGATCGTCTTCACCAAGCTGAAAGCATTCAAGCACTTGGTACAGCAAATCCATCCCTCAACTTGGAATTCTCTCCAAACGCCCAAGAATGGTATCCAGCTGATCAAGTGACTGATAAGTCCTTGGTACGTTATGTTCGTCTGGTTAATAAGACTGATCAAGAACAAGTAGTGACAGCAACATCTCTACTTGTTAAGACAAAAGAAGTTCAACCAACCACACTTGATTCTACATCAATGGGAATCCACCCAACATACGGTAGAAATGACGTTCGTAAGATCAAGAACTTGGATCAGTTGTTCGATGGTGTTTACAATAACTTTGTAGAGTTTTCTGATTATGCTCGTAAAGATGGTCATATCACCTTGAAACTTGGTAGTGAACGTGATATTAAGAAGATTAGGGCTTACATCCAAGACGGCACTCAAAACTATCTCCGTGATGGTAAGATTCAAGTCAGTCAAGATGGTAAGACTTGGACAGATGTTGTAACAGTTGGTGATGGCCTTGCTAATGAAACACGTGATGATTCCTTGACCGATGGCTGGACACATGATTCTAAGATGCCAGGAAATCGCTATATCGAGGGTGAACTTTCAAGTCCAGTTAAAGCCAACTACCTCCGTGTTCTATTTACAGCAGACTATGATGCTCGTTTTGTAGGTTTCACTGAGTTGGTTATCAATGATGGTGAATTCGTGAAACCAATCAATGACCCAACTGTTGAAGGAAACAGCGGTGAAAGCCAAGGAAACCTATACACAAACCTTGTGGATGGCAAAGTATTGACAAGCTACAAGGCTGAGAAAGAACAAGGTGAGCTTGTCTACCACTTGTCAGAACCAACAGACGCAAATCATATCCGACTTGTTTCAAGTCTTCCACAAGGAGTGAAAGCTCGTGTGCTTGCTCGTACTCTGAAAGAGGATAAAGCAGATGCTTGGTCAGAACTAGGTGAGATTACCTCAAGCTTCCAAACATTTGCTGTCAGAGATAAGTCTCCATTATTGGATGTCAAACTTGTTTGGGAAGGTGGCAAACCAGAGTTCTATGAAATGACGACATTCCACCAAGAACTTCCGGAAGAACCAGAGAAACCAGCTCCAACTACAAGTAAGGGTGGTGAAGCAGCACCAATAGTAGAAGTTCCAGAATTTACCGGTGGCGTAAATGGTGTCGAAGCAGCTGTTCAAGAAGTTCCAGAGTACACTGAAGCTATTGGCACAGCAGGTGAAGAAGCAGCTCCAGTAGTAGAAGTACCAGAATTCAAGGGTGGCATAAATGGTGTTGAAGCAGCTGTTCATGAAGATCCAGAATACACTGAAGCTATTGGCACAGCAGGTGATGAGGCAGCACCAGTAGTAGAAGTCCCAGAATTTACTGGTGGCGTAAATGGTGTTGAAGCAGCTGTTCATGAAGCTCCAGAATACACTGAAGCTATTGGCACAGCAGGTGATGAGGCAGCACCAGTAGTAGAAGTTCCAGAATACACAGGCGGCGTAAACGCAGTCGAAGCAGCTGTTCAAGAAGATCCAGAATACACTGAAGCTATTGGCACAGCAGGTGATGAGGCAGCACCAGTAGTAGAAGTCCCAGAATTCACAGGCGGCGTTAATGCAGTCGAAGCAGCTGTTCAAGAAGTTCCAGAATATACAGGAGCTATTGGTACAGCAGGTGACGAAGCAGCACCGGTAGTAGAAGTTCCAGAATACACAGGAGCTATTGGTACAGCAGGTGAAGAAGTAGCTGTTCAGGAAGTAAGCCCAGAATTCACAGGCAGTGTCAATGGAGCAGAAGCAGCTATCCATGAAGTCCCAGAATTTACTGGTGGTGTGAATGGTGAAGCAGCAGCTGTTCAAGAAGTAAGCCCAGAATTCACAGGTGGTGTCAATGGAGCAGAAGGAGCTGTCCATGAGATTCCAGAATACAAAGATGAGCAGTCTCTTGTAGCTCTTACTATGTCACAAGATAAGACCTACCAAGCACCTGCAAGTCATCCATACAAGCTCCCAGAGACAGGTACTAAAGAAAATGCCGACCTTGCAGCCGTTGGTGTTGTAGGAGCACTTCTTGGTATGTTTGCTATGGGAAAGAAAAAAGACGACGAATAAGATGATGTAAAAGCATCTAAGTCATAGAGATTGGATCAAGAGACTAATCTCGATTATAAAAAGCGGACAAAACTAGTTTTCTGATAAACAGAATCTGGTCTTGTTCGCTTTTTCTTAAAGTGAGGAAGCTGATGGTCATTGAAGTTCTTTGACCAGAATATTTTTAACTCCTGACGAAGTCCTTAGATTGGGTTAAGTCGCAAGCCAATTTCTACCATTTAGGATGTTTTGATGACAATTTAAGAAAGAGCAATCTTTTCCTAGAAATAAATGCTAAACTATGATTGTTCCTAAACATGATTTAATAATTCGGTGGTCTGGTTCAATCCTAAAAGAATTAAACCGATCTTACAAATTAATCTGAAGAGTATTATTGGATTGGATTTAGAGATAGCTAGTAGAAAAAAGAAAATCTGAAATTTGATGTTCTCTTGTGAGCAAGACTAAGAAGTTATTCTATTCATTCCTTTATTTGTAGAAAGCTTTGGGGAGTATCTATGAAATTTAATAAATATGCCTATCCCTTAGCGCAAGCCTGCTTGGGTTTGTATTTATTCGCTAATGGAGGTAGTTTGATCAATTTAGATATTGGGGTTATCCTTGTCTTACTATCCCTGATTAAGGGAGTAGAAATCTATAAAGAGGAAAGAAAACACAGATGAGCATCGTTAGTAACTAGAGATGCTGGAGTTCAGGAAAGAAGAGGTAGTGGTTTGCAAAAGTTGAAAAATAGTTTAAAATTTGTAGGAATGATCTTACTGATTATAAATGTAAATACATTTCCCATGAGAATGCTGGTTCTCGAAGACTCTAGTTCTCTATCCTTAAAGTGGATGACTAGTATTGGGTATTTGGTACTGGCTACTTTCTTGCTAGTTGCTGTTTGGAGACAGTATAAAAAGAAAGTTCCAGACCAGCAGAAGACTCTCAAATTTACCTGGAAGGATTTTGGAATAGCCCTTTTATTTTATGTGGCTACTCGACTAGTAGCGATTGTAGGTACTCTCCTAATCCAAGTGGTTACTGGAAATCCAACTTCCGCTAACGATGCTGCCTTGATGGCCGCAAATGAGCAGGTTACTCGTGTTTTTCCTCTATTTTTCATCGCCTTTCATTTTGCAATTGGTATATTTGCTCCAATCATGGAAGAATTAGTATTTAGAGGATTCTTCAGCCACTATTTTTTTAAAGAAGATCAAAAGTGGTTGAAATTGCTAATAAGTTCTGCGATTTTTGGCTACCTGCATATGTTTTATCCGATAGAGTTTGTAACTTATTTTTTACTGGGAGTGATATTTTACTTAGCCTATGCTCGTAGAGGGAATATCCTTGATTCCATAGCTGTTCATTTGCTAAATAACGGAGTGCTAGTACTGGTATCTATTTTAAACTATCTATTTTTAGTTTTTAGCTAATACTCTTCGAAAATCTCTTCAAACCACGTCAGCGTCGCCTTGCCGTATATTTGTTACTGACTTCGTCAGTTCTATCCACAACCTCAAAACAGTGTTTTGAGCAACCTGCGGCTAGCTTCCTAGTTTGCTCTTTGATTTTCATTGAGTATAAAATATATTCAAAAAATGATTGGTTTAAAGGCTGATCATTTTTCTGTTGCAAAGAACAACTTTTGCTGATAAATGCTGAAGATAGCAATAAAAAACCAGCGATTCAATCACTGGCTGTTAGATCGTTCTTTTAGGAAGCTCCATTAGTAGTAGATGTTTTTGTATCTGTTGTTTGAGTGCTAGATGAAGGAACAGTCGGTTGTTCTTGTTTACTGCTAGTATCTTCTTTCTTACTTTCTGCACTGCTACTAGATTGACTTGTTGTTTCTTCTTGTGTGTTTTCTTTTGTAGAAGTATTGTCCTTGTTTGGAGTAGTATTCTCTTGAGGGGATTCCTTTTGAATCTCTTTTATGACTGTTGTCTGGGTTGTCGTAGTTTCTTTTTTAGAGTTATTGTTATTATTATTCATAGCATTCATGATGGTGATACTTGCAGTAATCAGCCCCAGAATACTACCGATAGTAGCAATCGTTTTTTGAAAAACAGTAAATCCTTTTTTGATGTGTTCTGTTTTAGGTTTTGATGTTCTACGATAATTAGACATAATATCTCTCCTTTACTAAAATTCATTATACCGAAAATCTTTAAAAAAAACTTAAATGAACCTGAATTGCCTTTCTTGTCGCCTGAACTGTTTCGTGATACAATAGAAGGAGTGATTTTAGAAAGCGTGAGAAACCATGATTTACTTTGATAATTCGGCAACGACTAAGCCATATCCTGAAGCGTTAGAGACTTATATGCAGGTGGCTTCAAAGATTATTGGAAATCCTTCAAGTCTCCATCGTTTGGGAGACCAGTCTACCAGAATTTTAGAAGCTTCTCGTCAACAGATTGCAGATTTGATTGGCAAGAAAAGCGAGGAAATTTTCTTTACATCTGGTGGTACTGAAGGGGATAACTGGGTTATCAAAGGTGTTGCATTTGAAAAAGCACAATTTGGCAAACACATTATTGTGTCAGCTATTGAGCACCCAGCAGTCAAGGAGTCAGCTCTTTGGCTTAAGACTCAAGGTTTTGAAGTGGATTTTGCACCAGTCGATGAAAAGGGATTTGTAGATGTAGAGGCCTTAGCAGGTTTACTTCGTCCTGATACCACACTAGTTTCCATCATGGCAGTCAACAATGAAATTGGCTCCATCCAGCCCATTCAAGCTATTTCAGAACTTTTAGCGGATAAACCAACCATTTCTTTCCATGTAGATGCTGTTCAGGCCTTGGCCAAGATTCCGACAGAAAAGTATTTGACAGACCGAGTGGATTTTGCAACCTTCTCCAGTCATAAATTCCACGGAGTTCGTGGTGTTGGATTTGTCTATATCAAGTCTGGCAAGAAAATTACACCGCTTTTAACTGGTGGTGGCCAAGAGCGTGACTATCGTTCAACAACTGAGAATGTAGCAGGAATTGCAGCAACAGCCAAGGCACTGCGTCTAGCTATGGAAAGATTGGAATTGTTTTCTAACAAAACGAGTCAGATGAAGGAAGTCATCCGTCAGGCTCTTCTTGAATATCCAGACATTTTTGTCTTCTCAGGTGAGGAAGACTTTGTACCTCATATTTTGACCTTTGGGATTAAGGGGGTCCGTGGTGAAGTCATTGTTCACGCATTTGAAGACTATGATATTTTCATTTCTACAACATCAGCTTGCTCGTCCAAGGCTGGGAAACCTGCTGGGACCCTGATTGCCATGGGGATTGAAAAGGATAAGGCCCAGTCAGCAGTTCGTCTAAGCCTAGACCTAGAAAATGACATGAGTCAAGTTGAGCAATTTTTGACTAAACTAAAATTAATTTACAATCAAACTAAAAAAGTAAGATAGGAGCATTCATGCAGTATTCAGAAATTATGATTCGCTACGGAGAGCTTTCAACCAAGGGTAAAAACCGTATGCGTTTCATCAATAAACTACGTAATAATATCTCAGACGTTTTGTCCATCTATCCTCAAGTTAAAGTGACAGCAGACCGCGATCGTGCCCATGCTTATCTGAATGGGGCAGATTATGAACCAGTGGCAGAGTCACTCAAGCAAGTTTTCGGGATTCAAAACTTTTCTCCAGTATATAAGGTTGAAAAATCTGTAGAAGTTCTGAAATCTGCTGTCCAAGAGATTATGAAGGACATCTACAAGGAAGGAATGACTTTTAAAATCTCAAGTAAGCGAAGCGACCATAACTTTGAGTTAGACAGTCGAGAACTCAACCAAACACTTGGTGGAGCAGTATTTGATGCTATTCCAAACGTTCAAGTCCAAATGAAAAATCCTGATATCAATCTGCAAGTGGAGATTCGTGAAGAAGCAGCCTACCTTTCATATGAAACCATTCGAGGAGCAGGTGGTTTACCAGTTGGAACTTCTGGTAAAGGTATGCTCATGTTGTCAGGTGGGATTGACTCACCTGTTGCTGGTTATCTAGCTCTAAAACGTGGTGTAGATATTGAGGCTGTTCACTTTGCGAGTCCACCATATACAAGTCCAGGTGCCCTCAAGAAAGCGCAAGATTTGACCCGTAAATTGACCAAATTCGGTGGGAACATCCAGTTTATCGAAGTGCCATTCACGGAGATTCAGGAGGAAATCAAGGCTAAGGCTCCAGAAGCCTACCTCATGACTCTGACTCGCCGCTTTATGATGCGCATTACAGATCGTATCCGTGAGGTCCGAAATGGTTTGGTCATCATCAATGGTGAAAGTCTTGGTCAGGTGGCAAGCCAAACCCTGGAGAGTATGCAGGCTATCAATGCGGTGACTAATACACCGATTATCCGTCCAGTTGTGACTATGGATAAGCTAGAAATCATTGACATTGCGCAAGAAATTGATACCTTTGAAATTTCTATCCAGCCCTTTGAAGATTGCTGTACGATTTTTGCGCCTGATCGTCCGAAGACAAATCCTAAGATTAAGAATGCTGAACAGTATGAAACACGAATGGATGTCGAAGGATTAGTTGAGCGAGCAGTAGCAGGAATTATGATTACTGAAATTACGCCTCAAGCTGAGAAGGATGCAGTCGATGAGTTGATCGATGACCTCCTTTAATCAGAAAAACCAGAGGAAAAGATGAAATAAGTAAAAAAAGTTAGTTTATTGTCTTAAATTTGGACGGAAACTGACTTTTTTTCTATTTTTATGATATAATTAGATAAAATTTTGAATATAGAGAGTTTTCTGACAATGAATCAATCCTATTTTTACCTGAAAATGCGAGAGCATAAATTAGTGGTTCCCTACACAGGTAAGGAGCGTCGCGTACGTGTTCTCCTTCCAAAAAACTATGAAAAAGACACGGATAGAAGCTACCCAGTGGTGTATTTCCATGATGGACAAAATGTCTTTTATAGTAAGGAATCTTACGTTGGACATTCCTGGAAGATTATTCCTGCTATCAAGCGAAATCCAGATATCAGCCGTATGATTGTTGTGGCTATTGACAATGATGGACTTGGTCGAATGAATGAGTATGCAGCTTGGAAATTCCAAGAGTCTAACATCCCTGGTCAACAATTTGGTGGTAAGGGCGTCGAGTACGCTGAGTTTGTCATGGAAGTGGTTAAGCCCTTTATTGATGAAAACTATCGGACAAAATCAGACCGTAAACACACTGCTATGATAGGATCTTCACTTGGTGGCAATATTACCCAGTTTATCGGCTTGGAGTATCAAGATCAGATTGGGTGCTTGGGAGTTTTCTCATCAGCTAACTGGCTCCACCAAGAGGCCTTTGATCGCTATATCGAGCGTAAAAAACTCTTACCTGACCAACGAATTTTTATCTATGTTGGAACAGAAGAAGCTGATGATACAGACAAGACCCTCATGGCTGGCAATATTAAGCAGGCCTATATCGACTCTTCCCTTCGCTATTATCATGATTTGATAGCGGGTGGAGTGCAGTTGGAAAATCTCTCACTCAAGGTTCAGGCTGGAGCCATTCACCATGAAGTGCCATGGTCAGAAAATCTTCCAGCTTGTCTACGTTTTTTTGCAGAAAATTGGTAAATAGTATAAAGGAGACAGGATATGAATATTGAACATCTTAGCCACTGGAGTGGAAATCTAAATCGTGAAATGTACATCAACCGTTATGGACATGCGGGTATACCTATTGTAGTCTTTCCTTCTTCAGGTGGTAGTCATAATGAATACTATGATTTTGGCATGATTGATGCATGTGCATCTTTTATTGAGGAGGGCCGTGTTCAGTTCTTTACACTTTCAAGTGTCGATAGCGAGAGCTGGCTTGCGACATGGAAAAACGGTCATGACCAAGCTGAAATGCACCGTGCTTATGAGCGATACGTTATTGAAGAAGCTATTCCTTTTATCAAGCATAAGACGGGCTGGTTCGATGGCATGATGACGACAGGTTGCTCTATGGGAGCTTACCATGCTCTTAACTTTTTCCTACAACATCCGGATGTCTTCACCAAAGTCATTGCTCTTAGTGGTGTCTACGATGCACGTTTCTTCGTTGGTGATTACTACAACGACGATGCCATCTATCAAAATTCACCAGTAGATTATATCTGGAATCAAAATGATGGTTGGTTTATTGACCGTTACCGTCATGCTGAAATTGTGGTTTGTACGGGACTAGGTGCTTGGGAACATGATGGCCTACCTTCTTACTACAAGCTCAAAGAAGCCTTCGATCAAAAACAAATTCCTGCCTGGTTTGCTGAATGGGGACACGATGTCGCCCACGATTGGGAGTGGTGGCGTAAACAAATGCCATATTTCCTCGGTCACATGAGTCTATAAAAGGAGTCGCTTATGAATTATCTTGTAATTTCACCCTATTACCCACAAAATTTCCAACAGTTTAGTATTGAGCTAGCCAATAAAGGAATCACCGTTCTAGGGATTGGGCAAGAACCCTATGAACAACTAGATGAACCATTACGCAATATCTTGACTGAATATTTCCGAGTTGATAATCTTGAAAATATCGATGAGGTTAAACGTGCAGTTGCCTTTCTTTTCTATAAACATGGTCCAATTGATCGCATTGAATCACACAATGAATACTGGCTAGAATTGGACGCTGCCCTTCGTGAACAATTCAATGTCTTTGGTGCCAAACCAGATGACCTTAAGAAGACCAAGTTCAAGTCTGAGATGAAAAAACTCTTCAAAAAAGCTGGGGTTCCAGTTGTGCCAGGTGCTGTCATTGAAACAGAAGCAGATGTTGACAAAGCTGTGAAAGAAATCGGCCTTCCCATGATTGCCAAACCTGACAATGGAGTGGGAGCTGCCGCAACTTTCAAGCTTGAAACAGAAATTGATGTCAATCACTTTAAAGCTGAATGGGATCACTCAACTGTTTATTTCTTTGAAAAATTTGTCATCTCTAGTGAGATCTGTACCTTCGATGGTTTGGTAGATAGAGATGGAAATATTGTCTTTTCTACGACCTTTGACTACGCACATACACCTCTCGATCTCATGATCTATAAGATGGACAATTCCTACTATGTTCTCAAAGATATGGATCCAAAATTGCGTAAATATGGTGAGGCTATCGTCAAAGAATTTGGTATGAAAGAACGTTTCTTCCATATAGAGTTCTTCCGTGAGGGTGATGATTATATTGCCATTGAGTACAATAACCGTCCAGCGGGTGGCTTCACTATTGATGTCTATAACTATGCGCATTCCTTTGATTTGTACAAGGGCTATGCAGCGATCGTTGCGGGTGAACCATTCCCAGCTTCTCAATTCGATCCTCTATACTGCTTGGCAACATCTCGTCGCGCTAATGCCAACTATGTTTATTCAGAAGAAGACTTGCTCACCAAATATGGTCACCAGTTCAAGGTCAAGAAAATCATGCCGGCTGCCTTTGCTGAATTGCAAGGAGACTTTCTCTATATGCTAACGACGTCAAGTCGTGAAGAAATGGATCAGATGATTAAGGACTTTGGTCAGCGTCAAGAATAATTAAAATTTTGACTTAACAAACTCTCTTTGTTAGGTCTTTTTTGTAGACTTGAAATAAAAGCGTTTTCCCGCAGGATTCTTTTAGAAAATCTGTTGCTAAAAGGCTTAAAAATTGATAGAATAGGGATTGTCTAAAAAATATTAAGGAGAATCTATCAATGGATTTCGCATGGGCAGTCAAATATGCCACTGAATTTTTGGGAACAGCCATCTTGATTATCTTGGGAAATGGTGCAGTTGCCAACGTTGAACTTAAAGGTACGAAAGGTCACCAAAGTGGCTGGCTCGTTATCGCTGTTGGTTACGGTATGGGGGTTATGATCCCTGCCTTGATGTTTGGTAATGTTTCTGGTAACCACATCAACCCAGCCTTCACTCTTGGTCTAGCAGTTAGCGGACTTTTCCCTTGGGCACAAGTAGCACCATACATCGTTGCACAAGTCTTGGGAGCAATCTTCGGACAAGCCTTGGTTGTTGCAACTCACCGTCCTTACTACTTGCAAACTGAAAAAGCAAACAATATCTTGGGAACTTTCTCAACAATTTCAAGTTTGGACCACGGTACAAAAGAATCACGCTTCGCTGCAACAGTTAATGGTTTTATCAACGAGTTCGTTGGTTCATTCGTTCTTTTCTTTGCAGCACTTGGTTTGACAAAGAACTTCTTTGGAGCTGAAGTCCTACAATACATGAAACAAATGGCAACTCAAGCTGGTCAAAATGTTGACTTCTCTGATTTGGCAATTAAAGCTCAAGTAGCGCCTCATACAGCTTCAGGACTTTCTGTTGCTCACTTGGCACTTGGTTTCCTAGTAATGGCCTTGGTTACTTCACTTGGCGGACCTACAGGACCTGGTTTGAACCCAGCTCGTGACTTTGGACCACGTCTCCTTCATGCCTTCCTTCCAAAATCAATCCTTGGTCAACACAAGGGTGATTCAAAATGGTGGTATGCTTGGGTACCAGTAGTTGCACCGATTGCAGCAGCTATTGCAGCAGTAGCGCTCTTCAAATTACTTTACCTATAATCATTAAAAACTGGGAAATCCCAGTTTTTTCTTATGTGACTTTCAGTCCGTCTCGCTCCGTTAGGTGCGAGACAAAAAAACCACCCGCTATGCGGGTGCGCATCGAAGGTTATACCAAAAAACTCCAAACGCGATACAATTAAGGTGTTCAAG
>NZ_JASHDM010000009.1:0-71609 GCF_047463655.1 Streptococcus infantis
AGAGGCAAGTGACGAGTCAAGAGCAATGAGGCTTGAACAACATGAAAGCCAGCGTCTTTAGGCGCTGGCTGGTAATTTGGGCTTATAGCCCTGGTGCAAACCACCCGTTAGACGGGTGGTTATGATTTTAGAAAAATGGATTAAAAGTCTTTTCGTGAGCGATGGTCGTAGCTGGACCATGCCCTGGATAGACATCGTAGTTTGGGAGAGTGAAGAGCTGGGTTTGGATACTATGAAGGAGTTGTTCCATGCTACCTGTAGGTAGGTCTGTTCGTCCAATAGTTTCTCGGAAGAGAGCATCACCTGTTATGACTAGTTGGGCATCTGGAAAAACAAATGAAACTCCTCCGATAGAGTGTCCTGGAGTTGGAAGTACCGTAAAACGAAACTCCTCAATCTGGTATTCTTCATGAAAGACAAAGGTATGTTCGGCTGGTCTACATATGACATCTGCCATATCGTCGTGTCGAGGAAGACCTGAGAGATTATCAACAGGAGTATAGAGCCAAGAAGCTTCACTCTCTGCCACATAGACTGGAGGATTTCCAAAAGTATCTCTAACCAAGTCCAGACTCATAATATGGTCGTAGTGGGTGTGGGTTAGGAGAATGGCACATACTGGTTTATTGATGTTCTCGATAGTCTTGCGAATAGCATCCCAGTTGCTACCAGGATCGACCACGATTAGGTGTTTGTCTCCTTCGAGATAATAAGTGTTTTCATAGGCAACAGGATTCACAGTTTTATGGATCTTCATAGGATTTCCTCTTTCAAAGCATTTACTCCTACTAGTATAACACAGTTAGGGAGAATACGTATTGATTTATAAATATTAAAAACCAGCATGACTAGTTAAAGGCAGGCTGGTTATCAATTTTTCAATATTGGAGAGGTGTTAATTGACCTTCATAAGTTGCATAAACTCCGTCATTAGCATGTTTAATAGAAGTAATATTAAGAGTACCACCGTAGTTGGCTTCACGCTTATCGCTGTATTCGCTATAGTTTATCTTGTTGGGCAGAGCTTGGTCTTTACCATAGTATTGAACGACAGTTTTTTGATAACTTTGCTGACCGAATAGAATCAAGCAAGTAACTCCTAATACTAGGAGAGCAAGAATAGAGATACCAATTTTTTTCATAGATGTTCTCCTGATCAATGATAAAAGAAAGGAACTGAAGGATTCTTTATTACAAAATCCAGTTAAGATACCAGTATATGTCTACTAATTGTTCTTTGTAGACTTAATAGAGTTGATGAAATTAAATCATGATTGGGTTACAATATGGTTTCCGATTTGTTCTCTCCTTCTATCGCCCTAAATAAAAATCTAATTTCATAATATATTATATGATAAAGATTCAGAATTATCAACCAATTCTGAACCGTTTTTTTTATTTTATTGATAAATTGTAAGAATAAGTGAATTTAACAGGAGAAGAGTTATTACAATAACTTATAAGGATATTAAGCAGAAGAGGATATTTATTTTATTTCATATAGAAAGTAATGATTAAGAGATATGTGACCATAGTGTTCAGTATAGGAAATTATAGGTTCTGGTAAAACCACCTACTTTAACTTTAAATCAAACAATAAGAAATCAATAAAAAAGTCCCTTCAAAGAAGAGACCGATATTTATTTAAACTTAAAACCTTCATAGATGAGTTCTGCTTTTGGATGTTTTTCTTTAATGCTTTTAGAGATGGCTTCCATCATGACTAAAGGTCCGCACATATAAATGCTTGTTTGATCTGGAATATCCTCATTTTCAAAGTTTAAGTAGCCATCTTGGCTGCTGTCTATCAAGCGAAGGTCAAAGTTGGGATTTTTCTCAGCATAGGCATGAAGTAGATTGAGATAGACTGCATTTTCCTTACCACGATAACTATAGTAGAATCGAACGCTCTTAGTCAGAAAAGGATTTTCTCGGATATACGAGATAAAGGGAGTAATTCCAATACCTCCAGCGATCCAAATTTGCTGATCTTGTCCTTGTTCTAATAACATATGTCCATAAGCTCTGTCAACTGTCACTTTACTACCAACTTTTAAATTTTCATAGATATTTTTGGTATGGTCACCTGAGTTTTTAATTGTAAAATAAAGTGTTTTTCCACTTCCACCAGAAATAGAGAAGGGATGGGGAGCTTGTTCAAAACCTTCTTGAAAAATCTTAAGAAAGGCAAATTGTCCGTACTTATACTGGAAAGGTTTGCTAAGCTTAATTTCAAGCTCAGTTGTATCATAGTTGAGGTGCTTGATACCAATAATTTTACCTAGATAAGTAAAACTAATTTGTTGATAAAGGAAAATGATGTAAAATCCAGCGATCAAACCAAGAATTGCATAGATTCCAACCAGAAAACTGAGGAGACTAAGACTGAAGAGTCGTTGACTCATCATCATGTATACGTGAAGAAGTCCAAAGATATAAGCTAAATACACGACACGATGAATCCATCTCCAAGCTTCGTATTGGAGATATTGACCAAGGTAGGCAACTAAAACAATACTGATAAATATATAGATACCAATATTTCCTAATTGAGCTGCGAGCCGAGAACCCCATAATCCTCCCATACTGAAGTTATGAAATAAAAGGAGTAGGATGGATAAGAATGCTGTAAACTTATGAGCAGAATACATATTTTCAAGTCCATTAAACCACCCTTCTAACAAGGGTAAACGTGTGGCAAGGATAAAGGTCAGTGAAAGTGTGGTTAAAGCTAAGCCAGGAATCAGGAACTGTGGACTCCCAGAACTCAGCCAGCCTAGGATAGTCACCAGCATGCTAGCCACAATAAATAAAATGCCTTTTATTGATTTCATATAAAAATTCCTTTCAAAGAGATATATTTTGAAATGTTGTAACAAAATATGTTACATTTTATCAAAAAAAGAGAAACTCGTCAAGAAAGAGATTAAAGAGTATAAAAATAGAAGCCGGGATAAAAAATCCCGACCTCGATTTTGATTAGTAACGAGCTTTTGAAAATGAATTAGAAATGATTCTTCCAGGCTTGGAAGCGAGCATCCAGTAGGAGTTGTGTCAGATTTTTTAAGATTTCAACTTGCTCAGGCTCCAGTGCCTGGGCTTGAGAAACAAGTTGTCGAACATGGTCAATGGCATTTTTAGAAGATAGTTCATTAATAGAGCTAATTCCAGACTCTAGGATGGTACCAAAGAAGAGATCGAAGCAGAGCTCCAGTTCCTCATCTGGTACACTATCCACCCATTCTTTGAGAGTGTCTTTGATTTGGAGACTCTCGCTACTGATGGCCTCTAGTTGGACAAAGTGATTATCCTCAGTTTGCCAGCTAAAGGTGCTGTGTTGGGCGATTCCTCCGAGAGCCGTAGATTTGACGACGATAGGAGTATCAGGAACTTCCAGCATCATGCCAATGACAGAACCTTGTGGGACAAAACGGTGAATTTTTGGAATAACATCTTGATAACCAGTGGTCTCAGTCAGATGAGCCTGCAAACCAGGGGCATCATAGGTATAAACCGCAGATATCTTGTTTTGCAATTCAGGTCGAATTTGACTGGCAGCATAGACGGCTAGATTACCACCTTTAGAATGTCCAGCAACCATTACTTTCTGTTTTGGATGTTGGGTAAAGAAATCTTCCAAGTATTCGAGAGCATGTTTTTGGGCAGGGATTTCTTTCATGTAAGTCATATGAAAATCTTCCTTCCAACCAATAATACTATCGTCTGTACCTCGAAAGACAATCAGATAAGTATCTAAATCAAGGCGATAGGTCATAGCAGCGAACTGTTTCTGTTGCTCCGTATCAATCTCGTTTACAAAGTTAGAGAGTTTGCTATTTTTAAAACGTTTGTGCTGGGATAACTGATCGAGGAGCTGGAGACGTTCTTTATTGGTCAACATGGTGCTTTCTCGAGGAACACGTGTTGCGACATCGCTTAAACGATTGACAGGCTGGTTCAATAGGTTATCAAAAGGAAGATAGGTCAGCTCTGTAAAAGCAAGTATATCCAGTTCATTCAAGGGAAGATCGTAAAAAGAATCGTATTGAACGTCAGTTAGGTAGTCGAAAATATTGGCCATGGGAACTCCTTTCTTAACTTTTATCTTATCAGATTTACATCAATTTCGCTAGTAGTGAGGAGAATTTTGCTATAATATAGAAAAAGGAGGAGCAGATGCATAAAATTTTACTAGTAGAAGATGATCCAGTTATTCGTCAGCAAGTTGGGAAAATGCTCTCTGAATGGGGGTTTGAGGTAGTCATGGTAGAAGACTTCATGGAAGTTCTAACCCTATTTGTTCAGTCTGAACCTCATCTGGTTCTCATGGATATCGGCTTGCCTCTCTTTAATGGTTATCACTGGTGCCAGGAAATTCGCAAGATTTCCAAGGTTCCTATTATGTTTCTGTCTTCCAGAGACCAGGCTATGGACATCGTTATGGCTATTAATATGGGGGCGGATGACTTTGTAACCAAGCCTTTTGACCAGCAGGTCCTTTTAGCTAAGGTACAAGGATTATTGCGCCGCTCTTATGAATTTGGACGAGATGAGAGTCTCCTAGAGTATGCTGGAGTTATTCTCAATACCAAGTCTATGGATGTGCATGTCAATGGCAAAGCTATCAGCCTAACCAAGAATGAATTTCAGATTTTACGAGTTTTATTTGAGCATGCGGGAAATATCGTAGCGCGTGACGATTTGATGCGGGAGCTCTGGAATAGTGACTTTTTTATCGATGATAATACCTTGTCCGTAAATGTCGCGCGCTTGCGCAAGAAATTGGAGGAAGAAGGTTTGATTGGTTTTATCGAAACCAAGAAAGGAATAGGGTACGGATTGAAACATGCTTGATTTCAAAAGTTTTTTTCTTGCTTATATCCGTTCGCGTAGCCGTTTTTTCGCTTTTATTCTCTTACTTACAGGTTTACTTTTTCTCTTTGAGGTCTTATTTGATAACCAAGTGCCTTACTTTAACTATTTCTTCTTTCTATCTACATTTTTGACATTTTTGTTTTTGGTATATGATTTCTTGATAGAATTGCAACGTTATCGTAAGGAATTGCTCTATGGCGAAAGAAAAGCTAAGTCACCAATGGAAGTCCTTCTAACTGAAAAATTAGAGAAAAGTGAATCTGAACTCTATCAAAAGAAATCAGATGCTGAAAACCGCTACAATGATTTGGTGGACTACTATACACTCTGGGTTCATCAGATAAAAACACCAATTGCAGCCAGTAAACTCCTTGTAAGTGAGGTGGCAGATCGCCAACTGAAACAACAGTTGGAGCAGGAAATTTTTAAGATTGATTCCTATACCAATCTCGTACTCCAATATCTACGCTTAGAAAGCTTCCATGATGATTTGGTTTTGAAGAAAGAAAATATAGAAGATCTGGTCAAGGAAGTTATTCGCAAATATGCCCTTTTCTTTATCCAGAAAGGTCTTAGCATCAATCTGCATGACTTGGATAGAAGCATTGTTACAGACAAGAAATGGCTGTTGGTAGTCATTGAACAAATCCTGTCAAATAGCCTCAAGTACACAAATGAAGGTGGGGTTGAAATCTACATGGATGGTTCAGACCTTTGCATCAAAGATACTGGGATTGGCATTAAAAACAGTGATCGGTTGCGAGTCTTTGAACGCGGATTTTCAGGCTATAATGGTCGAATGACCCAGCAGTCATCTGGACTTGGACTCTATCTAACCCAGAAAATCAGCCAAGAATTAGGACATCAGATTCAAATAGAATCCGAGCTTGGGCAAGGAACAACTGTGAGGATTAAGTTCTCTGAAGTGAATTTACTAATTGAATGAAAAGAATTGTGAAGAGCTTGGAAGAAACCTTTCAAGCTCTTCTTTAGACCTTGATATGGTGAGAAAAATGGCTTCAATTAGATAAAAAATGTAATCTTACAAAAATGTAAGATTAAAGGCCTCTTTTGTAAGGTTATGTTATGGCAAGCCATCTTTTTTTGGAGTAAACTTAGAGCATAAAGAAAAAGGAGAGAAACCATGAAAACAATTTTACAAAAGAAACAAACAAGTAAGCCGAGTCCAAAGGATATCGAGCGAGTTCAAATCGGAATCGAAATGATGCAAGCTCAGTTTCAGTTAATGGGATATTAAAAAGGAGAAGTTAAAATGACACTATTAGATGTAAAACACGTTCAAAAGATTTATAAAACTCGCTTTCAAGGCAACCAAGTAGAAGCCCTGAAAGATATTCACTTTACCGTTGAAAAAGGCGACTACGTCGCTATCATGGGTGAGTCTGGATCTGGTAAATCTACTCTACTCAATATTCTCGCTATGCTTGACAAGCCAACGCGTGGGCAGGTCTTCCTAAACGGAACTGACACAGCTACCATTAAAAATTCTGAAGCATCAAGCTTCCGTCGTGAAAAATTAGGCTTTGTCTTCCAAGACTTCAATTTGTTAGATACGCTTTCTGTTAAAGACAATATCTTACTCCCTTTGGTATTGTCTAGAAAGCCTATTACAGAAATGATGAAAAAATTGGTCGTGACGGCCGAAAATCTTGGCATCAATCAATTGCAGGAGAAGTACCCTTATGAAATCTCTGGAGGGCAAAAACAACGGGTTGCAGTTGCACGGGCTATCATCACAGAACCAGAAATTCTCCTCGCTGATGAGCCAACAGGAGCCCTAGACTCTAAGTCATCTGCAGCACTGCTAGATGTCTTCGATGAGATTAACGAGCGAGGTCAAACCATTCTCATGGTAACCCACTCAACAGCTGCAGCCAGCCGTGCTAAACGTGTCATTTTCATCAAGGACGGCATTCTCTACAATCAAATCTACCGTGGTGAAAAGACTGAACGTCAGATGTTCCAAGAAATCTCTGACACCTTGACTGTTATGGCAAGTGAGGTGAACTAATATGTTTCGACTAACCAATAAGTTGGCCATCTCCAACTTAATCAAAAACCGCAAACTCTATTACCCTTTTGCACTAGCAGTTCTCCTTGCAGTTACTATCAGCTATCTATTTTATTCATTAACTTTTAATCCTAAAATGGTAGAAATTCGGGGTGGATCTTCTATTCAATTTACCCTTCAATTAGGTCTGATCGTAGTGACACTTGCATCTGCCATTATCGTACTTTATGCCAATAGTTTTGTCATGAAAAATCGTTCCAAAGAACTGGGTATATATGGCATGTTGGGCTTAGAAAAACGCCATTTGATTGGTATGACCTTTAAGGAACTCTTGATATTTGGGCTAGTAACAGTCACTGCAGGGATTGGAATTGGTGCCCTCTTTGATAATCTGATTTTCGCTTTATTGCTCAAACTTTCAAAGATGAAAGTGGAGTTAGTAGCCACATTCCAATGGTCCGTAGTCCTTTCCATCCTTCTGGTATTTGGTTTTATCTTTTTAGTCATTGTCATCCTAAATGCTATCCGCATTATCCGTATGGATGCTCTCCAACTATCTCGTGAGAAAGCAAAAGGTGAGAAGAAGGGTCGTTTCCTAGTGTTTCAGACAATCTTGGGACTACTCTCTTTAGGTAGTGGCTATTATCTAGCTCAAAGCGTAACAAATGCTCTATTAGCTATTTCTACCTTCTTTTTAGCTGTAATACTGGTCATTTTAGGAACCTATCTCTTGTTCAATGCTGGGATTACAGTTTTCTTGAAAATGCTCAAGAAAAACAAGAAATATTACTACAAACCTAATAATCTCATCTCTGTTTCTAACCTCATTTTCCGTATGAAGAAAAATGCGGTTGGTTTAGCGACTATTGCCATCCTTTCCACCATGGTTTTGGTCACCATGTCAGCAGCAACCAGTATCTACAATGGTTCTGAAAATATTAAAAAACTCCTGTATCCTCACGATATGTCAATTTCAGGACAAAATGTAGAAGTTGAGGATTTAGACAAGCTTTTGACTCAATACGCTAGCGAAAAGAACCTAACAATCAGCACTAAGGATGTTCTTAGCTATGCAAGTTTCGGCCTTTCTAGTCAAGATGGTACCAAATTAACCACCTTTGAAAAAGGTCAAAATAGTGTTATGCCCAAGACAGTTTTCCTAGTCTTTGATCAAAAGGATTATGAAAAAATGACTGGACAAAAGCTGAACCTTACGAATAATGAGGTGGGACTATTCGCTAAGAACGATGACCTTAAAGGTCAAAAAGCATTCAGTCTTAACAATCAGAACTATACGATCAAGCAAGAAATTCAGCAAGATTTCCTCAGAGACCATGTTGCTAACCAGTATGTACTTTTGATCTCAGATTATAACTACCTTGTTGTCTCAAATTTGCAGGACTTTTTAGATAAATACCAGGATTCTGCTATATACACTCAGCTATATGGTGGAATGGATGTGACGGCAAGTAAAGAGGAACAACTCAAACTTGCAGATGATTTTGAAAACTACTCTGATAATTTCAGTCACAATCTCAAGAACGAGAATGGTATGGTTTACGGTGCAAACATTGCGAGTGAGTCAACTGTCGAAATGAACGCTCTCTTTGGTGGAGTCCTCTTTATCGGTATTTTTCTCTCTATCATCTTTATGGTAGGTACTGTACTCGTTATCTACTATAAACAAATTTCAGAAGGTTATGAGGATCGTGAACGCTTTGTCATCCTGCAAAAAGTGGGCTTGGATCAAAAACAAATCAAGCAAACCATTAATAAACAAGTCTTGACTGTTTTCTTCCTACCTCTGGCCTTTGCCTTTCTTCATCTGGCTTTTGCTTATCACATGTTGAGCCTGATTCTCAAGGTTGTTGGTGTTGTTGATTCAGCCATGATGTTAAGCGTAACTCTTTCCATTTGTGGTATCTTTGCTTTAGTCTATGTTCTAATCTTTATGATTACTTCAAGAAGCTATCGTAGAATTGTTCAAATGTAAAAACAGAAACATCAAAAAAGAGAGTGGGACTGTAAAAGTTGATGAAATCAGCGTAGTAGAGCCCGCTCAACCACTGCGTCTTGCTCGACAATCCAAAGACAATTGAGAGGCTAGGACTTTTGTCCCAGCCTCTTTTTTAGTAGCTGGGATTTTGTACCAGGTTTTATCTCTTATTTCTAAACACGTGATTTGTTGGCGATATCAGCTAGGATTGCTGCTACAAACTCATCATGTTTAAACATTAAAACGGTATCTTCTTTCAGAGGAGATAACGTTTTTTCTTCTTCGGATAAGGAAACAAAAATTTCTACCTTTCTCTATCTCTTAAATTGATTGATTTCTTCAGAGAAAGGCTGTAAAATTTTTGATATAATGTTAAATATGGACTGATGGATATTTAAAGGATAATTTTCAAAAGAATGACAAGTGAGAATTAAAAATATGTAAGATTGGACGGATGTCTCTCTACCACCATCCATGCAGAAACAAGATTATATGAAATAAAAGGAGTAACCAATGACCGGAAACTATTCAACACGTGAATACCGTGAGAAATTATATGATGACCTTCATGTTCGATTAAGAGATACAGTAATTTTAATGTGTGCGATTTTTATTGCCTCTATAGGTCTAAATATGAATTCAACAGCTGTCGTTATTGGAGCCATGCTGATTTCCCCTCTTATGACACCGATTGTTGGGCTGGGATTTGGTTTAGCTATTTTTGATACGCGTTTAATCAAGCAATCTCTAGAGGTTTTATTTACTCAAGTATTGGTCAGTTTGCTTGTCTCGACTCTGTATTTCTGGATTTCGCCTTTATCTTATGCAAGTAGCGAGTTGATCGCACGAACCTCTCCAACCATTTGGGATGTTCTCATTGCTATTGCGGGTGGGATAGCAGGTTTCATTGGTTCAAGGAAAAGAGAAGCAAACAATATCGTACCAGGAGTAGCTATCGCAACAGCTCTGATGCCACCTATATGCACTGCAGGATATGGTTTAGCTAATGGGAATGTACGATTTTTATTTGGGGCTCTTTATCTTTTCTTGATCAACTGTGTCTTTATCATGCTAATCAACATTGTTGGAACAAGAATTATGATGAGAAAATCTCCCTTAAGTTCATTTAAAGAGCTAAACATTAAAATGAGAATTGGGTTGATCTCCTTGATTGTATTATTGGTTCTTCCAGCCAGCTATTCAGCAGTCACTCTGACGATGGATCAAGCACGAAAAGAAGGGATTAAACAGTTTGTAGGCAAAGAGTTCGCCAATCATACGGTCATTAATCAAGTCTACAAGTCAAGGAATAATGAATTGGTCTTGACAGTTGTTGGAGATCCGATTTCAGAAGAAGAATTAGAAACCATCCGTCAAAAACAAGCCTCTTACGGTATTCAATCTGTTCAATTAAAAGTCAATCAAGTCCATAATTCGACAAAATTAGATAGTGAGGCGACCAAGGAATTTTACGAAACCATTAACCAGTATATCGATCAAAAACTCTCTGAAAAAGATTCACAAAATGATCTCGTAAAAGAAAATAAGGCAGACAAGGACTGAGGATAGTCAACTTATCTAACTCATGGAAGCAAATCTTGGGAGGATATCCTATATCCAAAAGTTAATGGATAGAAAGGATTGTTGATGAGGATACTATTTGTGGTGGTTTAACCAATCACAACTAGCTCAGGTAAAACAAAATATAAAAAGGCGGTGGGACAGAAATCGATAGACAAAGTCTCGATTTCGTAGTCCCAGCCCCGCGAGGATGATTAGGAGCTTTTTGGAGTCTAAAAGACAAACAAAAAGTTCAATCAGCTACCGCGTCAAAGTTTAATTGCTAATAAAAAGTGAGGTTGGGATCTTTTGTCCCAACCTCTTTTTTAGGTAGCTGGAATTCTTATCCCAGGTTAAACGTTTTATTTCTCAACGCGTGATTTGTTGGCGATATCAGCAAGAATCAATTCTACAAATGCATCTACCGGCATGGTTTCTGTTTCTTTTTGACCATAACGGCGAACGTTAACGGCTTGCTCTCCCATTTCCTTGTCACCAACGATTAATTGGTAAGGAATTTTTTGAGTTTGAGAAGCACGAATCTTGAATTGCATTTTTTCATTGCGTTCATCCACGTCTGCACGGACACCACGGTCACGTAGTTTCTTCGCTACTTCCCAAGCGTAGTCCACGTGTTTTTCGTTAGATACTGGGATGAGGGTTACTTGGTGTGGTGCCAACCATGTTGGGAAGGCACCCTTGTAGTTTTCAATCAAGATAGCTGTAAAGCGTTCCATCGTTGAGATAACCCCACGGTGAATCATAACTGGACGGTGTTCTTCACCATCAGCTCCGATGTATTTGAGGTCGAAGCGTTCTGGAAGCAAGAAGTCAAGCTGTATAGTAGAGAGGGTTTCTTCTTTTCCAAGAGCTGTCTTAACCTGGATATCCAATTTTGGTCCGTAGAAGGCTGCTTCCCCTTCAGCTTCAAAGTAGTCAAGTCCCATGTCATCCATAGCTGATTTCAACATACGTTGAGCATTTTCCCACATTTCATCATTATCAAAATATTTGTGAGTATCTTGAGGATCACGATATGATAAACGGAAACGATAGTCAGTCAAGTTGAAATCTTCGTAAACATCGATAATCAATTGAAGCGTACGTTGGAACTCATCTTTAATTTGTTCAGGTGTTACGAAAGTGTGACCGTCATTAAGTGACATTTCACGTACACGTTGAAGCCCTGTGAGAGCACCAGATTTTTCATAGCGGTGCATCATACCGATTTCAGCAATACGGATTGGCAATTCACGGTAAGAGTGAACGTGGTGTTTAAAGACTTCGATATGGTGAGGACAGTTCATTGGACGAAGAACGAATTCTTCCCCATCACCCATATCCATAGTTGGGAACATATCTTCACGGTAGTGATCCCAGTGACCAGAAGTCTTGTAAAGTTCTACTGAGGCAATTGGTGGAGTGTAGACGTGTTGGTAGCCAGCAGCGATTTCCTTGTCGACGATGTAGCGTTCCAATTCACGACGGATAGTCGCACCATTTGGCAACCAGAATGGAAGACCTTGACCAACTTCTTGAGAAATCATAAAGAGATCCAATTCTTTACCAAGTTTACGGTGGTCACGTTCTTTGGCTTCTTCACGCATTTGAAGGTAGTTCTTCAAGTCTTTCTTGTCAAACCAAGCTGTACCGTAGATCCGTTGCATCATGGCATTGTCGCTATTTCCACGCCAGTAAGCACCAGCTACGTTGAGAAGGTGGAAGATTTGGATGCGACCTGTTGATGGGACGTGTGGGCCACGGCAAAGGTCTATATATTCACCTTGACGGTAGATAGTCAAACCGCCCTCATCTTCAGAGTGTTCTTCGATCAATTCCAACTTGTATGGATCATTTTTGAAGATTTCACGCGCCTCGTCTTTAGTCACTTCTTCACGGATTGATGGGAAGTTTTCTTTAACGATTTTCTTCATTTCTTCTTCGATACGAGGAAGGTCTTCGTTAGAGATTTGACCAGCTTGGTTGTCAGTGTCGTAGTAGAAACCATCTTCGATGGCTGGACCGACACCCAAGTGAATATCTGGGAAGAGGCGACGAGCTGCTTGAGCGAACAAGTGAGCCGCTGAGTGACGCAAGATTGGAAGGGCATCTTCGTGATCAGGTGTCACGATTTCAATGCTTCCATCTTCAGTGATAGCACGAGTTGTGTCAATGAGTTTGCCGTTAAATTTACCAGCAAGAGCTTTTTTAGCTAGGGAATTGCTGATAGATTGAGCAATTTCAAAAGTTGTAACGCCAGATTCGAATTCACGAACAGCGCCATCTGGGAAAGTAATTTTAATCATGATTTTCTCCTTATATTATTAGTTATCAATTATTTTTATAGCAGAAGTGTTTCCCTATTTTGCAGTTTTAAATCAAGAAAAACAAAAAGCGACCTCCTCGAAAGGACGTCGCAACGTGGTTCCACCTTCATTTATGTACAACAAAAACTGTTGACACCTCTGATTGGCTCTAACGTGGCCACCGTTTTATGTTTGCATAAAAGTTAGTAGAGTAGTATCAGTTTAGACTCCCTATGCGTTCTCAGCAACCACGCACTCTCTAAAAGAAAGATTCTAAGTGACTTGTCTCTATGCATTATTATAGCATGATTGTGAGATTTTTCAAGGTTTTTGTGAAAGTTTTTTCCTTTTCAGTTTTTGCACTAGATTCTTAATAGCGGCACCGATAGCCATACCTGCGAGGGCAAAGATTTCATAGGCTAGGAAGTAGAGAAGGATAAATTCTCCGAAGGTAATGATGGTAAAGCAAAAGAGCAAGCCAACTCCAATTAACCACAAAACTGAGAACTTGAAACGATAAGAGTAGAATAGTGATGCTATGAAAGTCACCAGTGGAGAGAAGATAATAACGTTGCCGATGGTGAGTTCCTTCAAGATATAGTTTTCAGTAATAGTCCGTAATAACAGCTCATAAAGTGGCCAATAAAAGAAAAATACGACCAGATAGTAGGGGAGATATTGCGGGAATTTACGCATGGTAATCACCTCTCTTTTCAAGATGTCTACTTAGATATCCTTCCTATAACTATTATAGCACTTTTGCGGTAAGAATAGTAAATCAGTTGACAAAGAAGTTAGTTATTGGTAGAATAGAAATTGTCGTAAAGACAAATAACTTCTTCTTGGTTACAGGCATGCCAACCTGTCACTCGGATGAAGCCAAATAAAAAGGAGAAACATCATGGCAATCTCAAAAGAGAAAAAAAATGAAATCATCGCACAATATGCACGTCACGAAGGTGATACAGGTTCAGTAGAGGTTCAAGTTGCTGTCCTTACTTGGGAAATCAACCACCTTAACGAACACATCAAACAACACAAAAAAGACCACGCTACTTACCGTGGATTGATGAAGAAAATCGGTCGCCGTCGTAACTTGCTTGCATACTTGCGTAAAAACGACGTTAACCGTTACCGTGAGTTGATCAACTCTCTTGGACTTCGTCGTTAATCTGCTTTATTTTCCACTTACATTGCGTTGTCACCTTACCTCGATATACTCAAGTACAATCTTCGGTTACGGTTCCTAGCACTGTAAGGTAAAATAAACCAGATCTTCTCCCTTCGGGGAGATTTTTTTGTTTCACTAAAATTTTTGTACAATCTTCGGCTTGCCGCCTAGTCTATAAACGTTTTATCCAGCAAGAATCATGATGCTAAGGGCGTTAAAAATCCGTATGAAAATAGGGAAAGGACACAGTGTTCGATGAACACAAGGAGTTTCATCTTTTTCCCTAGGATTTTAGCCCGAGCTCAAATGAGTTCTCTGACTTCAGAGAGCTTTTTTTATTTTTCTCACCTTACATCGATATACTCAAGTATGATCTTCGGTTACGTTTCCTAGCACTATAAGGTAAAACAAACCAGATATGTCTCCCTTGGGGGAGATTTTTGGTTCACTAGGATTTTAGCCTGAGCTCAATCAGCTCCCTAGTTTCAACAGTCTTTTTATCTGTATCTTTCTAGCCTTGTTCCAGATTTGGAAATGTGGTATACTATTTATGAAAATTGTCTAAATTTTTAATTTTATTAAGGGAGGGTTTCATGATTTCCAAATCTTCTGGAAGCCATCAAAACCTGCGATATGTTTTTCTCCTAGCTCTGTTGCTCGGAGCTTTGGGTGTCTCTCTGTTTCTAGCTGTTTCTATGGGGTCTGTTCAGATTAGCTTGAGTGATACCTATCGGATTATTTTAAGTAAGATGGGGGTCCCTCTGGATATAGGAGACCTTTCGAAGTCTACACTTGCTATTGTTTGGAATATGAGATTGCCACGGGTTTTTCTTGGTTTGATAGTTGGTGCAGGCCTTTCCATGTGTGGTAGCGTCATGCAGTCAACAGTCAATAATCCAATCGCAGAACCTTATGTTTTAGGAATTTCAGCTGGGGCAACCTTTGGTGCGACTTTGAGTATCATTTTTGGGTTTAAGGTCATGATTGGTCTCGGATCTTTCCTTGGAGCGCTTGTGGCAACAGTTGCAGTCTTAGTCATTGCTTCCATGCAAGGAAGAATGACAACTTCTAGCCTCATTTTATCAGGTACTGTGGTCAATGCACTCTTTTTGGCTTTTTCAAATTTTATTATCTCAATTGGTGCTAATGCTGACAGTGTCATGACCATCAAGTTTTGGACCATGGGTTCTCTAGCAGGGATCTCATGGGCTCACTTAACCCTGCCAGCAGTAGTCGTGGGAATAGCCTTTTTATTTTTCTCTACCCAATATCGTGTTTTTAATGCCATGATGATGGGTGATGAGGCAGCCTTGACCTTGGGGATTCCCCTACGTTTGTATTGGTATCTCTATGTGACGATTGTGGCTGTGCTGACAGCTATCTTGGTATCTACCTGTGGGATTATCGGCTTCGTTGGTCTTATTACCCCACATTTGGCGAGAAGTTTGGTTGGTACAAACTACAGAAGGCTTTTTCCGATAGCAACCTTGCTCGGTGCTCTTTTTGTTATCTGGGCAGATGTTCTTGCTCGTGTTTTAATCCAAAATGCTGAGCTGCCGATTGGGATATTCACAGCCCTAGTAGGTGCCCCTTTCTTTATCTACATGGTTGGAAGTAGACGAGGGGAGGTGAAGGTCTGATATGGACTTAATGTGCCAGGATATTCACTTTGGAATCGGAGAGAAAAAAATTCTCAAAGGAGTGTCGCTCAAACTGGAGGGCAAGCAATTTCATACCATTTTGGGACCCAATGGAAGTGGAAAGACTAGCTTGCTGAAACTCCTCTATCGACAGGAAAAGCCAGATCAGGGCTTGATTTGCCTAGATGGAAAACCCTTGGAACAAATGAGCGTCAAGGAAACGGCAAAGCAGATGGCAGTCGTCACGCAGTTTAATCAGTTACAATTTGATTGTAGGGTTGAGGAAATCGTCATGCTGGGCAGAACACCCCATCTCGCTTTCTTACAAAAGGAAAAAGAAAAAGACTTTGCCTTGGTTGAGGATGCTCTGGTCAAGGTAGATATGTTCGAAAAGAGAAATCGACTCTACTCTTCTCTGTCAGGAGGAGAGAAGCAGCGGGTTTTGTTGGCACGTGCCTTGGCACAAGAACCGACTCTCCTGCTCTTAGACGAACCGACCAATCATTTAGATATCAAGTACCAGCTAGACTTGTTAACCATTGTCAAACATCTCAATATCAATGTACTAGCAGTATTACATGATATTCAGCTAGCTTGTCGCTATTCAGACTATCTCTACCTAATGAAAGAAGGAGAGATTGTTTACCAAGGGACTCCAAAAGAGACCATCACACCCGAGTCATTGCAGGCTATCTATGACGTCCAAAGTAAGGTAACTTGGACAGAAGATCAGCAAGCTATGATTCACTATTTATAAAAAATGAAAAGGAAAACAAAACATGAAAAAATCACTTAGTATATTGCTCCTAACAGTAGCTACCTTAACTTTAGCAGCTTGTGGAAATAGTGCAACAGAAAAAGCTACCACACAATCAAGCACAGAGACAAGTCAAAAGGCTAGTACAGAAACCAGCTATCCTGTAACCATCAAAACTTATGACGCTAAAGGAAATGAAGTCGAACAAGTATTTGAAAAGGCACCTGAAAAGGTCATTACCAACAATCTTTCAACAACTGAAATCCTACTTGAACTCGGTTTGAAGGATAAAATTGCTGGCATGCTCAATCCTGATAATGCCGTAACTGGTAAATACAAGGAAGCGATTGAAGCCATCCCTCATATTGGTGATAAAAAATCAGTCTCACAAGAAACTGTTCTTTCTTATGAACCAGATGCCTTGATGGGCCGCAACATGATGTTTTCTGAAAAGTCAATGGGAACCATTAGTGCTTGGAATGAAAACAAAATCCCTGTTTATACGCAAAAAGCTTCACTTTCAAATATCCAACAGGATTTAGGAAATATCGTAGAAGATGTGAAGAATCTTGGTACCATTTTCAATGTCCAAGACAAGGCTAATCAATACGCAGAGCAATTGCAAGCTAAAATCGATGCGGTTAAAAAAGCTAACCCAGAAACACAAGGTGAAAAGAAAAAGGCTTTGATTATGGTGGCCTACAATGACGAAACCTTTGGTGCCTACAAGTCAGCCCTTCAAGAAAGTTTGCTCAACCAACTTGGTTACACAAATGTCGCAACAGGAACATCTGGTTTGACCTTGGAAAACTTAGTATCAATGGAACCAGAGTTGATTATCTATGTAACCAGCGACCGCAATCAAAAGTTGGATGAAAAAGCAGTGGATTTGATGAAGGCAAATGCTGTTTTGGAAAATGTCCCAGCAATCAAGAACCAAAAAATCATGACTATCTCTTACGATGAGTTGATGGATTACGGTCCTGCAGTGATTGATTCCCTTGAAAAAATCAATGACTTTATCAAGAAATAAGGAGTTTAACTGGGAAGGGATTCAGGTTAGGGTCAGCCTTCCTTCAACCTATGACTCTAAACAAGCCTACCCAGTTGTGCTCTTAAACGATGGGGAACTGGATTATTTATCAGACCTATCCCAATCTGTGATTTTGGTGGGCTTGATTCCAGAAAATCGTCTGGATGACTTTACACCTTGGCAAGCTAGTGCTTTGAAAGAAGGGGGCTCAGACTTTGGTGGAAGACTAGACCGATACCATCAAAAGCTCTTTCAAGGGATTCTAACAACTCTGCAAAAGGACTACTTGATTGATGAAAGTCGAATTGCCTATGGTGGCTATTCACTTGGCGGTCTTGCTGCTGTTTATAGTCTCTATAGTAGCTATCTTCCTTTGACCTGTATTTTCTCTATCTGTGGTTCCTTCTGGTATCCAGACTTTACAGATTTTTGCAGGGAACATGACTTGATGCAGAGCCAAAGCCTTATTTATCTACAAAATGGTCAGACAGAAGGTGCCAATCATTCCAATCGTCTGTCTAAGGCTCCCGTTTATGCAGAGGAAATACATAAACTGATCTCAGAGAAAGTTCCCTCAACTTATTCTACTTTTGATGCTTATGGGCATCATGAAGCTCTCGACCAACGCTATCATCATTTTTGTGATTGGCTGGGAGAAGAGTGGAAGCTTACGTAAAAATCTAATACTCTTTGTTTAGGATGGACAGAGAGTATTTTTCTTGTCATTATTCGGGTATATTTTGAAATTTCCGTAGGTTTGTCTAAATCGAAAGTTTAACTGTAATGCATCAAAATGTGGTATAATGAATAGATAGATAGAATCGAGGATATTATGTCATTTACGAAATTTAAGTTTAAAAAATATATAGAGGAAGCCTTGGAGGAGTTGAAATTTACCACTCCAACAGAGGTGCAAGATAAGTTGATTCCTATTGTCCTGGCAGGTCGTGACTTGGTTGGTGAATCAAAAACAGGTTCAGGGAAAACTCATACCTTCTTGCTTCCAATTTTCCAACAGTTGGATGAAGAGAGCGATAGCGTGCAGGCAGTTATCACAGCTCCAAGTCGTGAATTAGCGACTCAGATTTACCAAGCTGCTCGTCAGATCGCATCACATTCAGATGTTGAGATTCGTGTTGTGAACTATGTTGGTGGTACAGACAAGGCCCGTCAGATTGACAAATTAGCAAGTAATCAACCACATATCGTAATCGGAACACCAGGTCGTATCTATGATTTGGTAAAATCAGGCGATTTGGCTATCCACAAGGCTAAGACCTTTGTAGTCGATGAAGCTGATATGACCTTGGATATGGGATTCCTAGAGACGGTTGATAAGATTGCAGGAAGTCTTCCGAAAGACTTACAGTTTATGGTCTTTTCAGCGACTATTCCGCAAAAACTGCAACCATTCTTGAAAAAATACTTGTCAAATCCCGTCATGGAAAAGATCAAGACTAAAACAGTTATCTCAGATACCATTGATAACTGGTTGATTTCGACCAAGGGTCGTGATAAGAATGCTCAGATTTATGAGTTGACTCAAGTCATGCAACCATACTTAGCCATGATTTTTGTCAATACAAAAACTCGTGCGGATGAATTGCATACCTACCTAACAGCCCAAGGCTTGAAGGTTGCTAAGATTCATGGGGATATTGCTCCTCGTGAACGTAAACGGATCATGAATCAGGTCAAAAATCTTGATTTTGAGTATATCGTGGCAACTGACCTGGCTGCGCGTGGGATTGATATTGAGGGTGTCAGCCACGTTATCAATGATGCCATTCCACAAGACTTGTCCTTCTTTGTTCACCGTGTCGGACGAACTGGACGTAATGGTTTACCAGGAACAGCTATTACCCTCTATCAACCTAGTGACGACTCAGATATTCGTGAGTTGGAGAAACTAGGAATTAAGTTTGTGCCTAAGATGGTTAAAGACGGAGAGTTCCAAGATACTTATGACCGTGACCGCCGTGCTAATCGTGAGAAAAAACAGGAAAAACTGGACATCGAAATGATTGGCTTGGTTAAAAAGAAAAAGAAAAAAGTCAAACCAGGTTATAAGAAAAAAATCCAGTGGGCTGTCGATGAAAAACGCCGTAAAACCAAGCGAGCAGAAGGTCGTGCTCGCGGACGTGCAGAACGTAAAGCCAAGCGTCAAACATTTTAAAAATGAAACAGTAGAACCAAGTGGTTTTACTGTTTTTTATAGATTTAAATCAGAATTGTCAGAATTCATAAGTGGATGATATTGGAAAACTTAAAGTTTAATCAGAACATTCTTTTAATTTTTTGAAGTTTATAGTATATTTAAATTAAAAGTTGATTGTAGGAGAAGGTAAATGAAAGATTTTATTGCTGGGATTGGTGAAATAAATGTTATTGCTTATTTGATATATGTGTGTACCGGTCTCTCTCCTCTCTTTCATATATTGATAATCGGTTCAGAAGTGAGTACTGGAAAAATAGTTTTAACTATCTTAGGCATACTTTATGCTATCTTTTTAACGATTGCTAGAATTTATCGAAAGTTTTTCTGGTAAGAATCATCATGAAATATTAAAATCCCATCAGAAATTTGAACTGCACCCCAAAAGTTAGACAGAAAAAATCTAACTTTTGGGGTGTTTTATTATGAAATTGAATTATGAAGATAAAGTTCAGATTTATGAACTAAGAAAGCAAGGACAAAGCTTCAAACAGCTTTCGAAAAGATTTGGTGTGGATGTTTCTGGTCTAAAGTATATGATGAAATTTATTGACCGTTATGGCATAGATATCGTCAAGAAAGTGATGAATCGTTATTATTCTTCAGAACTAAAACAACAAACGAATTAAAGTCAAACTAAAAGGACTTAGCCCTGTGCAATACAGAACTAAATCCTTTCAATAATTATTTGTCCAACTTTTAGAGGTCAGTACAGTTTTCTTTTTTGGTATAAAATATGTGCTTTCTATGACTAGGTAATTTTCTTAATAGAAAAATTACGAAATAGAAAGAGAGATTTCAAATCCATGCATCCATTCGGATTTTACTACGATGTCGATTTTTAAAGCATCTGCTAATTGTTTGACAAGATAGAGACCCATGCCTGTTGATTTTTTCCTTGTCTCTCCTGAATCACCTGTAAATCCTTTTTCAAAGATATGAGGGAGGTCGCAAGCTTTAACTCCACACCCATTATCCCTAATAATCAGACTTGTGCGCCCCTTGTCTCTTGACATAGAAATCTTGAGTTCTGGCTTATCAGAGCTATATTTAAGTGCGTTAGCTAGTATTTGAGACAGGATAAATTCAAAACTGCGTTGATCTGTGTAGTAGTTTCCCTGTATATTTTCTAGATGAATTGTAAAATTCTTTTCTTTAAGCAAGGGATCAAAGTTTTCCAAAAGATCCTGGATACACTCTTCTAGGTCAAGGTCTTCAAATAAAAAATCATTCTTCTCACTTTTCACCCTGTAGTAGAATAGGATCTGTGATACATTTCCTTGGATTTGATTTTTCACATAGTCCAATTTAAAAGCAGTATCCTCAGGTAGTTGGTCACTTTGATTGTCTAAAAGGAGGGAAAGAAGCGATAAAGGAAGTTTAATCTCATGCGCCCATTTTTCAACATAGTCCTCGTACTCGGCTAGTAATGAGTTGAGTTTTCCTATTTGAGCCTGCTTTTGATAAAGTGTATCTGCTATTTTTTCAATGCTTTCTTTCTCTGAGGCACTTGATAAATTCAATAATTCAAGCTCAGTATCGATCTTAGGATTGGCTATGAAGGATTTATAGGCAGCGGCTTTTTTTCTTTCTGTTCTTATAAGTAAGAATGATAGGATGAAAAAAAGCAGGATGGTGGCTAAAATATAGAGAAGGATGAGAGCTTGAAACATTCTCACATCTGAAAGCCAAAGCAGGACAGCTGTAAATAGATCAAATGCTAAGAGAACAAGTAACCAAGGCAGATAACTAGCTAGATATTTTAGATTATGTTTCATCTGGAATTACCTCTTCTAGCTTGTAACCAATACCTCTGACGGACTTGACTTTAAGGGCAATGCCAGCCTGTTTCATCACCTTTTTCAGCCTTGCAATGTTTACTTGTAGGGCATTTTCATCGATGAACTCAGTTGTATTCCACAGTTTCATGCTTAGTTCTTCTTTTGTGACGACAGAATCAGTTGTCACTAATAAGGTTTCTAACAATTTCCCTTGATTTTGAGGGAGTAAAATCGAATGTCCGTTGATATAAAGAGTATAGGTATTTCTATCCAGCAGGAAATTATCTTTTTCAAGCAAATTTTGTCTACCTTCATAGCGTTTCAAGATGTTTTCTATACGAACCAAGAATCTTTCTTTCTTGAAAGGTTTTGTTAAGTACTCGTCAGCCCCTAATTTTAGGGCGTAAATCTCATCTTTTAGTTGTTCACGGGAGGTGAGAACCAATATGGGCACAGAGCGTTTGGACTTGAGATTTTTACAAATTTGAAAACCTGTTTCTCCTGGTAAATTCAAATCCAGTATGATTAAATCCGTATCGTATTGCAATACTTGCTGGCTTGTATCTTTGAAGTCAGTCAACTTATCAACTTGATAACCCGCTTTCTCTAACAAAATGACAATTTCATCTCGAATCAAGGCTTCGTCTTCAATAACCAGAATATGCTTCATATCGGCTCCTCCTTTTCCTATTTTATTCTACCTTATCCATCTCTTTTGGGTTCCATTAATGACAACAAGTACTTGTTGCTATTTTTCTTTACAATTCTTATATAGATGACTTCAAATCCAGCTAACAGTAGTATTATCAGCATGGCTGTGATAAATTTCTGCCCCATGGCCATTCTTGCACTGGCTGGTACTATTCCTGTGAGGAGGGAGCTCACTCCGAAGCTACTACTGGTAAGTGCAAGAGCTATTGGCAGACCAAAATACCAATTGATTTGCTTTTCTGAAGATTTACAAAGAGTTTCGTAGTTTGCTCCAAGATGGATTAAGGTCTGGTATCGTCTGTAGGATTGTCTTTGTCCCATCAAAAACTGAACGCCGATAATTGTATTTGCGACAACAAGGAAGATGATAGCCAGATAGATGGTGATATAGCTGGCAGAGATAATGTAAAATAATTGTCTTCCCATATTTTGTATATAACTTTCATAGCCAAGAGGGCTTTGATTCAGCTTTTTATTGGTATCTGAGATAGCTTTCATCAGGCCTTTTTCCTTGACCAGCTCAGGAGCCAAGATACCACTAACATAATTTGAATACCGACCATCTGTATAGCTCATAAAGGTATCATCTGGGACTATGAGGGCTACAGAAATGGTTATTTCACGATCCGTTACAATCGGTAAAGACTGAACCTCTCCAATCAATTTTACATCATTTCCCATGACTTTGATTTGAGGATTTGTTTTCAGAACAGAGTTAACTAGATTCTCATCCGGGAGAAAATCTTTTCCCATATACAAGTAGGCTTCCTTGTTTGTTAATTCTAGAGGAGGGAGACTGGCAGCCTTTCTAAGCTCATTGTATTCAGAGAGTGGCAAAAGGTGGCAACTTATATACTTCTGGAAATTATGGACTAAGACTTCCTTGTTTTTACTTTCTTTTTGCTCTTTCAATACCTTGATGAACTGTTCAAAGAACACGGACTCGAGTTCTTTCGGTTTACCCACTTTGATTTGTAGAATCTTTGAAAACTGAGATGCCAGTCCAGCAGCTTCAAGCTCTTTTTTAACTGTATTCATATCAAGATTTTCATCTGTTTCCTGCTTGCTATCTCTAAATGTATAATCCAAAACGTGGGTATGATTGCCTGAATTGCCACTTGCAATGGCAACACCTGCTCCAAAGAGGCACAAGGCAGAGAAGATTAAGAGGGAGCAGATAGCCAGTATAGTTGAGCGCTGGATAACTAATTCCTGAATCTGTCTAAAATTATAGGTGTGGAGTTTTCGATTGCTTCCAAGCTTGACCAAAAAGTCTATAAACAAACGCATACCAAAGAAGAGTAGTATAGTTCCTAGAGTCCCTAAGAGAACAGTGATGCCCATTGTTATGACATTTTCCCAAGCTCGTCCACTCATCCCCAAGTAATAGGCTGTTCCTAGAAGCAAAATTCCGAGGACAGAAGCAAGAAGGTACACACCCTTGGGGAGTAGTTTCTTCATGCCAGAAGGAGAATAGGATAGCAGATCTCCGATTTCCTTCTTGGCTGTTTTTGCACTTAAAAGAATAAAGACAGCTAATTTTACGGCTAGGAAACCGATGATTGTATAGAATAGAGCGGTAGTAGATAGAGAAAATTGATGTTCAATAATCCCTAGCCCAACAATTTTAGCGGTTATTAGGCTAATCAGTTCTGAAATCAAGATTGAAATTGGAAGACCTATTCCAAGAGCAAGGATACTGTTTCTCAAATCCTCGAGTAGGAGCAGCAAGAACAGTTTGCTTCTTCGCATCCCTAGCGTTAGATAGACACCAAATTCATGTTTTCTCCTTTCCATCTGCATACTGCTTGCGAAGTAGACTAGAAAAAAGAGAATAAAGAGTGTTGCTACGTAAAGAATCGGAATCATGCTAAAGAGTTTATTTATAGCGTCACTCTCTATTTGTTTGAGAAAGATCATCACATCTTGATGGGACAAAGAAAGGATGATGTAAAAGGAGATAATAGAAAGAACCATGGAACTGAAATACAAGCCATTATTCTTTCGATCCCTCTTGCTATTTCTTGAGACTAATTTAGAAAACATTGCCATCACCTCCAGCCAGTGCAGACATGACCTTTAGTATTCTGTGGTAAAAATCTTCTTGACTTTCTCTTGGATAATCGCGTCGAATTTCATGGAATAGTTTTCCGTCTTGGATAAACAAGATGCGGTTGCAAAAGCTGGCAGCGACTGAATCGTGGGTCACCATGAGAATGGTGGTTTCTTCCACTTGATTCATTTCGGATAATTTTTGCATCAAAATGGTCGCATTTTTTGAATCCAAAGCTCCTGTGGGCTCATCTGCAAATACAATCTTAGGGTCTAAAATCAAGGCACGCGCAGCAGCTACCCTTTGCCGTTGACCACCTGATAATTGAAATGGGAACTTATCCAGAAGTTCAGAAATATCTAGATATTGGGAAAGCAATTCTAACCGAACCTTGCTTTCGTTGGCATCGACCTTGTGCAAAGACAAGGGGAGTAAAATATTTTCTTTGGCTGTCAGATTGTCCAAAAGCTCAAAATTTTGAAAGAGGTAACCAATTTCCTTGCCACGATAATCAGCTAACTGACTACCTTTTAACTGACCTAAATCTTTTTCTTGCATTTGAATGGAGCCGTCAGTAGGTTTGATGATAGTAGCGAGACAGTTAAGAAGGGTTGTTTTCCCAGAACCACTGCTCCCCATAATCCCTAAGAACTCACCTTTGACAACTTGAAAAGATATACCGTTCAAGGCTTTGGTGATATTCGGCTCTTTTCCATAATGCTTTTTTAATGATTCTACTCGTAAAATTGTTTCCATGTGAAACACCTCCATCTTTTGTTACTTTCATTATAATATGAATCAGAGTAGAATAACACTTACGGATGATGTAAGAAATCTTTATCATTAGGTTATTGGAGCTATACTTACTATATTATAGCATGGTTTCAAGGATTTAAAAAGAGGAGTTGAGAGTCGAGAAATTTTCCTAATATTGAAATTATAAAAAATAATACCACTGTAGTCCATGCTCCAGCAGTATTATTTATTATTTTATAGGAAACTTTACTCCCACTCAACAGTTGCAGGTGGTTTACTTGTGATATCGTAGACTATACGGTTAACGTGGTCAACTTCGTTTACGATGCGCACAGAGATTTTTTGGAGGACTTCCCAAGGGATCTTAGCGAAGTCAGCAGTCATACCATCGATAGAAGTGATAGCACGGATAGCAATGGTGTAGTCGTAAGTACGGCCATCTCCCATAACACCTACTGAACGAACGCCAGTGTTAACAGTGAAGTATTGCCAGATATCGCGGTCAAGACCAGCCTTAGCGATTTCTTCACGAAGGATAGCGTCTGATTCGCGAACTGTTTCAAGTTTTTCTTCAGTGATTTCACCCATGACACGGATAGCAAGACCCGGTCCTGGGAATGGTTGGCGCCATACGATGTGGTCTGGCATACCAAGTTCAGTACCAAGGGCACGAACTTCATCCTTGTAAAGAGTGTTGAGTGGTTCGATGAGTTCAAACTGCATGTCTTCTGGAAGTCCACCTACGTTGTGGTGAGACTTGATGGTTTGAGCAGTATCAGTACCAGACTCAATCACGTCAGTATAAAGAGTTCCCTGAGCAAGGAATTTCACATCTGTTAGTTTGCTTGCCTCATCATCAAAGACATAAACAAACTCGTTACCGATAATCTTACGTTTTTGTTCAGGATCAGATACACCAGCAAGTTTATCCAAGAAACGTTTAGCAGCATCTGCTTTAACGATATTCAAACCAAACTTACCACCAAGCATATCCATAACTTGGTCAGCTTCTCCTTTACGAAGAAGACCGTGGTCTACAAAGATACAGATCAATTGATCTCCGATTGCTTTTTGGAGAAGAACCCCAACAACAGAAGAGTCAACACCACCAGAAAGTCCGAGGAGAACACGTTTGTCTCCAACTTTTTCACGGATTTGTTTGATTTGCATCTCGATGAAGTTATCCATAGTCCAATCGCCTTTGGCACCACAGATGTTGAGAGCGAAGTTACGAAGGATATCATAACCGTGAACTGAGTGACGAACTTCTGGGTGGAATTGGATACCGTAGATGTGTTTTTCTGGATTTTCAATAGCTGCATATGGACAGTCAGCTGATGTACCAGTACGAACGAAATCAGCAGGAATTTCAGTGACAGCATCACCGTGGCTCATCAAAACAAGTTGTTCTTCTGGAGTTCCAGCAAAAAGAGCAGACTCAGTGTGAGTAAGAGTTGATTGTCCATATTCACGGTTACCAGCGTCACCTGCAGGAACAACCTTTCCTCCAAGCTTGTGAGTCAATAGCTGCATACCGTAGCAGATTCCTAAAATTGGAATACCAAGTTCAAAAATCTCTGGATCAATATCAAACGATCCTTCTTCGTAAACAGAGTTTGGACCACCTGAAAGTACAATCCCGATAGGATTGATAGCACGGACTTCGTCAGCCGAAATCTTGTGACTTTTTAGTTCTGAAAAGACACCAATCTCACGGATACGACGTGAGATGAGTTGGTTGTACTGGCTACCATAGTCCAGTACGATGATCTTTTCGACATCTTGCAAATCAGTTGAAATGTTGCTCATCTTTTCCCTTTCTTAAAAGAAATATCTTCTTGAATATTCTATCATAAAAGGGTTAGAATTACCAACCAAACAAGTGCGGTTTGACTTTTCCCTATGAGATAGGGTACAATGGAAAAAATAAAGAAAAGAAGTGAGCAAGCATGTTACCAGCTTATATGAAAATCCACGACCAAATCAAGAAAGACATTGATGAGGGAAGTTGGAAAATTGGGGAAAGACTTCCAAGTGAGCGAGATTTAGCTGAGGAATTTGAAGTTAGCCGTATGACTCTGCGTCAAGCCATCTCCCTTTTGGTCGAGGAGGGGGTTTTGGAGCGTCGTGTGGGTAGTGGGACCTTTGTTTCTAGTACTCGTGTTCAGGAAAAAATGCGTGGGACAACTAGTTTTACGGAAATTGTAAAAGCTCAGGGTAAAACACCATCGAGTCATCTGATTTCCTATCGTCGAACGATCCCTAATGAGCAAGAAGTTGAAAAATTAGGGATCAAGGCCACTGAAAATATTATTCGGATGGAACGTGTCCGCTATGCAGATAAGGTTCCTGTTGTCTATGAAGTAGCTTCTATTCCTGAGAAATTTATCAAAAATTTTAAGAAAGAAGAAGTAACCAAGCACTTCTTTCAAACCTTACAGAAACATGGTTATCGGATTGGGAAATCTCACCAGACTATTTATGCTCGCTTAGCCAAGGAAAAAATTGCTCATTATCTGGAAGTAGAAAAGGGGCATGCTATTTTAGGGCTTACTCAGGTTTCTTACTTTGATGATGGTACAGCTTTCGAGTATGTAAAGAGCCAATACGTCGGAGAACGTTTTGAGTTTTATCTAGAAAATAATTAGTTTTTAAGAAAACTCTTGAAGTTGGAAATCTTATTCACTTTAAGGGTTTTTATTTGGTTTGAATTAGAAAACAGTTTCCAATTAAGAAAAATAGTAATCATACGAGTATTTTTTTAAGATTCGTGTTATAATAGTTAGGTTATATGGTCCCGATAAGGTGGTAGTGAACGTCGTTTAACGATTCTCTACCAGTACTTTGTAACTCTATAACGAATATTTTTTAAGGGGGGACATTTTTATGTCAGAACGTAAATTATTCACGTCTGAATCTGTATCTGAGGGGCATCCAGATAAGATTGCAGACCAAATTTCAGATGCTATTTTAGATGCTATTTTAGAGCAAGATTCAGAAGCCCACGTTGCTGCTGAAACAGCTGTTTATACTGGTTCAGTTCATGTTTTTGGTGAAATTTCAACCAATGCCTATGTAGATATTAACCGTGTGGTACGTGATACGATTGCAGAGATTGGCTATACCAACACTGAGTATGGATTCTCAGCTGAAACAGTAGGAGTTCATCCATCATTGGTAGAGCAATCTCCAGATATCGCCCAAGGTGTTAATGAAGCCTTGGAAGTTCGTGGAAACGCAGATCAAGATCCACTTGATTTGATTGGAGCGGGAGACCAAGGTCTCATGTTTGGTTTTGCGGTTAATGAAACTGAAGAACTCATGCCATTGCCAATCTCACTCAGCCACAAGTTGGTTCGTCGTTTGGCAGAGCTTCGTAAGTCTGGTGAAATTAGCTATCTTCGTCCAGATGCTAAATCTCAAGTCACTGTTGAATATGATGAAAATGACCAGCCAGTTCGCGTGGATACAGTCGTTATTTCAACTCAACACGATCCAGAAGTGAGCAACGACCAAATCCATGAAGATGTGATTAACAAGGTTATCAAAAAAGTGATTCCAGCATCTTATCTTGATGATGAGACAAAATTCTTCATCAATCCAACCGGTCGTTTCGTTATCGGAGGACCTCAAGGAGACTCAGGTTTGACTGGTCGTAAGATCATCGTGGATACTTATGGTGGTTACTCACGTCACGGTGGTGGTGCCTTCTCTGGTAAGGATGCGACTAAGGTTGACCGTTCAGCTTCTTATGCAGCTCGCTACATTGCCAAAAACATCGTTGCTGCAGGTCTCGCTAAGAAAGCAGAAGTTCAATTAGCTTATGCCATTGGTGTAGCTCAACCTGTATCTGTTCGTATCGATACTTTCGGTACTGGAACAGTAGCTGAAAGCAAGCTTGAAAAAGCAGCGCGTCAAATCTTTGACCTTCGTCCAGCAGGAATCATCCAAATGCTGGATCTCAAACGTCCAATCTACCGTCAAACAGCGGCTTATGGACACATGGGACGTACAGATATCGATCTTCCATGGGAACGCTTGGATAAGGTAGAAGCCTTGAAAGAAGCAGTTAAATAATATTAAAAAAGATTGGTAAAACTACCAATCTTTTTGCATATAAAAACCAGTTGTTAAACTGATTTTTATTTTGTTGGGATTGAGATTTCAATCAATTTTTCAGAGTAGAGGGTCTTGATATTAGCTTCATCGATATTTTGCTTTTCGATCTTGCGATTCAAGAAAAATTCTTGGATTTTTTCTATTTCTTGTTCGCGGATAGCACGATGTTTATTGGAAATGAGGATTTCATAATGAAGCGGTGCCTGAGTAAAGATAACATCAGTGTTGCCTGCAGAGTAGACTTCTACGAGTGTAGCGTCGGTACTCTCCAGTTGGCTTTTAACAAGGTTTGAGTGAGAATTAGTAGTGTTGATGAGCTTCATAGGCTTTCCTCCTGTGTTTCTATTTCTATTATAGCACTTTTTGGAAAAATTGGAAAAGTTAATTTAAACTTGATGCTGTTTTTTCCAAGCTTCAATTGCCCATTTATGACTGCCACGTTTTAAGTTAGCAATGGCTTCATCGATTGGGAACCAAGCTAGATGATTGAAGTCCTCCAAAGGTTTTTGGATTTCTTGATAAGCAGTAGCTTCGTAGAGATAGGCTGGATTGTAGTAGTAAGTATCACGATGGCTGGAATAGAAATACTCATCTGCTTGTCCATAATAAGTGCCAATCTCAGCTGTAAAACCTAATTCTTCAATCAGTTCTCGTTTGAGAGCTTCAAAATGATCTTCACCTGCTTCAATCTCGCCACCAGGCAAGAACCATGCACCATTTGGAGCTTGAACGAGGATAATCTTTTCATGTGCTGAGTCAGGGATGACTGCATAAACACCATATCTAGTTTTGTAGGTTATACCCTCTTTTTTTTCTCCAAAGGTTGGATTTGTCATAAATTTCTCCTTTATGTGTGCGCTTTCTTTCTATCATATTAAAGAATGCTCTTACTGTCAAGTAAGAACATTCTTTTAGTATGTGGAATTAGTCATTTGAGTCAACTGTTTCCAATTTATTTTTTGATTTAATCATGATTTTACCATTGCTAGTCATGACGGCTTTGAGGTTTTTCTCGCTTGGATTTTCAAGGTAGTAGTCTGTAATCGCATCTTCGATATAATCTTGAATGGTACGACGGAGTGGACGAGCTCCCATTTTTGGATCATAACCAAGGTCTACAAGTTTTTCTTTAACCTTATCTGTTACATCTAAATGGATGTTATTGCTTGAGAGTCGTTGATTAACATCATCTAGCATGAGGTCAACGATTTGAAGAAGATTTTCCTTGCTGAAAGCCTTAAATTCAATAATACCATCAAAGCGGTTCATGAATTCTGGACTAAAGAAGTTACCGAGTTCACCTAGGACAGAGTTGGTACGCCCTTCTCTAGCTGCACCAAATCCGACGCTTGCTTCTGCTTTTCCTGTACCTGCATTTGAGGTCATGATAATAATGGCGTCTTTAAAGCTAACAGTTCGTCCTTGACCATCCGTTAAACGACCATCGTCCAAGACTTGGAGGAACATATGCATAACATCTGGATGGGCTTTTTCAACTTCATCCAAGAGGATCAGTGAGTAGGGGTTACGACGAACTTTTTCAGTCAATTGACCAGCTTCATCATAGCCTACGTATCCTGGAGGGGCACCAACGAGTTTAGCCACGCTGTGTTTTTCCATGTATTCACTCATGTCAAAGCGAATCATGCTGTCAGCAGAACCAAAGAGTTCGATGGCCAGCTGTTTAGAAAGTTCTGTTTTACCGACACCGGTAGGACCAACAAAAAGGAAGCTACCGATTGGACGGTTTGGAGTACCGAGTCCAACACGGTTACGACGGATAGCCTTAGCGATCTTATCAACTGCATCATCTTGACCAATAACATGAGCCTTGAGGTCATCTGCTAGGTTGATCAGTTGAGACTGTTCTTTTTCTTTCAAATCACCAACTGGGATATTAGTCTTTTGCTCGATGATGTGTTCGATTGTTTTTTCACTGATGATTGGGGTATCCTGATCCGTTACCTTGGTCTTTTGCATTTCCTTATATTTGGCAATCTGGTCACGGAAGTAGGCTGCTTTTTCAAAATCTTCATCGCGGGTTGCTTGTGCCTTGAGATTTTCTGCTTCGATTAAGCGTTGATCGATGACCTTAGGATCTACAAAATTCAAGGTTAAGTTCATTTTTGAACCAGCTTCATCTAGAAGATCAATGGCCTTGTCTGGCAAGAAACGATCTTGGATGTAGCGGTTAGAAAGAGTAGCAGCTGCTTCGATAGCCCCATCAGTATAGTGAACATGATGGTAATCTTCGTATTTCTTTTGGATACCTTTCAGGATAATAATGGTTTCTTCCACAGTTGGTTCATCAACCTTGACCGGTTGCATACGACGTTCAAGGGCAGCATCTTTTTCGATGATGCGATATTCATTGAGGGTAGTAGCACCAACCAGTTGGAGTTCGCCACGAGCAAGAGCTGGTTTTAGGATATTTCCTGCATCCATATTCCCTTCTCCTGCTGAACCAGCACCGACAATTTCATGAATTTCGTCAATGAAGAGAATAACATCCTCGCGCTCACGAATTTCTTCCATGAGTTTTTGCATGCGCTCTTCAAACTGACCTCGGATACCTGTTCCTTGAACAAGGCTAACGACATCTAAGCGGATGACTTCTTTACCTTGAAGCTTATGGGGAACATCACCGTCAACAATTTTCTGAGCTAAACCTTCGACAACAGCTGTCTTACCAACACCGGGCTCACCGATGAGGACAGGGTTGTTTTTTGTTCTGCGGTTGAGGATTTCAATGACACGGATAATCTCTTCGTCACGGCCAATTACAGGGTCAATATTTCCGCGACGGGCAATCTCAGTGACATTGATACCATATTCATCCAAGAGTCCTTTTTCCTGGATTGGTGATGGTGTTTGAGCAGGACCACGATTTTGGGCACCATAGCCACCATTTCCACCGTATCCACCCCCTGACTGAGTTGGGGGGATATTGTTGTTATTAGAAGAAGGTCTAAAGTTGTTGAGATCGTTAAAGAAGTCTCCAAAGGGATCAAAATCACGGTTGTTTAAATCTGTAATGCCCTTGAATAAGCTATTGTTAGGATCTGTTTTGATAATTTTGTAGCAATTTTGGCAAAGATCGATTTGCTTTTGTTGTCCATTGAGATTGGTATAAAGATGAATCGTTGAGTCATTGATTTTACAGTTTTGACAGAGCATACCGCCACCTCATTTCTTTCTTAGTCTTGACTAAATTTAAAAGGTCAAAAATAGTCAAACAAGTATATAATTTAATTATATCATGATTATTGGGCAATTCAAGTAAAAAGATTGGATACTAGCACTATAAATAGAAGAGCGCTAATCGTGAGAAAATCTTGATAGTAAGAAAAAAATCCTATTTGTCATGCAAAAAGGATTCTCATTGGTGAAAGGCGGTGGGACAGAAATCGATAGACAAAGTCTCGATTTCGTAGTCCCAGCCCCGCGAAGATGATTAGGAGTTTTGGGAGTCTAAAAGACGAACGAAAAGTCCAATCAGCTACCGCGTCAAAGTTTGATTGCTAATAAAAAGTGAGGTCGGGATCTTTTGTCCCAACCTCTGTATATCTATTATTAGTATAGAAGTTCGTAAATTTCCATCGCAATCAAGTCGATGCTGTCAAAAGTATATGTTTCACGAGCTTCAACATCACGAAGTGTAAAGATTGGGCCATTTTCTTCATCATGGTTAAAAGCAACTTCAGCTACAACAACTCCCTCGCGCTCAAAGTTACGTTTTAAGTTACCACCATCTTTTGTCATTGCTTCTAGGCGGTTGATGATTCTAACCAAATGTGATTCCATTTTGATTCTCCTCCATTTCTTATCGTTACTATTTTACCATAAAGAGTATCCACTTGACTAGAAAAAACTAAGATTTCTCGCTATTTCTGTTTTCTTTGAAATTCTATTGAAAATGAAAGGAAAAATATTGCATTTTTATTCAAAATATGTTATGCTCATACAAGTTTTAAGTTAGAAATTAGAAAGTAGTGGATTTATGAATTTTTCTTTTTTACCTAAATATCTGCCATATTTTAACTATGGTGCTCTCGTAACAGTCTTGATCTCTGTTTTGGTTGTCTTTTTGGGGACAATTTTAGGGGTAGTCTTGGCTTTTGCTCAACGTTCTAAAATAAAGCCCATAGCTTGGCTTGCCAATGTTTATATTTGGATTTTCCGTGGAACACCTATGATGGTACAGATCATGATTGCTTTTGCTCTTATGCATATCAATGCCCCAACTATTCAAATTGGAGTTTTGGGAGTTGATTTTTCACGTTTGATTCCAGGGATTATCATTATCTCTATGAATAGTGGTGCCTATGTATCAGAAACAGTTCGTGCTGGTATCAATGCAGTACCTAAAGGTCAATTAGAGGCGGCTTACTCTCTAGGGATTCGTCCTAAAAATGCCATGCGCTATGTCATCTTGCCACAGGCTATCAAGAATATCTTGCCGGCCTTGGGGAATGAGTTTATTACCATTATCAAGGATAGTTCACTCTTGTCAGCAATCGGTGTCATGGAATTGTGGAATGGAGCTACCACGGTGTCAACAACCACCTACTTGCCTTTAACTCCACTCTTATTTGCAGCCTTTTACTACTTGATTATGACCTCTATCTTGACACTAGCCTTGAAAGCTTTTGAAAATCGTATGGGACAAGGAGAGAAAAAATAATGACTGAAACGCTTATAAAAATTGAAAACCTTCATAAAAACTTTGGGAAGAATGAAGTTTTAAAAGGGATTGATCTTGAAATCAAAAAAGGGGAAGTTGTGGTGATTATCGGACCATCTGGTAGCGGTAAGTCAACCCTCCTTCGCTCTATGAATCTCCTTGAAGAAGCGACAAAAGGAAAGGTTATCTTTGAAGGAGTAGACATTACAGATAAGAAAAACGACCTCTTTGCCATGCGTGAAAAGATGGGAATGGTTTTCCAACAGTTCAATCTCTTCCCTAATATGACAGTGAAGGATAACATCACGCTTTCTCCTATCAAGACCAAAGGGGAAAGTAAGGAAGTTGCTGAGAAGAGAGCGCATGAGCTCTTGGAAAAGGTTGGTTTACCAGATAAAGCAGATGCTTATCCACAAAGTTTGTCTGGTGGGCAGCAACAACGTATCGCTATTGCTCGTGGTCTTGCCATGGAACCAGATGTCCTACTTTTTGATGAACCGACTTCTGCCCTAGACCCAGAAATGGTAGGGGAAGTACTAGCGGTTATGCAAGAACTTGCTAAGTCAGGAATGACTATGGTCATCGTGACGCATGAGATGGGCTTTGCGCGTGAAGTGGCAGACCGTGTCATCTTTATGGCTGACGGTGTTGTTGTAGAAGATGGAACTCCAGAGAAAGTCTTTGAACAAACCCAAGAACAAAGAACCAAGGATTTCTTGAGTAAGGTTTTGTAAGAATATCATGAAAAGCTCCAAGTGGGCTTTTTCTTATAGTTTCAGACTATAAGGTCTCTTAGGTAAGAAGTGTTAGAGAGACAAGTGTTTTTTTGATATAATAGAAGATATTTGTTAGAAAAGAGAAAATACATGACACAGATTATTGATGGCAAGGCTTTAGCAGCCAAGCTACAAGGACAACTGGCTGAAAAAACAGCTAAACTAAAGGAAGAGACAGGCTTGGTGCCTGGCTTAGTTGTTATTTTAGTCGGAGAAAATCCAGCCAGTCAGGTTTACGTTCGTAACAAGGAACGTTCAGCGATAGCAGCAGGTTTCCAAAGTGAAGTCGTGCGAGTTCCTGAAACTATTACCCAAGAGGAATTGTTGGACTTGATTGCCAAATACAATCAAGATCCAGCTTGGCATGGTATTTTGGTGCAGTTACCATTACCAAAACACATCGATGAAGAAGCAGTTTTATTGGCTATTGATCCAGAAAAGGACGTGGATGGTTTTCATCCGCTCAACATGGGGCGCCTTTGGTCTGGTCATCCAGTTATGATCCCTTCAACTCCAGCTGGTATCATGGAAATGTTTCATGAGTATGGGATTGAACTAGAAGGTAAGAATGCAGTTGTTATTGGTCGTTCTAATATTGTCGGTAAACCAATGGCCCAGTTGTTATTAGCTAAGAATGCAACTGTAACCTTGACCCACTCACGAACACACAATCTTGCCAAGGTAGCTTCTAAGGCGGATATTCTTGTCGTAGCAATCGGTCGTGCTAAGTTTGTGACTGCTGACTTTGTCAAACCTGGAGCAGTTGTCATTGATGTGGGGATGAACCGAGATGAAAATGGCAAGCTCTGTGGAGATGTTGACTATGATGCTGTTGCGCCAATCTCAAGTCATATCACGCCTGTACCTGGTGGAGTTGGACCTATGACCATTACCATGTTGATGGAGCAGACTTATCAGGCGGCATTGCGTAGTTTGGATAGATAATACAAGCATTGATTTTATATAGTGAAGAAACAAGTTCTAAAAAATGAACTTGTTTTTTCTTGCACATATTTTAATAAAATTGCAGTAAAACTTCTACAAATTATTGAAAATTCTCTACTATTTTGATATATTAAGGTTAACAATATTTATATCTAAAAATTTAGTTGGCGTTCTGGGAGGAGGTTTATTTTTTAGTAAAGAATGTAATCGCTTACTAAATATATAAGAAAGGAAAACAGGATTTAATGGATAAGAGATTTTTTGAAAAACGGTGTCATTTTAGTATTCGTAAATTTGCAATTGGTGCGGCATCTGTCATGATTGGAGCTAGTATATTTGGTCTTCAGGTGGCTCAAGCAGCTGAAACCGAAGCAACTAGTCCCAGCGAAGAAGCGATTCACCAAGTTCAACCTTTAGATAAGCTTCCAGATGATCATGTTGCGGCCGTTGCAAAAGCTGAGCAAAATGGCCCACAAGATTCCGCTACTGAAAAAGAAAATGATACTGTTGAATCCGCAAAACCAATAACTGAAGAAAAGGTGACTGAGGCAACAAGTCCTAAGGAAGAAAAGGAAGCAGAAGTAGTCAGCCCTAAAGAAGACAAAGTTGAAAAAACTGAAAAACCTGCTGCTGAAGCGAATGGTAAAGAGGCTACAGTTTCAGAAGGAAGTCCTGAAAAGTCAGCAGTTCGAGAAGAACATACTGATACAACTAATCAGAATAAACCTGTAACGGATGATAAAAGCAAGGAAGAAAAAGCTTCTGCGAGTGAATCGCCTCAAGCCACAAAAGAAAAGGAAAAAGAAAATCAGCTCCTTGAAGAAAGAAAACAAAATTTCAACAAAGACTGGTATTTTAAACTAAACGCTCAGGGTGATTTTTCTAAGAAAGATGTAGATGTTCATGATTGGTCTAAGTTGAACCTTCCTCATGACTGGAGTATTTATTTTGACTTTGATCATAAGTCTCCTGCTCGAAATGAAGGTGGTCAATTAAACGGGGGTACTGCTTGGTATCGTAAGACTTTCACTGTGGATGAAGCTGCTAAGGACAAGGATGTTCGAATCAATTTCGATGGTGTCTACATGGACTCTAAGGTCTATGTAAATGGTAAATTTGTAGGTCATTATCCAAGTGGTTACAATCATTTTTCATACGACATCACCGAATTTTTAAATAAAGATGGCAGTGAAAATACCATTGCTGTCCAAGTGACCAACAAACAGCCAAGTAGTCGTTGGTACTCAGGAAGTGGTATCTATCGCGATGTGACTCTGAGCTATCGTGACAAGGTACAAGTGGCTGAAAATGGAAATCATATCACAACTCCAAAATTAGCTGAACAAAAAGATGGCAACGTTGAAACACAAATCCAAAGCAAGATCAAAAATACTGCCAAGACTTTAGCCAAGGTATTTGTGGAGCAACAGATTTTTACTAAGGAAGGTAAGGCTGTTTCAGATTTGGTTCGTTCTGTAACTAAGAGCCTAGCAGGAAATGAGACAGCAGACTTTGAGCAAACGATCTTGGTTAACAAGCCAACTCTCTGGACAACAAAAAGCTACCATCCTCAGCTCTATGTTCTAAAAACCAAGGTTTATAATGAAGGTCAGCTAGTTGATGTGACAGAAGATACTTTTGGTTATCGTTATTTCAACTGGACAGCTAAAGAAGGCTTCTCACTGAACGGTGAGAGAATGAAATTCCATGGAGTTAGTATTCACCATGATAATGGAGCCTTGGGGGCAGAAGAAAACTATAAGGCAACCTACCGAAAATTAAAACTCCTAAAAGATATGGGAGTTAACTCTATCCGTACAACCCACAATCCAGCAAGTCCACAGTTGCTTGATGCTGCGGCAAGTCTAGGACTTTTGGTGCAAGAAGAAGCCTTTGATACTTGGTATCGTGGCAAGAAAACGTATGACTATGGACGTTTCTTTGACCAAGATGCAACTCACCCAGAAGCCAAGAAGGGGGAAAAATGGTCTGATTTTGATCTGAGAACCATGGTTGAACGAGATAAAAATAATCCTTCAATCATCATGTGGTCGCTCGGTAATGAAGTGGATGAGGCTGATGGTGGAAAACGTTCACTAGAAACAGCCAAGCGTTTGAAAGCTGTCATCAAAGCAATTGATACAGAACGCTATGTGACTATGGGTGAAAATAAATTCAGTCGTGCTTCTACAGGCTTGTTCTTAGAATTAGCAGCAATCATGGATGCTGTTGGTATGAACTATGGTGAGCGTAATTATGATGCAGTTCGTAAAGCACATCCAGACTGGTTGATTTACGGTTCTGAAACTTCTTCAGCAACTAGAACTCGTGATTCTTATTTTGATCCTGCTCATTTACTCTGGCACGACAATCGTCCAAATCGTCACTATGAACAGTCAGACTATGGTAATGATCGTGTAGCCTGGGGTAGAACAGCTACTGAATCTTGGACTTTTGACCGTGATCGTGCTGGCTATGCAGGTCAGTTCATCTGGACTGGTTTCGACTATATCGGTGAACCTACACCTTGGCATAACCAGGATAATACACCAGTGAAAAGCTCTTACTTTGGTATTATTGATACGGCAGGATTGCCTAAGAATGATTTCTATTTATACCGTAGTGAGTGGTATAGTGCCAAAGAAAAACCAACTGTTCGTATCATGCCTCACTGGAATTGGACAGAAGAAACGCTCAAGGAACGTAATATGCTGGTCAATGGCAAGGTTCCAGTTCGGACCTTCTCAAATGCCGCTAGCGTAGAATTGTTCTTGAATAACGAATCCCTTGGTAAGAAAGAATTTGTTAAGAAAACAACTGAAGATGGGCGCCCTTATCACGAGGGAGCTAAACCAAGTGAATTGTATCTTGAGTGGTTGGTTGACTATAAACCAGGTACCTTAACAGCTATTGCTCGCGATGAAAATGGTAAAGAGATTGCGCGTGATAGTGTGACAACAGCAGGGGAGCCAGCTAGAGTTCGTCTCACCAAGGAAGAGCATGTCATCACTGCAGATGGTAAGGATTTGTCTTATATCCATTATGAAATCGTTGATGAAGACGGTAATGTTGTGCCAACTGCTAATAATCTTGTTCATTTCAATCTTCATGGGCAAGGGCAAATCGTTGGTGTGGACAATGGGGAACAAGCTAGCCGTGAACGTTATAAGGCTCAGAAAGATGGTACATGGCAAAGAAAAGCCTTCAATGGTAAAGGTGTTGTCATTGTAAAATCGACTGAAAAAGAAGGTAAATTCACTCTATATGCGGATTCTGCAGGCTTGGCTTCAGATCAGGCAACAGTCACAACCGTTTCAGGCAAGAAAGAAAATCGCCATTTTGTCGCTTTTGCCCCTGTGAAAGCAAGAACTGATGTCAGCGAAAATCCTAAATTGCCAGAGACTGTGACAGCTATTTATAGCGATGGTAGTGTCGAAGAAAAAGCTGTGACTTGGGACATCCCAGAAGATCTCCTTGCAAGTGCTGGTGAGAAAAAAGTTCTTGGTAGTGTTGAAGGTCTCGAAGCCAAGGCTGAAGCCCTTGTCAAGGTAGTTGCGCTTGATAAGTGGTTGCCAAAAGTAGCAACTGTTCCAGTTGGTACAGCTGTTGAAAATTTGGACAAGACTGTTACGGCTGTTTTATCAGATGGTAACTTGGTTGATGCGGATGTCGTTTCTTGGACCTTGAAAGATCCATCTGCCTTGACAAAAGAAGGTGGACGTACTGAAGCAACTGGTAAATTGGAAGGCAATGACTACGAGGTGACAGCAACCTTTATCGCAAGTGATCAGGAAACAGAAAGTACTGTTACAGGTCTCACGGTTGGAGATAAGACTCTTGAAAACTTTGAGCCTGGAAAGACCTACTACCGAGTATCCCTTCCTTATACTGCAAAAATCCCAAGTGTTGGAGCACAGACAACAGGCTATCAGGTAACAGTTCAACAAGCCTCAGCTGCCAATGATTATCAGGCTTCTGTATTTTTGAGTGACCAGAAGGGCGATTTAGTTCAAACTTATTTGATTCAGTTTGTAAAAGAAGCGCCTGCCTTGACACGCTTGGAAGTAAGTGTTGAAGGAAAAGAAAATGCAACAGAAGACCAAGTTCTCCCTTATCATGTCATTGGGCGCTACGAAGATGGTACACAAACTGAATTTTCAGCGTCAGATATCCATTTGGAAGCTAAGTCAGCTGATGGTGGACATCTTGAAGTGAACGGCCAGAACTTGCTTCTTTACAAGAAAGGTAGTGTAACCCTCACTCCTCGTATTGACAATCAAACTGATAAGACTCAGTCTGTAGCAACTGAACTTGTGATAAAAGAAAATACAGTAGACAAGAAAATTGTCAAGCTGCATCCTGTTTCTATCTCTACAGATATCAATCAGCAACCGAATTTGCCTGATCAAATCGGAGCAGAATTTGACAAGGGCTTGCCTCGTAAGGTAGCTGTAACTTGGGACAAGGTAGATGTCAAAGAACTTGGTTACTATCATAGCTTTACCCTTAAAGGTCATGTCGAAGGTACAGATATTGAAGCTTTAGCAAATGTAACTGTTGAAGGTTTGCAGGTTGCAGAAGAAATCAGCCTCACTCTTCCTAAGGGTGAAACTGTTCAATTACCTGCTAGTGTTCGTGCTTATCATTCTAATGGAACAACTGTCTATAAAGATGTCCTTTGGGACAAGGTTCCTGAAAACTTGAGTCAGACTGAAGGTATCTATGAAATCAAGGGTCAATTAGTGGGTAGCCATCTAACTACCAAGGCCCATGTTCGTGTTTCTAGTCAAGTTGTTGCTGGAAATAATATCTCTAAACAGTGGACTGGTTCTCAATTGCCAGCTGCTATTGTATCCAATACGGGTGGGGATGATTCGGCAAGTACCCTGAACGACTTGACAGTTTCAAGAGCTAGTACAGATGTTAAGAATCGATGGACTACATGGCAAACAGGTACCGATAATGACTGGGCATCAATCTTGTTTGGAAACTCAGGTGATTTGACCAAACGCTTTGTAGATAATCTTTCCGTTGATTTCTATACAGATGGTGCAATCGGACTTCCAAAAGAATATGTTATTGAATACTATGTCGGTCAAGAAGTTCCAGATCTTCCAGACGATGTCAATCATGCTCAAGGAGATGCCAAGCATCCATTCAACAATGCTGCCAACTGGAAAGAGGTTGAACACCTCAAAGCTCCTGGACAATTATCTGCAGGTCAAACAAACCACTTTACATTTGACAAGGTTGAAACTTATGCTGTTCGTATGCGTATGAAGAAGGCTGATGGAAAGGCTGGTGTTGGTTTAACAGAAATCACTATCTTAGGAAGTAAGGTTCCAAGTGCTACCAGCTCAGAAATTTCTATCCAAGTAGATGGCAAGAAGCTCGAACATTTCAATCCATCTAAGACAGATTATTATATTCCTCAAGCAAGCAAGGAAATCACTGCAACAGCCAGCAACAATGGCTTGGTGACAGTTGTTCCAGCAACAAGTGAAAAAGGTGCGACACGTCTTATTTTGAAAGCTGAGGATGGAACTGTTCTGAAAGAATATCGTATCTTCCGTGATGACGAAAAAGAGTCAACACAACCAGTAGCTGCGGAAAATAGTGCTCAGACCTTGAATGTTGGCGATCAACTTCAATTGCCTACCGAAGTAACAGTCTACTATCCATCACAAGCTGGCTGGGTTAAAGCTAACCTTGCTGTCCAATGGGATGCAGTGCCAGAACATGCGACTGCCCAAGAAGGTAACTTTGAAGTGATTGGTCATGTTCTAGGAACAGACTTAACAACCAAGATGCAAGTAACAGTTGTTACAAAAGGTAATCAAGTTATCTCAGAAAATGCAAGCAATAATGCGACAGATTCTAAAGCCTTTGCGTCTACTACAAATGATACACAAGCAGCTTCTCGGGATAAAATTTTCTATATCAACGATGGTCACTTTAACGAAGATGGACGTTGGACTAACTGGTCTCGTACTCCGAAAGATCAAGAAACATCTGTGGGAATTCTCTTTAAGAAGAATGGTCAGATTACACCTCAGTCTGTTGGAAAAGTAGCCATTCAGTTCTTTAAAGACAGTGGAACAGACGCACCAGCGACAATGGTATTAGAAAGATATGTTGGGCCTGCCTATACAGAACCAAGCACTATTTCTCGCTATGAAGAGAATGTGGATCATCCATTTAACAAGGCAGAAAACTGGCAAGAAATTCCTTATAAGGCATCTGGAGAAATCGTGGCTGGTAAACCAATCGAATTTACCTTTGATCCGATTCAGACAACAGCCATCCGAGCACGCATGACTCGTAAATCTACAACTAATGGTCTAGCAATGGTCGAGTTTAGTGCTTACTCTCCTGCTAAAGCAAAAGATGTGGAAACTCCTTCAGTGACTATTTCGGTTGCTGGAAAAGCATTGGAAAATTTTGATCCTGCGGTTTCAGATTATACAGTAAGCTTAAATGGCACTAAACCACAGGTGACTGCTCAAGCAAGTGGTCACGGTGTGACAACGGTTGTTGAGTCTAGTCAGGATAACCTTCCTAGCCTTGTTCGTCTTCTTGCTAAGGATGGTAGTCTTGTCAAGGAATATCGTATTCACTTCAAACCTAGTCACCGTATTGTTCCTGAAGAAGGTGACCAAAGTCCTGTTCTCGAACGACCAAGTTTAGAAGTTGTCAAGACCGAAATTCCATTTAAGGAAATTATTCGTGAAAACAATGATTTAGCTCAAGATGAACGTCGTGTAATCTCAGAAGGTAAGAAGGGTGAAAGAGTTGATTATGTTGAGGTTCTAGGATCTAACCGTACCACTGTTCATACAGATACGACTGAGGCGCAAGATCGAGTTGTTGAAGTCAAGGTAAAGCCAGCCATTACTACAAGTAAGGATGATGAGCCAGCTCCAGTGGTAGAAGTCCCAGAATTTGAGGGCGGCGTAAATGCAGTAGAGGCTGCTAAGCATGAGTTGCCAGAATACACAGATGCAGTTGGCACAGTAGGTGACGAACCAGCTCCAGTGGTAGAAGTGCCAGAATTTGAGGGCGGAGTCAATGCAGTAGAAGCCGCTAAGAATGAATTTCCAGAATACACAGAGGCAATCGGCACGGTAGGTGACGAACTAGCTCCAGTGTTAGAAGTCCCAGAATTTGAGGGTGGTGTTAACGCAGTAGAAGCCGCTAAGCAAGAGTTGCCAGAATACACAGAGGCAATCGGCACAGTAGGTGATGAGCCAGCTCCAGTAGTAGAAGTGCCAGAATTTAAGGGTGGTGTCAATGCAGTAGAAGCCGCTAAGCAAGAGTTGCCAGAATACACAGAGGCAATCGGCACAGTAGGCGACGAGCCAGCTCCAGTAGTAGAAGTCCCAGAATTTGAGGGCGGCGTCAATGCAGTAGAAGCAGCTAAAAACGAGTTGCCAGAATACACAGATGCAGTTGGCACAGTAGGCGACGAGCCAGCACCAGTAGTAGAAGTCCCAGAATTTAAGGGTGGTGTCAATGCAGTAGAAGCCGCTAAGAATGAATTGCCAGAATACACAGATGCAGTTGGCACAGTAGGCGACGAGCCAGCACCAGTAGTAGAAGTCCCAGAATTTGAGGGTGGTGTCAATGCAGTAGAAGCTGCTAAAAACGAGTTGCCAGAATACACAGATGCAGTTGGCACAGTAGGCGATGAGCCAGCTCCAGCAGTAGAAATCCCAGAATTCAAGGGTGGTGTCAATGCAGTAGAAGCCGCTAAGAATGAAGTCCCAGAATTTACAGGTGGCGTCAATGCGCTAGAAGCCGCTAAGAATGAATTACCAGAATACACAGGAACAGTGGCTACAACAGGAAATGAAGCTGCACCAAGTCTTGTTAAACCAGCCGAAGAGGTTCGAATTTTGACTGATAAGGAAACTGGAGTTCTGGTAGCAGGGCTAACTCAAGACTTGGATGCTAATCTCAAGCTTCAAGTTCATAAGGTTCTACGCCAAGAATTAGCTGGTAAGCAATACGATGCTTATCAAGTGAAATTGCTAGATAAAGATAACCAAATGGTTGATCCAAAGGGTGCAGTTCTAGTGAGATTGCCAGTCAAGGGTCAGGTTCAAGAGGTTTATCACATGAGCTTAGATCAAGGCTTGCAGGTTCAGAAGGTGACGCTTGTAGGTGACACAGTTGAATTTGTCACCAAAGATCTAGGACTTTATGCGATTGTCTATAAAGAACAAAATCAAGAACCAGTAAAACCAGTAGAACAAGGTCATGAACCAGCAGTTAAGGGAGAAAACTTTGAAAATGCTTCAGAGAAAGTAGATTCAGCAAGACTTCCAGAAACAGGTGAAAGTCGATCTGATACAGCTGCCTTCCTAGCAAGTCTCAGTCTTGTTTTATCAGTGGCTCTACTAACTGTTAAACGTAAAGAAAAATAGAGTTTGGAACTCTACATTGCTGATTGATTGTAGAAATACTTGAACTATCCCAGTGGATAGGATCGAAAAATGCTACAACCATATGGAGAGGACCTTTAGGTTCTCTCCGTTTTTTAAAATAGGGATGAAACCGCTTAGATGAGTGGTTGGAGGAAAGGAATAGAAGAAAGATGGATCATCAATTTTTTGAGAAACGTTGTCATTATAGCATTCGAAAATTTGCAATAGGAGCAGCTTCAGTAATGGTTGGTGCGAGTATCTTTGGAGCCAGCATGGTACAAGCTGCAGAGACAGAGCCCGCACTAGAAGCAGAAACAAGTCTTACACAGCTTCCACCAGAGGATAAGTTATCACCAAATTTGGCAGGCGCTATTAAAAGTGCAGAGGCAACCTTTGTTTCAGAGACTAAAGTGGAAGAGGTAGCTACTAAGTCCCAAGCTACCGAAGAAACTTCTTCAAAACCAGTAGAAACTAAAAATTCTACAGTAGAGGAGAAAAGTACAACCGTAGAAAATGCTTCTACAGAAGTAGCTCCTACTGAAATCAATGCAGTAACAGAACCTACGAAACCAGGTGAAGTAAATGGAACTGTGGAGAAAGCTGATTCATTTACATCAGATAAACCTGCAAGTAAAGCAGAAATTGATGCCGCAAAATCTAAAGTAGCTAAAAAGGAATATACGGTATTTCCAAGACCTCAAAAGGTAACTTATGGCGATGGGGTCACTGCTCTAGAAGGAAAGGTAAACCTTGTCTTTAGCGATGGCTTAGATATCTATACACGTAACCGTGCCAAAGAAGTTCTCCAAGCTAGCAATATATCCTATACTACCAGTACAAAAGCTACAGAAGGGGCGACCAACATTTTCCTTGGAGTGCGTGGGAAAGCTCCTCTGGCAGAAAAAGAAGTCCAAGATATTTCGTCTGGTCTATACGATAAAATTGATGCCTATGTCTTGCGCGTGAAGGACAATAAGATTTCGATCGTCGGAAAGGATACCGATGCTGTCTTCTTTGGACTAACAACCTTGAAACAGATGCTGAAGGAGAGTCCTGTCCCAGTTCTTCGCGATGTGACAGTAGAAGACTATGCAGAAGTGAAGAATCGTGGCTTTATCGAAGGCTATTATGGAAATCCTTGGACTAAGGAAAACCGTGAGGAGTTGATGCGCTATGGTGGCGACTTAAAGCTAACTCAGTACTTTTTTGCGCCAAAAGACGATCCCTATCACAATGCTAAATGGCGTGAACTCTATCCAGAAGAAAAAATGGCAGAGATTCGTGATCTAGCTCGTGTGGGGAATGAAACAAAGACTCGCTATGTATGGACCATCCATCCATTTATGCATAACAAGATGCGTTTTGACACGGATGAATTATATAAACAAGATTTAGATGTCATTAAAGCGAAATTCACCCAATTGCTGGATGCAGGTGTGCGTGAATTTGGGGTTCTAGCTGATGATGCGGCCTGGCCTGTTGGTGGCTACAATAGTTATGTTCGGTTAATGACTGACCTGACAAATTGGCTAACTGAACAAGAAACAAAATACAGTGGCCTTCGTAAAGATATGATTTTCGTTCCAGCCTGGTATATGGGACAAGGGACAGAAGATGAACTTCGTACGCTCAACGAACGCCTTCCAGAAACGGTCCATTTAACTCTAACAGGAGGAAAAGTTTGGGGTGCAGTTGACCAAACCTTCCTAACAAATTTGAAGAAGAATTTGACAGAAGGTGGCAAGAAGTATCGTCCGATTCATTTCTGGATCAACTGGCCTTGTAATGATAATACCAAGCAACACTTGATTCTGGGTGGTGGTGAAAAATTCTTACATCCCAATGTTGATTTGTCCTTGGCTCAGGGCATCATGCTAAATCCGATGCAACAATCCGAAGCTTCAAAGGTAGCCCTTTTTGATGTGGCTCAGTATGGTTGGAAGCAATGGAGAAGTGCGGAAGAAGCTGAAAAAATCAATGATATGGCCTTTAACTACGTGGTCAATGGAAACTTTGAAGAAAGCGAAGTATCAAAAGCCTTTCGTGAACTTGGTAAGCACATGCGCAACCAAAACCGTCCTCCACATGTCACAAAATTGGAAGAATCTGTTGAGCTTGCACCTAAATTGACAGACTTTTATAACAAATTGAAGGCTGGTCAAAATGTAGATGCAGAGAGAAAAGAATTAAAGGGTATCTTTGCAAACTTGAAGGCTGACGCCCTCCTTCTGAAAGAAAAAGGGGACAAGAAGCTTATTGACCAAATCCACTACTGGTTAGATAATACAGTGGACCAGATGGATGCTTTAGAAGCCTTGCTGACAGCGACAGAAGGTCTGGCTGAAAAGAATGATGCTAAAGTATGGGAACATTACTATGCTGGGGTTAAGTATTACGATCAGTCCATTAGTTATTCCTTCTTCTATGTAGACCATTATGAACGGGCAGAGTTTGGAGTGCAACATATTCGTCCATTTATCAATAACTTAAAGGAATACTTGGCAACACATATCCAGACCATGTTGCATCCAGATAAACTTGTGACCACCTTTATTACCAACCGTGCGGGGATTGAAGGAGGTCTTGCAGAAGTAACAGATGGCGACTTGGATACTCATGCGATTGTCAAGACGACAACCGTTATTGAACGAGATGATTATGTAGGACTTCGTTTCAATAAAGCCATTAAGGTTCATACGCTAGGTTTTGCTACAGGAACAAAGACAGCCGATAATTATACCTTCGGAAATGCCCTTGTCGAGTATCAAAACGAACAGGGCGACTGGGTAGCTCTCACAAGTCCAGCCTATACAGGTAGAGAACGTACGCTTGAATTTACCAATCTTGATATTACGGCACAAGCAGTTCGTATGCGTGCGACAGCTAAGAAGGATAATGCTTGGCTTGCCATGCGTGAAATTGCCGTCAATAGACCGCTCGAACTTGGAAGCAAGAAGGTAAAAGGTACCATTACTCTAAGTCCAAATCTGGTTTACAAGTATGGAACTAGTGTGCTTCAAATGCAAGATGGCAAAGATAACACCGAATCTATGATGGCTCATGCCAATCAAACAAATGTGACTCCAGAAAATGCTTGGGTTCAAATGGACTTGGGTGGAGCTAAGAAAGTGAAACATGTTCATCTAGTTCAAGGGGAAGGGGACAAACTAGCAGCTGGTGTCATCGAATATTCTACAGACGGTACAAACTGGAAGACACTTCAGACCTTAGCTGGGGATCAAATTTCAGATATTAGTCAAGACTTCACAGCCCAATACGTTCGTGTTCGTAATACACAGCTTCTCAGCAAATGGTGGAGAATTGCGGACTTTAGAGTTGACGTCGATACACCAAATACTGATTTGACCGTCACCAATGTCGACAGCTTGAAAGAAACGCCAGTAGTGGACAGCCATGGTCGTTATGAAATGACCTTACCTCAAGGGAATCATCTTCCAGCAAATGGCTATCTTGGCTTGAAATTGGATCGACTCCATGAAGCTAGTTCAATTGCACTTGAAGGTGTAGGTGAAACAGGTTTGACACTGGAATATTCAGCAAATGAAGTGGAATGGATGAGCGCTGACCAACTTCCAGAACACGCCTTGGTACGCTACGTTCGCATCGTGAACAAGACAGATAAGGACCAAGCGCTTCCTACTGGAAAATTAGTTATCAAGACAAAAGAAGTGGATCCAACTGAACTCTTATCAACCACTATGGGTATCCACCAATATTATGGTGCTAATGATGTTCGTCGCGTACACAACCTTGGTCAACTGTTTGATGGGGACTTTAATAATTTTGTAGAATTTTCTGATTACCAACGTAAAAACGGGGAAATTGTCATGAAACTAGGCACCACTCGTCAAGTCAAGAAGATTCGTGCCTATATTCAGGATGCTCAGCGTAATTATTTGCGTGATGGGAAGATTCAAGTCAGTGAAGATGGTAAGAATTGGACGGATGTTGTAACAGTCGGAGATGGTGTGGAAAATGAAATTCGAGATAATTCCTTGACCGACGGCTGGACACATGATTCTGCAAACCCAGGAAATCGTTATATTGAAGGTATTCTGGATCAACCTGTAACTGCTAAGTTCATGCGTGTTCTCTTTACAGCGGATTATAATGCTCGTTTTGTAGGATTTAGCGAAATCGTGATTAATGATGGTGAATTTATCAATCCTGAAAATAATCCTACAGTGACAGGAACTGGTAGCGAAGCAGCGGATAACCTGAAGAAAAATATGACTGACGGTAATGTCTTGACTAGCTATGCAGCTACTGAAGATAAAGGAGAGCTTGTTTATCATTTATCTGAAGAAACCAAGGTCAATCATGTTCGCTTGATTGCTGACTTGCCAGAAGGTGCAAAAGTAAATGTCCAAGTTCGTACCTTGAATGATGCTGGTGAATCAGTATGGAAAAACTTGGGTGAAGTCAGATCAAGTTTCCAAACCTTTGCCCTTTCAGGAAAAAATCCACGGATTCTCGATGTAAAAGTTTCTTGGGAAGGTGGAGAACCAGAGTTCTACGAAATGGCTACTTTCTATCAAGAAGTGGAAAACGATCCAGCACCGACAACAAGTAAAGGAGACGATCCAGCTCCGGTGGTAGAAGTTCCAGAATTTGAGGGTGGTGTCAATGCAGTAGAAGCAGCTAAGCATGAGTTGCCAGAATACACAGATGCAATTGGGACAGCAGGTGATGAGCCAGCACCAGTAGTAGAAGTCCCAGAATTCAAGGGTGGTGTCAATGCAGTAGAAGCGGCTAAGCATGAGTTGCCAGAATACACAGAAGCAATCGGCACAATAGGTGACGATCCAGCTCCAGTGGTAGAAATTCCAGAATTCAAGGGTGGTGTCAATGCAGTAGAAGCGTCTAAGAATGAATTGCCAGAATACACAGATGCAATCGGCACAGTAGGCGACGAACCAGCTCCAGTAGTAGAAATCCCAGAATTTGATGGTGGTGTCAATGCAGTAGAAGCAGCTAAGAATGAGTTGCCAGAATACACAGGAACAGTAGCTACAGTAGGCGATGAACCAGCACCAAGTGTTGAAAAATCAGCTGCAGAGGTTCGAATCTTGTCTGATAAGGAAACTGGAGTTCTGGTAGCAGGGCTATCTCAAGACTTGGATGCTAATCTCAAGCTTCAAGTTCACAAGGTTCTACGCCAAGAATTAGCTGGTAAGCAATACGATGCTTATCAAGTGAAATTGCTAGATAAAGATAACCAAATGGTTGATCCAAAGGGTGCAGTTCTAGTGAGATTGCCAGTCAAGGGTCAGGTTCAAGAGGTTTATCACATGAGCTTAGATCAAGGTTTGCAGGTTCAAAAGGTGACGCTAGTAGGTAACACAGTTGAATTTGTCACCAAAGATCTAGGACTTTATGCGATTGTCTATAAAAAACAAAATCAAGAACCAGTAGAATCAGCTCATGGACCAGCAGTTAATGGAAATGTTCTTGAAAATACTTCAGGTCAATCAAGTTCAACAAGACTTCCTGAAACAGGTGAAAGTCGATCTGATACAGCTGTCTTCCTAGCAAGTCTCAGTCTTGTTTTATCAGTAGCTCTACTAACTGTTAGACGTAAAGAAAAGTAATACTGATAACTCTCAGCTATAAAACAGCTAATCATTATAAATGAAGAGGCTGGGACAAAAGTCCTAGCCTCTCAATTGTCTTTGGAGTGTAGTTCAAGACGCAGTGATTGAAGTGGGCTCTACTACGCTGATTTCATAAGCTTTTACAGCCCTACTCAACTGTGCGGAGGTGGGACGACGAAATCGAATTCTAACGAATTACCGATTTCTGTCCCACTCTCTTTATTAATTGGGTAGTGAGGTGTATAATGAAAGTAAGAGAATATGAGGAGAAGGACCATGATTGTAGAAGTTTGTAATGCAGATTTTAGTCTCCAGTGGGATGGGATGTATCAATTTGCTCTTGAAAACTATCCTCAGATTAAAGAATGGGAATTGGAGAAGCTAGCAAAGTTTATTGCTTACGAACAGGACCATCATCGTCAGACCATTGTGGAATGTGAGAATCATGAATTAAATATACGAATTCATGATTACTTGCAAGAGCATAGCTATTTTCCTCCCTACAGACCAAGTCATCGGCTTGTAGCTTCTACCTATGATATCCAGAGGAAGTTGGTTACTTCAAATTATTGTAGTCATACTTGTACAGTTGAGGTGGCTCAGGCTATTTTTCAGATTGGAAAACTCATGTCGGCGGTAAAAGTATTTGGTAAAAGTGGGGCTGATCTAGTTACAGATAGTCGTAATGCAGCTTCTGATCCAGCAGACTATTTTGACTATATCATGTTCGGATGGTCTAATACGACTTCGGGTTACCGACTCGCTATGGAGCGTTTGTTAGGACGGGCACCGTCTGAGGAGGAATTACAAGAAAAGTTCATTCCTGGCGTTAGTTTTCATTTTCTGTATGAAGAATTAATTCAAGCACCAGGTTATATGTTTGATGGCTATCATGTTGCGAAGGTAAGAGATAGTTTAGATTTAGATACCTTTCTTCATTTGTGTGTTATTCCTTCAAAAGATAGGTCTTGTTTTGAAGATTTGATTCCTTGTCAATTACAAGATAGAGTGACTTACCTAGACTATGAAGGAGAAGGGTTACAGGCTTGGAATACTAAGGTTAATCAAGTACTACATGGTAAGGATAAGTTGAAGGAGTAGTGTATGAAAAAGATTGATCAAGCTCTACTGAAAAAAGTTATCATTGAGCGTCCTCGTTCTAGTCATAAGGGAGACTACGGGCGTCTTCTCTTGATTGGAGGGACTTATCCCTATGGGGGAGCCATTATTATGGCTGCCTTAGGGGCTGTTAGAAGTGGCACAGGCTTGGTGACCGTAGCTACGGATAAAGAGAATATTCCAGCGCTACATAGCCATTTGCCTGAGGCTATGGCTTTTGCTCTTGACGATAAGCAATTGCTTGAGCAACAGTTGCAGAAGGCTGGTATTGTCTTGGTTGGGCCTGGACTAGTGGATGATGAGCGTGAAGAACAGCTTCTCCAAACAGTCTTTCATCATTTAAATCAAGACCAGACTCTCATACTGGATGGTGGTGCCTTATCCATTTTAGCTAAGACGGGAATGAAATTTCCTAAAGCTCAGCTTGTTTTAACGCCTCACCAAAGGGAATGGCAAGTCTTGTCAGGCTTAGAATTGACTTCTCAAGGAGCTGAGGAAACAAGAGAGGCTTTGAAGAGATTTCCTTCAGGAACGATTTTGGTTCAAAAAGGTCCAGCTACTCGAATCTGGCAAGCTGATCAAACTGATTTTTATCAGCTGGGAGTTGGAGGTCCCTATCAAGCGACTGGGGGAATGGGAGATACCTTAGCTGGGATGATTGCCGGTTTTGCAGGTCAATTTCCCCAAGCAAGTCTCTATGAAAGAGTGACAGTAGCGACCTATTTACATTCAGCAATTGCCCAGGAACTGGCTGAGGATAATTTTGTAGTTCTGCCAACCACGATCAGTCAACATACCCCAGCCTTTATGAAGAAAATACAAAAAGACACCTGAGGTTTTCAGGTGCCTTTTGACTATTAGAAGAGGCCTTTGACCTTATTTACAAGACCGTTAAGTCCTTCTGAGCCTGAAACCAAAGCTTGTGCTTGGTTTAGATACTCACCGAGTTGGTCCTTATTTTCTTTGACAAAGGTTTTTGCGGCAGCCAAATCTTTTTTCTCGATTAGCTCTTTTACTTGATTAAACAAATCTAATGGGTTCATGATGTCACTCCTTTTCTACACTTCTATTCAATCATTTTTTGAAAAAACTTGCAAGAAACTTGACCCTTCCAATAAAGTTCATGGATGTCAAATGGTGTAAATTTTGATATAATTTTTAATGATGAATTTTAGAAATGATCGGTATGTTGTCGTGGATTTAGAGGCGACCAGTACCGGAAGCAAGGCAAAAATTATCCAAGTAGGAATCGTGGTCATTGAAAATGGTGAGATTGTTGACCAATATGCCACGGATGTCAATCCCCACGAACCCTTGGATTCTCATATCAAAGAATTAACGGGTTTGACCGATCAGCGACTGGCAGAGGCACCAGAGTTTTCTCAGGTGGCTGGAAAAATTTTTGACTTGGTCAAGGACGGTGTTTTTGTTGCGCACAATGTCCAGTTCGATGCCAATTTGTTGGCAGAATTTCTCTTTTTTGAGGGCTATGAATTGCGCACTCCCCGTATCGATACAGTCGAGTTGGCTCAGGTTTTTTATCCTCAGCTTGAAAAGTATAATCTGGGGATTCTCTGTCAAGAGTTAGGTATTTCATTAGAAAAAGCCCATACTGCCCTATCAGATGCCCAAGCAACAGCAGAGCTCTTTCTCTGTATGCGACAAAAAATGTTTCAACTGCCAAAAGGCTTATTGGAGCGCTTGTTAAGTTTGTCAGATGGTCTATTATATGAATCTTATCTGGTCATTGAGGAAGTTTATCAGAAGCAGTCCATCCTTGTAGAACATGACTTAGTTGAGGTGCAGGGTCTGTTTTTGAAAAAGGAAAAACCAGCCCTTTCTCCACGCAAACTCTCAAAAGATTTCCAAACCAATATTGCCTTGTTGGATTTGGAAGATAGAGCCCCGCAAGCTAGCTTTGCTCAAAAGGTTCAAGATTTTCTACAGAATGAGAAAATTGCCTTTGTGCAAGCTCAGACTGGAATTGGAAAAACCTACGGCTATCTCCTGCCAGCCTTATCACTAGAAAACGAAAAAGGAATCCTCATCAGTGTTCCTACTAAAGTTCTACAAAATCAAGTGATGCAAGAAGAGGCTCGTAGATTGGAAGAGGTTTTTCACCTTTCGATTCATAGTCTGAAAGGACCACAAAATTACTTAAAACTAGATGCCTTTCACGCAGCGCTAGAGGAAGAAGAGTCCAATCGCTTGTACACACGTTTCAAGATGCAACTTCTAGTTTGGTTGACTGAAACAGAAACTGGAGATTTAGATGAGATTGGACAACTTTATCGCTACCAGCAGTTTTTACCAAATCTGGTACATGATGGGAACCTTCCCAAAGCTTCTCTCTTTTGGTTGGAGGATTTTTGGAGACGGGGGCAGAAAAAAGCTCGCTCTTGCCAGCTACTTGTGACCAATCATGCTTATCTCGTTACCCGACTTGAGGACGATCCCAGTCTACTAGAGGGCCGTCTCTTGATCTTGGATGAGGCCCAGAAGATCTTATTAACTTTGGAAAATCTTTCGCAGAAGAGTTTCGTTTTAAACGACATAGTAGACCAGCTAGATCAAGCCTTAGTTCGAGAAGAAGGGACGCTTCAGAGACGCTTGATGGAGAGTATTCGCTTTGAGCTTTATCACTTGATGGACCAGTTCCTATCTGGTAAGCGTAGAATGTGCCCTGCGACAACCATGGCACAACTCCAACAGGATTTCTCTGAGCTAGACGTTCAAGGTTTCCAGGACTATCAGCGATTTTTCTGCACTGATGGAGAATTTTGGCTATCAGCCTCAGACTTGTCTAACAAGAAGGTTGTCATTTCTTCCAGTCGCAATCAACGTCTGCTCTTTTCACAGATTTTTCCAGAGACTTGTCAGCTATTAGCTGTCTCTGCGACCTTGGAAATTAGTAGCAGAGTATCTTTACCAGAACTAATGGGATTCCCACATGCAGCCTTTGACAAATTGGATGAGAATTTTCAAGAAAATCAAGAAATTTTGGTCGTTAAGGATTTTCCATTGGTGACAGAAACCTCTCAAGAAGACTATGCTCATGCTCTTGTAGAAGTGTTGGAAGATTTGTCTTACCTTGAAGAGCCCATGCTCGTTTTATTCACTTCAAAAGACCTTTTGTTGCAGGTATCAGACTCTTTATCTCTTTCTCATTTAGCCCAATATAAGAACGGGGATCCTGCTCAACTCAAGAAACGATTTGAAAGAGGAGACTCTCAACTCTTGCTAGGGACAGGAAGTTTTTGGGAGGGAGTTGATTTTGCGACTCACCCTCGAGTGATTGAGGTGGTGACACGCTTGCCCTTCCAAAATCCAGAAGATCCCTTTACGAAAAAAATGAATCAGGAACTGCGTCTTGAAGGGAAAAATCCTTTCTACGACTATCAACTGCCAATGGCTATTATTCGCCTCAAACAAGCGATAGGTAGAACCATGCGTCGTCTTGGACAACGCTCCTCTGTCCTGATCTTGGATAGCCGAATGACAAGCAAGCGATATGGAAAGCAGATTGGCAAGGCCTTGTCACAGACTAGTCGAGTCAGAGAAGTTGGCAAAGAGCAAGTATTCTCAAAAGTTCAAGAATTTTTACACAAAAAATAAAATAAACATCTGAAAGAATGAAGGAGACCTTTATGAAACGTTCTCTCGACTCTCGAGTCGATTATAGTTTGATTTTACCAGTATTCTGTTTGCTGGTGACTGGAGTGGTAGCTATTTACATTGCTGTCAGTCATGACTATCCACATAATATTTGGCCTATTCTCGGTCAGCAACTAGCTTGGATCGTATTGGGAATTGTTATCAGCTTTGTAGTCATGTTCTTTAATACAAAATTTTTATGGCAGGCGACTCCCTATCTTTATGCCCTAGGTCTAGTCCTCATGGTCTTACCCTTGGTTTTCTATAACCCTAATTTGGTCGCAGCAACAGGGGCTAAAAACTGGGTGTCAATTGGAGGAGTGACACTTTTCCAACCTTCCGAATTCATGAAAATTTCCTATATTTTGATCTTGGCTCGGGTTGTTGTTCAATTCACACAGAAACACAAGGAAAGTGAACGAACGATTCCTTTAGATTTCCTCTTGATACTGTGGATGATTATCTTCACGCTGCCAGTCTTAGGTTTACTGGCCCTGCAGAGTGACTTAGGAACGGCCTTGGTCTTTGTCGCAATCTTTGCGGGACTGGTCTTGCTTTCTGGAGTATCATGGAAAATCATCATTCCAATTTTTGTAACAGCTGTATCGGGAATTGCAGGATTTTTGGCAATTTTCATCACAAAAGATGGGCGTGCTTTCATACATCAAATCGGGATGCCAACCTATCAGATTAACCGTATCCTTGCCTGGCTCAATCCATTTGATTATGCACAAACGACCACCTATCAACAGGCGCAAGGGCAAATCGCCATTGGTAGTGGAGGTCTGTTTGGTCAAGGATTTAATGTATCTAATCTCCTTATTCCCGTTCGTGAGAGTGATATGATTTTTACAGTCATTGCAGAAGATTTTGGTTTTATCGGCTCTGTCCTCGTAATTACACTTTATCTTCTACTTATCTATCGAATGTTAAAAATCACTCTGAAGTCCAATAATCAATTTTATACCTACATTTCAACTGGATTTATTATGATGCTCTTGTTCCATATCTTTGAAAATATCGGTGCAGTGACAGGCCTCCTTCCTCTGACAGGGATTCCATTACCATTCATTTCCCAAGGGGGCTCAGCCATTATCAGTAATCTGATTGGTGTTGGTCTGCTTCTATCGATGAGTTATCAAACGCATCTAGCTGATGAAAAGAGCGGTAAGACAAGATTTAAACGTAAGAAAGTTGTTTTGAAAAAAGTTAAATAAGGAGTAAATCATGGCTAAAGTTGCAGTTATCTTAGCAGATGGCTTTGAAGAAATCGAAGCCCTAACAGTTGTGGACGTATTACGTCGTGCCAATATTACTTGTCATATGGTTGGTTTTGAAGCCCAAGTGACGGGATCACATGCCATCCAAGTACAAGCAGATCGAGTGTTTGATGGTGATTTATCTGAGTACGACATGATTGTCTTACCAGGAGGTATGCCAGGTTCAGCTCACTTGCGTGATAATGAGCAATTGATTACTGAACTTCAAAAATTTGAGCAAGTTGGTAAAAAAGTAGCAGCCATTTGTGCAGCACCAATTGTACTGAATCGAGCTGGTCTCCTCAAGGATAAAGTGTTCACCTGCTATGATGGTGTCCAAGAGCAAATTGCTGATGGTCACTATCGCAAGGAAACAGTAGTTGTCGATGGTCACTTGACCACCAGTCGCGGTCCAGCAACTGCCCTTGCCTTTGCTTATAACCTAGTAGAACAACTTGGTGGAGATGCAGATGCTTTGAGAAAAGCCATGCTCTATCGTGATGTGTTTGGAATAGATTAACTAAAACGAGAGGAATCTATCAATTAGGGGATTCTTCTCGTTTTTTACTGTTAAAATAGAAGGAAATCGTCGCTTTTTTGATAAAAAAATGCTATAATGAAGGGTATGAAATATCACGATTACATATGGGATTTAGGTGGAACTTTACTTGATAATTATGAGACTTCGACCGCGGCTTTTGTGGAAACATTAGCTCAATTTGGAATCGAAGAAGAACATGATAAAGTTTACAATGCCTTGAAAGTGTCAACTGCTTTTGCGATTAACCAATTTGCCCCAACAATAGAGCATTTTTTAGAAAAATATAAGGAAAACGAAGCGCGAGAGCTTGAGCATCCTGCCTTGTTTGAGGGAGTACCTGCTTTATTGGAGGAAATCTCAGACCAGGGAGGACGGAACTTTTTAGTTTCGCATCGCAATGACCAAGTTTTGGATATTCTTGAAAAGACAGGTATTGCTGGCTATTTTACAGAAGTAGTAACAGCTAGCTCTGGTTTTAAGAGAAAACCAAATCCAGAGTCTATGATCTATTTGCGAGATAAGTATAAGATTAGTTCTGGTATCGTTATTGGTGACCGTTCTATCGATATTGAAGCTGGACAAGCAGCAGGCTTAGCGACGCATCTCTTTAAAAATATCGTGACATTGAGACAAGTATTAGAAATGTAAGAAAAAAGAAAAAGGGAAAAAATGACAGAAGAAATCAAAAACCAACAGGCACAGGATTATGATGCCAGTCAGATTCAAGTTTTGGAAGGTCTGGAAGCCGTTCGTATGCGTCCTGGAATGTATATCGGATCGACTTCAAAAGAAGGTCTTCACCACCTAGTCTGGGAAATCGTTGATAACTCTATCGATGAGGCCTTGGCGGGATTTGCTAGTCATATTCAGGTCTTTATTGAGCCAGATGACTCTATCACGGTTGTTGATGATGGACGTGGTATCCCTGTTGATATTCAAGAAAAGACAGGCCGTCCTGCCGTTGAAACTGTCTTTACCGTTCTTCACGCTGGAGGTAAATTTGGCGGTGGCGGTTACAAGGTTTCAGGTGGACTCCACGGTGTAGGTTCATCGGTTGTAAATGCCCTCTCAACTCAGTTGGATGTTCGTGTTCATAAAAACGGGAAAATTCATTACCAAGAATACCGTCGTGGACATGTTGTTGCTGACCTTGAGGTGATTGGAGATACAGATAAAACAGGTACAACAGTACACTTCACGCCAGATCCAGAGATTTTTACAGAAACAACAACTTTTGATTTTGATAAATTAAACAAGCGTATCCAAGAACTCGCCTTTCTGAATCGTGGCCTTCAAATCTCCATCACTGACAAGCGTGAGGGACTTGAACAAACAAAACACTACCACTACGAAGGTGGGATTGCGAGCTATGTTGAGTATATCAATGAAAACAAGGATGTTATTTTTGAAAATCCAATCTACACTGATGGAGAAATGGATGACATCACAGTTGAAGTAGCCATGCAATACACAACAGGTTACCATGAAAATGTCATGAGTTTCGCCAATAATATTCATACACATGAGGGTGGAACGCATGAACAAGGTTTCCGTACAGCCCTAACTCGTGTCATCAATGACTACGCTCGTAAAAACAAACTCCTCAAAGACAACGAAGATAATCTAACAGGTGAGGATGTCCGTGAAGGATTGACTGCCGTTATCTCTGTGAAGCATCCAAATCCGCAGTTTGAAGGACAAACGAAAACTAAACTTGGAAATAGTGAAGTTGTCAAGATTACCAATCGCCTCTTTAGTGAAGCATTTTCAGACTTCCTGATGGAAAATCCACAGATTGCTAAGCGGATTGTTGAAAAAGGGATTTTGGCAGCTAAGGCGCGTGTAGCAGCCAAACGTGCGCGTGAAGTTACTCGTAAGAAGTCAGGTTTAGAGATTTCAAACCTTCCAGGGAAATTAGCAGACTGTTCTTCAAATAATCCAGCTGAAACTGAACTTTTCATCGTCGAAGGAGATTCAGCGGGAGGTTCTGCAAAGTCTGGTCGTGACCGTGAATTCCAAGCGATTTTACCGATTCGCGGTAAAATCCTCAACGTCGAAAAGGCCAGCATGGATAAAATCCTTGCCAATGAAGAAATCCGTAGCCTTTTCACAGCTATGGGAACAGGCTTTGGTGCGGAATTTGATGTCAGCAAGGCACGTTATCAAAAACTCGTCATCATGACGGATGCCGATGTCGATGGAGCCCATATCCGTACCCTCTTGTTAACCTTGATTTATCGTTATATGAAACCCGTTTTAGAAGCAGGTTATGTTTATATCGCCCAACCACCAATTTACGGTGTTAAGGTCGGCAGTGAAATTAAAGAATACATCCAACCTGGGGCAGATCAAGAAATCCGTCTCCAGGAAGCCTTGGCTCGCTATAGTGAAGGTCGTGCCAAACCAACTATTCAGCGATATAAAGGTCTTGGAGAAATGGATGATCATCAGCTTTGGGAAACAACTATGAATCCTGAACATCGTCTTATGGCGCGTGTATCGGTTGATGATGCTGCAGAAGCAGATAAAATCTTTGATATGCTCATGGGTGACCGTGTAGAACCACGTCGAGAATTTATCGAAGAAAATGCTGTCTACAGTACGCTTGACGTTTAAAAAATTTGGAAATAGTTCCCATGGTTTGAAAAATATGATATAATCATTACAATTGTTTCAAGTATAAAAAGGAGTTTGATATGTCTGATAATCTGTTGATTATTATTATGATTGTAATAGCGACTCTACTGATTATTGCTTATGTTGTAGCGATTTTGTTACGCAAACGCAATGAAGGTAGGCTTGCAGTACTAGAAGAAAGAAAGGAAGAGTTATATAACCTTCCAGTAAACGATGAAGTAGAAGCTGTTAAGAATATGCATCTGATTGGTCAAAGTCAGATTGCATTTAGAGAGTGGAATCAAAAATGGGTAGACCTATCCCTCAACTCATTTGCAGATATTGAGAATAATCTGTTTGAAGCAGAAGGGTACAATAATTCATTTCGCTTCTTGAAAGCTCAACACAAAATTGATCAAATTGAAAGCCAGATTACCCTTATCGAAGAAGATATTGCTTCCATTCGAAATGCTTTGGCAGATTTAGAAAAACAAGAATCAAAAAATAGTGGTCGTGTCTTGCATGCTTTAGATTTATTTGAAAGCTTACAGAAGGCGGTTGCAGAAGATTCTGAGAAATATGGTCAAGCACTTCCTGAAATTGAAAAACAATTGGAGAACATCCAATCAGAATTTTCTCAATTTGTGACGCTAAACTCTTCAGGAGATCCAGTTGAAGCAGCGGGAATTTTAGATAATGCTGAAAACCATATTCTCGCTTTGACACATATCGTAGAGAGAATTCCAGCAATTGTTACTAAACTAACGACTGAACTCCCTGATCAACTTGAAGATCTAGAGGCTGGCTATCGTAAGTTGCTTGATGCTAACTATCACTTTGTAGAAACTGACATTGAATCGCGTTTGCAGTTGTTGTATGAAGCTTTGAAAAATAACCAAGAAAATATTAAAAAATTGGAATTGGATAATGCTGAATATGAAAACACTCAGATTCAAGAAGAAATCAATGCTCTCTATAATATTTTCACACGAGAGATTGCTTCTCAAAAAGTTGTTGAAAACTTGTTGTCAACACTTCCAACCTATCTTGACCACTTAAAAGACAACAATCAGGTCTTGGTGAAAGATATTGAACGCTTGAGCAAAACTTACTTGATGTCTGAGAGTGATGTAAATCACGTCCGTCGTCTTCAAGTGGATTTGGATTCCCTAGAAGTTACAGTTAGCGATTTGACTTCAGAACAAGAGGAATATTCAGAAGCTTATTCTGTATTGGAAGAACGTTTAGAAAATGTTCAAGCTACATTAAAAGAAATTGAAGATGATCAAGTTTCAGTGAGCGAACGTTTAGTACAGATTGAAAAAGATGATGTTAATGCTCGTCAAAAGGCAAATGTTTACGTCAATCGCCTCCACACCATTAAGCGCTACATGGAAAAGAGAAATCTTCCAGGAATCCCACAGAACTTCTTGAAATTGTTCTTTGCTGCTAGCCATAGTACTGAGGATTTGATGGCAGAGTTGGAACAGTCACAAGTCAACATTGAGTCTGTTAATCGTATCCTAGAAATTGCATCACATGATATGGAAGTTTTGGAAACAGAAACTTACAGTATTGTGCAATATGCAACCTTGACAGAGCAATTGCTTCAATATTCTAATCGCTACAGATCATTTGATGAAGGGATTCAACAAGCCTTCCATGAATCTTTAGAAATCTTTGAAAATGCCTTTGATTATCAAGCATCTTTCGAAAAGATTTCCCAAGCTTTGGAAGTTGCTGAACCAGGGGTAACAAATCGCTTTGTTTCCTCATATGAAAAAACAAGAGAAATCATTCGATTTTAAACAAAATAAGTTATATAGAAATCCGAATTGCACCCTAAAAGTTAGATAGAAAAATCTAAACTTTTGGGGTGTTTTTATGTGAGTAAAGAACATAGATATTAAAGTGCAGTGTAATGAAATAAAATCTGAACAAATTGTCTAGGGAGGTCAAAATAATTTTTAGTAATGTTTTAGAAGCGACAGTGTACTATTCTATATTCGATATACAATAAGATCAAAAATTCACGCCCCTTTCAAAAATATTTGGCATGGTTGACGAATTCGAGATTCTTTGATATATTAAACCTAATGACTAAACATATGAGGTTAATTATGAATACAAAACTACAAAAAATAATCAACAAGCACAAGAAAATGATCTATGGTCTTATTGGTGCTCTTATACTTCTGATACTTGTAGTTTTTTCTTTTTTAGGAGCATCTGACAATAAAGAAGCTACCATTGTGAATGAATCGAAAACTAAGGATGCATCATCACAAAAAACAAAGGATGTAAGCAAGGATACATCTACTAGCTCTCAAGAAAAAACTAGCCAATCTTCTGAAATTGAGAAGGCTTCTTCTACTAGTACATCAGCTTCATCATCAACTGCTACTACAGAAGACAAGCAAACTAGTGAACCTGTCTACGAACCATCTACGTCATCATATACATCTGATGCTAATACATCAACGTATGAAGAGCCAACTTCAACTTATGCTGAACCTGCATATGAAGAACCTGCATCCCCAGCATATACTCCGGCGCCATCATCAAATAGTTATAAAGAAATTACACGAAGTGATTTCGAAAAACATAACAAAGCCGTTGCTGAATGGGATGAAGCTAATGGGTTTGGTGGTGAAGGTCTTGATAGTGGTAATGGTTATCTTGGTTGGTAATAGTAAACACAGATATACATGTTTTTGTGAATCAAAAGAAAGTCCTAGAAAAATCTAGGCTTTTTCTTTTACCTTTCTTTTCTTAAAAAATGGACATTTTCCTATTTATCATTGAAATTATAGGCCTGATTTGATATGATAAGACTATGACTAAAAAAAGAACAAATTGTAAAATAAATGACAAGAAGAGAAGAAATTTGTGGATTATTGTGGGGCTTCTATTCTTCACAATCTTAACATTAGGTGCTGGTATTGCTTATAAAGTCTTGACGAAGCAAGCTTTTGAGCAAAAAATTGAAGCACTGAAAAAAGAAAAAGATGATGCCTATTCACAAGGAAGTCAGAAAGAACATTTTCGTAAGGGGCAGGCAGAAATCATCACCTACTATCCTATGACGGGGGACAAGGTCATTACCTCTGTTCAGGATATCATTGTAAAAGATATTACGGATAAAGTAGAAGATAAAGAACATTTGATTTTTTACTACTCTGAAAAAGATTCTTCTTCCATCAAAGGTGTGGAGAGCCATCTTGTAAAAAAACATGCCTATGACCTGAGTGATTCTACTGTTGTGGAATTAGAAAATACCTCATTAGATCAGCTTTATCTTAAGGAAGATGGGACCCTGTTTACATTAGATCAGCTCTTTACAGATGCTAGCAAAGCTAAGGAAAAGTTTCTTGAGGATATCAAGTCAACACTCCTTGATAAAAAGATCGAGCAAACACTTGTAGATCAAGTAATAGCCGATTTTTCAGCTAGCGATTTATCATCTTGGAAGTTTGCTTACAAAGATAGTCAATTGGTGTTATATCCAGTTAAAGCAACCAATAATGTAGAAGAAATAGCTTTGCCTATTTCAGACTTCTTTGATGTTATCCAATCGTCCTATCTAACTGAAAAGGATGCAGAACTTTATAAGAAGGCTCAGGCTGAGAAAAATAAAAAAGTAGTCGCTCTTACCTTTGATGATGGACCAGATGGAAATACAACTCCACAAGCTTTAGATATTCTAGCCAAGTATAAGATTAAAGCAACCTTCTTTGTTCAAGGAAAAAATATTGCCGGCAATGAGTCGATTCTTAAACGTATGCAGTCTGAAGGTCATGAAGTTGGAAACCATAGTTGGAATCACCCGGTTTTAACAAAACTGTCATTGGAAGATGCTAAGAAACAAATTACGGATACAGAAGATGCTATTACAAAAGTACTTGGGAAAAGCTCTAAATTGATGCGACCACCATACGGTGCAATCTCAGATGATATTCGCAATAGTCTTGATTTAAGCTTTATCATGTGGGATGTGGATAGTTTGGATTGGAAGAGTAAAAATGAAGCAGCAATTTTGACAGAAATTCAGCGCCAGGCAAGCAATGGATCTATCATTTTAATGCACGATATCCATCAGCCGTCAGTAAATTCGCTTCCAAAAGTAATTGAGTATTTACAGGAACAAGGCTATAGTTTCGTGACTGTATCAGAGCTACTGAATGCTCGTTTGAAGCCACATGAGATTTACTATTCTCGTAATCAATAGATTGCAAGTCGGAAAAATAGAAAAAATTAAAAAAAGATAGTTTTAATCTTGACAAGTAGGGGAAAACTTGATATCATATAAAAGTTGAGAAAAGCAGAAGTGAGAACTTCTCGCCTTGCGACTAACGTTGTCTGGCCCCTACGGATCAAATTTCAGAAATGGAATACAATCATGTAGTGCGGGTTTGCGTTAGCAAGTCCGCTCTTGTTTTTCTCTAAATTAAAAAAAGAGGTGAAAACCATAGCAAAGCAAGACTTATTCATCAATGATGAAATTCGTGTACGCGAAGTTCGCTTAATCGGTCTTGAAGGTGAGCAATTGGGTATCAAACCACTAAGCGAAGCGCAGGCACTTGCGGACGAAGCTAATGTGGACTTGGTTCTCATTCAACCTCAAGCTAAACCTCCTGTTGCAAAAATTATGGACTACGGTAAGTTCAAATTTGAGTACCAGAAGAAACAAAAAGAGCAGCGCAAAAAACAAAGCGTTGTGACCGTGAAAGAAGTTCGCTTGAGCCCAGTTATCGACAAGGGTGATTTCGAAACTAAACTTCGCAATGCTCGCAAGTTCCTTGAAAAAGGAAACAAAGTGAAGGTATCCATTCGCTTTAAGGGGCGTATGATCACCCATAAAGAGATTGGTGCAAAAGTTTTAGCCGAGTTCGCTGAAGCAACTCAAGATATTGCTATCATTGAACAACGTGCTAAAATGGATGGACGCCAAATGTTTATGCAATTGGCGCCAGCAACTGACAAAAAATAATTGTCATAAAGTTAAATAAAGGAGAAAAAATCATGCCAAAACAAAAAACACACCGCGCATCAGCTAAACGTTTCAAACGTACAGGTTCTGGTGGACTTAAGCGTTTCCGTGCTTACACATCTCACCGTTTCCACGGAAAAACTAAAAAACAACGTCGTCATCTTCGTAAAGCATCTATGGTGCATTCAGGAGATTTCAAACGTATCAAAGCAATGCTTACTCGCTTGAAATAATCGCGTATTTGTAAGTAAACAATTCTAGGAAATATTTGGAGGAAATAAAACATGGCACGTGTTAAAGGTGGCGTTGTATCACGCAAACGTCGTAAACGTATTCTTAAATTAGCAAAAGGTTACTATGGAGCTAAACACATCTTGTTCCGTACTGCAAAAGAACAAGTAATGAACTCTTACTACTATGCATACCGTGACCGTCGTCAAAAGAAACGTGACTTCCGTAAATTGTGGATCACACGTATCAATGCGGCAGCTCGTTTGAACGGACTTTCATACTCACAATTGATGCATGGTTTGAAATTGGCTGAGATCGAAGTTAACCGTAAAATGCTTGCTGACTTGGCTGTTAACGATGCAGCAGCTTTCACAGCTCTTGCAGATGCAGCTAAAGCAAAACTTGGTAAATAATTATTCATAAGACTGGTACAACTTTGTCCCAGTCTTTTTTAACAAAGGAGAAAAAAATGGCTTCAAAAATGCTACATACTTGCTTGCGAGTAGAAAATCTTGAAAAATCAATCGCTTTTTATCAGGATGCTTTTGGTTTTAAGGAATTACGTCGTAGAGACTTTCCAGATTATGCTTTCACGATTGTTTATCTTGGACTTGATGGTGATGATTATGAGTTGGAGTTGACTTACAACTATGATCACGGACCATATGTTGTCGGTGACGGTTTTGCTCACATTGCCCTAAGCACACCTGATCTTGAAGCTCTTCACAAAGAACATAGCGAAAAAGGCTATGAAGTGACAGCACCTAATGGACTTCCAGGGACTCAACCAAACTATTACTTTATCAAAGATCCAGATGGATACAAGGTAGAAGTGATTCGTGAAAATTCATTATAGTTCCTATCGAGTAGCTTGTATGCTACTCGTTTTTTAGAATTTGTGGTAGAATGAAAGAAAAAGAATGGAGGCAAGGTCATGAAAGTTCATGTAAAAGATGATTTTTGGCAACTATTTCCAGATGCTCAAATCAGTGTATTGGTGGTAAAAGGTCTCAACAATACTATTGATGAGAATGAGGATCCATATTTTAAAGCTTTACTAGATGAAGGAACAAAAAAAGCCCGGACTTTTATACCAGATGAAAATTTCACTCAGAATGAAGTGATTCAAGAATGGCGTCAGGCATTCACAAAATTCAAAACCAAAAAAGGTGCTCGTTCTTCTATTGAAGCCTTATTAAAGCGTGTGAGTCAAGGAAGAGAATTTAATCCAATAAATCCTTTGGTAGATATCTATAATAGTGTTTCACTTTCTTTCGCTGTTCCTTGTGGGGGAGAGGATTTAGCTAAGATTGTTGGTGACTTATGTCTTGGGAGAGCTCAAGGGAATGAATCCTTCTTTCCACTAGGGGCTGAAAGTGATGCTCCTGCCTTAGCTGATGAAATGATTTATTTTGATGAACAAGGTGCGGTTTGTCGGTGTTTAAACTGGCGTGAAGCCCAAAGAACCATGTTAACAGAAGAAACCAAAGATGCTGTTTTAGTCATTGAAGCTATCAATGAAGAGCAGGCATCACGAGCTCGGGAAGCAATGCTAGAATTACATACTAAAATTGGTAAATATTTTGGTGTTAGTGGCAAGATCAGTCACTTGACAGCTACAAATCCTATCCTAGAGGTAGGATAATGAATGGGAATCACGGTTAATTCAACTGTGGTTCTTTTTTCTACAAGGGGAGAAAGAAATTGTTTTTCTATTTTTTAAAATGGTATAATATAAGGAGAAAAAGGGAGGTGATAGCGAGTGATTGCGCAACTTGATACAAAAACGGTTTATAGTTTCATGGAGAGTATGATTTCTATTCAGAAATATGTTGACCAAGGAAAAGCATACGGCTACTCAGCACTTGGAATCATGGATATTGACAATCTCTATGGGGCTTATTATTTTATCAAAGAGTGCCAAAAACAGGAGATTCAGCCTTTATTAGGTCTTGAGGTGACCGTTCATCATAAGGAGGAACTCGTCAACCTTCGATTTTTAGCCTTGTCAAATCATGGCTATCGAAATCTCATGAAGCTTTCGACTCTAAAAATGACAGGTAAAAAGGAATGGACTGATTTTTCTCCCTATCTAGAAGATGTTTGTGTTATTGTTCCCTATTATTCTTCAATTGATTCCTTGGACTTAGGGCATGACTATTATATCGGAGTTTATCCAGATACAGTTCAGTCGAATTTTTCTCGACCAATTCTCCCTCTTTATCGTGTTAATTCTTTCGAACCTGAGGATTTAGAAACGCTTCAAATGCTCAAGGCGATTAAGGAAAATGTGACCTTGCGAGAGGTGGATGTTCAAGCGCAACAAGGCTTGTTTTTACCTGCTGACCGTTTAGAGCAAGTATTTCAAGAAAAGTTTCCGCAAGCTTTAGAAAATCTATCTGAACTGATTGGAGCAACTACTTATGAGATTGATAGTAGTCTCAAGCTTCCACGTTTCAATCCAGAGCGTCCTGCTGTTGAAGAGTTGCGAGAAAGAGCTATTAAGGGCTTGGAACAGAAAGGCTTACTCGATTCAGTTTATCAGGCTCGTTTGGAAGAAGAACTATCTGTGATTCATGACATGGGATTCGATGACTATTTCTTGGTTGTCTGGGATCTCTTACGTTTTGGTCGTTCTCAGGGATATTATATGGGAATGGGACGTGGGTCTGCAGTTGGAAGTCTAGTGGCCTATGCCTTAAATATTACTGGTATTGATCCTGTAGCTAAAAACCTTATCTTTGAGCGCTTTTTAAATCGTGAACGCTATACCATGCCTGATATCGATATTGATATTCCTGATATCTATCGTCCTGAATTTATCCGCTATGTTCGTGACCGTTATGGTAGTATTCACGCTGCTCAGATAGTCACCTACTCGACTTTTGGTGCCAAACAGGCTATCCGAGATGTTTTTAAACGGTATGGTGTTCCCGAGTACGAGTTGACATCCATAACCAAGAAAATTGGTTTCAAAGATACCTTGACAACCGCCTATGAAGGCAATCTAGGATTTAGACAACTGATTCAAAGTAAGATTGAGTACCAAAAGGCTTTTGAAATTGCCAAAAAGATAGAAGGCTATCCTCGACAGACCTCTATCCACGCTGCTGGTGTCGTGATTAGTGATAAAAATCTAACGGATTATATTCCTCTTAAGTATGGTGAGGATATGCTCATTACCCAGTATGATGCTCATGGAGTTGAAGGAAATGGCTTGCTCAAGATGGATTTCTTGGGCTTAAGAAACCTAACTTTCGCTCAAAAAATGCAGGATCTCTTATTTGAAACTCAAGGAATTCAGTTAAGGATTGAGAATATTGACCTTGAGGATAGGGAAACTTTAGCCCTCTTTGCAGCTGGGAAGACTAAGGGGATCTTTCAGTTTGAACAACCTGGTGCTATCCGCTTATTAAAGCGCGTGAAACCAGAAAGCTTTGAAGAAGTAGTGGCAACGACTTCCCTCAACAGACCAGGTGCGAGCGACTATATTGATAACTTTGTGGCTCGAAAACATGGTAAAGAAAAGGTAACAGTTCTGGACCCAGTTTTGGAAGATATTCTGGCACCAACCTATGGCATTATGCTTTACCAAGAACAGGTGATGCAAGTAGCTCAGCGATATGCTGGTTTTAGCCTTGGGAAGGCCGACATTTTACGTCGTGCCATGGGGAAAAAGAACGCAGCTGAGATGCACCGAATGGAGGAAAGTTTCATCCAAGGAGCACTCGAAAAAGGTCATGGAAAAGAACAGGCTCAGCAGGTTTTTGCTGTCATGGAAAAATTTGCTGGTTATGGTTTCAACCGATCGCATGCTTATGCTTATGCGGCTTTAGCCTTCCAGCTTGCTTACTTTAAAACACATTACCCAGAAATCTTTTATCAAGTCATGCTCAACTATGCCAGTGGAGATTATATTCTCGATGCCCTTGAAATGGACTTTGAGCTGACACCACTCTCTATCAATACAATCCCATATCAGGATAAATTGACAGACAAGACTATTTACTTGGGACTTAAGAGTATCAAGGGGATGCCTCGAGATTTTGCCTATTGGATTATAGAGAATCGTCCTTTTAGTAGTGTCGAAGATTTTGTCACTCGCTTGCCTAAAAATTATCAGAAGTTGAGTCTCTTAACTCCCCTAGTCGAGATTGGTTTATTCGATAGTTTTGAAAAAAATCGTCAAAAAATCTTATCCAACTTACCTACTTTATTTATTTTTGTGGAAGAATTGGGTAGTTTATTTGCAGATAATAACTACAATTGGCTTGAGAGTGAGGATTTTACACAAGTCGAAAAGTTTCGTAAGGAACAGGAGTGGCTTGGAGTCGGTATCAGTCCGCATCCCTTACTGATTTTAGCAAAGAATCCCCTCTATCCAATTGTGAGTTTGTCTGAACTATCTGAAGGACAGACAGCTACAGTACTCGTTGAGATACAGTCTATCCGAGTAATCAGAACTAAAAAAGGTGAAAACATGGCCTTTTTGAAAGTTAGTGATAGCAAATCAAATTTGGAAGTTACTGTTTTTTCTGATCAGTACCGCCAATTTAAAAATCTCCTACATGAAGGAAGATTTTACTACCTTAATGGAAAAGTGCAGGCAAGAGACGGTCGCCTTCAGTTAGTATTAAATAATCTAAAAGAAGCAGTGAGTGAACGATTTTGGATTCAGGCTGCTGATCATGAACATGATTCTGAAATTTATCATATTTTAGAACAATACAAGGGACAAATTCCAGTCATTATACGCTACGAAAATGAACAAAAAAATGTTCTATTGCCGGGTTATTTTGTTGCAAAAGATGTTAGTTTACAGGAATCTTTGAGTCAAATAACTATGAAAACGATTTATCGTTAAAAATCAATGAAAATAAAAGAATTTTAACTTTAATTATGGTATAATCAGTTAGAATGTTAAAAGAAAAAGGAGCAAAACCAAATGAAACGTATTGCTGTTTTGACTAGTGGTGGAGACGCCCCTGGTATGAATGCTGCCATCCGTGCAGTAGTTCGTCAAGCAATCTCAGAAGGAATGGAAGTTTTTGGTATCTATGATGGATACGCAGGTATGGTTGCCGGCGAAATTTATCCACTTGATGCTGCTTCAGTGGGAGACATCATTTCACGTGGTGGTACTTTCCTTCACTCTGCTCGTTATCCTGAGTTTGCAAAACTCGAAGGTCAACTTAAAGGGATTGAGCAGTTGAAAAAACACGGTATCGAAGGTGTCGTGGTTATCGGTGGTGACGGTTCTTATCACGGAGCTATGCGCTTGACTGAGCATGGATTCCCTGCTATCGGACTTCCAGGAACAATCGATAACGATATCGTAGGTACTGATTTCACAATCGGATTTGATACTGCAGTTACAACTGCAATGGATGCCATCGATAAGATTCGTGATACCTCATCAAGTCACCGTCGTACTTTCGTAGTTGAAGTTATGGGACGTAATGCTGGAGATATCGCTCTTTGGGCTGGTATTGCCACTGGTGCTGATGAAATTATCATCCCTGAAGAAGGCTTCAAGATGGAAGACATCGTAGCAAGTATCAAAGCTGGATATGAACACGGTAAGAAACACAACATTATCGTTTTGGCAGAAGGTGTTATGTCAGCGGCTGAATTTGGTCAAAAGCTAAAAGAAGCTGGAGATACAAGCGACCTTCGTGTAACTGAACTTGGTCATATCCAACGTGGTGGATCTCCAACTGCTCGTGACCGTGTATTGGCGTCACGCATGGGTGCACACGCTGTTAAACTCCTTAAACAAGGAATCGGTGGTGTCGCTGTTGGTATCCGTAACGAGAAAATGGTTGAAAATCCAATTCTTGGAACTGCAGAAGAAGGAGCTTTGTTTAGCCTAACAGCTGATGGTAAGATTGTTGTTAACAATCCTCATAAAGCTGACCTTGAACTTTCTGCTTTGAACAAGAGCTTGTCATAATCAACTTTAACTAAACTGGTAAAATGACCATAAAAGGTCAAATTATATAAAGGAGTCACAAAAATCATGAACAAACGTGTAAAAATCGTTGCAACTTTGGGTCCTGCGGTAGAAATCCGTGGTGGTAAAAAATTCGGTGAAGACGGATACTGGGGTGAAAAACTTGACGTTGAAGCTTCAGCTAAAAACATTGCTCAATTGATTGAAGCAGGAGCTAACACTTTCCGTTTCAACTTCTCACACGGTGACCACCAAGAACAAGGTGACCGTATGGCAACTGTTAAACTTGCAGAAAAACTTGCAGGTAAAAAAGTTGGTTTCCTTCTTGATACTAAAGGACCAGAAATCCGTACTGAATTGTTCGAAGGTGAAGCTAAAGAGTACTCATACAAAACTGGTGAAAAAATCCGTGTTGCAACTAAACAAGGTATCAAATCAACTCGTGAAGTGATTGCTTTGAACGTTGCTGGCGCTCTTGACATCTATGATGACGTTGAAGTTGGTCGCCAAGTATTGGTTGACGATGGTAAACTTGGTCTTCGTGTTGTAGAAAAAGACGATGCAACTCGTGAATTTGTCGTTGAAGTTGAAAACGACGGTGTTATCGCTAAACAAAAAGGTGTAAACATCCCTAACACTAAAATTCCTTTCCCAGCTCTTGCTGAACGTGATAACGCTGATATCCGCTTCGGTCTTGAACAAGGTATCAACTTTATCGCGATCTCATTCGTACGTACTGCAAAAGACGTGAACGAAGTTCGTGCAATCTGTGAAGAAACTGGTAACGGTCACGTTCAATTGTTCGCTAAAATCGAAAACCAACAAGGTATCGATAACTTGGACGAAATCATTGAAGCTGCTGATGGTATCATGATCGCTCGTGGTGACATGGGTATCGAAGTACCATTTGAAATGGTTCCAGTTTACCAAAAAATGATCATCACTAAAGTGAACGCTGCTGGTAAAGTTGTTATCACTGCAACAAACATGCTTGAAACAATGACTGAAAAACCACGTGCAACTCGTTCAGAAGTATCAGACGTATTTAACGCTGTTATTGACGGAACTGACGCAACAATGCTTTCAGGTGAGTCAGCGAATGGTAAATACCCACTTGAGTCTGTTCGTACAATGGCAACTATCGATAAGAACGCTCAAACTCTTCTTAACGAATACGGACGTTTGAACTCAGATTCATTTGAACGTAACTCTAAGACAGAAGTTATGGCTTCAGCAGTTAAAGATGCTACAAACTCAATGGACATTAAATTGGTTGTAACTCTTACTAAGACTGGTCACACAGCACGTTTGATCTCTAAATATCGTCCAAATGCTGATATCTTGGCATTGACATTTGACGAATTGACAGAACGTGGATTGATGTTGAACTGGGGAGTTATCCCAATGTTGACAGAAACTCCATCATCAACTGATGACATGTTCGAAATTGCTGAACGTAAAGCAGTTGAAGCAGGTCTTGTACAATCTGGTGACGATATCGTTATCGTTGCAGGTGTGCCACTTGGTGAAGCAGTTCGTACTAACACAATGCGTATCCGCACTGTACGTTAATCTAATATTAAAAAGCCTATCATATCAAGCTTTCTAGCTTGTGTGATAGGTCTTTTTTTGTGACGAGGGGCAAAATATATCATTTTCCTTTTAATGCGGCTCTTTGTCAACTGTAGTGGGTTGATGAAAAGTTATAACCTGGAGAGGACCAACTTGGTTCTCTCCTTTTTGATGTTCAAAGCAATGAGGATTCTAGTTTTGAAGTTTTCAAAGTTCCGGAAGC
>NZ_JASHDM010000010.1:0-69470 GCF_047463655.1 Streptococcus infantis
CAGAGGCTGATGTGCTTGCTGATTGGCTCGCACTTGTCGATGCTGACTCAGACGCTGATGTGCTTGCTGATTGGCTCGCACTTGTCGATGCTGACTGGCTAGCCGACGTGCTTGCTGATTGACTTGCACTGGTTGACGCTGACTGGCTAGCTGATGTGCTTGCTGATTGGCTCGCACTTGTCGATGCGGACTGGCTAGCTGATGTGCTTGCTGATTGACTTGCGCTTGTTGAAGCACTTTGGCTTGCAGACGTGCTGGCTGATTGGCTCGCACTTGTCGATGCTGACTGGCTAGCTGATGTGCTTGCTGATTGACTTGCACTGGTTGATGCTGACTGGCTAGCTGATGTACTTGCTGATTGACTTGCGCTTGTTGAAGCACTTTGGCTTGCTGACGTGCTTGCTGATTGGCTCGCACTGGTCGATGCTGACTGGCTAGCTGATGTACTTGCTGATTGACTTGCGCTTGTTGACGCTGACTGGCTAGCTGATGTACTTGCTGATTGACTTGCGCTTGTCGATGCTGACTGGCTAGCCGATGTACTTGCTGATTGGCTCGCACTTGTTGAAGCACTTTGGCTTGCTGATGTGCTGGCTGATTGGCTCGCACTGGTTGATGCTGACTGGCTAGCTGATGTACTTGCTGATTGGCTCGCACTTGTCGATGCTGACTGACTTGCTGACGTGCTGGCTGATTGGCTTGCACTGGTTGATGCTGACTGGCTAGCCGATGTGCTTGCTGATTGACTTGCGCTTGTTGAAGCACTTTGGCTTGCAGACGTGCTGGCTGATTGGCTCGCACTTGTCGATGCTGACTGGCTAGCTGATGTGCTTGCTGATTGACTTGCACTGGTTGATGCTGACTGGCTAGCTGATGTACTTGCTGATTGACTTGCGCTTGTTGAAGCACTTTGGCTTGCTGACGTGCTTGCTGATTGGCTCGCACTGGTCGATGCTGACTGGCTAGCTGATGTACTTGCTGATTGACTTGCGCTGGTTGACGCTGACTGGCTAGCTGATGTACTTGCTGATTGACTTGCGCTTGTCGATGCTGACTGGCTAGCCGATGTACTTGCTGATTGGCTCGCACTTGTTGAAGCACTTTGGCTTGCTGATGTGCTGGCTGATTGGCTCGCACTGGTTGACGCCGATTCAGAGGCTGATGTGCTGGCTGATTGGCTCGCACTTGTCGATGCTGACTCAGACGCTGATGTGCTTGCTGATTGGCTCGCACTTGTCGATGCTGACTGGCTAGCTGACGTGCTGGCTGATTGGCTTGCGCTTGTTGAAGCACTTTGGCTAGCTGACGTGCTTGCTGATTGGCTCGCACTTGTCGATGCTGACTGGCTAGCCGATGTACTTGCTGATTGACTTGCGCTTGTTGATGCGGACTGGCTAGCTGACGTGCTTGCTGATTGGCTCGCACTTGTCGATGCGGACTGACTTGCAGACGTGCTGGCTGATTGACTTGCACTTGTTGATGCTGACTGGCTAGCTGATGTGCTTGCTGATTGACTTGCGCTTGTTGATGCGGACTGGCTAGCTGACGTGCTGGCTGATTGGCTTGCGCTTGTTGAAGCACTTTGGCTAGCTGACGTGCTTGCTGATTGGCTCGCACTTGTCGATGCTGACTGGCTAGCTGACGTGCTGGCTGATTGGCTTGCACTTGTTGAAGCTGACTGGCTAGCCGACGTGCTGGCTGATTGACTTGCACTTGTCGATGCTGACTGGCTAGCTGATGTACTTGCTGATTGACTTGCACTTGTCGATGCTGACTGGCTTGCTGATGTGCTTGCTGATTGGCTCGCACTTGTCGATGCTGACTGACTTGCAGACGTGCTGGCTGATTGACTTGCACTTGTTGATGCTGACTGGCTAGCTGATGTGCTTGCTGATTGACTTGCGCTTGTCGATGCTGACTGGCTAGCTGATGTACTTGCTGATTGACTTGCGCTTGTTGATGCGGACTGACTAGCTGACGTGCTTGCTGATTGGCTCGCACTTGTTGATGCTGACTGGCTAGCCGATGTACTTGCTGATTGGCTTGCACTGGTTGACGCTGACTGGCTAGCCGATGTACTTGCTGATTGACTTGCGCTTGTTGAAGCACTTTGGCTTGCTGACGTGCTGGCTGATTGACTTGCGCTTGTTGAAGCACTTTGGCTTGCTGACGTGCTTGCTGATTGACTTGCGCTTGTTGAAGCACTTTGGCTTGCTGACGTGCTTGCTGATTGACTTGCGCTTGTTGATGCTGACTGGCTTGCTGACGTGCTTGCTGATTGGCTCGCACTGGTTGAAGCTGACTGGCTTGCTGAGGTGCTTGCTGATTGACTTGCGCTTGTTGAAGCACTTTGGCTTGCTGACGTGCTGGCTGATTGGCTCGCACTTGTCGATGCTGACTGGCTAGCTGAGGTGCTTGCTGATTGACTTGCGCTTGTTGAAGCTGACTCAGATGCACTGGTCATTGCACTTACTGATGCACTGGTTGAAGCAGACACTGACGCACTGGTTGAAGCAGACACTGACGCACTGGTTGACGCTGATGCTGACTTATGATCCGAATCTGACAAATCAGGAGTTACTGTATTTTTTGTTCCATCTTTGTAGGTAATCGTTACAGTTCCATTGCTATCAATATCGTACGATTTAATACGGAAATCTGTTGCAGGGTTAGACGTCTTCACTGCATTAAGAATCTTATCAAGGTCTTTTCGAGTCAAGGAAGTTAGATTAGAAACCTGGACAGCATCTTTTGGTTTAACACCTGGGAATTTTTCGTTCAGTTTCCCTTGTGCTACTACAGTCGTTACTCTACCCGTATTATCTGATAAGTCTGTAGCATTAGTTCCACGAGTCCATTTGTTTCCATCTTTATACTGTACATTTTCTCCATAAGTAGCAGTGTACTCTAGCACTTTTGGAGTTGTCGCCGAAGCTTCAGTGGTAATATCCTTAATTCCTAGTGCATCATCATCTGAAGAATAGCCATCTTGGAAAATACGACTGATATCAGAAGTTCCATCGTTTAATTTCAGAGTTTTAATCTTACCACTATTATCTTTAGCAGTTAAAACAACTTTAATCTTGTCGCCTGCGAAGACTTCGTAACCACTGACTCCTGGACGAACATTATTCTTAATCGATTGTTTTTCCCATAGGCCAGTTTTATCGTTCTTAATATAAAGTTCAAAAGTTACTTCAGGTGCTACAGTTTCCTTGGTAATCGTCTTCGTCGTTGTAGCTGATTCCAAGGTTTCATTTGCACCAGTGCTAGGATTTGTAAAGACCTTGCTTTGTTTAACAGTTACGTTACCTGTCGGAAGAAGACCATTGTTGCCGTCGTATGCGTCTTGCAATTTTGCAGGTTCAAAGGTAACGCTTGTTTCATTGTCTTTAGCTGTCTTGGTAAATGTATGCCCAGCTAAAGTCAAGGTTACAAGAGCTCCAGGTGTGACATTCGTAACAACGATCGAACGATTTGGCAAGCCACCAGTTTCATTGGTAGAATTAACTGAGATAACTGGCGCTTGTGGGTTTACCTTAATAGTCACGTCTACTGTTCTGCTATTTCCAGGAGCTCCACTATAGGAACCTTGCGGAAGAGTGACTGTAACTTTTTTCGTATAAACCCCAGGGTTTGCCAGCATAGCGTCATCAGGAGCCTGGACCCAACTAAAGGTTGTTCCTGTTGGGAAAGCTACACTTGTATTCGAATTTTTAAGTGCCTCTCCTGGCTTAGCAATAATCTCTGCTAATGGAGCCTTATTTCCCACAGTTGTAACATACTCTTGTCTAGCTACAGGATCAACAACTGTATAATCAAAGCTTGTCTGACTTGTCAAGGCTGGATTGCTTGTTGAAACATCCCCAAAACGTCCTTTTGGATAAGTGGCAATTAGCGTATAGGTTGTATGGTGACTAACAGGTTCCAGATTCACAACCTCTTTAGTCGTATACCATACTTCACCAAAAGTAGGAGTTCCAACATTAGTTGTTTGTTCAGCCCCTGTGTTATTTAACTTATATTTATAAGACCATTTGGTTCCTGTTGGAAGTTCCTTAAGATTGGTATACAAATCAGAATCTCTACCAATATTATTAGCCCAATCTCCTCCATCAACTTTACTAAGGTTAGCTTCTTTCGTTCCTTTAAAGGCATAGAACTTACCTGTCACACCATTGTAAGTCTTGGCTTCAACTTTCGGATAAACAGTATAGTTAACTGTTACATCATCAGTCGAGCCATCAGAATAAGTAACCCGTGCAACTGCACTTTTTGTCCCAGCAGATGTGTTGTCAATGCGACTAACCCATGAAACAGTCGTTCCTTGAGGGAGCTGTCCTCCGCCATCAAGCTGGACAAAGTTCGTAGCATCGTTTAAATCCGTTGCCGTTTCACCAGTATAGGTATAAATAGTCGACGCCTTCGCTACAGCAGTATATTTATCAGTCTGGCTTTTGATTACAAATTTGACATAACCATTGTCGGTAATACCGTTTTTTGCATGGTTACTATCAGAGGTGTTTTGGTCATCTGTTGCCATTAAATAGCGTTCAAATGATGCTAACGGTACATTTTTTGCTAGAGTGCCTGTAAGGGTAATCTTTGCATCGGTTTGATTCGTTAAGCTAGCGATCGGATTTGAACGAGTAATTCCAGTATATCCTGCATAGTTTGTACCATTAGTACTGTCAGCTGTACCTTGCATTTCAAACTTCAATGAAGAAATCTTGCCAGAATCATCAGTTGCTCTAAAGGTTACATTAACTTCTTCCCCACGGTATAGATAGATTTCCTTAGTTGTAGCATTATCATAATGAATCTCCAGTTTTGGACGTTCATTAACTGTAACAGATCGAGAAATAGTATTTCTTGTTAAATCCTTATAAATAATCGTTGCAGTTCCATCGTTTGCAACTTGAATATCTTTGATACGGTGTATTGCCTGATTATTTTTAGCATAGATGGCAGTCTTGACAGCTGCCTTTTCATCATCTGTTAAGCTATCTTTATTTGCTACAGGTGTAAAGTCAGGATTTATTACTTTAAGACGGTCTTTCAGTTGTCCTTGAGTGATACGAACATTACCAGTTCCTGTTGTGACATTTCGATTATTTACTTGGTCGGTAGCAACCGCATTTCGTTGCCAAGTATTTCCTGACTTCCACTCCAAATCATCCCTAAGATGGGCCTTTACAACGATATGAGCTGGACTGCTCTCAGTAGCATTGATATCGCCACTATTTAGATGGTCAACCACACCTGTACCATACTCATCTCCTGTATCATTATCACCTTGGAAGAAGTTGGTTGTTAAAGCAGGTCGATTAGCGTCCGCTTTGGAGATAATCTTAAACTCTTTTAGTTTCCCACTATTATCATACGCTGTGAAATCAACTGTAAAGTTATCACCAGCATAGACGATGTGTTCCTTCCCACGACTAGGGTCTGGACTCTCTGTCGCTTGGATGGGCTCGCCATCACGCGTCACTGTAACAGCAGGCACAGGAGGAACAGTTTCAGCTCTTACATTAGCTCGGACAACATCTACCGTATTATCACGATAGGTAATGGTAATTTCACCAGTGTTAGACACTGTAATTTCATGATTACCTTCAGAATCTTTCTTGTAATCAGATCTGTTGAGGATAGTAGCATTTTTGCTTTTGAAGTTTTCAAGGATTTGAGCTCTTTCAGTCTCGCTCAAGGCAGATGGATTGTTAACCGTAACAGTATCACCACCCACAGGCTCGTTACGTTCATTGAAACCTTTAATACGGACAGTCATACGTGCTGTAGCTGTTTGACCATCTTTGTCTGTCACTTTATATTCAATAGCATAAGCACCAGTCGCATACGGCCGCCAATTTGTTCCTTCACGACCAATGGTTCCAACAATATGTACCGTATAAGATGTGCGGTATCCAGTTTTATGCCCACGTTGGTCATATGTCGCAAGATCTCCGTTTATTTTCTTACCTTTTACTATATTATATGGATAGTCTGGTGCACCCAAACCTGTGATGATAGGATTATTCCCAGGTTCTACTTTTGCCATTCCGGTGTCATCACTAAGGATCATATTCACAGGTGTAATGGTATCATCATTATAATAAGCAATCTCACTTGGCAAGCTAATAGTTGGTCGCTGAGATGCCGCACGGCTCTGACCTCCCGTGTTTCTAGACTGACCTGTTTCCCCAGTCGAAACGGTTGAGCTCATTGAGCTACTATAATTCCCTGAAGCATTTGCGCTTGTAAACGGTTGACTGCTTGTTGCCACTTGAGCATTCAAAGTAGCTGCGTTAGAACGATTGTTTACCGTCGCATACACCAATATAGTCGCTTCAAGGTTTCCATTCAAATCATGGCGCTTATTGAATACATATTCATTACCAGATCCACCACGTTTCTCCATGGCTTCTCCATTGAAAAGAACACGAGTGATGGTTGTGTTTCTATCCACTTGTGCGATCAGACCTGCATAATTAAGCGGACTCTGCGAATGCATTTTGATTGTCCAGACAACCTCACGATTTGAACTTGAATAACTACCTTGACCAAGTTGAGCTGTGGTGTGATTGTTTACTGCAATCGGAGAAAGGCCTCGGAGATTTTCTCCCGTTGCCATTGGTTTCCCATTACGGCTATCACGTTGGCCAGAGGTTGCACGTGAAACCGCATTGGCGATAGAGTTGCGAGCTGAAGTAGCTGTCTTGACAACTGTTCCTAGGTCAGCATTTGGATCCTTGAGAGCAGACTCAATCTCAGCAATAGCAGATTTCACCTTAAGAATGGCTGAGCTTGTATCTGGAAGGTCCACGGCTTTAGCTAGGTATTCTCCCATTTCTGCTGAAAGTGCTGCCAGTTTCTTACGGTCTTCTGCTTGCTTTTTAGCGCTCACTTCTGCAGTCGTTGTCGCAGCAAGAGTCGCTGTTGTGGTTGCTGTCAGACTCGCATTTTGGCTTGTGAAGTTTTCTGCAGTTAAAAGAGAACTAGAAAGATCAGGATTGACCTTAATATCGCTAGCCTTAACTGTGGCTCTGGATGTTCCGTCATTACTGATAGCATCTTCGCTAGGAGCCGTCTGTGAACCTTCTACATGCGAAACCTCAGAGAGGGAACTGCTTGCAACAGTCGAAGCACTATCTGATGTTGAGGCAGAATCGTTCAATGAAGATGAGATACTAGCTGAAGTTGAAGATGAAACACTGGCACTAGTGCTAGCTGATGTTGAGGCACTTACGGACTCGGATGCACTTGTTGAGGCCGAAATAGAGGCACTTGTAGAAGCAGAGATTGAGACACTCTCACTAACAGAGGTAGATGTTGAAACAGACGTTTGCTGCTCCTCATCTTTATTGACAGTTCCCAAAACAACCTGATCAGAATTCACTAGATTGTCAGTACCATCCACGACTTTCTCTACAGCCAGCTGTTCATTGGCATGGACTTGCGTATGAGTGGCAACTCCACCACCAACAACGGCCCCCGCGGCAACTATCCCCTTGAGGACATCTATCCCAGTTAAAGAAGTTGAGACACGATCTTCCACAACTTCAGTTGTCACCTGAGCAGTATCAACACCACCACGAAGAACCTTGAACAAACCAAAAAGAGAGGTAGATGCTCGAAGCCAGTGTTTCCCTGACTTGATCAATTTATACCTCGTTACTCGGTCTGTTTCTCTATATCGTCCTTCCTGACGTCTAAAAAACATGTTTTTTCTCCTTGAGTTCATTTTTTATAAAAAACTAAATACCAAAACATCCTTAAGATACACAGCCACGTTACATGGATATTTTCTCTTTTTTCACCCTGACAAGCAATGGTGTAGTCTTAAAAAATTTTTGATATAGAGCTCAATCTATAACACTTTATTATAGCACACTATAGGCTTCTTTGTCCAAAGATTAAGTTGAAAATAGATTAACAAAAACACCTTGAACTTTTTGTAGATTTTCCCTGATTGTAAGATTCTTTTTTGTCCAATAATCATCTGTTCACCTTTGAAAAATCAAATATTATTGTAAAAAATCAGTAGGATGAAATAAAATATAAACAAATTGACCAGAAAGAAAAGTCAGATCAATTTCTAAAAATATTTTAAAATCCGTAGCGTACTATTCTAGGTTCAATCTACTATATGTCGAATCATTGATCCATCAAAAAAAGCCGCCTGATTGGGCGACTTAATTTTTTATAGGGAGATTATTATGAAAAAGTTTTAGGAGTATAAGTTAAGGTCTTTTTAACTTATGAGATAAGTATACAACTCCTATCTTAAAGTTTCCTTAAGTATTTTTAACTGTGAGATTTTTCCATTTTTCTCGCCAGTTTTTCTTAGATAAACGCTTTTGATAGAGCTTCATTCGGTCTTGATTTTCTAAAAAATGAGGAGTCGGACGAACTTGAAAGTTCAAAATATCCTCCAAACCATAAGGCGCAAAGAGCTCTAAAGTTGCGTCAGCTTGCAAGCGAAGTCCCACTGCCGTACAACGTTCAGGATACTTACTCATGGCATCGCAGGAATTTCTATACGGAGGTGTGTGGGGACTATGCTGATGCATATAGACTTGATTTTTCAGCTCCCACTGATACTGAGGGAAGTCCTCTCTCAACTTGTTCTCTATAGCCAGCGTTTCTTCGTAACTCACATCTGGGTCAAAGAAAATCACATCCACATCCGTTTCACGGTCAAAAGGGGATTTATCTGACAAGAGATTCCAGATAAAATTTCGGACCGAACCAGCCGCCAACCAAGAATCTTTCAACTCCAAGTCACGGATGATGGTCAAAATAGCCATCATGTCAGGATTTTCTCTGAAGGAGTCTAAGATTTCAGCCTTATTTTTCAATGTATTCATACCCCAAATGTTCGTAAGCCTTAGCTGTCGCGACCCGTCCTGAACGAGTTCGCATGATAAAGCCTTTCTGGATTAGGTAAGGTTCATACATATCCTCTACCGTCTCACGCTCTTCGGCGATATTTACCGAAAGAGTTCCTAAACCGACAGGACCTCCACCGTAGACCTCAATCATGGTGCGAAGAATTTTCTGGTCCACATAGTCCAAGCCTTCATGGTCTACATCCAGCATGGTAAGAGCCTTGTCCGTAATGACATCATCAATCAAGCCATCGCCCATAATCTGCGCAAAGTCACGCACGCGCTTAAGGAGACGATTGGCAATACGAGGAGTCCCACGACTACGGAGGGCCAACTCGGAAGCTGCCTCATGGGTGATTTCCATCTCAAAAATATCTGCAGTCCGCTCGACAATCTCTGTCAAGTCATCATGAGCATAATACTCCATATGACCAGTAATTCCAAAACGTGCACGAAGAGGATTTGACAGCATCCCTGCTCGTGTCGTCGCACCAATCAAGGTAAAAGGTGGCAATTCCAGATGAACACTGCGACTACCTTCCCCCGCACCAATCATGATGTCGATGTAGAAGTCTTCCATAGCACTGTAAAGCACCTCTTCCACCGACATAGGCAAGCGATGAATCTCATCAATGAAAAGAACATCTCCTGGCTCCAAGTCATTCAAAATCGCTACCAGATCACCGGCTTTTTCGATAACGGGACCAGACGTTTGTTTGAGATTGACTCCCAGTTCATTGGCAATGACAAAAGCCATGGTTGTTTTCCCGAGACCTGGAGGACCAAACAAAAGAACATGGTCCAGCGCCTCATCACGCATTTTTGCTGCCTCGATAAAGATTTGCAGCTGATCCTTGACCTTGTCCTGACCGATATATTCACGTAAATATTGGGGACGGAGGGTACGTTCTACCAACTCCTCATCACCCATGATTTCATTATCTAAAATTCTACTCATGTTCCTATTATAGCAAAAATCCAGCCTACAAACAAAAAAGCCACCGAATTGGGTGGCTCCCGACTTTAGCACTGATGTGGTACAATATTGTACGGCACTGCTACACCGCCTACGAAAGGAGGTGAAATGGCCCGTGATGGAATTAGTACTCAAAACTATCATCGGACCAATTGTGGTCGGTGTTGTTCTTCGCTTATACTCAATGAAAATCAAAGAGCAAACTAGGAAGCTAGCCGCAGGCTGCTCAAAACACTGTTTTGAGGTTGCAGATGGAAGATGACGTGGTTTGAATTTGATTTTCGAAGAGTATTAGTCGATAAATGGCTAAACAAGGATAAATAGTGTCAAAAAAGATCCCAAGCTTATTTGGTCGTGAGCTTGGGGTCTTTTCTAGCCTATGATATAGACACAATACTTAATTCCTGTCCATTATCGCACAGTTCGCGATTTTTGTCAAAAGTTTACTCCCTTGTCCAATAAGACTTTCAACATTAAGAGAACCTTAGGAATTATCAAAGAAAACAAAAGATTACATCACTATCAATGAACATGGGCGCTCATCAACTCAAATTAGTCAAACCAACATTTTAATCCACGAAATGAAACGACAGACTTACACATGATGTACCACTTCCTCACATTATTTCACGAGTTCCAACCGAGCAGTTCGGCCAGGCACTAGGTCATACAAAAGTCTATATGACCGATCGTTATAACCAAGTTGAGGACGAACTTGCTGAAGTGACAACAGACCTATTTCTTAGTCATATTCGCTAAAAAGTCCCCGCCAATTCCCCGATCAAAATCCGAAAACTACCGAAATTTATCGGAAAACGACGTTTAGGAAACTCTCTAAAAGCCTGAAATAGAGCAAAAAAACTCCACCTGATTGGGTGGAGTTAAGGGAGATTATTATGAAAAAGAAAAGTTTAGGATTTCTATTAAATAAAGTTAGGGGGTCTTTATTTAATGATTACATAATATACAAGCAAACTTAAAATTAACTTAAGATTTGCTAGTTTTTAATTTTGTTCAAAAATAATAAATACTAATTAAAAATTGCTAAAAGCAAACAAGAAAAAAGCCACCAAATTGGGTGACTTTATTAGGAGATTATGATGAAAAAAAGTTTTAGGATTTCTATTAAATAAAGTCAGGAGGTCTTTATTTAATAACTAAATGATACAGGATAAGACTTAAAGTTAGCTTAAGATTTTGAACTTTTTTTATTGTCTTTTTGTAGCAAGGTGACATAGTCACTCTTGGTATGAAATAAATGGGAGAGAAAAACAGTCTTTTGTGTCTGATCAATAAAGTAAAGCAAAACGTATTGATCTATAATTTTTCCTCGTGTAGGAAACTTACTATTAATCTTTACACCGATTTTCTCATCTGCATCAAAACCAGCCTCAGGAAAGACTTCTAGACTTTTTAAGCCGTCTAAAATTTTTACTACAGTATTTTTCGCAGATTGAGGGGCTAAAAGTACCGTAGCTATATATTCGTGTATATTTTCGATAGCTTGTTCAACTTCTTTTGAAAGAATCACTTTATAAGCCATAGCGTGCCCTCACATTGTCTAGGGAAGTTCCTTCACCTGCCTCATATTCTCTCAAGGCACGTTCAGATTGGGCTTGTAGTTCAGCAATTAACTGCTCTCTATGCAAATCTTCGGCCGTCTTAATAGGCAAATCTTGTTCTAGAACTATTTGCTCTACAAATAAAGAAATAGCATCTGTCATTGTCATGCCCTTTTCCTTGATAATATTTCTAGCTTGCTCCATAGTAGCTTCATTTAGTTTGAAATTGTATTGTTTCGATACGCTTATAGCCATGATATATCTCCAATCTATACGATATAGATTGATTATATACTAGATATAGATTTTCATCAAGAAAAGTATTTTTCTCATAGCCTTACCTCCTCGCTAGATAGTATATTTTTACACGAGATTTCCTCGACAATCTTCTTTTTGAAAAATTTAATTCTTTCATATTTCGATACCTTTTGATAAAACCACGATAGATCAGATACTTTTTATCAGGATCTCAAGTAGGTCATTAAAAAGTTTAATAACACCAATTTTAAAGGCATCAAGTTTCTAAACAATAGAAGATTCGGCGATCTTTGTATTATATGGATATCCGCGTTATCCTTGACACGAACTTTTACTTTTGTTCAAAACAACGAATACCAATGAAATATCGCTGAAAGTCACATAACAAAAAAAGCCACCAAATTGGGTGACTTTATTAGGAGATTATGATGAAAAAAAGTTTTAGGATTTCTATTAAATAAAGTTAGGAGGTCTTTATTAATAACTAAATGATACAGGATAAGACTTAAAGTTAGCTTAAGTGAAAAAAATTATTTTAAATTTTCTCGGTCCACCAAAATCATGCCCGTACACTGGAAACTAGATAAGGTTTCAAACCCCAGAGAACGATAAAATCCCAAGTTTTTTTCTGTTTGTTCTGTCGCTAGTTGGACTTGATAGGCATCCTTATAATCAGCTAGAGCTTGCTTCATCAAGGTGCTACCAATCCCTTGGCGTTGATAGCTAGGCGAAACAATCAAATCCTGGACAAAAACCGAAGAAAAACCGTCTCCAACCAAGCGAACTAGACCAACGATTTTCTCACCATCACGCGCTAGATAAATGGCCAGTGAATGAGTCAGAGCCTGGGCTAACATTTGAGGCTGATTGGTATAATTTGTCCAACCAACTGCCTGGTAGAGATGCAAAACGTCATCAAGTGAAACAGATGTTTCTTTTGTAATCTTAATCATAGCAAACCTTTCTAACATTCTCTAAGGGATTTCAACTGTTGCCCATTTTCATCAAAATTATCTGGACTCAACCACGATTCAAAACGAGCTTTAACCCTTGGCCAATCCTTATCAATCATAGACATCCAGTCCGTATCTCTGGTACGCCCTTTATAAATAACAGCTTGGCGGAAAGTGCCTTCGTAGATAAAACCCAAACGTTCTGCCGCTTTTCTAGAAGGTAGATTTAGTGCATCACATTTCCACTCATAACGGCGATAGTTAAGCTCTTCAAAGACATAACGAGCAAGCAAATAGTGGGCTTCTGTTCCCATCCTGGTCTGTTTAAGAGCCGGCGAAAAGGTCACCGCGCCAACTTCAATCACGCGATTGGCTTGGTCAATGCGCATGAGAGAAAAAGTCCCCAGCGCCTTTCCAGTCGCTTTATCAATAATCGCATAATAGAAGCGATCCTTGCGCTCAATCATCTGCTTTAAAGCAACAATTAATTCTTCAAGATTTTCTACTGGTGGTTGAAAGAGATAGGTCCACATCTCCCGAGGTGTATCTGGACCATAAACATCCAGCAAATCCTCCGCATGCTTTTCTACTGACAAAGCTTCGATAATCGTATACTGTCCTTCTATCCGTACAAGTGAAGGTAAAACTCCAGGTGTATCGTCTACAGGTTCACCAATCATCTGACCATATTCATTCACAGGCATAGTTTTCTCCTTGTCTCACTCTTATAAGTTTAAAGATGTGAATAGTATATCACATCTCACAGGTAATCTACAAAAAATCCTCCAGTTTATGGAGGATTGATCAAATATGGAAACGAGTGAGTTAATGCCCCTTGTGCTTCTCTCTACGTTTTTGCTGTTTGCGTTCGAATTTCTCTTGTTTGAGCAATTGTTTTTGGACACTAGATTGATGTTTTGAAATCTTTTTCCTTTCCTCATACTGCAACTGCAATAATTCTTTCGACTTGGAAGAAACTTTCTGCTTTACTTGTTTCTTCACAGCTCGCTGTAATCGTTTAGGATTCTTGATTTTTACATGCTGCTTAACTGTAGCTTCTGGACTAAAAGATAATTGAGTAAACTGAGTCTGTAAGATCTCTAGAATTTCATCATCTTTTGGCTCCTGACCAAATGTCACACGACAAACTTGATAAGTTTCTCGATACACTTGTTCGAACAAACCATGCCAAAATCCATCTTCAAAATAAACTGTCAATCCAATTGAAATTGTTTCCACGACAGCACCTCCTTAAATCTATCCCTAAGAATGGACAACCAAGGAGGAAGGTTACTGATAGGCTTGCCTACGTCTGGACTACCAACCAGAACTGTGTTTTTATCTTAGTTGGAACTATTATAGCATATTTATAATCTATTTTTATTTCTTCTTCAAATGCCTATCAAAAAAATGAATCGTAGCTAGCCAAGAATCCTTACTCTCTCTCATCAATAAACGCCAATCTTTTCGATAACGGTGATTTGGTTGATAAGCCACTGTCAACATGTGACCTGTTTCATGATATTTTTTAAATGTAATGTGGTGTCCTTTATAATCTGAGACAATATCATCAATTGCTGACGAGGCATCCCATATTTCATCAACAGTACTTCCGAGCAATAAGATAGGTGAATGCATTTGACCAATATCTATCTTAGCAGTACGATCTTTAGGGAAGCTTTTTCTAAAAAGTTTGCTAAACAGATAATCTCTAAGTCGAAACTTTTGATAGGGAAGTTCTCTTTGCAAATACGTCCAAGAAGAAGTATGGGAGTTCCATTTCCCTTTTATCCCTTCATACACCACATCAGAGGGTGAATTTAGTACCAAACATTGAACGTCATTAAAAATGCTCTCCTCAGCTAAAACTAACTCTGCTCCCTTAGACCGTCCATAGATTCCAATTCTTTCACTATCTACTTGATGATGCTGACGTAGATAATCCTTTGCTTCCACAAGGCACTCTAAAGGAATACGTTCCAAATGTTTTGGCAACCCCTCTAAACCAAAGTAGGCAACTGCTAGGCAAATATAACCTCTAGAAGATAGAAGCTGAGCTATATTCTGTGCCTTTTCAATCCTTCCTTCACTACCGCTCACAATAATCAATGCTGGTGCTTTTATTGCCTTTTGATCATAAAAGAGTCTCCCTTGAAAATGTTTCCCGTAAATATCTTGATGACTAATTTGCGAACTCATGTAATGTCTTGTGAAAGTTCTCTCTGCAATGACAGTACTTCCTTGCATAATTTTGACTTCCACAAAAAAATGATCTAATAAGGGAATTTTAGAAAGAGAGTTTGACAGTTTCTTTTCCTTATTGGTCAAGGGCTTGGCATTAAAGAATAACCCCATTATTGCAATATCTTCATCAGAGCCAGAACAAGATGGAGTTTGTGAAATATCAATAATACCATTCATATCCGATACAAAAGTCGCTGTTGATTTCCATAAGACATCATGAGCTAATAGCATGGGAGCATTGATACAATAATAATCGGATAGAAACATTTCGACTCGATATGTTTCTCTTGGTTTTAAGCCATCGATGACAATATTAAAAGATTCGTCTGCTAAATCAGACTCTGAAATCAGTTCAATTTTTATATTCATATCTTCCTCTTTTTGTTAATATAATTAACAATATAGTTTTAAAATTACCGTGATTTTTACCACGGTAATTCTTGCCATACCTTTTCAACATCATCCATCAATTTCATAATCATTTGAAGGTCCTTTTCACTATAGTTATTTAAAACTGAAAAAATGGCTGTCTCTATATATTCTTGCTGTTCTTTATGAATGTTAAAAACGTCAACCCCTTTTTGGGATAATATCAGATATTTATTCTTTTCATTATCCGATGCAAATTCAAAAGCAACGAGGTCTTTCTGGGTTAAACGTCTAACACTCTGAGTAATGGCACTCCTAGATACTTCAAGTAACTCAGATAATTTCACTAGATTCACAGGCTGATTGCGGCCTATCAGGTCGATCAAATGGACTTCATTAATAGTGATTGATTTATCAATACTGTTCCTATGCTGAGCTTTTTTCAACTGTTCAAAAGCTAAAGCAAAGCTGTTAAAACGATTATTAAACTTATGCAGTTCTTTCTTATTCATAACGCCCCTCTTTTGTTAATGATATTAACAAAAATACTATTTGTTGTCAAGCTGAGCCTAAAAAATCCTCCAAAGCTTAGCTCTGAAGGACTTTTAAATTTATTTCACAACAATATTTACAAGTTTGGTTGGCTTCAATAGTCCAGTGGACTATTGAAGGTGGCAGATATGGCTAATAAACTCGTTATTTAACGACAATATTCACGAGCTTATTCGGTACCGCAATCACTTTCACAATTTCCTTGCCATCGATCTCTGCTTTGACTTTTTCGTCAGCGAGAGCGACTTCTTGCAATTCTTCTCGTGATAGGTCTTTAGCGACCATGAGTTTAGCACGGACTTTACCTTTGATTTGGACGACGATTTCAATTTCGTCTTCAACCAATTTGCTTTCATCCCATGTTGGCCAAGCTACATAAGAGATAGACTCACCTGTTGCTGCGACTGTTTGCCAGAGTTCTTCTGCCAAGTGAGGCGCAAATGGGGCAATCAATTGGATAAAGCCTTTGGCGTAATCCACATAGAGTTTGTCTTCCTTATTCGCCGCATTGACAAAGACCATGAGCTGAGCAATGGCTGTGTTGAATTTCATCGACTCTATTTGCTCAGTGACAGCCTTAACAGTTTCGTTATAAACCTTGTCAAGAGCGCCATTGTTTTCCGCAACGATTTCTTTACTTGTAATCAAACGGTAAACACGGTCAAGGAATTTACGGCTTCCTTCCAAACCTTCTTCTGACCAAGCGATAGAAGCATCTAGTGGTCCCATGAACATTTCATAGACACGAAGGGTATCCGCACCGTATTGTTCCACCACATCGTCTGGGTTAACCACGTTCTTGAGGGATTTAGACATCTTGGCTGGTGCTTGCTCCAACTCTTCGCCTGTTTCCACATGGAAGAAGGAACCATCACGTTTTTCAACCTTGTCAGTTGCCACAAGAGCACCACGGTGGTCACGGTAGCTTGTTCCTAAGATCATTCCTTGGTTAAAGAGTTTTTGGAATGGCTCTTTAGTCGGTACAACACCAAGGTCATAGAGGAATTTGTGCCAGAAACGAGCGTAAAGCAAGTGGAGAACAGCGTGTTCTGCACCACCCACATAGATATCGACTGGCAACCATTGTTTGAGGAGGTCCTCATCGGCTAATTTCTCAGTGTTGTGTGGATCGATATAACGGAGGTAATACCAGCTTGAACCTGCCCATTGTGGCATAGTATTTGTTTCACGACGACCTTTAACACCATCTTCACGAGTCACTTCAAGCCAGTCTGTCAAGTTCGCCAATGGGCTTTCTCCAGTACCTGAAGGGCGTATGTCCTTGGTTACTGGCAAGACAAGTGGCAATTCACTTTCTGGAACAGCTGTTGAAGTTCCATCTTCCCAATGAATAATTGGGATTGGTTCACCCCAGTAACGTTGACGGCTAAAGAGCCAGTCGCGAAGGCGGTAAGTCACCTTCTCTTGACCAAAGCCTTTTTCTTCTAGCCAAGACACGATTTTAGCAATCGCTTCTTCTTTGTTGAGACCGTTCAAGAAGTCAGAGTTGACGTGAAGGCCATCCTCTGTGTAAGCAGCTTCTGCTACGTTTCCACCTTCCAAGACTTCTACGATTGGAAGGCCGAATTGTTTAGCAAATTCCCAGTCACGTTGGTCGTGGGCAGGTACAGCCATAACAGCACCTGTACCATAGCTAGACAAAACGTAATCCGCAATCCAGATTGGGATTTCCTTACCATTAACAGGGTTAATAGCATAAGCTCCAGTCCAAACCCCTGTTTTTTCCTTGGCAAGATCTGTACGAGCCAAGTCTGACTTCAAGCTAGCTTGGTGTTTGTAGTTCGCTACAGCCTCAGCTTGTTCAGGACTTGTGATGGCATCTACTAGTTCATGCTCAGGCGCCAAAACAGTGAAGGTCGCACCAAAGAGGGTGTCTGGACGTGTCGTAAAGACAGTGAATTCCTTGTCAGTCCCTTTTACTTTGAAAGTGACATTGGCACCAGTTGATTTCCCAATCCAGTTGCGTTGCATATCTTTGATAGACTCTGGCCAGTCAAGATCATCCAAGTCATTGAGCAAGCGCTCCGCATAGGCAGTAATTTTAAGCATCCATTGGCGCATTGGTTTGCGGACAACTGGATAGCCACCACGCTCAGATGTTCCATCTGGAAGTACTTCTTCGTTGGCGATAGCTGTTCCCAATTCTTCAACCCAGTTTACTGGCACTTCAGCTTCATAGGCCAAGCCTTTTTCGTAAAGCTTAGTAAAGATCCATTGCGTCCACTTATAGTAGTTTGGATCTGTCGTATTGACTTCACGGTCCCAGTCGTAAGAGAAACCAAGGGCATTGATTTGGCGTTTGAAGTTGGCAATGTTTTCCGCTGTGAATTCCGCCGGGTCATTTCCTGTATCCATAGCGTATTGCTCTGCAGGCAAACCAAAGGCATCCCATCCCATTGGATGAAGGACATTGTAGCCTTGCGCACGTTTGAAACGGCTAAGGATATCTGTTGCTGTGTAGCCTTCTGGGTGTCCTACGTGAAGACCAGCTCCAGATGGATAAGGGAACATATCGAGTGCATAAAACTTCGGTTTTGAAGCATCTGTTCCTGTCTTAAAAGTGTGATTGTCAGCCCAGTATTTTTGCCACTTAGGCTCGATTTCTTTATGATTGTAAAAACTCATAGCGTCTCTCCAATTTTCGTGATGCTCCTATTATACCATTTTTAGGGGGAATATTGTTTCTCTTTTCGTGATTTTATTGTTTTGACCCATGAACACCCTATTATTCTACTGTCATTTTTTCAATTTCTTTCTCAGATACATAAATAGTCTGACAAAAATTTCTTAATGAATTCTATAGATGCATGATAGGGCTTTTTATGGTAGAATATAAGAAAGTGCTTTCTCAGAAGGAGGAAAATATGGACAAACAAACCATCGCTGTTTTAGGGCCTGGTTCATGGGGTACTGCACTGTCACAAGTTCTTAATGACAACGGACACCAAGTGCGTATCTGGGGAAATATTCCTGATCAAATTGACGAAATCAATACACAACATACTAACAAACGCTATTTTAAGGATACTGTATTAGACGAAAAAATTGTTGCCTACCATAATTTAGCAGAAGCCTTGAAGGGTGTTGATGCTGTCTTGTTTGTGGTGCCAACCAAGGTGACCAGATTGGTAGCTCAACAAGTGGCTGCTGTTTTGGATCATAAAGTGGTGGTCATGCATGCTTCAAAAGGCCTCGAACCCAATAGCCACAAACGCCTTTCAACCATTCTAGAAGAAGAAATCCCTGAAGAATTGCGTAGTGAGATTGTGGTTGTATCTGGTCCTAGCCATGCGGAAGAAACGATTGTACGTGACATCACCTTGATTACGGCTGCATCCAAGGATTTACAAACTGCTCAATATGTTCAGACACTCTTTAGTAACCACTACTTCCGCCTTTATACCAATACGGATGTGATCGGAGTGGAAACAGCTGGTGCTCTTAAAAATATCATCGCTGTTGGTGCAGGTGCCCTTCATGGACTTGGATTTGGTGATAATGCAAAAGCTGCTATTATCACGCGCGGGCTGGCAGAAATTACCCGTCTGGGAGTTAAACTTGGAGCAAATCCATTAACTTACAGTGGTCTTTCTGGAGTTGGGGATTTAATCGTTACAGGAACTTCTGTCCACTCACGTAACTGGCGTGCTGGAGATGCTCTTGGTCGCGGTGAAGCCTTGGCAGATATTGAAGCAAATATGGGAATGGTCATTGAAGGAATTTCAACAACCAAAGCTGCTTACGAATTGGCGCAAGAACTCGGAGTTTATATGCCTATCACCCAAGCCATTTACCAAGTTATTTATGAAAATGTTAATATTAAGGATGCCGTTTCTGAACTCATGAGCAATGAGTTCAAGGCAGAGAACGAGTGGTCTTAGTCACCGTTAGAAAGGAAGCTCATGAAGCAAAAAGTTAGAAAAGCCGTTATCCCTGCTGCGGGACTTGGAACTCGTTTCCTACCTGCTACTAAAGCTTTGGCCAAAGAAATGTTGCCAATCGTCGATAAACCAACCATCCAGTTCATCGTTGAAGAAGCTCTTAAGTCTGGAATTGAGGACATTCTTGTGGTAACAGGAAAGTCAAAACGTTCTATCGAAGACCATTTCGACTCAAACTTTGAACTAGAATACAACCTCAAGGAAAAAGGAAAAACCGACCTTTTGAAACTAGTTGACGAAACAACTGGTATGCGTCTTCACTTCATCCGTCAAACACACCCACGTGGACTCGGAGATGCCGTCTTACAAGCCAAAGCTTTCGTTGGAAACGAACCCTTTGTGGTTATGCTTGGAGATGACCTCATGGATATCACAAATGACAAGGCCATTCCATTGACCAAGCAGCTCATGAATGATTATGAGAAGACTCATGCTTCTACTATCGCCGTAATGCCTGTCCCACATGATGAAGTTTCTTCATACGGTGTCATCGCTCCTCAAGGTGAAGGAAATGACGGTCTTTACAGCGTTGAAACCTTCGTTGAAAAACCAGCTCCTGAGGATGCACCAAGTGATTTAGCCATCATCGGTCGCTACCTTCTCACACCTGAGATTTTCGGTATTCTTGAAAATCAAACACCAGGAGCAGGAAATGAAATCCAGCTAACAGATGCTATCGATACCCTCAACAAAACCCAACGAGTATTTGCTCGCGAGTTTAAAGGCTCACGTTACGATGTTGGAGATAAGTTTGGATTTATGAAGACTTCCATCGAATACGCTCTCAAACATCCACAAGTCAAAGAGCACTTGAAGGACTACTTGATTGATCTTGGAAAAGAACTTTCAGGAGACAAATAAACAATTTACCAAACAGTCAGATTTAGTTTAAATCTGGCTTTTTTGATGTCTAAATCCCAAGAACCAATCCCTATCTAACCCCCATTCTAAGCCTAATTTCTTGCAAGAGATGCTTTTATGGTATAATAATAAAGAGTGAGGAATTCTATGAACAAACATGTAACAAGAATCAAACAAAAAGGACTGGCCTTACTTCGGTCTCTAAAATTAACAACTTCCAAAAAAAATCCAGATAAAAATAAGAAAGTCAAAACAAAACTAACCATTTGGACTATTTGGACCAAGATTTTACTTGGAATAAAAGCAACTTTTAACACTCTTTTTATCCTAGCTTTTATTGGCGGTCTCCTCGGGACTGGGGTTGTTTTGGGGTATGCGGTTTCTCTTTTTGATCAGGTTAGTGTCCCTCAAACGGAGGATTTGGTTAAACAGGTGAACGATATTTCATCTATTTCTGAGATTCGCTATGCAGATGGTTCCATGATTGGGGCCATCGAGAGCGATCTTTTGCGAACATCTGTCGCATCCGATGCCATCTCAGAGAATCTCAAGCAAGCTATCGTTGCAACCGAGGACGAACACTTTGCAGAGCACAATGGTGTCGTCCCCAAAGCGGTCATTCGTGCCAGTCTAGGAAACTTTATCGGCCTTGGTTCTTCGAGTGGTGGTTCTACCCTAACACAACAGCTCATCAAACAACAAGTAGTTGGGGACGCTCCTACTCTTGCTCGTAAAGCTAGTGAAATCGTAGATGCTCTAGCCCTAGAACGTGCTATGAATAAGGATGAAATCCTGACTACCTATCTAAATGTTGCACCTTTTGGTCGCAATAACAAGGGGCAAAATATCGCAGGGGCTCAGCAGGCTGCAACTGGGATTTTCGGAGTGGATGCTAGCAAACTAACCATTCCTCAAGCAGCCTTCCTAGCAGGTTTACCACAAAGCCCTATTTCCTACTCACCTTATGAGTCTACTGGTGAGATGAAGAGCGAAGAAGATATTGAACTTGGAATCAAGCGCTCAAAAGATGTTCTCTACAATATGTACAGAACTGGAGTCCTTAGCCAAGAAGATTACGAAACCTATAAAGCCTACGATATTAAGAAAGACTTCCTGCCAGCAGAAAATGTCAACGTAACTGCTAAAGGTTTCCTCTACTTCTCTGCCCTCGATGAAGCGACGAACCTCATGTATGATTATCTAATCAAAAAAGATAACGTCTCTGCACAAGAACAAAAGAACGAATCTATCCAAAAATCTTATCATGAATTGGCTGAAAAAGAGATTCAAAATGGTGGTTACCGTATCACAACTACAATTGATAAAGCTATCCATTCTGCCATGCAAGATGCTGTCGCAAACTATGGCTACCTTGTCGATGATAATACTGGTCAACCAGAAGTCGGAAATGTCTTGATGGATAACCAAACAGGAGCCATTTTAGGATTTGTCGGTGGTCGTGATTACCAAAGTAATCAAAACAACCACGCCTTTAACACTAAACGGTCTCCTGCTTCAACTACTAAACCAATCCTAGCCTACAGTATTGCGATTGACCAAGGTTTGATGGGAAGTGCAAGCGTCTTATCTAACTATCCAACTAACTTCTCTAACGGAAATCCGATTATGTATGTCAATAGTTCTGGTACTGCCATGATGAGTCTGAAAGAAGCTCTGAATTACTCTTGGAATATCCCAGCCTACTGGACCTATCAGTTACTTCTTCAAAAAGGAGTTGATGTACGCTCTTACATGGAAAAAATGGGCTATGATATTCCTGAGTACGGCATCGAAAGTCTTCCTATGGGGGGAGGAATCGATGTCACTGTAGCCCAACATACAAATGGCTACCAAACCTTGGCTAACAATGGTGTTTACCATAAGAAATACATGATTTCGAAAATCGAAAAAACCAGCGGCGAGGTTATCTATGAGCACAAAGATGAACCTGTACAAGTCTACTCTAAAGCAACTGCAACCATTATGCAGAGCTTACTAAGAGATGTGATTTCTTCCCAAGTGACTTCAAGCTTCCAGAGCGATCTTGTTGCAATCAACCCAAGTTTGGCAGGTGCTGACTGGATTGGTAAAACTGGTACTACCAATGAAGATGGCGATATGTGGCTCATGCTTTCAACTCCAAGATTAACCCTTGGTGCTTGGCTTGGTCACGATGATAACCGACCACTTGGCAAAGGTGCAGGACACTACCGTAATGCAAAATATATGGCTCATCTGGTAAATGCCATTCAACAAGCAGCCCCTTCTTCTTGGGGTTCAGAACGTTTCAAACTCGATCCAAGTGTCACTTCATCACAAGTCCTCAAATCAACTGGTCAAAAACCAGGTAAGGTTACTATCAATGGTAAAGAGATTAATGTGACTGGTGAAATGGTAACAAGTTACTGGGCTAACCAAAATGGTGCTCCGACTACCACTTATAAATTCGCTATTGGTGGAAGCGATGCAGACTACCAAAATGCTTGGAACACCATTTTAGGAAGTCTTCCTAAAGCATCTTCTTCCTCATCGAACAATAGCAATAACAATAATAATCGTAATAATACTTCTAATAGTAACGGGAGCAGTAGCTCTAGTTCCAATAATAGAAGCAGCAATCAACAGCGCTAACTAGCACAATCATTGAGAGTGGGAAAGAAATGATTTTTCTCCACTCTCTTTTTTCTTTTTTCATTTCATGGTACAATAGCAACATGAATAAATATCAAAAGAATATTTTTAAGGGAACCATTTATTCTCTCCTATCTGGCTTGATCTGGGGGATCTGCGGAATTTTAGGAGAGTACTTTTTTGCCCATTATCAAGTATCTTCAGGCTGGATTACTTCTATGCGTCTACTCGTCGCAGGTAGTTTCGTAATCGTCTTATCTAGTCTTAAACTCCGGTCCCAACTCTTCGAGATCTGGAAAAATCGAAACAATTACCTTCCTTTTCTGGCCTATGCTATCTTAGGAATCTTCTCCGTTCAGTATTTCTTCTATCTCTGTGTAGAATACTCTAATGCAACAACAGCAACCATCCTCCAATTTATCAGTCCTGTCTTTATACTTCTATATAATCGCATCATCTACAAGAAAAAAGCTTCTAAAAGTGCGATTTTTTATGTTTTGGTCGCTATGGTTGGGGTCTTTTTGATGGCTACCAAAGGCGATTTGTCTAAGCTATCCATCACTCCTCTTGCTTTACTGACAGGTCTTCTCAGTGCCCTAGGTGTTATGTTCAATGTCATCTTACCCCAACGCTTTGCTAAAAAATACGGTTTTGTGCCAACTGTTGGTTGGGGAATGATTATTGCGGGCCTTTTTAGTAATTTTCTCTACCCCGTTTATAAGATTAGCTTCCAGGTTGATGCCATCAGTATCTGTATTTGTTTGACTATTGCCTTTTTGGGAACTGCCTTTGCCTTCTTCCTATCGATGAAGGCTGTCTCTCTCGTTTCTCCCTTGGTGGTGTCAGTCGTCAGCGCAAGCGAACCGCTATCCTCTGCTATTCTAAGCGTTCTTTTCCTTGGCATGGTTCTGGATGGTTTCTTAATACTGGCCATGATTTTGATTATCGTTCCTATGATTTTCTTGTCCATCGAAGAATCAAAATCCAAGAATTAAACACCTTCTTTTGACACTTAAGGCTTCAAAATTGAAGCCTTTTTTGGTAGAATAGTAAGCATTACAAAGAGTGAGGAGACACCTATGACTGCTACAAAAATGAATGCACAAGAAATTATCCAATTTATCGCAAATGCTGAGAAAAAGACAAGCGTAAAAGTGACCTTTGAAGGACAACTTGACGGATCGATCCCTGCCTCTGTTATCAAGCTTGGGAATGTTCTTTTTGGAGACTGGAAAGATGTCGCTCCACTTCTTGAAGGACTTACAGAAAACAAGGACTATGTTGTTGAACAAGACGCTCGCAACTCTGCTGTTCCTCTCCTTGATAAACGTGCTATCAATGCTCGTATCGAGCCAGGCGCTATCATCCGTGACCAAGTTGAAATTGGTGACAATGCTGTTATCATGATGGGAGCAGTTATCAATATCGGTGCTGAAATTGGTGCAGGAACTATGATTGACATGGGGGCTATCCTTGGTGGCCGTGCCATCGTGGGGAAAAACAGTCACGTTGGTGCAGGTGCCGTTCTTGCAGGTGTCATCGAACCAGCTAGTGCAGAGCCTGTCCGTGTCGGTGATAATGTTCTCATCGGTGCTAACGCTGTAGTTATCGAAGGTGTTCAAATCGGTAGCGGTTCTGTTGTTGCAGCAGGTGCCATCGTCACTCAAGATGTCCCAGAAAATGTTGTGGTGGCAGGTGTTCCAGCTCGTGTTATCAAAGAAATCGATAGCCAAACCCAACAAAAAACAGCGCTAGAAGATGCGCTTCGCACCTTGTAATTAGTAACAGAGGCGGAAATATTTCCAGCCTCTTTCTCGTATCAATAGAAGGAAATTAACTATGTTAGATTTGATTCAAACTCGACGCGATCTTCACCAAATTCCTGAGATTGGTTTAGAAGAATTCAAGACTCACGCTTATTTACTCAATGTCATTGAAACATTAACAGCTGGTAAGGATTTCGTTCAGATTCGTACTTGGCGAACAGGTATTTTAGTTTACTTGCAGGGAAGTCAGCCAGAACGTACCATTGGTTGGCGAACAGACATCGACGGACTCCCAATTGTTGAACAAACAGGCCTTCCTTTTGCCTCTCAACACCAAGACCGCATGCATGCTTGTGGGCATGATTTTCATATGACCATTGCACTTGGAAGTCTCGAACGTGCTTTAGAAAAACAACCAAAAAACAACCTCCTCTTTCTCTTCCAACCTGCAGAAGAAAACGAAGCAGGTGGTATGCTCATGTATGAAGATGATGCTTTTGGCGACTGGTTGCCTGACCAATTCTATGGACTTCATGTTCGTCCCGACTTAAAAGTTGGACAAATTGCGACCAATACCCATACACTCTTTGCAGGAACTTGCGAAGTCAAGATTCGTTTCAAGGGTAAAGGTGGTCACGCTGCCTTTCCACATGAAGCCAACGACGCTCTGGTTGCAGCTAGCTATTTTGTGACCCAAGTTCAGTCGGTTGTCAGCCGTAATGTCGATCCTATCGAGGGAGCTGTTGTCACTTTCGGTGTTTTTCAAGCTGGTACAACCAATAATGTCATCGCTGATACAGCCTTCTTACATGGAACCATTCGAGCTCTTACACACAATATGAGTCTCTTGGTTCAAAAACGTGTCAAAGCTATCGCAGAAGGTGTGGTAGCTGCCTTTGATATGGAAGTGGAAGTTGAACTCAAGCAGAGAGGTTATTTACCTGTCGAAAACAACCCTGAACTAGCCCGTGAATTGATGACCTTCTTTGATGAAAAAGAGGGCATTGAACTAATCGATATTGAACCTGCCATGACAGGTGAAGACTTTGGGTATCTTCTTTCAAAGGTTCCTGGCGTCATGTTCTGGCTAGGTATTGATAGTCCCTACGCCCTTCACCATCCAAAGATGAGTCCTAAAGAAGAAGCTCTAGCTATCGGTGTCGAAGCTGTATCAAGCTTCTTAGCAAAGAAAGCTGCGGAGTAAACTATGAAAAAAAGCTTACGCAAGCAGGTCTTACAAGAACTCAAGTCTCTATCTAAGGAAGAAAAGCAGAGCATGAACGATTGGCTCACAGAGCAGTTCTTTCAACATCCTTTTTATAAGGAAGCAAAAACTATCGCCACTTACCTGTCTTTCCCTCATGAATTTCAGACAGCTGAGCTCATTGAACAAGCTCAAAAAGATGGGAAGACTATCCTCATTCCCAAAACTTATCCACATGGGAAAATGGACCTGGTGCTCTATGAACCAGAGAAGCTCGAAAGAAATTCTTTTGGACTTCTTGAACCCAAAGGAAACTTCTCAATCATTGAACCCTCTCTGATTGACTTGATTCATGTTCCTGGTTTGGCTTTCAATCCTTCTGGCTATCGGGTTGGCTACGGAGGAGGCTATTACGACCGCTACTTGGAGCATTTCCCAGGCCATACCATTAGTACACTTTATCCTTGTCAGATTCAGGATTTCCATCCTGATCCACATGATATTCCCGTTGAGGAGGTACTCATCTATGAAAGAAATTTTTGATCGTCGTTATCCTGTCACGAGCTTCTTTCTTCTCGTGACCACCCTGGTTTTTATACTCATGTTTCTAACCAGTGGTTTCAATTACACAAGTGCAGCTACCTTGTATCGGTTTGGAGCTGTTTATCCTCCTGCTATCAAGGCCATGCCTGAACAAATCTGGCGCTTATTTTCGGCAACCTTTGTCCACATTGGCTTGGAGCACTTTTTAGTCAATATGCTATCCCTTTACTTCTTGGGACGTCAGATGGAACAAATCTTTGGCTCCAAACAGTTTTTCTTTATCTACCTTCTATCAGGTATGATGGGAAATCTCTTTGTCCTCGTTTTTAGTCCCAATGCCATTACTGCAGGTGCTTCAACTGCCCTCTACGGTATGTTCGCTTCTATTGTCGTTCTCCGTTATGCCTCACGCAATCCCTATCTGCAACAGCTCGGTCAATCTTACCTCTCCCTCTTGGTCATCAACCTAGTAGGTAGTGTTTTAATACCTGGTATCAGCCTTACTGGACACGTAGGTGGAGCTGTCGGTGGCGCATTACTAGCTATTGTCTTCCCAGTTCGAGGCGAAAGAAAGATTTATAGTTTTGGGCAACGTGGTATAGCAACGCTAGCCTTTATTGGTTTATCAGCTCTACTACTCTTTATTGGACTATTATAAGAACAAGAAAAACCATTGGAAAAACTCGAAAAGAGTTGAGGTCCAATGGTTTTTTCATATCATTCGTTAGACTACAAAATCTTAAAATCCATTATTATCACTTAGTTCTTTGAACCAGTGGCCGGATTTTTTCAAGCGACGCTCTTGTGTTTTTAAGTCTAGCTCGACCAAACCATAACGGTTTTTATAGCTATTGAGCCATGACCAACAATCGATAAAGGTCCAGATCAAGTAGCCTTTACAGTTAGCCCCATCTTCAATAGCGCGATGGAGTTCACGAAGGTGACCTTTGACAAAGTCGATACGGTAGTCATCCTGAATCATGCCATTTTCACGGAATTTGTCTTCACCTTCAACACCCATCCCATTCTCTGTCAGCATCCACTCAATATTACCGTAGTTTTCCTTGATGTTTTGGGCAATGTCATAAATCCCTTGCTCGTAGATTTCCCAACCGCGATGCGGATTAATCTTACGACCTGGCATAACGTAAGGTTCATAGAAATGTTCTGGTAATAGTGGACTATCAGGATGCTTAGCAAAACGTGGCGCCATAACACGCAAAGGCTGATAGTAATTGACTCCTAGGAAGTCAACGGTGTTTTCACGAATGAGTTCCAACTCTTCGGCTGTGTACTCTGGTAATAAGTCATGGTCTGCTAAAATCTCTACTAACTCTTCTGGATAGGCTCCTAAAACAGACGGATCTAGGAAAGATTGTGCCTGGAAGAGATCGGCAATACGAGCAGCTTTCACATCTGCAGGATGCTGGCTACGTGGATAGGCTGGTGTCAAGTTGAGGACAATCCCAATCTTAGAGCCAGGCAAGACTTCATGACAAGCCTTAACTGCAAGAGTGCTGGCTAGTTGTGTATGATAGGCAACCTTAACTGCTGCCTTAGCATCTACCTTGTGAGGATAATGGGCATCATAGAAATAGCCAAACTCAACAGGAACGATAGGTTCGTTGAAGGTAATCCATTGGTCCACAAGGTCACCATAGGTCTCAAAACAGAAACGAGCATAGTCTTCATAAGTCTTGATAGTTGCCTTATTTTCCCAACCATCCCCATCTTCTTGAAGGGCGAAAGGCAGGTCAAAGTGATAGAGATTGACTAAGAGGCGAATCCCCTTAGCTTTGATAGCTTCAAAAACCTGACGGTAGAAAGCCACCCCTTGAGGATTGACTGCTCCACGCCCCTGTGGGAAAATACGAGACCACTGGATAGAAGTTCGAAAGGCTGTATGCCCTGTTTCTAACAGAAGTTCGATATCCTTTTCCCAGTTTTCATAGAAGGTCGATGTCTTATCAGGTCCAATGCCATTGTAGTAACGGTTTGGCTCTACTTGGTACCAATAATCCCAGAGATTATCTCCCTTGCCATCACCAGGTACTCGTCCTTCTGTCTGTGGTCCAGAAGTTGAGGACCCCCAGACAAAATCCTTTGGAAATTTTAGCATAGTACTACCTCTTTTTACGCTTTTAATGTTTATACTCTTCGAAAATCAAATTCAAACCGCGTCAACGTCGCCTTGCCGTATATGTGTTACTGACTTCGTCAGTTCTATCCACAACCTCAAAACGGTGTTTTGAGCAACCTTCGGCTAGTTTCCTAGTTTGCTCTTTGATTTTCATTGAGTCTTACTTTCTCTCATTATACAGAAAAAACAAGGCAAAAACTAGTTACATTTTTGTCTTGTTTTTCTTCTGATTATAGATTTTATTTATTTGTTAGGATTTCAAGGGTTTCAAGCAAGCTATCTGCGTGAATTTCGATTGTATCCCCTGTCGCCTTGATCTTGACTTCTACGATACCATCAGCTGCTTTCTTCCCAACAGTGATACGGATTGGAAGACCAATCAAGTCGCTGTCACTGAATTTAACACCGACACGTTCGTTACGGTCATCCGTCAAGACTTCGTAGCCTTTATTTACCAAAGCTTTTTCGATACGATCTGTCAATGCAAGACTTTCTTCATCCTTGACATTAACTGGAATCAAGTGCACATCAAATGGCGCCAATTCTTTAGGGAAGTTGATTCCCCAAGCGTAACGGTATTCACCTTTTGGAGTTTTGTTGACAAAGAGGCGAGCGTGTTGCTCCATGACTGCTGAAAGGAGACGGCTCACACCGATACCATAGCATCCCATGATGATTGGCACAGCACGACCATTTTCATCCAAGACATCTGCACCCATGCTTGCTGAGTAACGAGTCCCAAGTTTGAATATGTGACCAATTTCGATACCACGCGCAAAGTTAAGAACTCCTTGTCCGTCTGGAGAGATTTCACCCTCACGAACTTCACGGATATCGACATACTCAGAAGTAAAATCACGACCGGGGTTTACACCAGTCAAGTGGTAGCCATCTTCGTTAGCCCCCACTACAGCATTGCGGCTATCTTGTACCTTGCGGTCTGCGATAATCTTGACATTTTCTGGAAGATTTACTGGGCCAAGTGAACCAAAGTCCGCTCCTAACAATTCTTTCACTTCCGCCTCGGTTGCAGGTTCCAAGAAGTCTGCTCCAAGGTAGTTTTTCAATTTGACTTCATTGAGTTGGTCATTGCCAACGAGTAGGGCAACAATTGGCTCCTCGTCTGCGATATAAACCAAGGTCTTGATTGTTTGCTCTTCAGAGACATTCAAGAAAGCAGCAACTTCATCAATTGATTTGACACCTGGTGTTTCCACACGAGCTACTTGATCTTCAGTCACAACACGGTTGCTTGGTTTGTAGGCGTTGGTTGCCATTTCCAAGTTGGCTGCATAGCTTGACTCACTTGAGTAGGCAATGGTGTCTTCACCAGAAACCATCCATTTGAGCAATTCAGCCTTGATTTCTTCTTGCACTTGATCAGGGATTTCATCAAACGACGCGACAGATTTATCTAACACTACCCAACGGTCAAGGTCTGTACGAGCAGGTGTGATGGCCATAAATTCTTGGCTATCCTTACCACCCATAGCTCCACCGTCACCGATGATTGCCTTGAAGTCCAAGCCACTACGAGTAAAGATACGCTCGTAAGCAGCCTTGTACTCATCATAGGTTACATCCAAGCTATCGTAGTTAGCGTGGAAGCTATAACCATCTTTCATGATGAACTCACGGGTCCGAAGAAGTCCATTACGTGGACGTTTTTCATCACGATACTTAGGCTGGATTTGATACAAGTTCAAAGGTAATTGTTTGTAAGACTTGACAGAATCACGGACAATAGCTGTAAAAGTTTCTTCGTGAGTTGGCCCCAAGATAAAGTCTGACTTCTCACGGTTTTTCAATTTGTACAAGTCCTCACCGTAGGTTTCATAACGGCCAGACTCACGCCAAAGGTCAGCACTGAGAAGTGCTGGAGTCAACATCTCAACCGCACCAATCTTGTCAAACTCTTGACGCATGATCTTCTTAGCTTTTTCGATAACACGGTTAGCAAGTGGTAAGTAAGAGTAAACACCTGCAGATACTTGACGAACATAACCAGCACGCAACATAAGTGCGTGACTGATAACTTGAGCATCGCTTGGCATTTCGCGAAGCGTTGGGATAAGCATTTTACTTTGTTTCATAATTACTCCTCTATTTCTTAAAAGAAGGTTCGCATGATGTCATTCCAAGTTACGGCGATCATCAAAACGACCATAATGACAACTCCGACCAGAGTGACATAGGTTTCAATTTCTTGTTTTAGTGGTTTGCGACGAATGGCTTCGATGATATTAAGCACGATTTTTCCACCGTCGAGCGCAGGTATCGGAATCAGATTGAAAATCCCGATATTGATGGAAATCATAGCCAAGAAGTACAAGACATTTTCCAGTCCATTCTTGGCAGCATCGCTACTTGCCTTAAAGATAGCAACGGGACCGCCCAGCTTATTCAAATCCGGGTGAAAAATCAGACTCTTCAAAGCATTGAGGATGCGCAAAGCTGAATCAGCCGCAGTTGTAAATCCACCCATAAACATAGACCATATATCTGATTTGAGTCTCGGTTGAACACCCAAGATATAGCGTCCTTGGCTTTCTTCAGGTATCACACTCACTTGTTTTTCAGTTCCATTTTCAGAGACTGTCACATCCAAAACGGGATCTGTTTTGTCCCTGGTTTCTGCATCAACAGCCTGGATCAGATCTGACCAGTTTGAAATCTCATAACTGCCGACCTTAGTGATTTGGGCCGTATTTTCAACTCCAACCTTAGCCAAAGCGCTATCTGGAATAATGCTGAAATTGTTCGTTTGCGTATCACGAACACCGCCTTGCATGAAAATCAAGATCCAGAAAACGACGACTCCTAGGATAAAATTATTCATAGGACCAGCAAAGTTGGTAATCAATTTGCCCCAGACAGTCGCATTCTGATATTGGACGTCTAAGGGAGCGATACGAACTTCCGTTCCATCAGCTTCCACAATGGTCGCATCATGGTCTACTGAGAAAGTCTTTTCCTCTTCTAAGACCAAGCCTCTAATAAAGAGTTTATCCTCAAAATCAAACTGAGTGACCTGCATTGGCAGAGCTGTCTGGTCAACCTTTTTACCAGAGAGATTGATGCGTTTGACCTTACCATCCGCTGCCAATGTTAGGCTTGCAGGAGTTCCAGTCTTAATTTCTGTCGTATCTTCACCCCAACCTGCCATCCGAACGTAACCACCAAGTGGCAGGAGACGAATGGTATAAGCAGTTCCATCTTTTCCTATGTGGGCAAAGATTTTGGGGCCCATACCGATGGCAAATTCACGAACTAAAATCCCAGATTTCTTAGCAAAGTAAAAATGGCCGAATTCGTGAACCACTACGATAATCCCAAAGACCAGGATAAATGTTAGTAATCCTATCATTTAATTTCTATTTACCTTTCCTTAAAATAAGCCAAAGAGGTGCATAATAGGGAAGACAGCCAGCATGCAATCAAAACGATCCAATACCCCACCATGACCTGGGATAAACTTGCCTGAGTCTTTGACACCAAAGTGACGTTTCATAGCACTTTCAATCAAATCTCCCAACTGACCAGCTATACTAAAGAAAATAGCAAAAACCATCATTTTGTAAATCCCATAAGGTAAAGCAACAGTACTATCAACTAGCATAAAAATCAAAGTCACTAGCATAGCAGCCAATATACCTCCCATAGCACCCTCTATGGTCTTGTTAGGGGAAACTCTCGGAGCTAGTTTTCTCTTACCAAACTTCATCCCTACTAGATAGGCTCCACTATCGGTTGCCCAGACCATACAAAGCCCCAAAAGCGCCTTATCCAAACCTGCGATACGAGCATCGACCAAAGCATTAAAGCCAGAGCCAACATAAAAACTCATGGCAATCGGAAAAACAGCATCCTCAATGGTATAGTTCTTGCTGAAGACTGTTGCCCCTAGTAAAATCAGTATCACGACACTATAAGCTACAACATTCCCATCTACAGGTAAAAACTTCCAGTAGTTTTCCAAAGGTACGGTCAGAGCAAAGGTCGCTAGTAAAGTCAAGAGTCCTTCAGGCGTCATGGTATTTAAACCCTTCATGCGCAGTAACTCATGTACTCCCAACATAGCCACAATCCCCATGGCAATCTGAAGCCATAAGCCACCAATCGCCAAGATTGGGATAAAGATAGCCAAGGCCAAGATAGCAAAAAGGGTTCTCTTTTGTAAATCCTGTATCATAATATCTCCTAAACTCCTCCAAAACGACGATTGCGATGATTGTACTCGATGATAGCATCTTTCAAGGCTTCCCCATCAAAGTCAGGCCACAAGACATCCGTGAAATAGAGCTCGCTATAAGCAGCCTGCCAAGGCAAGAAATTACTCAAACGAAGTTCACCGCTGGTTCGAATAATCAAGTCAGGATCACGCAAGACTTTTGGCAAATGTCCCGTAAAGAGATATTCCCCAATCAATTCCTCTGTGATATCACCAGGATTGATCTTAGCATCTAAAACATCCTGTGCAATCAACTTGACCGCTTGTGTAATCTCAGCTCGTCCACCATAATTAAGGGCAAAATTGAGAATCAATCCTGTATTTAACTTAGTCAGCTCTTCTGCCTTTTTAAGAGCATCAAAAGTCTGCTTCGGCAAACGATCAGTCTCCCCAATCATTTGAATCTTCATGTTCTTCTGATGCAATTCGGGAACAAACTTATCATAAAATTCAACAGGTAAGTTCATGATAAACTTGACTTCCTGGTCTGGACGTGTCCAATTTTCAGTTGAGAAGGCATAGACTGTCAAGGCTTTGACGCCCATATCACTAGCAGCAATAGCTACCTTTCTCAAAGCATCCATCCCAGCCTTATGGCCAAAGACTCGTGGCTGCATCCGTTTTTTAGCCCAACGGCCATTCCCATCCATGATCACACCGATGTGGTCTGGCACCATTGTCGGGGTTTCGGTTGCTTTATCTTTTTTTAAAAATCCAAACATGATTGTATTCCTATTCAAAAATCTATCGTTTCATTATACCATATTTTTCACTTTTCTTCTATTATCGCCTATCATTCTACGGCGAAATTTCCCATATATCTCCTATATTTCCAGTATATCAAGCCTTGCAATTCCTAAAGAAAGTTGATACAATAAGACCATAGAGATTCGATCCTTGTTCAGCCACAGGGATTTTTTATTGAAAGGATTTTATCATGTCAAAGGCACTCCAACGTAAAAAACAATTGAGAAACAGCCTCCGTCGCTCAGGTGCATTTTCAAACACTGTAAACAAGGTTGTCGAAGAAACAAAAAAAGTTGTAAAACACGCTGAAAAAGCAGCAAGTGATGCAGGTAAAGCTGTCTCTAAAAAGGTTGAAAAAACTGTAGAAGCAACCAAAGAGCAAGCTCAAAAAGTTACAAGCTCTGTAGAGGAATTCGCAGCTAACCTAGGTGGACTTTCAGTAGATCGTGCTAAAACTTTCTACGATGAAGGGATTAAATCTGCAGCTGACTTCAAAAACTGGACAGAAAAAGAACTCCTTGCCTTGAAAGGAATCGGTCCAGCAACTATCAAGAAATTAAAAGAAAACGGCATTAAGTTCAAGTAATCTTTCTTGTTCCTTGCTTTTCCGTCAAAAACTTGTTAAAATATAGCCATTAGAGGTGTTTTGAGTCCCACATTTTACAGAAAGTGGCGGTGCTGAGAAGTCCACAAATGTGTCAAAACTGGTTGCTAATGGATGAAATTAAAAAATGAAATATAAATGTCTTTTTGTTTAAAAGACGAGAGATGCGGGCTCTGCCCGAAATTGGGTGGTACCGCGGATAAACATATTCGTCCCTGTCAGATTAATGACAGGGGCGATTTTTCTTTTACACCCCTAGCCAAAGGAGGTTGCCATGAAACAATCTTTTAACACCAGTAAGCTCTACTATGGTTTTCCTATCTTCATTTTGGGCTATCAGGACCAGAACTTTGGGCACAATATCACGACCTGCAGTTCCTCTTATAGTCTGGGAGATTGGTTGGTCATAGGTGTTGGTGCTGAGGAAAATGCAGCTGACCAGATTAAGCATTACCAACAGTTCACTGTCAACATCCCTGACGAAAAACTCATGATCCAGATGGAGCAGGCTGGCTTTATCAGCCATCGGGAGAAATTGAAACACCTAGGGCTTGACTACGAGATTTCTGAACGAACTCAGGCTCCGATTTTGGAGGCCTGTCCAGTCGTTTTGGATTGCCAGGTTGATCGGATTATCGAGGAAGATGGCATCTGTCATATCTTTGCCAAAATTCTCGAGCGACTGGCTGACCAAGAGCTCTTAGATGACAAGGGCCATTTTAAAAATGACCACTTTGCACCTACTTACTTTATGGGGGATGGCCATCAGCGCGTTTATCGTTATCTAGATGACCGAGTCGATCCTATGGGGAGCTTCATCAAGAAAGCGAGGAAGAAGAATGACAAGAGCTGAACTGCCTGAACGAATCGAAACTGAGCGACTGGTCTTACGAGTCCGTACAGTTGCGGATGTAGAGGATATCTTTGACTATGCTAATCGTCCAGAAGTTTCTTACCCAGCAGGTTTTCCACCTATCAAGACTTTGGAAGATGAAATTTATTACCTAGAACATATCCTTCCCGAGCGTAATCAAAAGGATAATCTCCCAGCAGGCTATGGAATTGTGATTAAAGGGACCGATACAATCATTGGTTCTGTCGATTTCCCCCATCGCCACGAAGATGATGTGCTAGAGATTGGCTATACCTTGCACCCAGATTATTGGGGCCGCGGTTATGTTCCTGAAGCGGCGCGTGCCTTGATTGATTTAGCTTTTAAAGAATTGAACCTACACAAGATTGAGCTGACTTGTTTTGGTTACAATACCCAAAGTCAACGAGTTGCTGATAAACTTGGGTTTACTCTTGAAGCTCGTATCCGAGACCGCAAAGATGCCCAAGGCAATCGCTGCGATGATTTGAGATACGGCTTGCTGAGGAGTGAGTGGGAGGTGGTGAAATGAAAAAAATTGTTACAGACTTATTTAATAATATTTTTGGATGGCATTTACTATCATTTGCTGTAATAATATTTATTTCCTCTCGGCTTCAAGATGCTAATTTTTTTATTATAAAATACCTATTACTGTTATCTATGGTAATATTATCTATTTCATACTTTACTTTATCAAATTATTATCAGTTAGATAGAAAAAATGAAAAAAATAAACTTGCATTAGCTATAAGGAGTATTGTCTTTAGATTCTTATGGATTGTAATACTCGCTTGGATACAAATATTACTTTCATCTTTTAATATAAGTTTAGATGATCAGTTTAAGGAGATTTGCTCTCTTTTGTTGGCTTACTCATTAATTTTTTCACTCTTAGCAATAATGATTGGGATAAAAGTACGAACTCTTCTAGTTCTTATGATAGTTTTTCTTCCAATCTTATTATTACTGGGAGCATTTGATATAAAATGGTGGGCTCTAGTCACTGGTTTCATAACATTGTGGAATTTTATTAATTCAGAGGACTTTCTCATGTATCTAAGAGGTGGGAAAAAAATAGAAAATGTTCCAAAAGAGTTAAAATATAAGTGGTCAATTAATAAATTTGTTATTTATATTTTCACATTTTTATTTTACTTTTCACTTATAATATCGTCATTCTTCGAAAAGAAAAGTCCATGTTCTTTTGAAGATTATTTAAGCAACGGGGCAACAAGAGTATATTCAATGTTATTTCTTGTAGTATCAGTGATAATATTATTTAGTATACTCTTTGGCTATTATTATCTATTGAATCATAAGAAAGAAGAAGGAAGAGTAGCCAAATTTTTATTAAATATAGGTAAAAAAATGGGATTAAACAAGTTTAATAATACTATACAATTATATGTAAAAGCAAAAAATGGAGAACTAAAGTGAAACAACTTCCACCTAAATACACTCCATCCTATGTTGAGGCTGGTCGTTAACAAAACAACTTTAAGAAGACGTTCTCAAGACTCAAGAAGTTCAAAAGTCTCAATCTTTTTCGTTCGTGATTCCCACCACCCAATGTAACTGGAAAAACTCCACCTTGCTTACGCTTAGGGCACAACCTTCAAAATCAACGAATCGCTGAGAAAGTGGTTTTTCCCATTAATGCTTGTATCTGGCAGTCGAGATAGGACCTATTGAAGAATGAATTAGAGGAGAAATAGATGACTAAAAAGAAAAATAGAAAAAAAGAATTAAAACGCCAGCAAAAGTTGGATATCAAAGTTATTTCTGAAGAAGAGGCTGCTTGGACAGAAATCATGGCCAAAAATCCAACTTTTGTAGAACGTCGGACCATTCAAAATTTCGATGAACTACATACAGCAGTGATGCAATATGCTGATGAACACGGAGAGTATCCAGATGTTCAGCTAATCAATTACCAACTGAAAAATAGGACTTTTGATTGGAGTCAGGATCACGCTTTATTTAGAGAAGCTATGCATACTCCAAATACACAGAAGCGAAATAAACTGTTAAAGCAAGTTTTAAAAATCAATCCAGATTATTTTGCTGCTGATTTTCATTTATTCTTATCAGAAGTTGAAGATTTTGATTTGTCAACTTTTAAAAAAGTATTGGATTTTGAAGTTCTAGTTTTAGAAAAATGGAAAATGAACGGATACAATAGTTGGAATTATTTTGAAGCACGTCCTATCCTGTCTGCTCTCATGTTTCTGATTGAATATTATATGACGGAGAACTTAAATTCTAAGGCTATAGAATTGATTGACCTATATTTGAGTAAGCGACCAGAACGTTTTCCTCCTAATTTTGTCTTTTGTATGCTTTCCTTGTATCATATTACTGGTCAGGAACTAAAGGTTGAGCGTTTCTACCGCGAAGAATTAAATAAAGGGAAACGGGATGATACCATTCTTATTCATGCCATCATCTCTGCTTTTTCTCAAGGAAAAATTGAGGAAGCTAGTCAGCTATTTGCAAAATTAGTGGAAATCAATGATGAAGCTGTTGAATTCTTTATAGAGGAAGATTGGCAATTCAAGGTTATAGAGATCGAAAACCAAGAATGTTATTGTCCAAATTCAGTTGAATCGTTACAAGCTAGTTTGTATCCTCTGTTTGATTATTTACTAGAAAATATTATTTTAACGAAATTTTTAACAAACGAAGCCAAGAAGTTCCGTCGTAAACCAGTATTTTCGAATCATTCTAGTATGATAAAAAATTTATCCGAGGTCACTGACTGGCATTCCTTTATGAGCGAGGAAAAAATGAAGGGAATTCGGATGGATCTTGTTCACATCTTTGTTGAAAATGGGATTCGTAGGTCTTCAGATTTCGAAAAATGGACTGAAAAAGAAGTTCTCGCTTTGAAGGGAATTGGTCCCGTAACCGTTAAAAAGCTGAAAGAAAACGGTATAAAGTTTAAGAACGAGAAGTAATTGTTTATGGAAGGGGGGAGGTGAAATTGTCTTGAATGAAATTTCTAATTTCATCCTATATACTACGCCAAATGGTGACGTTCAGCTAGATATTCTTTTACAAGATGAAAATCTTTGGTTGACTCAAAAAGGTCTTGCAGAGCTCTTTGGAGTTGAACGAAGTGTCATTACAAAGCACTTGAGAAACATTTATGATAGTGGTGAGTTGGATAAGGTGTCAACTTGTGCAAAATTTGCACAGGTTCAACAAGAGGGGAATAGAACTGTTCGTCGTGAACTTGAATATTACAATCTGGATGCTATCATTTCAGTCGGCTATCGTGTAAATTCCAGCAAGGCTACTCAATTTAGAATTTGGGCAACCAACACCTTGAAAGAATTTATCATCAAAGGTTTTGTTTTAGATGATGAACGCTTGAAACAAGGACAAACAGTTTTCGGACAAGATTATTTCCGTGAACTTTTAGAACGGATTCGCTCTATTCGTTCTAGCGAGCGCCGAATCTATCAACAAATTACGGATATCTTTGCTGAATGTGCTATAGATTATGATCGAAACTCAGATATTACTAAAAACTTCTATGCTATGGTGCAAAATAAATTTCATTATGCAATTACTGGAAATACTGCTGCAGAAATTATCTATCAGCAAGCCGATGCTAATAAAGAAAAAATGGGATTAACTACTTGGAAGAATGCACCTGATGGACGAGTGCTCAAATCCGATGTAACGGTGGCAAAAAATTATTTGCAAGAACAAGAAATTCGACAACTAGAGCGAACTGTTACAGCCTATTTTGATTATATCGAGAGTTTGGTTGAGCGTCGTAACACTTTTACAATGCGAGGATTGGCAGATAGTATTGATCGCTTTCTATCTTTTAATGAATATGAAATCTTAGAAGGAAAAGGAAGCATTTCCAAGAAACAAGCAGACTCAAAAGCCATCCAGGAGTATGAAAAATTTAACCGCACTCAACAAATCATATCAGACTTTGATAAACATATTATGAAGATAATGAGAGAAAGTTAATGCAAAATTTTTCACCGTTTCTTTGCTTATAGAAGATAATGATAAAAACAAGATGAGTTGAATCAAAGCCTATCTTCTACATACTAATTTTATTTAAAGATATAAACTAGAAAGGACACACACATGTCTAAAGAACTTTCACCTAAATACAATCCAGCCGAGGTTGAGGCTGGTCGTTACCAAAAATGGCTTGACGAAGATGTTTTCAAGCCTTCAGGCGATAAAAAGGCTAAGCCTTATTCAATCGTCATTCCACCACCAAACGTAACTGGGAAACTCCACCTCGGTCACGCTTGGGATACAACTTTGCAAGATATCATCATCCGTCAAAAACGCATGCAAGGTTTCGACACGCTTTGGCTTCCTGGTATGGACCATGCTGGGATTGCCACTCAAGCTAAGGTTGAGGAGCGCTTGCGTGGTGAGGGCATTAGTCGTTATGACCTCGGTCGTGAAAAATTCCTTGAGAAAGTCTGGGAATGGAAAGACGAATATGCCACTACTATCAAGGAACAATGGGGCAAGATGGGCCTCTCTGTAGACTACTCTCGTGAGCGTTTCACGCTTGACGAAGGCTTGTCTAAAGCGGTTCGCAAGGTCTTTGTGGACCTTTACAAGAAAGGCTGGATTTATCGTGGTGAGTTTATCATCAACTGGGACCCAGCAGCTCGCACAGCCCTTTCTGATATCGAGGTGATCCATAAGGATGTCGAGGGTGCCTTCTACCACATGAACTACATGCTAGAAGATGGTTCACGCGCCCTTGAAGTGGCGACAACTCGTCCTGAGACCATGTTTGGGGACGTTGCCGTTGCGGTCAATCCAGAAGACCCACGCTACAAGGACTTGATTGGTAAAAACGTCGTCCTTCCTATCGCTAATAAATTGATTCCAATCGTTGGAGATGAACACGCAGATCCTGAGTTTGGTACTGGTGTCGTGAAAATCACACCTGCCCACGATCCAAATGACTTCTTGGTTGGTCAACGCCATAACTTGCCACAAGTTAATGTCATGAACGACGACGGAACCATGAATGACTTGGCCTTCGAATTTGCAGGTATGGATCGCTTCGAAGCTCGTAAGGCAGTCGTGGCTAAGTTAGAAGAAATCGGTGCCCTCGTTAAAATCGAAAAACGTGTCCACAGTGTTGGTCACTCAGAACGTACAGGTGTTGTGGTTGAGCCACGCTTGTCTACACAATGGTTCGTTAAGATGGACCAATTGGCTAAGAATGCCATTGCCAACCAAGATACAGATGATAAGGTAGAATTCTACCCACCTCGTTTCAACGATACCTTCCTCCAATGGATGGAAAATGTCCACGACTGGGTAATCTCTCGTCAGCTCTGGTGGGGTCACCAAATCCCTGCTTGGTACAATGCTGAGGGTGAAATGTACGTCGGTGAAGAAGCTCCAGAAGGTGACGGATGGACTCAGGACGAAGACGTTTTGGATACGTGGTTCAGTTCTGCCCTTTGGCCATTCTCAACTATGGGCTGGCCTGATGTCGACTCAGAAGACTTCAAACGTTACTTCCCAACTTCAACCTTGGTAACAGGTTACGACATCATCTTCTTCTGGGTGTCTCGTATGATCTTCCAGTCATTGGAATTCACTGGCCGTCAACCATTCCAAAACGTTCTGATCCACGGTCTTATCCGTGATGAGCAAGGACGTAAGATGTCTAAATCTCTCGGTAACGGGATTGATCCGATGGATGTCATCGAGAAATACGGTGCCGATGCCCTTCGTTGGTTCCTTTCAAACGGATCTGCACCAGGGCAAGACGTGCGCTTCTCTTACGAAAAAATGGATGCATCTTGGAACTTCATTAACAAAATCTGGAACATCTCTCGCTACATCCTTATGAACAATGAAGGCTTGACTCTTGAGCAAGCAACTGCCAATGTCGAAAAAGTGGTCAACAAGGAAGCTGGAAATGTCACTGACCGCTGGATTCTCCACAACCTCAATGAAACTATCGGAAAAGCAACTGCTAACTTTGACAAGTTTGAGTTTGGTGTTGCTGGCCACATCCTCTACAACTTCATCTGGGATGAGTTTGCGGACTGGTACGTTGAGTTGACTAAGGAAGTCCTTTATAGCGATAACGAAGAAGAGAAAGTCATCACACGTTCTGTTCTCCTTTATACTTTGGACAAAATCCTTCGTCTCCTTCACCCAATCATGCCATTTGTGACAGAGGAAATCTTTGGACAAATCTCAGAAGGCTCTATCGTTACAGCGGAATACCCAACTGTTAACCCAGCCTTTGAAGACCTCGCTGCTCACACAGGTGTGGAAAGCCTTAAAGACTTAATCCGTGCTGTTCGTAATGCGCGTGCGGAAGTAAACGTAGCACCAAGCAAGCCAATCACGATTCTTGTTAAGACTAGTGATAGCGATTTGGAAGCCTTCTTTAACAGTAATGTCAACTACATCAAACGCTTCACAAATCCAGAACACTTGGAAATCGCATCAAACACCCCTGCACCTGAACTCGCTATGTCAAGCGTCATCACAGGAGCAGAAATCTACTTGCCACTGGCAGACCTCCTCAATGTCGAAGAAGAACTCGCTCGTCTCGACAAGGAACTGGCTAAATGGCAAAAAGAACTGGATATGGTCGGCAAAAAGCTCTCTAACGAACGCTTCGTAGCCAATGCCAAACCAGAAGTCGTCCAAAAAGAACGCGACAAACAAGCCGACTACCAAGCTAAATACGACGCGACCGTCGCGCGTATTGATGAGATGAAGAAGTTGGTGAAATAAAATCGAGTAGCGGCTAAGACTATCCCCACTCACACTACCGTACATGCCGTTCGGCATACGGCAGTTCAACTAACTTTTAACGCATGCTGTTCAAGGCAATAAGCCAAATCATAACCACCCGTCAAACGGGTGGTCTGTACTAGGGCTATAAGCCCAAATTACCAGCCAGCGCCTAAAGACGCTGGCTTTCACTTTGTTCAAGCCTTATTGCCTTTGACTCGTCACAAGCCTCTCAAAGAGGCATATGTACTACTTGCCACTATCCCTAAAGGGATCTTCATATTCTTTTACACTCAACTTATCTAAAGCAATATCTTTTCGCTCTTGTTCCTGAATGTATTTCTTTATTGTGGCTTCATTGAGGCCAACTGTACTCACATAATATCCCTCTGCCCAAAAATGTCGATTCCCAAACTTATATTTCAGATTTGCGTGTTTATCGAACATCATTAGAGCGCTTTTACCTTTTAAATATCCCATGAAACTTGAAATACTAATTCTAGGTGGAATACTTACCAACATATGAACATGATCTGGCATTAAATGGCCCTCGATAATCTCAACACCTTTATAACTACATAATCTATGGAATATTTCTCCCAAACTACTTCGATATTGATTATAGATCACTTTTCGTCTATACTTAGGGGTGAACACAATGTGATATTTACACATCCATTTTGTGTGTGATAAACTATGTGCTTTTTGAGCCATATTTTTCTCCTTTCGCTTTACAATTGGCTTGAACACCTTAATTGTATCGCGTTTGGAGTTTTTTGGTATAACCTTCGATGCGCACCCGCATAGCGGGTGATTTTTTTGTCTCGCACCTAACGGAGCGAGACGGACTGAAAGTCACATAATACGAAACCAGTCCACGTTTTCGAGGACTGGTTTTGATATATCGCGTTTAAGTACCGACCTCTGAGCCCTAATTGATAGTGTTCACCCCAGCCAGATACCTTATCTGCTATCCATTTAGTAATTCCTAACTTAAGTAGGACCCACAGTTAACTAGGTTTCTTTTTCCGTTACTTCCAGATAATCACTTGTAGGCGAGTTCGCAATCGCTCATCTACGCTGGTGACTATGCGCTTCATATTTCCCAATGAGAAATAATTTATCCATCACCTAATGGACAAATTCAGTTGCTCAAGAGTTCACCGGTATTGGGGAGCCCACGGATACGACATGTCCATCATACCAAAAACGGCAAATCTCAATTTGAGAGATCTGCCGTTTTTTTATATATTTTCATCTTGCAAATCGAGTTGCTTCACTCTAGCAATATAGCAGGACATGATCAAAAACAGATTGAAGCTGACAATCCAGATAGACCATTCATGGAGAAAATGCATAGATACAGCCAAGCTAATGGCCCCCACTACGAAACTGCCTACAACAATGCCATAGTTCAAGGCTTGACGACGATATTCTTGAACATCTCCTTCTCCTCTAACGATACGATACAAAGCAGTCAACATTTTTCGGTAATTTCCAGAGGTCATAAAAATGACATAGGGATGATCTTCAATCAAACTACCCGTAAATGTTAGCATCATCATTCCAGTTCCAAAAGCAATAAAAGGAACTTCTAATAAAGGAAAGCGAGAAAAGAAGGGCAGAACAAGGGTCCCGATAAATAAGGGAAGTAGCATCTTAATTCGCCAATAGGCTGTTTTGCGATATTCTTTCATGTGTAAGGCAAAAAGAAAGCCTAGGGAAAAGAATATAATCGAGCAGAATCTCAACATAGTATTGATGACATGTGAATCGTGCCAATCTGATATCAGTAGGAGAATGTTCCCTGTCTGTGTCGCCACCAAACTATGGTACTGGATATGACAGAACACATCCAAAGAACCACCGATAAAGCCAAGGAACACTCCCATGAGTCGTGTGTTTTGAGGTAAAATTAATTTATCTGGCATTGATTCATCACTCGTTTCCCTTTGATTTTTTCATTATACCACTTTCTCTGAAAGAAACTAAGTGAAAAACGGTCAGTTCAGGTAGATATGATTACATATACTCCTAAGTTCGTCTCATCTCTGAAGTTCATTTATGACGTCTTATCAACTTCAAATGCTGTAGGTACTCATCAACTGAACTATTTTTAAACAAATTATTTCTGTACTGAAGTCTATGGCTTAATCAAAGTAACACTTGAAACAGTGCCATCCGCACCTGTTGTAATTTGGATGATTTTTCCACCACCAATTTTGGCATTATATTTACCATCATCAAGAGTATAGGCATAGCCTTGGATAGAGTAGTTTTCTTTCTTACCATCAGCAGATTCTACTGTAAATTGACCACCTGATGAAACCGTGATAGTCTCGCCATTAGCCCCCTTCCAGTTGCCAGCTACGGCAGAGAAATCTCCATCAACCATGGTTAGAACACCCTTGTAACGTTTGTTGTGTTCTGCTTGCTTATCTTGAAGTTTGCGGTCAGTAGTTGGATCATAAGCTGATTGGCTTGTCTGTGCTTGAGAGCCTTGCTGATTTGACGGAGTTTGCGAAGACGCTTGTTGGTTAGAAACTTCTTGCCCCTGTCTTGTTTCTGGTGCTGGTGTTGCTTGCGATTGGTTAGCAGTAGTCGTTGACTGATCAGAAGATGATGATTTAGCTTTTTCTGATGAAGTTGAACTTGAGGATTTCTGAGTCTTGTTCTCTTTACTTGAAGAACTTGCCTTAGAACTAGAAGATGCTTGTGTTGTCTTGCTAGAACTATCACTTGTGGTATTTTCTTTCTTATTACCACAAGCCCCCAATAGTAATGTTGAAGCGAGTACAGTTGCAGCCATTAATTTGATAGAAGTTTTATTTTTCATTTTATGCTCCTTTTGTAACATTTTTGAAATGTTAAGAAATATTTTTGTAACATTATTGTAATATTTGTTTTTGAATCTGTCAACTATTTATCTAAAATTTTTTAGAATTATTTTTTAGTACATTTATTTCCTTATCCCTCCTATATCTTTTATTCGTAAAGAATTAAAAAAAAACAGGAAAATTTTTCCTATGAGAATACTATATTTTATACGTGTAATCGCTTGCATTTTTTTCTTAAAGAACTATAATAAAATTGAAATAGGATATTGGAGGTGTAGGCTTATGTTAAGCAAATATTACAAGTATCTTCCTTGGGTGATTTTAGATGCTTTCGTTTCTTATGGGGCAGCTACTCATTACGCTCAAACAACATTTGATTTGTTCTACCTAACTGCCATTTTCATGATTGTCTATGTAGCTTTATTGTATTTACACGAAACCTATTTAAAATATAAATACAAAGATTTATTCATTCGAATCATGAGTAATTCAAAGACAGATAAACATCCTTAATTAGTAAAGCAGTCAAATAGCATCAAAAAAGAGGTCGGGAAAAATCCCGACCTCACTTTTTTATGACTAATAAGTCTTTGACACGATGGCTGAATTGACTTTTGACACAAACTTTATTTTCTCTATTCTCAAGCTCAACCAGCCATCGGATTTGTTGAAACTTCTCAGGACTGAAACTAAGAAACTAAGACTTAGGCTATCGATTTCGGTCCCCAATCTTTTTATTTTAATCGATAGGTTTTTCTTGGTTTCTTTTTAGGAACTCGTTTAAGTCCAACTTCTTCTACGTATTCTCCGTATTTTACGAGAAAGTTATTGCTGACGATTGGTCGTCCTGGGTTGATGAGATTAACCAGTTCAGTCCCTTCATAGACAGTGAATTCCTCCTCCAGCAGATAGAGAAAGGTCGGATTCCAGTCAAGACGCCCTTGGATTCGTTTAATAGACTCTTGGATAATGGCATAATGGTCAAAGGCGAAGGCTTGCTCCCCCAGCTCTAGTCCCTCTAGGAAGCACTTGCCCGTCTGAAAATCAACATCGACAAAAACCACATCCTTGGCATCATCTCCAGCTTGAACGAGATCAAGTGCGCGGCTAGGTAGATACACCAAGTGGGCGATAGTAACCGTCCACCCCCGCGGATCACGACCTGGGGTAGACACTGTCATCAACTGTTCGATTTTTTCCAAAGGAAGGTCAAGATTAACCTCCTCTCTCACTTCACGCTGACAAGCATGCCTTGCATCTTCGCTCTTATCCATAAAACCACCGACCAAAGCCAGACAGTTTTGATAAGGATGGGCCTTGCGACGAATTAGCAAGAGTTTGATTTTCCCTTCCACAAAGCAATAAGCTACCATATCCACCGTCACGCTCGGTTTTTCATACTGAGGAAGATCCTGTTTGCAGTACCAGTCTAAAAATTCCTTCTCAGTCGCATGAATCTCAAAATATTCTCTCTCTGTCATTCCAGCCGGGATTATCGTTTCAGTCATCTTATCCCTCCTTGACAGCCTTAGTCCATTGGTACCAACCGACTAGACTATTGATGGTGTAGACCCAGTACATCCCTTGGATATGGATGTTTTCACCCCACCAGAGGTAGATACTAAAGAGATTGGTTGCAATCCAGAAAATCCATTGCTCACGGTAAAGACGTGTCATCAAGAGCTGACCAACACCATTGGTCGCATCAGTTACACTATCACGGAATGGGCGAGCGCTATGGATACTTTGGTAAGCCAAACCCATGCCAATCCAGATGAGAACTGTCAAAGCCAAGTACTTGAGCCAATCAATCAGGCTAAGTTTCTTAGCTTCAAAGTGAGACTCCTCTGGTCTTCCTTGTTCATTGATCCGATTAGACAACCAAGTATAGAGACCAATAGGCTGCATGACAAAGAAATAAACTGTTGTCAAAACTTCACCGTAGAAAGTAGCATTCATAGCTAGGACCAAATAGATTGCAGAGTTAATAGCACCAAAAAGGTAGTTACTAGCTCGACCTTCAGCTACTAAGATAACGCAGACAATCCCTGTCCAAGAAGCCAAGAGACCAATCCAGTCATGACTTTCTGTATTTTGTGTAAACTCCAGAATAAGAGGAACACTCGATAAAACAATCAAATAGAGCCACTGGAAAAGACTACGTCCTACAAAGAGGTCTTTCCAAAGCAAACGCATAACTCCTGCAAAACCAATTTTACGAGCTTCTGCGTGAACATTTTTAAAGTTTGCGATAAATCGAGTAATTTTTTCAGTTATTTTTTTCATTTTCTTCTCCTAATCTGCTTGGTAAATGGCATCGATAGCTACTTTTGCTGCTTCATAATTTCCTAGATAGTCATCAGCTAGATAAACATGAGGGATAGTAGCTAGATATTGCTCCCTCATCATATCCAAATGCTGAGAAAAACTGTGACGGATATGGTCTTCTGCCATGGTCATGTCGCGAAAACCATCATTGACATAAGAGCCAACAGGTTGCACAAAGAGGATTAAATCCCACTTTTCCTTGGCTAAGATGGAAACAAAGAGATTATCAAAGGTCTCTCCGGATAAGTCCTCCTGCTCTTCGCTTTCCATGTAGTAATCGTAGTAGCCCTTAGTTACCAAAGAGTTTGTATCTGCAATGACCAGGCCTCGATTGGCATTGCTATCGATTAACTTGGAAGTTTGGTCATATTGGCCCAAAAGAAGGTAATAATAATCTTTTGGGGTAAGCTCATCATCTCGGACATTATTTTTTATCTGATATTCACGAGCATACTCCAGACTGACTGGCGCATCATAAAAGCGAGCTAAATCCTTGGCTAGAGTTGTTTTCCCATTACTAGCACTTCCCATAATCAACACTTTTTTCGTAAACTGACAGCGGAAAGGTTGAGCAATGTATTTCCAATATTTGCTTGGATTTTCTCGAATCATAGTAGCCGAAATTCCAAATTTTCTTTCCTGTAGGACAGTCTCGAAACCACGTTCTGACAATTCTTGTTGGTATTCGGATTCTCCTACAAAAAAGATGAGCTCCTGACCAGTCTGGTCGTAGGAAATGGCCTGCAACATCTGATCCAACCACTCCTGCCAGCCCATTGGATAGCGTGGAATATTGGTTTCGTCAAGTTTACAAACAGAGGTCAACTCATCATCTCGAAAAGCTTCACGAATATAGCGAAATCTCTTTTGTAGTGTAAGCCCCACCTGTTCACCACGATCTCCCTTATAACCTGAAACTACCACCCATACAGCATCACATTGACGTTTTGCTCTTTGGATTAAATCAATATGCCCTTGATGTAAGGGAGCAAAGGTGCCAAAAACCACCGCTATACTCTTTTTCATATCTGTTCAACCTTTTTATAAATTTTTATATTTTATATCATACTCTATCTTCTTCTGTTTGTCAATGCTTTTTTATTATTTTTTATAAAAACATTGCTGCATGATAAGAATTTTTTACTTGATATGCAAAACCGGATCAGGAGAATTCTGTTTTGAAATCCTTAAAATAAATGCACAATCCAAGTAGCTATTTGGGCAACAACTTTTCAAAAAAGAGGCTGAAACAATCTGTTTCAACCTCACATTTTTAAACAATCTCAAATTTTAATTGACCAGCTTTAACACCAATTTTCAGAGTCTTGCCAGCTTCCAATTCACCTTTAAGGAGAAGCTCTGCTAGTTTGTCTTCTACTTCTGTTTGCAGAGTTCTGCGCAGTGGACGAGCCCCCATCTCTGGATCATAGCCTTGCTGAGCTAGAAGTTTAAGGGCAGATGCTTGGAGTTTCAAGTCAATTCCTTTTTCTGCTAGGCTTGCAATCAATGGTTTGACCATAATCTTAACTACTTCTTGCATATCTTGACTTGACAAGCTATGGAAGACCACTTTTTCATCAATACGGTTGATAAACTCTGGACGATAAGCCTTTTTCAGCTCCTCAAACATCCGTTTTTCCATATTTTCTTGGTCAAAACGAATATCCTTGGCTCCAAAGCCGACTGTCTTGTCATCACGAAGGGCTGTCGCACCAAGGTTTGAAGTCATGATGATGATCGTATTTGAGAAATCAACCTTGCGACCTTTACTGTCTGTCAGAACACCATCATCCAAGACTTGCAAGAGGACGTTAAAGATGTCTGGATGCGCCTTTTCTACCTCGTCAAAGAGCAAGACTGAGTATGGCTTGTTACGAACCTTCTCGGTCAATTCTCCACCTTCTTCGTAACCTACATAACCCGGAGGAGCTCCATTAAGACGACTAGCTGCAAATTTCTCCATGTATTCACTCATGTCAAAGCGGATAAGAGCAGACTCATCATCAAAGAGAACTTCTGCCAAAGCCTTGGCTAGTTCAGTTTTACCAACACCTGTCGGTCCAAGGAACATAAAGGAGCCAATCGGGCGTTTGTTATTGCGGATACCCGATTGGTTACGACGAATAGCACGACTAATGCTAGAAACCGCCTGTTCCTGTCCGATCACACGCTTGTGGAGTTCCGCTTCAAGATTAAGATACTTCTTGGCATCTGTTTGGGTCAATTTTTGAACTGGAATACCTGACAAACGACTCAAGGTGGTCAAAATATCTGATTCTGTCACTAAGTCTTTATAGACCGGAACTTCCTGCTCTTTTGCAATAAGTTGAGTAGCTTGCTTCCATTTACCATCCATCAAGGCCTTATCAGCTGGTGTTAAACCTGACTCTTCTTGTTTAGCGTGTTTCGATTTATTTTGCACTGTTGCTGCCGCTTCATCCAAAAGATCGATTGCTGAGTCTGGCAAATGACGACTCGTCAAATAACGATGTGCCATTTTGACAGCTGTTTCGACTGCATCGTCTGTAATTTGGACATGGTGGTGTTTCTCATAGGTTGCTTTCAAGCCCTGCAAAATAGCCATACTATCTGCTAAACTTGGCTCCTCAATCATCACCTTTGCAAAGCGACGAGAAAGGGCTGCGTCTTTTTCGATGTGCTTTTGATACTCTTCCTGAGTAGTCGCACCGACAGTTCTCAGAGTTCCACGCGCCAAGGCAGGTTTTAGGATATTGGCCGCATCCAAGGTCGAATCAATCCCACTTCCTGAACCCATAATGGTATGAAGCTCATCGATAAAGAGGATGACCTTGCCATCTTCCTCGATATCTTTGATGATATTGTTCATACGTTCTTCAAAGTCTCCACGGAAACGAGTTCCCGCAACCACATTCATCAAATCAAGCTCTAAAACTCGCATTTTAGCCATCTCAGTTGGTACATCTCCGTTGGCAATACGTTGCGCAAGGCCAAGTGCCAACGCTGTTTTACCCACACCTGCATCTCCAACTAAAACTGGATTGTTTTTAGTTTTACGGCTCAAGATTTGAATCATACGAGAGATTTCTTGGTCACGCCCGATGACTGGTTCCAATTTACCTGAGCGAGCTTGCTCTGTAAGATCATGCGTATAATCTTCCAAACCTCCACTTGGTGTCTGAGGCATACCCATCATATTAGCCATAGAATTTTGCTTGTCCACTACCGTACGATGGCGTTGACGAAGGGCCTTCAAATCATCTCTAGTCCAACCAGCACGCGCTTCAAGACTACGACGAAGTCCAGCAATCTTGACCTGATCCTTCTGATCTTCGTAAGAAAATCCCGCTTTTTCTAGAATGCGAGTAGCTAGGGCATTGCCATCATGTAAGATAGCATAAAGCACGTGCTCTGTTCCTAAAACCTTGGCATGCACCACAGAAGCTACATGCTCTGCTTCCAACAACAATACCTTCAAACGGTGTGAAAAAGGCAACTCCTGATAATTTTCCTTATCGCTATACTTTGTTTCAGTCAGCTCTACAGCAACTTCCTCCAGACGATCAATCTCATAGGGAAATTCATTTAAAGTCGCCCCAGCTACACTGTAACTATGATTGGCCATAGCAATCAATAGGTGCCAAGACTCTAGGTATTCTGCCCCAAAATGACTTGCGACCAGAAAGGCACTGTCTATACATTCTTTCAATGCTTTTGAATATTTCATTTAGTTCTATTTTCCTTTTCTATCTACCTCTTGTAATAACTGTCGGAGCATATTGGCACGGATAAGATTGGCATCCTCACCTAAAACCCGGTCTGTCGCCATCGCTAGTAATAGATTCATCTCCTGACGAGTCACTAAATCCTGTTCAAACAAGAGTCTTAAAACATCTTCAAAGATAACTAGGCTGACTTCTTCGCCCACCGAATACAGTAAATCGCGGAGCATTTCATGGTGGTTTGAGAATTCAATCCGTCCTATACGAATGTAGCCACCACCACCACGCTTACTTTCAACCAAGTATCCCCTGCTTTCTGTAAAACGAGTCTTAATCACATAGTTAATCTGACTAGGAACAACCTGGAAAGTATCTGCCAACTGACTCCGTTGCAACTCCACAATACCAGATTGATCTAAAATTGCCTTGATGTAGGCCTCAATATGATCTGATGTATTTTTAAGTCTCATAACAAACCCACCTCTCTTTAAACCTTGACTATCTTTGACTATACTATCATTTAACACTCTATAAGTCAAATTTTTAAGGCTCAACCATTGGAAATACTGACTTTTTTAAAAAACACTTTGGCATTAATTCGCCTTAGTTTTTCTTGAAAGTTCCTAGAAAAGTCCACAAAAAAAGCCCTGAAAAGGGCGTAATATTGACGAGTTCAGCAGGCGAGAAACTAGCACGGTCAAACGTGCTTTTTTAATACCTGGTAATATTATAGCATATCCAGAAAACTCTCTCAATCATTAGCAATAGCTCCAATGTTGAAGTATAATGATACTATAACTCTTGCAGAAGCTAAGAAAGCCTATCTCAGAAAAGTTTAGAAAGATAAGAGAATTTAATATAAAAATATTTAGTTCTAGCCAATTAATATTTCTGGTTTCACTATTTTAAAAACAATAATTAGGAGTAAATAATTATGAATAAGACTGGTAAAGAAAATTTAGTAATGATTAATGATGAAGAATACGTACATTGTCCAGTTTGCGGAACATTGACCGCAGTTTATGACATTTGTGATCATTGTAATTGGCAAAATACGGGGGAAACCAACATTGATGGAGGCCCAAACAAGATGACACTAGCAAAAGCTAAGGAAGCTTACGTTAAAGGGATTCCAATAATATAACAAGCTATAGTACTACAAAATCAGGAAAATAAAAATGAAACTTAGAAAGTTTAACAATAAAGTTGTAACGATGACAGACGTTGATAACCAGACCTTTGAGGGAATTTGTCTTTTTGAAGATAAGGATACTTTTGATGAAGAGTATGATGCTTTATCTGTTAAGACAGGTTTACGATGGACGAGGTTATTTGAAAATGAAATTTTAAAAGTTGAAATTGCTGATAAAACCGAGCAGTCAAAAAGCCCTTAGATTTGTTTCTAGGGACTTTTTATTCCACCAGTAGTTTTCAATCGTAATATGTCAATAATGCTCCTTCTCGATAATTACGAGCAAAATCTAGTAGGATTTCACTTTTGAGACGATCATACTCTGTTTTATCAATATCCAGTGAGCTATAAAGTTCTTTCAAAGTCTGCTTTTGTTTTTGGGAAACAATAAATAAATTATAAAATATATCACGTTTCTTTCCGTCTAGGCTACTACTATGAGAGTCTATCATTTCGACTATTTCTATAGCTTTGGTTTCAAATGCTCCTGGAGTATCTCTAAGATTGGCTAACTTCTTCAGCGACTTGTAACTCTTCAAAAAATGATATGCTCTTTTAGCTGTCTCTACGTTGTCTACTTCCATTTCATACTACCTAACTCATTGAAAAAAATCTCTCCAGAAAGGATTCTCTCTATCAAAAATTCTAACTTCTTCTTCCGTCATATTGTGAGGATAATCAAGAAATAAGTTATAAATTTTTTGCTGATCAAAACTGAACAACAGCTCTCCTCTAAAATCTATCTTATCAATCCACCAAATTTTTGATTCTTCATTGTTTTTGTAAAAATCACTATATCCTTCAAGATTAGACTCTGAAATAAGAACTTCATCCAATTCATGGGATGAACTTGGTTTATCGCACTCCATTAAGTCATTATTTAACATCATTCAGGCTCTTTCTATCATCTCTTGAAATAATGTGACCATATTTTTATTTTACGATACTTGTGGAAAAACTTCATCCCATATATCCACTAAACTTTTACCATCAAAAACTTTAGCTTCCATAGCTTCATCAATTGTATCAAACTGCTTACCTTCATAGTCATAACCAACTACACAAATGCTGGATAAGAAACAAGCACCTCGGCCATTATAATTAAATTCAAGATCTGTGTCTAAATGTTTTTTAATTTCATCTTTTTTCATATAAAATTACCACATCTCGATTATATCATTTTTTATATTTCTAAGCCCTAACATTTTATTTCATTATTTCTTAATTCTGTGATTTGGCGCGAGAAAAAATGTACAGTGACGGCGTGAAGCTCGCGAGCTCCGAGGGGGAGGGGGATATCCCCCCATCTTCTCCCTGATTGCTCCAACCTCTTTCACAAAAAATATTTTTCCCGTTTCACTTTATTAAAAAAATTTTTAAAATTATTTTTTATGGATTCTTTAAAATAAATCTTTCAGCATTTCACTCATAGCTTTGTTGAGTTTTTGCTGATGTTCATCTGGCATTGATAGGCGCTGACTAACTTCCTTATCAACCTCTTTGCGTTTCTCTTCCGTCAAGCGTTCAATCTCTTGCTCTCTCTTTCTTTCCTTCTGTTCTTTTAATAGTTCATCGGAACGATCTAGTACCGCTTGCCACTTAGCGTCTCTTGCTATATAGCCTTGTCTCTGACGTTCCCAAGCATCCTCAATTTGTTTAGTTTTCTCTTCATAAATCTCAGAAGACTTTTCTGCTAAATTCTTCCCATATTCGTTTAAATCAATCTTAACATTGGGTAGGGTCATTGTATATACCTCATCTTTCTATTTGGCTAGTAGGGGCTGATAATTGGAAGGGAGGAGTATTTTTTAACCTTGTCCCTTTTTAAAATTCCCGACAATTTCTTTCAAGCTATACTGATATCCGTACAGGGTATTTCTTGGAGAATAAGATAAAACTGATAATGGATTCATAATCCAACCGCCGTTTTTACCTTTCTTATAATCCTCATTATTTTTAGAGATTTCCTTTTCAAGTTTTTTCAGCACTTCGTTTACACGTTCCATTGCCTTAATTGCATCGTCTCCAAGTTCTACAACTTCCATCAATTTTGCTTCTGCTGGTGTAAAGAAATTATTTTGCTCTTCATCAGCCAATCTATATATGTCTGCAACCATAGCATGGTATTCATCGTAAGAAATCATTGGGGCTTTAGTCAATTCTTTCAAACGTCCCTCATGAAATTCCTTTGTACGTTCTGCTGCCCATAGTTCGCTTTTTGCCTCAACGTATTTTTCTGAATTGATTTCTTTTTGAGCCTGTACCAGCTTGGCTTGAACATCTGAAATAGCTTGATTGACTTTAACTAATTCCGCTTCAGTTGTCTCAATATCCTTCTTATTTTGTTCAATCAGTTTGTCAATTTTAGTTTCAATAGTTTGTAATGTTTCCATGTTTTTATTCCTCATTTCTTTTATTCTTTTTTATTGTACTTGTTACCTACGATTGTCTACTGGATCTTTATTCCTCATTGTTCTCCTCTTTCCAAAAGCAAAAAGAGACGTAACAAAAAGCCACTTAGCTTTAATGTTACGCCTCTAGTTTTCTAGTCAGCTATCTTTCTTTAATTGTTGTTTCAATCTGGACAATATTACCATCTTGACTGGTAAATACTACACTTCCAAAGTCTGGTATTTTTTTCATTTCTATTATACCATTTTTGACAAAAATAATAAAGTTATCCTGTAAAAATGGCGTGTAATCTTTGTTCGGATTCATCTGTTTTTCCTCTCTTTTTTAGTGTCATATATTTAACATATCTTCTATTCTGTTAAATTCAAGCCGTTTTCTCAATCCCTTTTGTATCAAGGGGAAAGGCCTATTTTGCGTTTTTTAATTTACATTTTTTCATTATGTTAAATACACATGAATTTTATAGCTAAAATAACCTCCAAAAATCAAATTCAATCACTGAAAAATAATCAGTTTCAAAAAGGTAGTCATTTTTGAATATCTAGTGACTACCACTTCTGCCTTACAGCCACAAGGGTTTAGAAAATGCGTAGTCAGGTAGTCACCTCGCTCCGAAAAAAAATAAATAATAAACGCTTTTAATCTATTTATTCTATTTACTTTATAAATAATGTAAAATAACTACTTTTTAATATAAAAGTCAATAATATCAAGGGCTTAATAGGGTAGTCAGTAAAAACTTAAAAACTACACTTTTTCTAAATCCTTTTTGTTTAAAGGCTCTAGCTCCCCTCTAAAAGGTAGTTATTTTTTGAGTTAGTGACTACCCTAACTACCTTTTATGTTTTGAGTAACCAGGTTTAACGCTTTTTCCAAATTTCAAAGATCGTTTGTGTTCCCATCCCTCTTTATTTTGCATATACTTTTTAACCTTTGCTTTATCCTTTGGTGGTGCTTTGTCAGTTAGATAGACTTCTTGGAAAAATAGGTTTATAGTCATCTTGTCACGTTCTACCAATTCGCCATATTTATCTGTATCAAGTTCAACAGTTCCGCCTTTACTATTTCTAAAATAGCCCTCGTTCATCATGTCATAAATATAGTAATACCTGGTTCTATCTGTAACTGGGTAATGGTACATGTTTTTTGGAAAAGGTAAAGCCAAATAACGCTCCAAATCCTCAAGAGTTTCATCAGCAAATTTGTACCTACTTCTTACCTCATTTACCAGCTTCTCCTGTTCGTCTGTCAGCGTCAAATACTGGTTAGACTTCCAAGCTACTACCATAGCGCCCCAAAAGGCTCTGCGGTCTTTTTTCGTCCACTTCCTGCCCTTATAAGTGGTATCCTTATGTACTTCAGCAACAAGAAAGCGCCTTTCCCCTGTTAAGTCGTTCAAATAATCATGATCATTAGTTGCCCTCACGATGATAAAATTCTTGGGTAGTCGTCTATCACTGGAAGCATAAGGAGGTCTATACTCTAGTTTGGTTTCGGTGATGAACTTCTTCAACTCTGAAAAACTAGCCTTTTTACTGGCCACCATTTCATCATCAAATACACACCAATTTCTAACCATTCTAGCCTTATCGTCTTTGTCTGTGAAAGTTTCAACGGTTGTAAAATACTTGTGAGTGAATAGCCCCTCAAAAAATTGGGTTTTCCCTACTCCCTGCCTTCCAGTCAAGTCCAGCACAAAGTCAAACTTAATAGAGGGGTCAAATACCTTAGCAACCGCCCCACGGAAAAACAAATCCATGATAATACGGTTATATTCATCATCTTTGATATTGAGATAATTCCTTAAAATAGCAAAGGGGTCACGCTGATTCACTAAGTCTCTATATTCGCTTTCGCATGATTCCAGATAGTCTTTTAAAGGGTTGTAGCTATGCTCACCAGCCACCACCTCCAAAATATCAGCGATATCCCCTTTTTTATAATCTATCTTGTACTTTGTAGCAATATAAGCCCTAATCTCTCTAATAATTAGGTCGTCAATGGTTCCGCTTAAGGTTCTACCGTTCAATTTTGTTGCTTTTGTCACGTCAATTTCATAAGTGAATGTATTGTACTGTATCGCCCCCTTCAGTTTGCTATCTCCACTTAAAATCTTCTTAAGATTGTCCAAGGTAACCGCAAAGCCTTTCCCTTTGGTTTTCGGTGTTAGATTCAGACTATTATTATCCTCGTTGGTCTCTCTTGCTTGGGTCAAGTTCACCACGGTAGGCGGCGTTTGCTCTTCCTCAATGATTTTATTTACAATGTCATTGTTATTCAAAAGCCACCTCCTTATAGAATTTTGTCGCTACTTCAAGGAAATAACTGGCCAACTCTTTCCGTCTGACGATAGTAGAAAACAAGTCCACTAACTGACTAAAACTGTAGCCATTGACAAATAATAATCGGACTAGTGTAGCCGTCTCATACCTGGTATGGATACCATTACATATTAAGTCAAAAATCCACCCTTTCAGCTCCACGCCAAGCCCCTGCCGTTGCTCAGTCAACTTGTTTACTTCTAAATCTTTCAAGATCATTAGTAAGTCAGGACTGGCCAAGGTAATTTCTAATGGTCTAGCTAGTTCCCAGCCCTCCCTATCACTCTTTTCGTCTCGGATAGCTACATATAAGCCTTTGTAACGAAAATCCGTCAGTCCCTCACCTATTGGCTCGTAGTACACAAACTTATAGTAGTTTCCATTCTTCCAAACTTGAGTTGGTGTAGACTTGAGAAAGGCAAATAATGCTAATTTGTCAGCTGATAAAATCAACTCGATCACTCGCATTCTTCCACCCCCAAGAACTTGAGAACTTCGGAAATTTTATAATAAGCCTTTCTAGTATCCTCGATTGGTGGAATATATTGCCGTAAGCCTGCATGTTCCCAACTACTCAGGGTTTTGTCCCCTATATTTAACTCTTCCTTAAGTTCCGTTTTACTAATCAAATTCAACTTCTTTGGAGGAATTTTTTCATGGTTCTTTAGATACCGTTCCACTGATTCCAGAATATTCGACTTTAGATCCTCAATCATCTTTTCAAACATATCATCACCTCCACGGTTTAACCCCTGCAAGCTGAATATATCGCCCGTAGCAAGGACTTAAATCCTCGCTAGGTGTTTCTTTCATCTGTCTATTTTCTCGCTCAATCTGGGCGCTTTTTTTACGATCTCGATGGTTTAAATAAATCAGCAAGCCAATGAGTAACCCGGAAAAGATAAGCGCCTGTGTGTTGGTTAAATTTAACTCATTCATCTTATGTCCTCGCTTTGTAATTCTTAATATATAACTGTTGCACTTCAGGCTCCATCTTTTGGAAAGCTTCAACTTCTTGAACGGTTACTTTTTTATTGATAAAATCAACAATAAACTGGAATAAATTCGGATTGTTTACCTTTAAATCGGCCATGAAGTTATCAAATTCTGTTTGTGTCATGTTTTTTATGTCTAGTGTCATTGCATTGCCTCTTCAAACTTCTCTACTAGACAATCCTTATTCACTTGATGAGCCCCATTTTTAGACTTAAAAATGATATCCTTCAAGGTTATAGTAGCCTCTAAATATTCCTTTTCAGCATGTTCTATATATGCCTGTTGCTCTGCTTCGTTGTCAAAAAAGTGCTTGGCTTGGCGTTTAAAGAATGCTTGTCGCATAGCATCCATTTCAAAAATACCAGGGTGGAAAAACATTCCCGTAGTGCTTTTAGAGACTGCCTCGATTTTATGGCTTTCATTCAATTCAGGAAGTTCAATCCAAAGTAAGCGGTGTAAATTTTCTTTGATAGCTTTTAATTGTCCTGATAAGAGTCCTATTCTTAAAAAATCATTGTTTTCGTCTGCTTGGTGTAATTCCATACTAATTCTATCCAAGCTTTTAGCGATAATATCGTATGTTGTGTCTGTCATAGTGTTTTCCTGTGCCTTTTAATTGTTGTTTCCTATACATGATTAGCACCACTCCAAACGCTGGGCGATTGCCCCTAGTTGGCGGACGCATGTAGTGATGTTTCGTGGGTAATCACCCACATTTTTTCTAAACAAGTGCTTAGAGTCGCCGTGTCAGCACTCATTTTTCAAAACCTTTTCTAATTGCTTGCCTGCACTTCGGTTTTTTAGTTTGTCTTTGTTTCGTTTTCGATTTGATCGCCTAATCTTTTCCAGGCTCTATCAAATTCTTCACGTTGGATTTCTTTGCTATGTAATTGCCTCGCTAACTCCATGCCTCTACGCATGAATCTAGCGAAGTGTATTTTTTCTTCCATTCCTAACCCTCCATCATGTCATAGAGTAGGGCGTAGTGTTTATCTGGGATTCTATCTAAGGCTTTCAAGCCATCATGTTCCGCTTTTTGTCTAGTTTCTGCCTTAACCGTGCTATCAAAGGCGATAGAAAAGGCATTTAACATAGCCTTGTAGCGGTCTACACTCTTCAAATAGCGACCACGTTCCCCAAGTTCCTTGTCTTCCAGTTCTTCTTTTACAGTATCGTCCAAGAGTTCAAACTTAGTGTAAACTCCTTTTTCTACTTTAAAACCTAGTCGCTTATTTTGTCTGAGATTGTAAAGATTAACCTTGCAACTGTCTAGGTTACGGTAGCCTAACACTCCTGCGATTTCTTCTAAGTTTTTGCCCTCAAGTTCAGGCAATTTTTCAGCAATATCCTTGAATTTTACTGCTTGATGTTGTTTTCTCATTGTGTACCTTGTCTTTCTATGCTATAATCAAGGTATAGAAAAAATATCTATACCATTCATCTAGTTGCTTGCTCTCCTCGACCAAAATTTGAGCAAGTGACTTTTTTTGTTGTCTTGTTTCATGCTTTTTTCCCTGACTTGGGCTTATAAAGCAAGTCTTTACTTTCGATAAGATCTAGAAGCCAGCTGAAGCCCTGCTCTACTGTTTCAAGTAATGCGCCCAGGTCTTCACTTTCTAAGTCCTCATAGTTCATGCAAAGATATTCGGCTAGTTGTCTGTCTTTCTCAACTAGCTTTTTAAAATCCTTGAAACGCTTGGGAATCGGAAATCCCTTGCTATTAGTAATTGTTTCAAATTCTACTTTATTATCCATTCTTAAAATTTCTACACTTAAATAATAAGTTTCCTTTCCTCTTTTTGCTCATGCTTGCCACTTAAGACAGTACCATATGAATTTACTAATTGAGATAGGAGACAAAACCGTTATAAATCCTTGATACTGCCATAGGTAGCAAGCATCTTAATCTAGCGAATAGTTAGCTAGTCTGATCAATCAATCTCCAGTGGTAAAGCACCATACAAGAAATCTGTAAATATGAACTAAAATCGTGATTGGTTCGCTCCTTTCTAATAGTCTTCTGCAAGCCACTGCATGGCTTTTTGGTAAATGCTCGGTTTTACTTCACCACCGTCTCGAATTTTTCGATAGGTAACTTGTGTAACTCCGATTTCCTCGCCTGCTTGCTTTGCAGTCAATTTCTTGTCTGCCTGCTTTCGGCGAATCGCTTTTGCTTGTGTTGAGGTAATAAGCAATGATATTTCTCCCTTCTTTTTGTTATCATTTTTGATAACTTATAGTTAGAGTATAGCATCATAAATGATACTTGTCAACAGAAAATAATTTTATTTGTTATCTTTTTTGATATTTTTTTATTTTATGCTATAATTACACTGAGGTAGTAGCATTTATGAAAAATCGCATTAAGACTCTTAGACAAGAGCACGGAAAAACACAAGAACAATTAGCTAACGAAATCGGAGTAAAAAAATTAACAATATCTAGATGGGAAAATGCTGAAAATGTTTCTCTGAAGCAAGATAAAGCTCAACAATTAGCAGATATATTTGGAGTAAGTGTTTCTTATTTATTAGGCTATGAAGATAATTTTGTTGAATCAGTAAAAGAGCTTAGTCAAAAAGATGGTTCAGATGAAGCCTTTTTAAAAGCTTTTAGAGCATACTATGAATTAAAAATGGCTGATGGTACTGAAAATCTATTAACTTTAAAAGGGGAAGATTTTCTAAATAGGTATCGTGAAGAAATTTTAAAAAGCCTCATTCCAAATTTTAATGAGTTAAACAAGCATGACATAGAAGAATACTTATCAGATGATAAGATTATTAATGAAGCCGAGCAAAAACTTAATGATTTTCTATTTACTCTTGGAACATTAAACCCTCAAGAGGTTCAATTATTGGTAAACTTCATCTTTCTATCTGAAGAAGATAAACAGATTGTGTTAAACCTATTAAAATCGTTGTCAGATAAATAACAAATAAAAATATGTATAACAAGGAGTAAGCCCCATGGGATTTTTTGACACTGTAAAACAAGAAGGTAGTTTTTCTACTGCATCTGGAGTAAATGGACTACACTACGTTGTCCTCCAGGTAACTTTGAAAGAAAAGTTTTTCGGTACTGGATCAGGAAACCTTACAGAATTAGAAGATGTTATCAATAAACAAGCTTCAAAAGGTTATCGCCTGCATACCATCACAACCGCCAATGGTGGAAGCAAAGGACTAGGCGGTGGTGACCGTATTCAAGCCACAATGGTTTTTGAGAAGATTATTTAAAACCTTTATACAATATATCTTAATTTTCAGCTACTATGCGCGAAAATGGAGGGAATTTGAAGGTTTGATTAACAGAAAGGAAACACATGGAAAAAATATTTGATATCAACTATTTAAAATCTACACCTGAAGATCAACACTTTGATCGAAAAAGTGCGCGTATTAAACCAAAAGATATTCTAAGGCACCTCGTTGCATTTGCAAATGCTGAAGGTGGACATCTTGTTATTGGAATTGAAGACGATGGGGAAGTAACAGGCTTCTCTGACCTACGTGCAAAACCCATTGAAGACTTCCAAAACATCCCATACCAACTTAAACAAACTCCTATATCATTTTCAGATAAAATTATTCCAGTTATAAATTCAAGCGGTGAGGAAGATTGTGTTCTTTTAATTTCAGTGAATCCTTCGGTTGACCGCGTTATTATCTCTGCAAATGATGAGACATTTCTAAGACAAGGAGATAAATCAGTTCCCCTAAGTCATGAACAACGACTTCAACTTACTTATGACAAAGGGCAACGATATTTTGAAGATGAGATAGTTGAAGGAGCAACGATTGATGATATAGATAGTGAATTAATCCAAAGTTATAAAGACAAAATTGGTTTACCTGATATTTCTATCGAACAAGTCTTAAAAAGCCGTGGACTTCTTAGAGATGGTAAATTAACAAATGCAGCTATTCTTCTGTTTGGTAGCAATCCGTCAGCGTTTCTCCCACAAGCTCGTCTAAGAGTTATTAAATATAGCGATACTTTTGCTAAAACAGGACAAGATTTTAACGTTGTCAAAGAGCAAACATTTGATGGAGCTATTCCTAAAATTATTACAGAAAGTCGCGATTTTGTAAAAAGTCAGCTCAGGGATTTTCAATACCTGGTTGAAGATGGAAGATTTCAAGTAATGCCTGAATATCCTGAATTTGCTTGGTTTGAAGGGATTGTAAACGCCGTTACCCATAGAAATTACTCAATTCGCGGACAACATATTACCGTAACACTTTTTGATGATCGCTTAGAAATAAAGAGTCCTGGTGTACTTCCAAATATAGTTACTATCCAAAATATACTCAATGAACGATTTTCTAGGAATCCAAAAATAGCACGAATTCTATCTGAATTTGGTTGGGTAAAAGAAATGAATGAGGGAGTAAAACGTATCTATAGTGAGATGGAAAGTTTCTTTTTAAATGAACCTAAATACTCTGAACCCAATAGTTCAAGCGTGTTACTTATGTTAGAAAATAACATTTTAAATCGACAACTACGTATTTCAGATAAATTACGCCAAAAACTAACTCCTGAACTCTTCTCCTCTCTAAATTCCCTTGAAAAGCAAGTTGTCACGCTAGCTTACCGTGACACTAAAATTACTACTTCTGAAGTTATGGAATTAATACAAAAAAGTAGACCATATACTCTTAAGATTTTAAAAAGACTAACGGAAGATCTAAATATTCTAGAGTGGCATGGTAGCGGTAGAAGAGATACAACACAATACTATACTTTAAAAGATAAATAGTTTATAGCGGTTTATAGCAGTTTATAGCAGTTTATAGCAGTTTATAGCAGTTTATAGCAGTTTATAGCGGTTTATAGCGGTTTATAGCGGTTTATAGCGGTTTATAGCGGTTTATAGCGGTTTATAGCGGTTTATAGCGGTTTATAGCGGTTTATAGCGGTTTATAGATTAGTATTCTTGTCCAACATATAAAATAGCATTTTATTAAAGTCTATCAATCTATCTTAAATAACTCTTCTTTATGAAAAAGGTCAATTATATCGGTAAAAATAAGAAGTTCTCGTAACTCCTCGCATGGTACAAACTCAAAACCTTTTCTAATTGCTTGCCTGCTGATGGAAAAGGAGTTAAAACCATGAAAATTACACAACACACGAAAAAAGACGGATCAGCAGTCTACCGCTCTAGTATCTATCTTGGCATTGATTCTGTGACTGGTAAGAAGATCAAGACTACCATATCAGCACGAACAAAGAAAGAACTCAAAAACAAGGTCACCCAGGCTAAGGTAGAATTTGAGAAAAACGGCTCTACACGGAAACAACGCTCACATATAACAACCTATAGCGAACTTGTGAAGTTATTTTGGCAAACCTATCAGCATACCATAAAGACTAATACGCAGATAAAGATAAAAGGTTGCTTAAATAACTACCTCTTGCCCTCATTTGGTACTTACAAACTAGATAAACTTACTCCTGTTATTATCCAAACTCAAGTAAATAAGTGGGCGGATGAGTATAATCAGGACGGAACGGGGTATAAAGAATACAATCATCTTCACGCCTTAAATAAACGTATTCTACAGTATGGGGTTTCTATCCAAGCATTAGACAATAACCCTGCTCGTGATATTGTCATTCCTAGAAAGATAACCAGAGATAAACAAGAAATTAAATACTTTCAAGATCAGGAACTTAAAAACTTCCTCTCCTATCTCGATAACCTGGAGAATACCTTTATCAATTTCTATGATACTGTGCTTTATAAAACGCTCCTAGCTACTGGACTGCGCATCCGTGAATGTCTTGCCCTGGAATGGTCTGATATTGACCTGCAGAACGGAACGATTGATATTAACAAGACACTCAACATTTTAAACCAGGTAAACAGTCCTAAGACAAAATCAAGCTATAGAGTTTTAGATATCGATCATAAAACGGTGCTCATGCTTCGTCTCTACCGAGCAAGACAAGCAGAAAACGGTAGAAACATTGGCTTAACCTATGAGAAAGTATTCTCTGATAGCTTTGACAACTATGTCAATACTCGAAAGGTTGATTACCGCCTACATAAGCACTTAAAAAACGCTAACTGTACTGACTTAGGCTTTCATGCTTTCCGACACACTCACGCTAGTATCTTGCTTAATGCTGGTCTACCTTACAAGGAGATACAGACACGGCTTGGCCATGCAAAAATATCTGTAACTATGGACACTTACAGCCATTTATCAAAAGAGAACCAAAAAAGAGCAGTCTCATTCTTTGAAACTGCCCTCGAAAAAATAAAAAGTTCTTAAAAAAGTCCACAAAATAAAAAAAGCAATACATAAAACCCTTATGTATCAACGATTATAGAATGTTTTCGGTATAATTGACTATTATACCGAAATTTTTTCATTTTTAAAAGAAAAAGGGGCTGGTAATGAATAATCCTCACCAACTCCCTATCTTTCTACTTATCTAAGCCTAATTCTGCCAAGATTTGACGTTTGTAGGCAATCTTTTGGACTTCCTTGTCCTCGTCTTCAGACCAATCTAGTTCAATTTCTGAAACAATCTGCCCAGGGCGATTTTTCAAGATATAGATACGATTGCTAAGGTTAAGGGCCTCCTCGATACTATGCGTAATGATGAGTGTCGTCAGGCCTAGCTGTTTATGAATATCAAGATACCAGGCATGAAGCTCCATTTTGGTCATCTCATCCAAGGCACTAAAGGCCTCATCTAAAAGAAAGAGCTTGTGCCCAAATAGGTAAGTGCGAAGTAAGGCCACACGCTGGCGCATCCCGCCACTAAGCTCATGAGGATACTTGTCCCGTACAGCCGTCAACTGAAAGGTAGCAAGGATTTCATCTGCACGGGCAATGGCTTCTGCCTTATCCACCTTTTGGATCAAGAGGGGCAAGATGATATTTCCTAGCACAGTCTTGTGCTCCAGGAGCAGATCCTTTTGTAGCATATAACTCACGCGCCCCTTGGGATTTTCCTCTCCGTCAAGAATGATTCGTCCTGACTGGACTTCTAAAATGCCTGCAATCAGGTTAAAGAGTGTGGTCTTTCCTACACCACTGGGTCCTAGGATAGAGACCACCTCACCTGAAGTCACTTCTAGGTTGATATCCTCTAAAATCTTTTCATTGTCGTAGGCATAGCTTACGTGTTCTAGTCTAATTTCTGTCATTATTTTACAAATTCGTTGGTAAATCCTTTATCAGTCAAGTCTTCCTTGAGGATTCCATTTTCCTTATCCCATTTGTAGAAGGCATTCCAGCGGTCCGCATCAAATTGTCCCCATTTGTCCTTGTCGCTTGCGTATTCTTTTGACAAGTATTTCTGAGATTCGATGACAAAGTCACGTTTATCCTTGAGCTCAGGTGCATTCTTGATGAGGATATCTGCAGCTTCTTCTGGGTGCTCCATAGCGTATTGGTAACCTTTTTTGATGGCTTGAATGACTTTGCGAGCTTCTTCTTTGTTGTCTTTCAGATAATCGTTGTTTGCAATGATAACTGGTGAGTAGTAGTCAAACTCCTTGACATAATCTTTCAAGTACATGAAGTTAGCGTCCACACCTTGAGATTTGGCAAGAATCCCATCCCAACCATAATAAATCCAGGCAGCATCAAAAACGCCATTGGCAATCGGAGTGATCGAGTTGGAATCGTTGTTTGGTACTTTTTCGACCTTCTCAAAGTCTCCACCCTGAGATTCTACCAAGGTTTTCAACATAGCAAGTTCTGTTGGGTCATTCCAGGTTCCATATTTCTTCCCAACCAAGTCTTTAGGACTATTGATATTGTCAGACTTACGAGAGATAATTCCTGATGTATTGTGCTCAACGATAGCTGCAACGGCAGTAATACCTGCTCCTTTTTCCAATTTCTTAGCCATGTAATCTTGGAAATAGACTGCAAATGGTGCCTTACCATTGATAACCAAGTCTGATGAACTTTCTTCTGGCGGTAATTTCAAATCAACATCCACTCCAGCTTCCTTGAAATAACCTTTTTCTTTGGCTACATAAAGCCCTGTGTGGTTGGTATTGGGTGTCCAATCCAGGATAAAGTCAATTTTCTTGAGTTCTGCTTCTTTGTTATCCTTAGAAGCAGTTCCTTGGCCGCAAGCCACAAGCACGACAGCTAGAAGAGCTGTTACAATCGTTAAAAACACTTTCCATGTTTTCTTCATTTTTATTTCCTCTTTTCTTTTTCTAAAACGCTCTATTTTAAGTACGTTTCCATTTAATCACATATTTTTCACTGATATCGACTAGCTTCATCCCCAGAAGACTGATCAGTGATACCAGAATAATAATCGCAAACATGGTATCATACTGAAACAGTTTCTTGGACTGAATCATGTAGACACCTAGTCCTTCAAAGCCTCCCAACCACTCAGACACAACTGTTGTGATAAAGGCATAGGAGACACTGACCCTCAGTCCTGCATAAAAGTAGGGCAGGCTAACAGGGATTTTAAAATGCCACAGGATTTGCCAAGGATTGGCTCGCATCAGACTAAACAAGGTCAGCATGTCCTTGTCGCAATGCCTAAAACCATCTAAAATGCTGACGATGATAGGGAAGGTCGTCGTCAAGATAATCAAGACAATCTTGGGCAAGATTCCATAACCCAACCATAAAACTAGGATAGGAGCTATGGCAATTGTCGGTATAGTCTGGACAACTACCATCATGGGGTAAATCAAGTCATTGAGCCAGCCCAAACTATCCATAAGGACGGCCATAATACAGGCTATCAAGACTCCCAACACTAAACCTAGCAAAGCTACTCTCAAGGTTGCCCAGCTATGGTACCAGAGAAATTCTCTATCACGAACAAAAGAATGGAGGATTTCAAGTGGTGTCGGCAGGATAAACTTTGGTAAGAGTTTTAAGAATCCCGCCACCTGCCAAACGGATAAGACACCTAAAAATCCTAGCAGACTAATATGCCGTCTCATTATACTTTTCAAGTTTCTCATCGATGCTTAAAATCTCTCCTACATTTATTTTCACATTGGCAAAAACATTGTCTGCTCCTTGACCTGCCACCTCTAGCGCTTCTTTGAGAATACGCATCAAGTCATCAAAATCTCCCTCTAGAACCGTTTCAAAGGGTGTCACTACCATAGTAACTTCTTGAGCTTGCAGATAAGCAATGACTTGATCGATAATAGCTATGCGGTCAATCCCTTGTGACAGGGGCAGGACTTGTAAAGCAATGCTTGCTTTCATAAAAACCTCCTTCTAAGTTACAGTTTTTCTTTGAAAAAAGAAAAACCTCTTTCATATATGAAAAAGGTGCAAAATTAGGCTAAGTATTCGTTCCCTACGCTGGCATTACCCAGATCAGGTGCGGTCGAAGTTTAACACTTCCTCTCAGACTGTACACAGACTCCCATATATTATATGGACATATGATAACGCAAAATAAACAAGATGTCAAGGAAACTGCTTACAGAAAAAGAGACGGCAAACCTTCTCTTTCTCTAATTATACAGATGAACTAGCTCTTTCAATTAAAGCATAGGCGCAAATAACTGAGCTACTTCTTTGATTAATGTTTGATACCAAGTAGGCTTGATTGTTCCAGGAAAAATTTCTTGCGATACTTCAAAAATCTCTTCAAAGTCCTTACGAATATCTGCAATCGATGGTGTTTCGTACAACAAAACTGCATTTTCATAGTGGTGAACTAAGCTGCGATAATCAAGGTTTATGGTTCCAACAACCGCAAATCGATCATCAACAATCATTTGCTTACTATGGATAAAACCAGGAGTATACTCGTAGATACGTACACCAGCAGACAAAAGATTAGGATAAGACCCTCGAGTTACTAACTGGATGAGCTTTTTATCTGGGATAAATGGAGTTATAATTCTCACATCTACGCCTCGCATAGCCGCATTTTTGATATCCTCTGTCAAATCATAATCAATAATGAGATAAGGCGTGGTGATATAGACAAAATCTTCCGCTTGATTAATCAGGTTTTGATAGACAATTTTACCCACCTTCATTCTATAGATAGGCTTGGGTCCACTTCCATATGGGATACATAGACCGCCACCTGGTCGTGTCTGATTTTCCAAATGATACTGATCAAAATCACTGATTTCTCCACGGTTGATATACCAGTTCATGAGAAATAGTCTGGTAAAGGCCTGAGTCGCTGGACCATCGATCCGAATCCCACTATCTTTCCAGTGTCCAAAACGTTCAATCTGATTGATATATTCGTCTGCAAGATTAATCCCGCCAGTATAGGAAATTTGCCCATCAATGACTAATATTTTTCGGTGGTCACGGTTATTATAGGCCACTGTCATACGTGGAATCACCTTATTAAACTTATGAGCATCAATCCCTTTAGAGCGTAAATGAACAGTATAATCCCCCGGCAAGGTCACCATGCAACCAATATCGTCGTAGAGCATCTTGACCTCGACTCCCTGAGCTGCCTTTTCTTCCAGAATCTCGAGCATGCTATCCCACATCAATCCCTCTTCGACAATGTAGTATTCTAGAAAAATAAATTTTTTAGCTCTCTTTAGATCCTCCAGCATCTGTTGCCACATTTCCTCACCATTTGCAAAGAATTGTGAGTCTGTCTGATCATAAACTTCTGCATTACTGTCCATATGCAATAAGGCATTGATAATCCCGTAGGCAGATTTATCAGTTCCCTGTATATCTTGATGAAGACTATGTTCGCCCTTTTCATGAGATGCGATAGAACGAAGTTCCTGTAATTGTTTAAATTCTTTTTTGGATAACCGACGCTCACCAAACATGATATAAAGCAAGGGACCAAAAACAGGGACAAAAGTAACAATCAACCACGTCACCTTGCTTTCAGGAGACATAGAACGATTGACAATAGCTAAAACAGTCGCCACGCTGACAAGAAATACAAGAGCAACCCAAACAAGTGGAGCAATCTGGCTCATGTAAAGAATGACTGCAAAAACTACAAATAATTCTATCAGAATAATCGCAATGCTAAAACCATACTTGGACATCAATAGTCGAAATTTTCTAGTCCCCATATCTCCCTCTCAACTTCTAAGAATACTCCTTCATATACTATCTGAGAACGCTTATTACCTTCTAGTATACTTAGTTTAGGAGAACTTAGCAAGTCTTTTCTGTTTAGGCCGATAATTCAACCTATAAAATTAAAAAGAGTCTGCGACAAAATAATTCTCAGCCACAAAAAAGCTAGAAATTCCCAGTTGTGGAACTCTAGCTTTTTATAGTGGCTCTATAATATTTGTAGTGGGTAAATCCCCTATGGATATTATGAAGCCTATTTTTGTGTAGAAAACATACTAAAATTAGTAGTGAGAAAATCTCCGACGGGAGAGAGTACTCACTACTTTTTCTTTATGTTAAAGTAGAGGTATCTTGTAAAGTCGTAGGGCTCTTTGGCGCTAGACGTCGCGTATTGAAAATAAAATCACTAAAACACGGAATTATTCAAGACAAAAGAGGTAATATCATGCGTACAGTATTTGGGATTGATGTGAGTAAGGCAAGTTCTGAGGTGGCAATTTTA
>NZ_JASHDM010000011.1:0-60276 GCF_047463655.1 Streptococcus infantis
TAAAATTGCCACCTCAGAACTTGCCTTACTCACATCAATCCCAAATACTGTACGCATGATATTACCTCTTTTGTCTTGAATAATTCCGTGTTTTAGTGATTTTATTTTCAATACGCGACGTCTAGCGTCCCACATACTTTGATCAAATTCCACCTAAAACAGGTGTCTTTCCAGTTTGTCAAGCGACGTCTAGCGCCAAAGAGCCCTACGACTTTACAAGACACCTCTACTTTAACATAAAGAAAAAGTAGTGAGTACTCTCTCCCGTCGGAGATTTTCTCACTACTAATCTTAGTATGTTTGTCAACTGTAGTGGGTTGAATAAAAGCTAACATCTGGAGAGGACAATCGTTGTCCTCTCCATTTTTATATTCAGAGCGATGAAAATTCGTTTCTTAAAGTTGTTAAAGTTCCGGAAGCCAAATGCATTGCGTTTGATGAATTTAATGAGATTATTCGTTACTTCTAATTTGGCATTGGAGTAGGATAATTGAAGTGCGTTGACGATTTTCTCTTTATCCTTAAGAAATGTTTTAAAGACAGTCTGAAAAAGAGGATGAATCTTTTTTAGATTGTCCTCAATGAGTCCGAAAAATTTGTCAGGCTCTTTATTCTGAAAGTGAAAAATCAAGAGTTGATAGAGAGTATAGTGGTGTTTCAAGTCTTTTGAATAGCTCAAAAGCTTGCTTAGAATCTCTTTATTCGTTAAGTACATGCGAAAAGTAGGACGATAAAATCGCTTATCGCTGAGTTTACGACTATCCTGTTGAATGAGCTTCCAGTAGCGCTTGATAGCTTTGTATTCATGGGATTTTCTATCAAATTGATTCATGATTTGAACACGGACACGACTCATAGCACGGCTAAGATGTTGCACAATGTGAAAACGATCTAGAACGATTTTAGCATAAGGAAAAAGCTGTTTAGCCAAGTTATAGTAAGGACTAAACATATCCATAGTAATGATTTTCACCTGACAGCGAACGGCTCTATCGTAGCGCAGAAAGTGATTTCGGATGATAGTCTGGGTTCTACCTTCAAGCACGGTGATAATGTTGAGATTGTCAAAATCTTGTGCAATGAAACTCATCTTTCCCTTGGTAAAAGAATACTCGTCCCAAGACATAATCTCAGGAAGTCGGCTAAAGTCATGCTTAAAGTGAAAGTCATTTAACTTGCGAATGACAGTTGAAGTTGAAATGGCCAGCTGATGATCAATATCGGTCATAGAAGTCTTCTCAATCAACTTTTGCGCAATCTTTTGGTTGATAATACGAGGGATTTGATGATTTTTCTTGACGATAGAAGTCTCAGAGACCATCATTTTCGAGCACTGATAGCACTTGAAACGGCGTTTTCTAAGGAGGATTCTAGTAGGCATACCAGTCGTTTCGAGGTAAGGAATTTTCGACGGTTTTTGGAAGTCATATTTCTTCATTTGACTTCCGCAATCAGGACAAGATGGAGCCTCATAATCCAGTTTAGCGATGATTTCTTTGTGAGTATCCATATTGATGATATCTAGAATTTTGATGTTTGGGTCTTTGATATCGAGTAGTTTTGTGATAAAATGTAATTGTTCCATATGAATCTTTCTAATGAGTTGTTTAGTCGCTTTTCATTATAGGTCATATGGGACTTTTTTTCTACAACAAAATAGGCTCCATAATATCTATAGGGGATTTACCCACTACAAATATTATAGAGCCGATAATATGCGTTTTATCATAGACAGATCTATTTCATTTTCTACTATAGTTGATTGAAATAAGATATGAACAAAGAGGTTAGGAAAGTCAAAACAATGTCTAATAAATGTTTTAGAATCCATGACGTGCTACTCTAAGTTCAATCCACTATAAAATTAAGTTTTTGACTAGCCTCTGAATGATTACTGAAGATTAACCTTGTTTCTCAAGATGTAGTAGGTTCCGAGATAGAAAACTGCGATGAGGATTAGGTCTTTGAAGATTTCATAAGTAAGCATCATATTGTAATGGTTACCAAAATTTAAGAAGAGATCACTGAAACCAAGGACAACATGAATGACAATATAGGCTAAAACGGCAAGAGCTGTGCGGTATTCATTAAAGAGTTGTCCGATAGAGATTGCCAAGTAGATGCAAAGGATGCTTGCTACAGTGCTAAGGATGAATGAAATCAGAGATAAGCTGATACTGTCTAGGTACTGTTGGAACAAGTCTTTAAAAGCAAGGAAATCAACAGAATTAGGCTCAATGATCACAAGAATGATATAAATGCTCAGAACCAAGACTGCTGAACTGATCAGAGACCAAATGAAGGCTCCCAAGAGTTTGGCTAAGATAATCTGGTGTTCGGAAACTGGCAAGGTCAAAGTGAGATAACCTTGTCGGTCATAGACACTACCCTTGAAGCGACGGATGATCAAAATCAAGGTTGAAATCCCAAGCGTAATCATCAAGCCACCAAACACGAGTGCTAGAAAAATAAGTAGAATAGGTTGACTTTCTTTGATAGGTAGATTGTTATAGGTCTTTGCTTGAATTCCTATAAGAGCAGAAAGTGCCAACACAGCACCATAGAGGGCTAAATACCATTTGTTAACATTTTTAAATTCATAACGAACTAAATTCCAAAACATAATAATCTCCTTTATCTAGGCTTTGAATTCATGACGGAAGAGTTGGTCGATAGACTCTCCAGACTCATAGCGAATATCATCAACATTTCCTTGACGGACGACTTTTCCGTCCTTGAGGAAGACAATCTCATCCAAGATTGGTTCGATGTCTGAAATCAAGTGAGTTGAAATCAAGACAGTCGAAGTTGGAGAGTAGTTGTTGATGATGGTGTTCAAGATATAGTCACGAGCTGCTGGGTCGACACCACCGATTGGTTCATCAAGGACGTATAGACGAGCATCACGACTCATGACAAGGATCAACTGAACCTTTTCTTTGTTCCCTTTTGAGAGTTTCTTGAAACGGCTATTCTCATCGATGCCAAGGTCACGAAGGAGACCTTGAGCACGTTCCAGATTAAAATCTTGGTAGAAGGTCTTGAAATAAGTGAGAGCTTCCTTGACCTTCATCTGCTCGTTGAGGTAGGTCGTATCAGGAAGATAAGAAACAATTGCTTTAGTTGTTGGGCTTGGTTCCATGCCATTGATGAGGATACGCCCTTCCTCTGGCTGTAGCAAGCCGTTGATTAGTTTAATCAAGGTTGTCTTTCCAGAACCGTTTGGACCAAGGAGGCCAACGATTTTTCCAGCTGGAATTTCAAGGGAAACATTTGTAAGAGCAGGACTTGCTCCATAGGATTTTGACACATTTTCAAATGCTAACAAGGTCATAGTTTAAACTCCTTCAATATAATCTCTCAAAACAGTCGGTAGTTCTTCTTTTTCATAGCCGAATTCTACCATGCCTGTTACAAACTGTTGCAGCTGTTCTTCTGACAGTTGCTTACGGGATTGGAGGATCAAGTCCAAATCCTCTGTGACAAAGCGTCCAGATGTCCGCTTGGTATAGACAAAGCCTTCTCTCTCCAAGTCCGATAGGGCGCGCTGGATGGTGTTGGGATTGACCCCTGCCTCGCTTGCCAATTCTCTAACGGTTGGAAGCTGTTGATTGGGCTCAAGTTTATGGGAAATAATCTGCAATTTGATTTTCTCCATAATCTGCAAATAAATGGGTTTATTGTTATCAAATGTCCAAGACATCACGATCTCCTTTCTAATTACCTTTGTGTTAATTCAATAATACAACAAAACAAAAAACTTGTCAAGCCAAAAGGAGAATTATTTTGGGAATCTCTTAAAAAATGGTATAATGAAAAGAAAACGACAAGGAGGGAAAGGCATGCGTTGTCCAAAATGTGGCGCTACAAAATCAAGTGTGATCGATAGTCGCCAGGCTGAAGAAGGAAATACAATCAGAAGAAGACGTGAGTGTGAAGAGTGTCAGCATCGTTTTACAACCTATGAACGTGTTGAAGAGAGAACACTAGTTGTGGTCAAAAAAGATGGTACACGGGAACAATTTTCAAGAGATAAAATCTTTAACGGGATTATTCGTTCAGCCCAGAAACGTCCAGTGTCTAGTGATGAAATTGGCATGGTGGTCAATCGCATCGAACAAAAACTCCGTAGTCGCAATGAAAATGAAATTCAGAGTGAGGTTATTGGCTCCTTGGTTATGGAAGAGTTGGCAGAGTTAGATGAGATTACTTATGTACGTTTTGCCAGCGTTTACCGTAGCTTTAAGGATGTGAGTGAGCTTGAAAGCCTACTCCAGCAGATCACACAATCCTCTAAAAAGAAAAAGGAAAAATAAATGAAGCCAAATGACCGTTTTTCTTTTGTAAAGAATAATCGGGTGTCGCAAGATACCTCATCAATGGTGCAGTGCTACCTCCCGATTATCGGTCAGGAGGCGCTGAGCCTCTATCTTTATGCTGTGACTTTTTGGGATGGTGGTCAAAAGGAACATCTCTTTGCAGCCATGCTTAATCATCTGAATTTCGGGATGGATACCCTTTTAAAGGCTTTTAAAACTCTGACAGCCATGAAATTGGTGACCCTCTATCAGCAGGGGGAGGCCTATAACTTGTTAGTCCATTCTCCCTTATCAACTCAAGAATTTTTACAACATACAGTTTATCGGACCTTATTAGAAAAAATGATTGGGGATAGTGCGGTTGCAGCTATGAGACAGGAAGGTGTTGAAGGGGAACCTATCTCGGTGTCCTTGAGTCAAATCTTTCCTCAGTTATCTGAGTCTGCGAGTCAAGAAACCTCTGGCAGTCAGCCAGCAGCAGATGATTTTGATTTGGAGCATTTCCGTCAGCTTATGGCTCGCGATGGTCTTCGTTTTCAAGATGAGACTTCGGATGTTTTGGCCTTGTTTGCAATAGCAGACGAGCAGAAGTGGACCTGGTTTGAGACTTATCAAGTAGCCAAAGCGACAGCAGTGTCGCAAGTGATTTCTGTCAAACGCATCCGTGAAAAGATAGCGCAAAAGCCTGTGACTTCTGACTTTAATCCCAAGGAAGCAACCATTATCCGAGAGGCTAAGAAAAAGACAGCCTTGCAGTTCCTTGCTGAAATCAAGCAGACTCGAAAGGGAAGTATTACCCAGACTGAACGGGACCTGCTCCAGCAGATGGCAGCCTTGGGTTTGCTGGACGAAGTAATCAATGTTATCTTGCTCCTGACCTTTAATAAGGTTGATTCGGCCAATATCAATGAAAAATACGCCATGAAGGTGGCTAATGACTACGCCTATCAAAATATCCGTAGTGCAGAGGAAGCTGTCCTCCGTATTCGTGAACGTGGCCAAAAAGCAAAAACGCAAAAGCAGAATCAGACAGCCCCAACAAAAACCAATGTGCCTAAATGGAGCAATCCTGAATATAAGAATGAAACTAGCGAAGAAACTCGCTTAGAACTAGAACGTAAGAAAAAAGAAATGTTAGCTCGATTAGAAAAAGGAGGAGACTAGATGGAAAGTGTCGGAGACGTACTCAAGCGTCAACCAAGCCGATTTCAGTATCAAGATTTGGTCCAGCAAATTGTGAAAGACCCTGATGTTGCGGCCTTTATCCAGAAAGAATCTCTCAGTCAGGAGGAGTTAAACCGTAGTATTTCCAAGTTTAACCAATACATCACTGAGAGAGATAAGTTCCTCCGAGGAGATACAGACTATATCGCGCGTGGTTACAAGCCTATCCTAGTCATGAATTATGGCTATGCAGATGTCTCTTATGAAGAAACTCCAGAGCTAATCGCGGCAGAAAAAGAAGCGGCGATTAAAAACCGTCTCAAGCTAATCAATCTTCCAGCTAGTCTTAAAAAAGCTAGCCTAGCTCAAGTTGATTTAGATGATTTGGGGCGCTTGTCCGTTTTTGAAAAGCTCCTAGCCTTTGTGGAGCAATATCCAGCTATTCGGAAAGGTCTGTACTTATATGGAGACTTTGGTGTGGGGAAAAGTTTCATGGTAGCTGCCCTAGCCCATGATTTGTCAGAAAAACGTGGCGTTTCATCAACTCTCCTCCACTATCCTAGCTTTGTCATCGATGTCAAAAATGCCATCGGTGATGGCAATGTTAAGACTTTGGTAGATGAGATTAAGCTGGCTGAAGTCTTGATTTTAGATGATATTGGTGCCGAGCAATCAACAGCTTGGGTGCGTGACGAGATTCTGCAGGTCATTCTCCAATATCGCATGCAGGAAGATTTACCGACCTTTTTCACCTCCAACTTCAATTTTGAAGATTTGGAGAAGCATTTCGCTAAAGGGAAAAATGGAAATGACGAAACTTGGGAAGCCAGACGCGTCATGGAACGCATTCGTTATTTAGCAGAGGAAACCAGACTTGAAGGAGAAAACCGCCGATGACAGAAACAATCAAATTAATGAAGGCTCATACTTCAGTGCGTAGATTTAAGGAGCAAGAGATTCCCCAAGAAGATTTAAATACCATTTTGTCTGCAGGACAAATGGCTTCTTCTTGGAAAAATTTCCAATCGTATTCTGTGATTGTAGTTAGAAGTCAAGAAAAGAAGGATGCCTTATTTGAGTTAGTTCCTCAGGAAGCGATTCGCCAGTCTGCAGCCTTTTTACTTTTTGTTGGTGACCTAAACCGTGCAGAAAAAGGGGCTCGTCTCCATACAGATGTTTTCCAACCTCAAGGGGTGGAAGGACTCCTCATCACTTCAGTAGATGCAGCTCTAGCTGGACAAAATGCCTTGCTTGCGGCAGAAAGCCTAGGCTATGGCGGAGTGATTATCGGTTTGGTGCGTTACAAGTCTGTTGAATTAGCAGAATTATTCAAACTTCCAGACTATACCTATCCAGTATTTGGGATTGCACTAGGTGTGCCAAATCAAAAGCATGATGTAAAACCAAGATTGCCACTTGAGAATGTTGTCTTTGAGGAAGAATACCAAGAGCAGTCAACTGAGGCAATCGAAGCCTATGACCGTGTACAGACTGAATATGCAGGTGCGCGTGCGACTACAACTTGGAGTCAACGTTTGGCAGAGCAATTCGGCAATCCAGAACCAAGCTCGACTCGAGAAAATCTTGAGCAGAAAAAGTTATTGTAGAAAGTGAGAAAACATGGCCTTACCAACTGTTGCCATTGTGGGACGTCCCAATGTTGGGAAATCAACCCTATTTAACCGTATCGCGGGAGAACGCATCTCAATCGTAGAAGATGTTGAAGGTGTAACGCGAGATCGTATCTATGCCACAGGTGAGTGGCTTAACCGTTCTTTTAGTATGATTGATACTGGAGGAATCGATGATGTCGATGCTCCGTTTATGGAACAAATCAAACACCAGGCAGAAATTGCCATGGAAGAAGCAGATGTTATCGTCTTTGTCGTGTCAGGTAAAGAAGGAATTACAGATGCGGACGAATACGTTGCCCGTAAACTTTATAAAACTCATAAACCAGTTATCCTAGCCGTTAACAAGGTTGACAACCCTGAGATGCGAAATGATATCTTTGATTTCTATGCTCTAGGTTTGGGTGAACCACTACCGATTTCATCTGTTCATGGTATCGGGACAGGGGATGTACTGGATGCTATCGTTGAAAATCTCCCACATGAAGTCGAAGAAGAAAATCCAGATGTTATTAAATTCAGCTTGATTGGTCGTCCAAATGTCGGAAAATCTAGCTTGATCAATGCCATTTTGGGAGAAGATCGCGTCATTGCCAGCCCTGTCGCTGGTACCACTCGTGACGCCATTGACACTCATTTTACAGATGCTGACGGTCAAGAGTTTACCATGATTGATACTGCTGGTATGCGTAAATCTGGTAAAGTCTATGAAAATACTGAGAAATACTCTGTCATGCGTGCCATGCGTGCTATTGACCGTTCAGATGTAGTTTTGATGGTCCTCAATGCCGAAGAAGGTACTCGTGAGTATGACAAGCGTATCGCTGGATTTGCCCATGAAGCTGGTAAAGGGATGATTATCGTGGTCAATAAGTGGGATACGCTTGAAAAAGATAACCGCACCATGAAAAACTGGGAGGAAGATATCCGTGAGCAGTTCCAATACCTGCCTTACGCACCGATTATCTTTGTATCAGCTTTGACCAAGCAACGTCTCCACAAGTTGCCTGAGATGATCAAGCAAATCAGCGAGAGTCAAAATACCCGTATCCCATCAGCTGTCTTGAATGATGTGATTATGGATGCTATCGCCATCAATCCAACACCGACAGACAAAGGGAAACGCCTCAAGATTTTCTATGCGACACAAGTGGCAACCAAACCACCAACCTTTGTTATCTTTGTGAATGAAGAAGAACTCATGCACTTCTCTTACTTGCGTTTCTTGGAAAATCAAATCCGCAAGGCCTTTGTCTTTGAAGGAACACCGATTCATCTGATCGCAAGAAAACGGAAATAAAAAAGCAGAATCTGGAAGGATATTTCCAGATTTTTTGCTATAATAAAATAAGGAAAGCGTTGGAGAGGTAAGGAGATGGAAAAACTATTAAAATTCTTGATTTTGGCACCCTACTTTTACTTTTTTCGTTGGCAAGGGAAGGTACAGCCAGGAAGTAAGTACTTTTCTGTCTTTTACTATTTTTATTGGTTTTATTTACCTTTAATGGCTTTGTTTAGTTTAACCTTCACTCTTTTTTCGCTAGTCTTATTTAACTTTATTTTACAAGAACCAAGGGATCTTGCTAGATGGGTGATTTGGCTACTTTTAGTCCTTTTATCCTTAGTCAATGACTGGAAAATCTATGCTTGTCTAAAATTTATGAATAAGCTGCGATTGGAAAAGAAGAAATCCAGTCTTCCTTGAAAGAAATAGGAAAGATTGTACCTGAAAGAAAACTAGCCTTGGAAGAGGGATTTTAAGGGAACTAATCACCTTGGTTAGCCCTTTTTTCGTCCTAAGGGAAAACGGAATATTTCTTGAAAAAATTGGGCAAATATGCTACAATAAAAAGAACATTCTAAAATATTCAGAATTTAAAGTAAGGAAAAAAATGGCAAATTTATTAAAAACAATCATCGAAAATGATAAAGGAGAGATTCGTCGTCTGGAAAAGATGGCGGACAAAGTCCTAAAATATGAAGATGAAATGGCTGCGTTAACAGACGAGCAATTGCAAGCAAAAACAGAAGAATTCAAACAACGCTACCAAAATGGTGAGACTCTTGACCAACTTTTGTATGAGGCGTTTGCTGTTGTACGCGAGGGAGCTAAGCGTGTTCTTGGTCTTTTCCCGTATAAGGTTCAGGTTATGGGGGGAATCGTTCTTCACCATGGTGACGTTCCTGAGATGCGTACTGGTGAGGGGAAAACCTTGACAGCGACGATGCCTGTATACCTCAATGCTCTTTCAGGAAAAGGGGTTCACGTAGTTACGGTCAATGAATACCTTTCTGAACGTGATGCGACTGAGATGGGTGAATTGTACTCATGGCTTGGCTTGTCAGTAGGGATCAACTTGGCAGCTAAATCTCCAATGGAGAAAAAAGAAGCTTATGAGTGTGATATCACTTATTCAACCAACTCAGAAATTGGATTTGACTACCTCCGTGATAACATGGTCGTTCGTGCGGAGAATATGGTTCAACGTCCACTCAACTACGCTTTGGTCGATGAGGTCGACTCAATCTTGATTGACGAAGCTCGTACTCCTTTGATTGTTTCAGGGGCCAATGCAGTTGAAACAAGCCAACTCTACCATATGGCTGACCATTTTGTGAAGTCTTTGGATAAGGATGACTATATCATTGATATTCAGTCTAAGACGATTGGTCTATCTGATTCTGGTATTGACAAGGCCGAAAGCTACTTCAATCTAAGCAACCTCTACGACATTGAAAATGTTGCTCTGACTCACTTTATCGACAACGCCCTTCGTGCCAACTACATCATGCTTCTTGATATTGACTATGTGGTCAGCGAAGAGCAGGAAATCTTGATTGTCGACCAATTTACAGGTCGTACTATGGAAGGTCGTCGTTATTCTGATGGCTTGCACCAAGCGATTGAAGCTAAAGAAGGTGTGCCAATCCAAGATGAAACCAAGACTTCAGCTTCTATCACCTACCAAAACCTCTTCCGTATGTACAAGAAGTTGTCTGGTATGACAGGTACTGGTAAGACTGAGGAAGAAGAATTCCGCGAAATCTACAATATTCGTGTTATTCCTATCCCAACAAACCGTCCAGTTCAACGTATTGACCATCCAGATGTACTTTATGCTAGTCTTGAAGCTAAATTTAAGGCTGTTGTCGAAGATGTAAAAGCTCGCTACCAAAAAGGTCAACCTGTCTTGGTTGGTACGGTTGCTGTTGAAACCAGTGATTATATTTCTAAAAAATTGGTAGCTGCAGGTGTTCCTCACGAAGTATTGAATGCCAAGAACCACTACAAAGAAGCTCAAATCATCATGAATGCTGGCCAACGTGGTGCAGTTACAATCGCGACCAACATGGCCGGTCGTGGTACTGATATTAAGCTTGGTGAAGGTGTTCGTGAACTTGGTGGACTTTGTGTCATTGGTACAGAACGCCATGAAAGTCGTCGTATCGATAACCAGCTTCGTGGACGTTCAGGACGTCAAGGGGATCCAGGGGAATCTCAATTCTACCTTTCTCTTGAAGATGATTTGATGAAACGTTTCGGTTCAGAGCGCTTGAAGGGTGTCTTTGAACGTCTCAATATGTCAGACGAAGCGATCAAATCTCGTATGTTGACACGTCAGGTTGAAGCAGCACAAAAACGTGTTGAAGGAAACAACTACGACACACGTAAACAAGTCCTTCAATACGATGATGTCATGCGTGAGCAACGTGAGATTATCTACTCACAACGTTACGATGTCATCACTGCTGATCGCGACTTGGCTCCTGAGATTCATGCGATGATTAAACGCACCATTAATCGTGTTGTTGATAATCATGCGCGTGCTAAACAAGATGAAAAACTAGAGGCTATCTTGAATTTTGCAAGATACAACTTGCTTCCAGAAGATTCAATTTCACTTTCAGACCTAGAAGGTTTGTCAGACCAAGCAATCAAAGATGAACTTTACCAACGTGCCTTGCAAGTCTACGATAGCCAAGTTGCTAAGCTTCGAGATGAGGAAGCTGTTAAAGAATTCCAAAAAGTCTTGATCCTACGTGTTGTAGACAACAAGTGGACAGACCATATCGATGCTCTTGATCAGTTGCGTAATGCTGTTGGCCTTCGTGGTTATGCACAAAACAACCCTGTCGTTGAGTATCAAGCAGAAGGTTTCCGTATGTTTAATGATATGATCGGTTCCATTGAGTTTGATGTGACTCGTTTGATGATGAAAGCACAAATTCATGAACAAGAGCGTCCACAAGCAGAGCGTCATATCAGTACTACAGCGGCTCGTAATATTGCTGCACAACAGACTGAGCTTCCTGCAGATTTGGATCTTAGCCAAGTTAAGCGTAATGACTTGTGTCCATGTGGTTCTGGTAAGAAATTTAAAAACTGTCACGGTAAACGACGTTAAGAATGACTAATTTTCAGGCGGATGCCTAGTGAAAAGTGAATTTTCGCTTGGCATCCGTTTGCTTTATAAGGAGGATGAATCATGGTATTTACAGCCAAAAGCCCTAAAATTAATATTGAAGAAGTTCGTAGTTTGTCTAAATTAGAAGGACAAGCACTTGCCAATAAACAACAACGCGATCAAGAACTTGAAGCGATTATTCGTGGTGAAGATCAACGCATTTTGTTAGTGATTGGTCCGTGTTCGTCTGACAATGAAGAAGCAGTTCTTGAGTATGCCAAGCGTTTGGCAAAACTGCAAGAAGAAGTAAAAGACCGCGTCTTTATGGTCATGCGTGTCTACACTGCTAAACCACGTACTAATGGTGATGGCTATAAGGGCTTGATTCACCAACCAAATGCCAAAGAAGCACCTAGTCTCATTAATGGGATCAAGGCGGTTCGTCATCTTCATTACCGTGTTATTTCTGAAACAGGAATGACGACCGCGGATGAAATGTTGTACCCAGAAAACCTTCCTTTGGTAGATGACTTGATTTCTTACATGGCAGTTGGAGCTCGTTCGGTTGAAGACCAACAACACCGTTTTGTAGCTAGTGGAGCAGATTTTGCGACAGGTTTTAAAAATCCAACGTCTGGAAATCTCAATGTCATGTTCAACGGTATTTATGCGGCTCAAAACAAACAAAGTTTCCTTTTCCTAGGGAAAGAAGTTGAAACGACTGGAAATCCTCTATCGCACGCTATTCTCCGTGGTGCCCTCAATGAATACGGGAAAAATATTCCTAACTACTACTATGATAATTTGATGGATACCATTGCCCAGTATGAAAAGATGGGCCTTGAAAATCCATTTATCATCATTGATACCAACCATGATAACTCAGGCAAGCAGTATATGGATCAGATTCGCATCGTTCGTCAGACCTTGATTAACCGCGATTGGAATGAAAAGATTAAAAAATATGTTCGTGGTTTCATGATTGAGTCTTATCTAGAAGACGGTCGTCAAAATGAACCAGAGGTCTTTGGGAAATCTATCACCGATCCATGTCTAGGATGGGAAAATACTGAGGCTCTTGTGCGTGAAATCTACCAAAGACTAGGAGAATAATATGGCATTTATTGAAAAAGGTCAAGAGATTGATATTGAAGCGATTAAGGCGGAAACACAGTTATCTGCAAAAGCCTTGCAACATAAGGAAAGCCGTGACCAGGAACTAGCAGACATCCTTTCAGGAAAGGATGACCGAATCTTGTTGGTCATTGGACCTTGTTCGTCTGACAATGAAGAAGCAGTTCTTGAGTATGCTCGCCGTTTGGCAGACTTGCAGAAGAAAGTTGCGGATAAGATTTTCATGGTCATGCGTGTTTACACAGCCAAGCCACGCACCAATGGAGATGGCTACAAGGGTTTGGTTCATCAGCCAGATACTTCTAAAGCACCAAGTTTGATTAATGGTTTGCAGGCTGTACGTCAGCTTCATTATCGTGTTATTACAGAAACTGGATTGACTACAGCAGATGAAATGCTTTATCCATCCAATCTAGTTTTAGTTGACGACTTGGTGAGCTACCATGCCGTGGGTGCGCGTTCAGTAGAAGACCAAGAACACCGTTTTGTAGCTTCAGGGATTGATGCACCAGTGGGGATGAAAAATCCAACCTCAGGAAATCTATCTGTTATGTTTAATGCCATCTATGCTGCACAAAATAAGCAAACATTTCTTTACCATGGACAAGAAGTTGAGACTTCAGGTAATCCCCTGGCCCACGTTATCCTTCGTGGAGCTATGAATGAATATGGGAAGAATGAACCAAACTTCTACTATGAAACTCTCTTAGATGCTATCGGCCGTTACGAGTCTATGGGGCTTGAAAATCCCTTTATCATGATTGATACTAACCATGATAATTCAGGGAAACAATATATGGAGCAAGTTCGAATTGTTCGTCAGGCTCTGCTCAACCGTGACTGGAATGAAAAGATCAAGAAGACAGTTCGAGGTTTCATGATTGAATCTTACTTGGCAGATGGTCGCCAAAATCAACCAGAAATCTTTGGTTGTTCTATTACAGACCCATGTCTAGGATGGGAAAACACAGTAGCCTTGGTAGAAGAAATCTATACTACCTTAACAAAATAAGTGAAAAGGATGGAGTTGGGGAAACCTCAACTCTTTTTGACGAAAATGATAGTTGGACACGGAATCGATATCGAAGCATTAGCTTCCATACAAAATGCAGTTAAAAAAAGAGAAGGCTTTGCGCAGCGTGTGTTGACAGACAAGGAATTGAAGCGTTTTGCCAGTCTCAAAGGTCGTAGACAGATTGAGTATTTGGCTGGTCGTTGGTCAGCTAAAGAAGCTTTTTCAAAGGCTATGGGAACGGGTATTGGAAAGCTAGGATTTCAGGATTTGGAAATTTTGAACAATGAGAGAGGTGCTCCCTACTTCAGCAAATCCCCGTTTTCAGGAAAAGTTTGGCTATCTATCAGCCATACAGATCAGTTTGTGACAGCTAGTGTTATTTTGGAGGAAGATTATGAAAACTAGTCCACATAGACCAACCAAGGCCCTTATTCATCTAGAAGTAATTCGCTACAATATCCAACAAATGGGAGCGCACATTCCCCAAGATACCCTCAAATGGGCAGTTGTAAAAGCCAATGCATACGGACACGGAGCGGTAGCTGTTGCTACGGCTATCCAGGATGACGTTGATGGTTTTTGCGTTTCTAATATCGATGAAGCCATCGAGCTTCGTCAGGCAGGAATTTCTAAGAAGATTCTTATTTTAGGAGTATCTGAGGTTGAATCTCTTTCATTGGCTAAGGACTTTGATATTACCTTGACAGTGGCTGGGTTGGAATGGATCCAGAAACTCATAGCCACAGAACCAGACTTATCTGGTTTAACCGTTCACCTTAAGATTGACTCAGGTATGGGACGAATTGGTTTTAGAAGTGCAAGCGAGGCTGAAGAAGCTCAAACTTTACTCAAGGAGCATGGAGCAAATGTTGAGGGAATCTTTACACACTTTGCAACTGCTGATGAAGAGTCGGATAGCTATTTTAAGGAACAGTTAGAGTGTTTCAAGGAAATACTTGCTGGCTTGCAAGAAGTACCAGAATTGGTTCATGCTAGTAACTCTGCAACGACTCTATGGCATGCAGAAACTATTTTCAGTGCTGTTCGCATGGGAGATTCCATGTATGGTCTCAATCCAAGCGGACAAGTTTTGGAATTGCCTTATGAACTAAAACCAGCCTTAACTTTGGAGTCAGCTATTGTTCATGTTAAAACAGTCCCAGCTGGGGCTTGTATGGGTTACGGAGCAACTTATCAAGCAGATGGTGAGCAAGTCATTGCAACGGTACCGATAGGTTATGCAGATGGTTGGACACGAGATATGCAGAATTTCTCAGTTCTGGTGGATGGACAATTGTGCCCCATCGTAGGACGTGTATCCATGGACCAAATCACCATTCGTTTGCCTAAGCTTTATCCATTGGGTACCAAGGTAACCTTGATTGGCTCAAACGGGGACAAGGAGATTACTGCAACAGAAGTAGCGGTTTATCGAGGAACCATCAATTATGAGGTGGTTTGTCTCCTCAGTGATCGAATTCCAAGAGAATATTATTAAGAAATAGAAGGAAAGGAGTAGAGCATGAATTTACATCAACCCTTGCATGTCTTACCAGGAGTAGGACCTAAATCAGCAGAGAAATATGCAAAACTAGGAATTGAAAACTTGCAAAATCTCTTGCTCTACTTCCCTTTCCGTTATGAAGATTTTAAGACTAAGCAGGTGCTAGAGCTAGAAGACGGGGAAAAGGCTGTTTTATCTGGTCAGGTAGTGACACCAGCCAGTGTTCAATATTATGGTTTTAAGCGTAATCGTCTACGTTTTAGCCTCAAGCAGGGGGAGGTTGTTTTTGCAGTTAATTTCTTCAACCAACCCTACCTAGCTGACAAGATTGAACTAGGAGCAACCTTGGCTGTCTTTGGAAAGTGGGATCGTGCTAAAGCTAGTCTCACAGGTATGAAGGTTTTAGCCCAAGTGGAGGATGATCTCCAACCTGTCTATCGTCTCGCACAAGGAGTTAGTCAAGCAAGCCTTGTTAAAGTCATTAAAACCGCCTTTGACCAGGGTCTAGATCTCTTGATAGAGGAAAATATCCCTCAGTCCTTGCTCGATAAATACAAACTCATGTCTCGCTGTCAGGCTGTTCGTGCCATGCATTTTCCTAAGGATTTAGCAGAATACAAACAGGCCCTTCGTCGAATCAAGTTTGAGGAGCTCTTTTATTTCCAAATGCAATTACAGACCCTCAAGTCTGAAAATAAGATTCACGGAAGTGGATTGGTTCTGAATTGGTCCCAGGAAAAACTAACTGCCGTTAAAGAGAAATTGCCTTTTGCCTTAACCCAAGCCCAAGAAAAAAGCCTGCAAGAAATCCTGGCAGATATGAAGTCGGACCAACACATGAATCGACTCTTACAAGGGGATGTGGGGAGCGGGAAAACAGTGGTCGCTGGCTTAGCCATGTTTGCAGCGGTGACAGCTGGCTATCAGGCAGCCCTCATGGTGCCAACAGAAATCCTAGCAGAGCAGCATTTTGAGAGTTTACAGAACCTTTTCCCAGACTTGAAACTGGCTCTCTTGACAGGTTCTTTGAAAGTGGCGGAAAAGAGAGAAGTCTTGGAGACCATTGCCAAGGGCGAGGTTGATGTGATTATCGGAACTCATGCTCTGATTCAAGATGGGGTAGACTATGCTAAACTCGGTTTGATTATCATCGACGAGCAACACCGTTTTGGTGTGGGACAAAGGCGTATTTTACGTGAAAAAGGAGAAAATCCAGATGTCCTCATGATGACGGCAACACCGATTCCACGGACCTTAGCCATCACCGCCTTTGGAGATATGGATGTTTCCATTATTGACCAGATGCCAGCTGGACGTAAACCGATTGTGACACGTTGGATCAAGCATGAGCAACTGCCACAGGTTTTGACTCGGTTGAAAGGAGAAATTCAAAAAGGGTCTCAAGCCTATGTTATTTCTCCTTTGATTGAAGAATCTGAAGCCTTGGATTTGAAAAATGCTATCGCTTTATCGGAAGAGTTGACGGCTCATTTTGCAGAAAAAGCAAAAGTTGCTCTCTTGCATGGGAAGATGAAGAGCGATGAAAAAGACCAGATTATGCAGGAGTTCAAAGAGAGAAAGACAGATATTCTGGTTTCGACAACGGTTATCGAGGTTGGGGTCAATGTGCCAAATGCGACCGTCATGATTATCATGGATGCTGATCGTTTTGGGCTCAGTCAACTCCATCAGCTCAGAGGTCGCGTCGGTCGGGGAGACAAGCAGTCCTATGCGGTTCTTGTGGCTAATCCTAAAACGGATTCAGGTAAAGACCGCATGCGTATCATGACAGAAACGACCAATGGTTTTGTCCTTGCGGAGGAAGATTTGAAAATGCGCGGTTCGGGTGAGATTTTTGGAACCAGGCAGTCAGGTTTACCAGAGTTTCAAGTGGCTGATATTATCGAAGATTTTCCGATTCTTGAGGAAGCACGTAAGGTAGCTAGTTATATCAGCTCCCTTCCTAACTGGCAGGAGGACCCAGAGTGGCATATGATTGCTCTAAATCTAGAAAAGAAAGAACATTTAGATTAAGCTTTCTCTAAGAAAATCTTAAGTTTGCTTTTAGGGTTATTGCCTATACTAGAGTCATCAAAAAGAAACGAGGACTCTCACATGACAATGACGATTAAAGTAAATTACCAAAAAACGTTTCAACAGGAGCAAGCACCTTCTCCTAAATACTAAGTAAAAGAGCGGTAACGCTCTTTTTGTGTGGGGATTCGCAGCTAAGGGATTTAGAAAAATGCTTATATTAATTTTATTTACTGAATGCATAAACTTAAACACCACTTCAAACGAGGTCTTAGTCTATCTGGTAAACTGAATGCAGTGCTTTGAGAAAGCTGTGACTAGCTTTCTAGTTTTCTCTTTCGTTTTCATTGAGTCACAAGTTACTTTTAGTTTTTTCTAAGGAAAATATAAGCTATGTTTTAGGAAGGCGTCCTATACTAGAGTCATTAAAAAGAAACGAGGACTCTCACATGACAATGACGATTAAAGTAAATTATCAAAAAAACTTTCAAGAAGTAGTAAAGGCAGACAAGCTTGCTACAAAATAGTAGTTATTAAGGGCGGTAAAGCCCTTTTTAAATACTTGCTTTAGGCGAAATATGATAGATTTTTAGTAGATAGAATCGGCAGAATCACGCTATACCAATTTTTATTCTTGACAAGTAAAAGAAACAAGTATATACTGTTTTTGCTGATTCTGTAAAGCGAGAATTAGACTATACCAATTTAAGGGGAAAGCACAGCTTGTCTGTGTCGTATATACTATGTGTGGAATTGTTGGTGTTGTTGGAAACACAAATGCAACTGATATTTTGATTCAAGGGCTTGAAAAGCTCGAATACCGTGGTTATGATTCTGCGGGGATTTTTGTCCTAGGTGGTGCTGAAAACCATTTAGTGAAGGCGGTTGGTCGTATCGCAGAATTATCTGCTAAAACTGCTGGTGTTGAGGGAACAACTGGTATCGGACATACTCGTTGGGCGACTCATGGGAAACCAACAGAAGACAATGCTCACCCCCACCGCTCTGAGACAGGACGTTTTGTCTTGGTCCACAATGGTGTGATTGAAAACTATCTTGAAATCAAGGAAGACTACCTTGCAGGTCACCACTTCAAGGGACAAACAGATACAGAAATCGCTGTTCACTTGATTGGAAAATTTGCAGAAGAAGACGGCTTGTCAGTACTTGAAGCTTTCAAAAAAGCTCTTCATATCATTCGTGGTTCATATGCCTTTGCCTTGATCGACTCTGAAAATCCAGATGTCATCTACGTGGCCAAGAACAAATCACCACTCTTGATTGGTCTTGGTGAAGGTTACAACATGGTCTGCTCAGATGCCATGGCTATGATTCGTGAAACTAACCAATACATGGAGATCCATGACCAAGAATTGGTGATTGTCAAAGCTGATAGCGTTGAAGTGCAAGACTATGATGGTAACAGCCGTGAGCGTGTTAGCTATACTGCCGAGCTTGACTTATCTGATATCGGTAAGGGGACATATCCATACTACATGCTTAAGGAAATTGATGAGCAGCCAACGGTGATGCGTAAGCTCATCCAAGCCTATACAGATGAGACTGGTCAAGTAGTGGTAGATCCAGCTATCATTAAGGCTGTTCAAGATGCAGACCGCATCTACATCCTAGCAGCTGGAACATCTTACCACGCAGGATTTGCTTCTAAGAAGATGCTGGAAGAATTGACAGATACGCCAGTTGAACTTGGTATTTCCTCTGAGTGGGGCTACGGTATGCCACTTCTCAGCAAGAAACCACTCTTCATCTTTATCAGCCAGTCTGGTGAAACAGCGGATAGTCGTCAGGTTTTGGTTAAGGCTAATGAAATGGGAATTCCAAGCTTGACAGTTACAAACGTACCAGGTTCAACACTTTCACGTGAAGCTAACCATACTATGTTGCTTCATGCAGGTCCTGAAATTGCCGTTGCTTCAACCAAGGCATATACTGCGCAAATCGCAGCTCTTGCCTTCCTTGCAAAAGCAGTTGGTGAAGCAAATGGCAACGAAAAAGCTCAAGACTTTGACTTGGTTCACGAGTTGTCTATCGTGGCTCAGTCTATCGAATCAACTCTCTCAGAAAAAGAATTGATTGATAGCAAGGTGCGTGATCTTCTTGAAACAACACGTAATGCCTTTTACATCGGACGTGGTCAAGATTACTATGTAGCCATGGAAGCTAGTCTCAAGCTCAAAGAGATTTCTTATATCCAGTGTGAAGGTTTTGCGGCTGGAGAACTCAAGCATGGAACTATTGCTTTGATTGAAGAAGGAACGCCTGTATTGGCCCTCTTGTCAGACCCAGTTCTTGCCAACCACACTCGCGGAAATATCCAAGAAGTGGCAGCACGTGGCGCTAAGGTCCTTACTATTGCAGAAGAAAATGTTGCTAAAGATACCGATGATATTGTCCTTACGACCGTACACCCTTACCTCTCACCAATCTCAATGGTCGTACCAACACAATTGGTCGCTTACTTTGCAACCCTACACCGTGGACTTGATGTGGACAAGCCACGTAACCTTGCCAAGTCAGTAACGGTAGAATAAACCCAAAGTTTAAATCATAAGAAAAAGTGAACTAAATAGTTTTCTGGAAATCAGAATGCTATCTTGTTCACTTTTTTGTATACTTAATGAAAATCAATGACCAAACTAAGGTGTTTAGGTAGATATCTCACAGAATAGTTTTGAGGTTCTAGATAAGAGTGACGAAGTCAGTCTCATTACACCAATTTGATATTGTAGAGAAAACGGATCAAGACCTCAGTCAAGGTAGTTCAAGTCAAGATTGAAGAGGATTGATTCATACTCTTCGAAAATCTCTTCAAACCGTGTCAACGTCGCCTTGCCGTAGGTATGGTTACTGACTTCGTCAGTTCTATCCACAACTTCAAAACAGTGTTTTGAGCTGACTTCGTCAGTTTCATCTACAACCTCAAAGCAGTGCTTTGAGCAACCTGTGGCTAGTTTCCTAGTTTGCTCTTTGATTTTCATTGAGTATCACTCCTTTTAAGAATTCATGAGAAATAAATCTAAACTTAAATGTTATCCCAGTTTCTATTAAAACTAGAATTCTTTTTGAAAGATATGCTTGTGAAAGGCTGGAAAGCTATAAAAAACCTCTAAGAGCTGGACGATAAGGATCCAACTCTTAGAGGAGTGAGTGTCGTATTTTACTTGCGATATAAACGATCGTATTGGTAGTAAGGATCAAAGGTTACATTGATTCCTAGTTTGCGAAGAACATTTTTATCTTCGTCTGTTAGGATAATCGTAGAGTGAGCTTCGCTTCCTTTGAGGTTTCCGAGTTCTTTCATGGCACGATCTGCATCAGGATTCTGCATAGCTGTGATTGCAAGTGCGATAAGGATTTCATTTGAGTGGAGTCGAGGGTTACGGCTACCCAAGTGATTGATTTTCAAACCTTGAATTGGTTTCACCACTTCTGGTTCAATTAATTTTGTTTCAGCATTGATGTTAGCTGATTTCTTGATTGCATTGATCAAAGCAGCGGCTGTTGGACCAAAGAGTTCTGAGTTCTTACCAGTAACGATTTCACCAGAAGATAATTCAAGAGCTAGAGCAGGTCCGCCTGTTTCTTCTGCTTTTTGACGTGCGGCAACAGCAACCTTTCTATCAGCTGGTGTGATACCTAGGTCATTCATGAGAAGCTCAATCTTCTTCACAGCAGTTTCTCCAACCTTCTCAGCTTTGAAGTCAAGAACTGTCTGGTAATAGCGACGGATAATTTCCTGTTTAGATGCTTCAATGGCAGCGTCGTTATCAGTGATTGCAAAACCAACCATATTTACACCCATGTCAGTTGGAGATGCATAAGGAGACTCACCTAAGATACGTTCCAGCATACGCTTAAGAACAGGGAAAATTTCAATGTCGCGGTTGTAGTTGACTGTGGTTTCTCCATAAGTTTGGAGATGGAATGGGTCAATCATGTTGACATCATCTAGGTCTGCTGTAGCAGCTTCATAAGCCAAGTTGACTGGGTGATGAAGTGGGAGATTCCAAACTGGGAAGGTTTCAAATTTGGCATAACCAGACTTGATACCATTGATTTGGTCGTGGTACATGTTAGACATACAAGTTGCCAACTTACCTGAACCAGGCCCAGGAGCAGTCACGACAATCAAGTTACGACTCGTTTTGATATAGTCGTTTTTCCCCATACCTTCAGGAGAAATGATGTGATCCATATCTGTCGGATACCCCTTGATAGGGTAGTGGAGATAAGAGTCGATACCATTTTTCTCTAATTGATTACGGAAAGCATCAGCTGCCGGTTGGCCTGCATATTGAGTAATGACAACTGAACCAACAAAGATACCGAGTTCATTGAATTTATCGATCAAACGAAGCACTTCTTGGTCATAAGAAATGCCCAAGTCTCCACGAGCTTTTGAGTGCTCGATATTGCTAGCGTTAATAGCGATAACAACCTCAACTTGCTCCTTCAATTCTTGTAAGAGTTTGATTTTGTTATCTGGTTCATATCCAGGAAGGACACGAGCAGCGTGGAAATCTTCTAACATTTTGCCACCAAACTCCAAGTAGAGTTTGCCGTCAAATTGGTTGATGCGCTCCAAGATATGGTCGCGTTGTAGATTCAAATATTGTTCAGAACTAAAAGCTTGTTTTTTCATTTTTTTACCTCTGAGCTCTATTATATAAAAAAAATGGAAGATAAGAAACTAGAGAGTCGCAAAAGTGAGAAAAAAAGATAAAGCAAACGCTTGCATAATTTTGATAAAAGGTCTATGATGGAGTAAAGTCAATTTAAAATAGAGGTAAAAAGATGCAAGAAAAATGGTGGCACAATGCCGTTGTTTATCAGGTCTATCCAAAAAGTTTTAAGGATAGCAATGGAGATGGGATTGGTGATTTGCCTGGGATTACCAGTAAGTTAGACTATCTAGCTAAGTTAGGGATCACAGCGATCTGGCTTTCTCCAGTCTATGATAGCCCCATGGATGACAATGGTTATGATATTGCCAATTATCAAGATATCGCGGCTATCTTTGGAACCATGGAAGATATGGATGTGCTGATTGCTGAGGCTAAAAAACGAGATATCCGAATCATTATGGATTTGGTGATCAATCATACATCAGATGAGCATGCTTGGTTTATAGAGGCTTGTGAAAATCCTGATAGTCCTGAGCGAGACTACTATATCTGGCGTGATGAACCTAACGAATTGGAGTCAATTTTCAGTGGATCTGCCTGGCAATATGACGAAAAGTCTGGTCAATATTACCTGCACTTTTTCAGCAAGAAGCAACCAGACCTCAACTGGGAAAATGAAGAACTTCGCCAAAAAATCTATGAGATGATGAATTTCTGGATTGATAAAGGGATTGGTGGATTCCGTATGGACGTCATTGACATGATTGGGAAGATTCCTAATCAGAAGATTGTCAACAATGGTCCTATGCTCCATCCCTACCTCAAGGAAATGAATCAGGCTACTTTCGGCGACAAAGAACTCTTGACAGTAGGGGAAACTTGGGGAGCAACACCAGAGATCGCTAAACTCTATTCAGATCCTAAAGGACAAGAACTGTCTATGGTCTTCCAGTTTGAACATATCTGTCTTCAGTATCAGGAGGATAAACCTAAGTGGCAGTACCAAAAAGAGCTAAATGTAGGGAAATTAAAAGAGATTTTCAACAAATGGCAGACCGAGTTGGGAGTTGAAGATGGCTGGAATTCCCTCTTCTGGAACAACCATGACCTCCCTCGTATTGTCTCTATCTGGGGAAATGACCAAGAATACCGCGAAAAATCTGCCAAAGCGTATGCCATCTTGCTTCATCTCATGAGAGGGACTCCATATATCTACCAAGGAGAAGAAATTGGGATGACTAATTTTCCGTTTGAAAGCTTGGAGCAAGTAGAGGATATTGAATCCCTCAACTATGCGCGTGAAGCTCTTGAAAAAGGCGTTCCGATAGAAGAAATTATGGACAGTATCCGTGTGATTGGGCGTGATAATGCTCGTACCCCAATGCAGTGGAATGGGACAAAAAATGCTGGTTTCTCAGATGGTCAACCTTGGCTTGCTGTAAATCCAAACTATGCGAAGATAAATGTAGAAGAAGCTTTAGCAAACCCAGATTCTATCTTCTATACTTATCAAAAATTGGTAAACATTCGTAAGGAAAATAGCTGGTTGATTCGTGCTGACTTTGAACTTCTTGATACGGCTGAAAAAGTCTTTGTTTATATCCGTAAAGATGGAGACCGTCGTTTCCTAGTTGTGGCCAATTTGTCTAACCAAAAGCAAGAGTTTGCAGTAGAAGGGTCAGTTAAGTCTATCTTGATTGAAAATACCTCAGTAGAAGAAGCTTTGACTACACAGACCTTGGCTCCATGGGATGCCTTCTGTATCGAATTAGCTGATTAAAACCAGAAACTCAAGTGTCTAAGATGCTTGAGTTTTTTTCTAAAATAAGTGTAAAAACTTCTTTAATAAATATTAGTTTGAATTTTCTAAAAAATCACCTTGAAACCCTTGCTTTTATATAAAAATAGGGTATAATGGTGAAAATAGTATTTTAAAGGAGAATACCAATGAAATCGAAAAAGTGGCTCGCAGTAGCAGGGATAACGATGAGCGCAGCTCTTCTTTTGGCAGCTTGTGGCAAGACTGAGAAAAAAGCAGATGCTCCAACAACATTTTCGTATGTATATGCCATTGATCCAACAACATTGGACTATAGCGTTACTAGTAAAAGTTCAACATCAGACGTCATTGCCAACTTGGTCGACGGACTCTTGGAAAATGACAAATATGGAAACTTGATTCCATCTCTTGCTGAAGACTGGTCTGTTTCACAGGACGGTTTGACCTACACCTACAAGCTACGTAAAGGTGTCAAATGGTATACTTCAGAAGGAGAAGAGTACGCTGAAGTCAAGGCCCAAGACTTTGTGACAGGTTTGAAGCATGCTGCAGATGGTAAATCAGATGGCCTAACTCTTATCCAAGACTCTATCAAAGGTTTGGCAGAGTATGTCAGCGGTGAAACAAATGACTTCTCAACAGTCGGTGTCAAAGCAGTTGACGATTATACAGTTGAGTATACCTTGAACAAACCAGAAAGCTTCTGGAATTCTAAGGTGACAACAGCAACTATGCTCCCAGTTAACGAAGAATTCTTAAATTCTCAAGGAAAAGATTACGGTGCGGCAGCGCCTTCAGGTATTCTCTACAATGGTCCATATATTTTGAAGAACTTCACTTCAAAATCCGTGATCGAGTACGAAAAGAACCCGAATTATTGGGACAAAGACAATGTTAAAATTGATCACGTCAAGCTTACCTTCTACGATGGTTCTGACCAAGAATCATTGATTCGTAGCTTTGCGTCAGGCTCATATACGACAGCTCGTCTCTTCCCAACTAGTTCAAGTTTTGATTCAACTAAGAAAGAATACGGCGATAAGATTGTTTATAGCCCGCAAGAAGCGACAAGCTATTACTTTACTTTCAACGTAAATCGTCAGTCTTACAATAAAACAGCTAAGACAGATGATGCCCAAAAAACATCAACTAAAGAAGCGCTTCTCAATAAAAACTTCCGTCAAGCTATCAACTTTGCTCTAGACCGTCACGCCTACTCTGCACAGATGAATGGTGAAGAAGGTGCAGACAAGATTATCCGTACTAGCCTTGTGCCTTATGACTATGTTCAAGTTGGTGAAAAGACCTTCGGTGAATTGGCTCAGGAACAACTGGTAACATACGGAGACCAGTGGAAGGATGTAGCTTTGACAGATGGTAAAGATACCCTTTACAATCCGACAAAAGCAAAAGCTGCTTTTGAGAAAGCAAAATCAGAATTGCAATCTAAAGGTGTAACCTTCCCAATCCATTTGGATATTCCAGTTGAGCAGACTGATGTCATTGCTGTACAGCAAACCAACTCTCTCAAACAGTCTGTCGAAGCAGCACTTGGAAGTGAAAATGTTGTCATCGATGTACTTCAAATGACTGACAATGAGAAAATGAGTATTACATCTCAAGCTAAAGTTCCTTCTCAAAAAGACTATGACTTGAACGGAACTGGTTGGGGGCCAGACTATCAAGACCCAGCAACCTACCTCAATATCTTAGATGCTAAGAAGGGTTCTGCTCTTAAACACTTGGGTATCACAAAAGGTAAAGATCCAGAAGTTATGGCTCAAGTTGGACTTGATGAGTACAAGAAACTCTTGGATGATGCAGCATCAGAAACAAGCGATCTTAACAAACGCTATGAAAAATATGCCAAAGCACAAGCTTGGGTTTCAGATAGCTCACTTCTTATCCCTGTAGCTTCTTCAGGTGGTTCTCCGACAGTTAGCCGTACAGTGCCATTCACAAAAGCTTACTCTCAAGTTGGTATCAAGGGAGATCCATTTGTATTTAAAGGTTTAGAATTGCAAAACGATATTGTAACAGCTAAAGAATACGAAGAAGCTCTCAAGAAATGGCAAAAAGAGAAAATCGAAACAAATGCCAAATACCAAAAAGAACTAGCAAATCACGTTAAATAGTCTTTTGTAATGAATAAAGAAATCCTGTTTTGAAGCGGGATTTCTTTATTTTTTGATTTTCAATGAGAGGTCAAATCAGTATATAACTTTACTTTTTGGACAAAATTTGTTAAAATATAGCCATGTTACAAAACCTAACATATAAGGAGAAATAAAACATGAAACTTAAAAAACGTTTGATTGGAGCGGGGTTGACACTTGCTGCTGCGGTCCTATTGACAGCATGTGGCCAGTCAGCATCAGACGGCAAAACATACTCGTCTACCTTTGGTGCAGATCCAACAACCTTCAACTATCTCTTGGACTACGCTGGTGATAACACTGCTATTATAACCAACTTGGTTGATGGTTTGCTTGAAAATGATAACTATGGAAACCTCATTCCTGCCCTTGCAGAAGATTGGAGTGTTTCTAAGGATGGTTTAACTTATACCTACAAACTTCGCCAAGATGCCAAGTGGTTTACAGCTGACGGTGAAGAATACGCTCCCCTTAAAGCACAAGACTTTGTAACTGGCATCAAGTACGCTGCTGACAACAAGGGACAAGCCTTGGACTTGATTCAGAACTCTATCAAGGGCTTGGATGATTATGTAACAGGTGCGAATACTGACTTCTCAAATGTTGGTGTCAAAGCCTTAGATGACTATACTGTCCAATATACCTTGACACGACCAGAACCATTCTGGAACTCTAAGACAACTAACAGTATCTTGTTCCCTGTAAACGAAGAATTCCTTGCTTCTAAAGGTAAAGACTTCGGAACTTTGAAACCTGACAGCATTCTTTATAGCGGACCGTATTTGTTAAAAGATTTTACATCTAAGTCTTCTATCGAATATGTGAAAAACCCACATTACTATGACCAAGAAAAAGTAACGATTGAAAAGGTAAAATTGGCCTACTTTGATGGTTCAGACCAAGACTTGACAATCCGTAACTTTGAAAGTGGTGCTTACTCATCTGCAGGTGTTTATCCAAATAGCTCAAACTTCGCTAAGACCAAGGAAAAATACAAGGACAATATTGTTTATAGCTTGCAAGATGCAACATCTTGGTACTATAATTTTAACGTCAACCGTGGTGCTTATAACCATACTGCAAAAACAAGCGATGAGCAAAAACAAGCAACTCAAGCTGCAGTTTCGAATAAAAACTTCCGTCAGGCAGTTAACTTCGCCATTGATCGTACAGCATACTCAGCTCAATCAAACGGTGAAGAAGCAGCTAAAAACACTCTTCGTAACTCGCTCGTGCCACCAACTTTCGTACAAGTTGGAGACAAGACTTTTGGTGAAACAGTTGCTTCAAAATTGGTCAACTATGGTACACAATGGTCAAATATGAATCTTGAAGATGCTCAAGACGGTTATTTCAATAAAGAAAAAGCGCAAGCTAAGTTTGCTGAAGCTAAAAAAGAATTAGAAGCCCAAGGTGTGAGCTTCCCAATTCATTTGGACTTGCCTGTAGACCAGGTTAACAAGACCTTGCTTTCTGGAACAAACTCAATCAAACAATCAATCGAATCAACGCTCGGTTCTGAAAATGTAGTGGTTGATGTTATCCAATTGTCGACAGATGATTATACAAATGCAACAGTTCAAGCACCAACTCCAGCTGATCATGACTATGATTTGAACTTGGATGGATGGTCAGCTGACTACCAAGATCCTTCAACTTACCTCAATCCTTTCAACGCTGAAGATGGATTCTATCTCAAGATTTTGGGACTTGATCCAAGCAAGGATTCTGATAAGATTACAAGTATCGGATTGGACCAATATACTCAAAAATTAAAAACAGCAGATGCAGAAAATACAGACGTAGTTAAACGCTATGAAAACTACGCCGATGCACAAGCTTGGTTGATTGATAGTTCCCTTCTAATCCCAGTTGTGTCAAACGGTGGTGGGGCTTCGGTGACACGCGTGACACCATTTACACGTGCTTATTCACTAGTTGGTATCAAAGGAACTGGAAGCAACTACAAATACATGAGGTTACAGACAGATGTTGTTACAAGCTCTCAATTTGCTGAAGCGAAGGCTAAATGGGAACAAGAACGTAAAAATTCTGTCGAAAAGAGTCAAAAAGACTTTGAAAGTCACGTGAAATAAGTTTAAGAAGACAGGTTGGGTAAAAACTCAATTTGAAAATGAAATTGAGTGAAGCTTTCAAGTATAAAATGCATAGTATAAAGTTTTTGAACACTTAATACTATGTTTTTTTTATTTTTAATACTTTTACCCTGCCTCTTGTTTTTTATTAACGATAAATCTTTGCTGCGATAGTGGGTTGTTTTTGAGACTCTAAAAGGTTATTTTTGTAAAAATATGAGTTTCTCTAGCTAAAATCTTCCACTTTCTTGGTAATTATTGAAAGTTTTAGGGTGTGAGAGTATGGTATTGAGAACTTGTCAACCGATTTCTATCTCCTGGTATTTTTGTTGGCAGTCTTCTTTCAAAAAAAGATATGAGGCATTTAATGATTGAAATATAGTATTTTTGGTTTTGAGGTGAAATAAAACGGTTGCAATTCAGGTGTTGATAGCATCCGGTGTTAGTTTGTGATATAATAGAAATAAAATAATTAATAGAGGTGTAAGGTGGGGAGACGTTTAAAAGAAAATAAAACGAGCAAGTTTCAGCAAAGTTTCAATATTATTTTGTTGTTTCTATATATAGTGCTTACTTGTTTTTTGCTGTTTTTAATATTCAGATATCATATCTTAGCCGTCAGTTATTTCAATCTTATTCTAGCAGCTATTATGGTGTTCATTGCGCTAGTAGCTTTATTTTTAATATCAAATAGAAAAGCTAAGAAGTTGACTTTAATCATGCTCTTGCTATCTATTGTAGCTAGTTCACTAGCCTTGGTTGGAGTTCATCAGTTCGTTAGTTTGGCTAATCATTTAAATGCAACATCTAACTATTCTAGTTACTCCATCAGTGTTGCAGTTTTGGCGGATAGTGAGATTGGTAATGTATCCCAACTGTCCAGTGTGACAGCTCCGACAAAAACAGATGCGGAGAATATCAAAAAACTGCTTGATGATATTAAGACAAGTCAGAATAAAGACCTAAAGGTTGAGGATAGTTCTTCTTACCTTGCGGCTTATAAGAGTCTCTTAGCTGGAGAGACCAAGGCAATTGTTTTGAATAGTGTCTTTGAAAATCTGATTGAACAAGAGTATCCGGATCACGCCCAAAAAATCAAGAAAATTTATACCAAGGAACTAACCAAAACTGTTGAGGCACCTAAGTCTTCTCAAAACAAGGCTTTTAATATCTATATTAGTGGGATTGACACATACGGACCGATTAGCTCCGTTTCTCGTTCGGATGTCAATATCATCATGACGGTTAATCAAGAAACCAAGAAAATTCTCTTGACAACGACCCCTCGTGATGCTTATGTGCCCATAGCTGATGGAGGCAATAACCAAAATGATAAATTGACTCATGCAGGTATTTATGGTGTGGATGCTTCGATTCATACTTTGGAAAATCTTTATGGAATTGACCTAAATTACTATGCACGACTCAACTTCACCTCCTTCTTGAAATTAATTGATCTCTTAGGTGGTGTCGATGTTAATAATGACCAGGAATTCACCTCACTTCATGGCAATTACCATTTTCCTGTTGGCAATGTTCATCTAGACTCTGAGCGGGCCCTAGGCTTTGTACGCGAGCGTTATTCATTAGCAAACGGCGATGGAGACCGTGGGCGCAATCAACAGAAAGTCATTTCTGCAATTGTCCAGAAACTAACTTCGGCAGAAGCATTGAAAAATTTTGATGATATTATGCAAAGTTTACAGGATTCTGTCCAAACTAATATGCCTCCTGAAACAATGGTTAGTTTAGTGAACGCCCAACTAGTAAGTGGAGGGAAATATACTGTCATCACTCGAGATCTAAAGGGAACTGGTCGTATGGATCTTCCTTCCTATGCCATGCCTGACAGCAGCCTTTATATGCTAGAGGTAGATCCAAATAGCCTAGAGACACTCAAAACAGAAATTAAAGATATCATGGAAGGAAAATAAGATGATTGATATCCATTCACACATAGTTTTTGATGTAGATGATGGTCCTAAGGATAAGACAGAAAGTATAGCGCTTCTGAAGGAAGCCTATGCTCAAGGAGTCCGTACCATCGTTTCGACTTCCCATCGTCGAAAGGGGATGTTTGAAACACCAGAAGAGAATATATTAAGAAATTTTAAAGTTGTCAAGGAGTTGGCTAAAGAGGTTGCTCCTGATTTAACCATCTTGTATGGAGCAGAGATTTATTACAGCAGTGATGCTTTAAACAAATTAGAGAATCAGCAGATTCCACAACTAAATGGCACTCGTTATGCCTTGATAGAATTCAGCATGAATACTCCTTACCGAGACATTCATAATGCACTAACGAATGTTCTCATGTTAGGGATAACACCTGTAATAGCACATATAGAGCGATACGCTGCTTTGGAAAATAATGAAAAAAGAGTGCGAGACCTCATCAATATGGGATGTTATACACAGGTCAACAGTTCGAGTATCCTTAAACCAAAATTGTTTGGTGATACTTATAAATTCATGAAAAAACGGGCTCGCTATTTCTTAGAGAGGGATTTGGTTCACATAGTTGCTAGTGATATGCACAATCTAGATGGTCGCCCTCCTTATATGAAGGAAGCATACGAAATAGTGAGTAAAAAGTATGGCCAAGATAAGGCTCGGGAACTCTTTATATTAAATCCCGAAAAAGTCATTAAAGATCAAATTATTTAGGAGTTATAATGAAAGAAAAAGATACTATTGAAATCAATGTTATTCAGTTGTTAAAGGCACTATGGAAAAAGAAACTGCTAATCCTTCTTGTAGCCATCGTAGCAGGAACTGCTGCATTTGCATATAGTAGTTTTGTTGTTAAACCTGAGTATAGAAGTACAACTCGGATCTATGTAGTTAATCGAAACCAAAGTGATAAACCGGGATTGACAAATCAAGATCTACAAGCAGGAGCTTACCTGGTTAAGGACTATCGTGAGATCATTCTTTCCCAAGATGTCCTAGAGAAAGTAGTTGCTGATCTTGGTTTAAACATTAATGCGAAAATATTAGCTAAGAAGATTCAAGTAACGGTTCCCGCAGACACACGTATCGTATCTATTTCAGTTAGTGATCACAAGCCTGACGAAGCAAGTCGAATTGCAAATGCTCTTCGAGATGTTGCGGCACAAAAGATTATTGCGGTCACCCGTGTTTCTGACGTAACTACCTTGGAGGAAGCACGTCCAGCAACTGGACCGTCTTCACCAAATATTCGTCGAAATACCATTATGGGAGTTGTAGCAGGTGCAGGATTAGTGATTGTAGTGGTCTTGTTGCTTGAACTATTCGATGACCGTGTTAAACGTCCAGAAGATATCGAAGATGTTATGGAAATTTCACTCCTTGGAGTCATTCCAGATATGGATAAATTAAAGTAAGGGAGAACTTATGGCGAAGTTAGAATTATCACAACAAAAACTGAACTCTGTAAAAAAAGCAGAAGAGTACTACAATGCTTTACGTACAAATATACAACTGAGTGGGAATAACTTAAAGGTTATTGCCGTTACATCGGTTGACCCTAGCGAAGGAAAGTCTACAACAGTTACTAATGTTGCTTGGGCTTTTGCGCGTGCAGGCTACAAGACACTCTTGATTGATGCTGATATCCGAAATTCAGTTATGTCTGGAGTATTCAAGTCAAGAGAACGAATCACAGGTTTAACTGATTATCTAGCTGGGACACAAGATTTATCTCATGGCCTTTGTGAAACAAACATTGATGATTTGTTTATAATCCAATCAGGGTCACCTTCTCCAAACCCAACAGCTCTTCTTCAAAGTGCCAATTTTGGCTTGATGATTGAAACCTTACGGAAATATTTTGATTATATTATTGTTGATACAGCACCAATCGGAGTTGTAATTGATGCAGCAATTATTGTGCAAAAATGCGATGCATCGATTTTGGTTACAGAAGCTGGCGGAACAAAAAGAAGAGACATTCAAAAAGCTAAAGTTCAGCTAGAACAAACAGGGGTTCCATTTTTGGGTGCGATTTTAAATAAATTTGATGTTAAACGAGAAAAATATGGATCTTATGGAACTTACGGTTCTTATGGTAAAAGAAAAAAATAAGATAGGGAGTTCAGTATGGAAGGAAGAGGTTTCTACAATATAACTCTGGCACTCTTGCAGAGTATACTTGTTAGTTTATTAGCTTATGTACTGATTGCAATTTCAGAAACTGACATTGTTTTAAATACAGTATTTGTTCTGTTTTTTCTTCACTTTGTCGCCTTCTATATCAGTGGATACGGTAAGGATTTTTTTAAACGAGGCCAGTATGTTGAGTTAGTAGAAACAATTAAATATATTATCTTTTATGCTCTGCTGATTAGTTTTTCAAGTTTTTTCTTGAAAGAAAAGTTTGTAATTTCAAGGCGTGGAATGGTATACTTGCTTTCCTTGTACAGTGTCTTGAATTATCTACTCAGTTTCTTTGTGAAGAGATATTGGAGAATCTTCAAACATAATGTGAAGGGAAGTCGTAATATTTTATTGATTACGGCGATATCACGTACCGAAAAAGTATTGGATCGATTATTAACAGCTAATGATGTTCCAGGGAGAATCGTTGCAGTAAGCGTTTTAGACATGCCAGAGTTTACTCATGATAAGATCGCTGTTGTGCCGAGGGAACAGTTGCTTTCTTATGCCACGCATGGAGTGGTGGATGAAGTTTTTGTCAATCTTCCAAGTGAGGACTATGATATCGAGACTGTTATTTCTCAGTTTGAAATAATGGGGATTGATGTAACAGTTAACTTAAATACTTTCGATAAAAGTTTAGGTCGAGATAAACAAATCCATGGGATGGCAGGTTTGAATGTGGTGACATTTTCTACAAACTTTTACAATCCTAGTCATATAATTGCCAAACGAATCCTTGATATTTGTGGAGCTATTGTTGGGTTGCTCCTTTGTGGAATTGCTAGTCTATTTTTGGTCCCCTTGATTCGTAAAGATGGTGGACCAGCTATTTTTGCTCAAACTCGTATCGGGAAAAATGGTCGACATTTTACCTTTTATAAATTTAGATCAATGTGTATTGATGCAGAAGACATCAAGGATCAATTGATGGAGCAAAACACCATGCAAGGTGGGATGTTTAAGATGGATAACGATCCTCGAGTGACCAAGATTGGACACTTTATTCGAAAGACAAGCTTGGATGAATTGCCACAATTTTGGAATGTTTTGATTGGAGATATGAGTTTGGTAGGCACACGCCCACCAACCGTAGATGAGTATGAAAAGTACACACCTGAGCAAAAACGTCGTCTCAGCTTTAAACCTGGTATTACAGGTTTGTGGCAAATTAGTGGTCGCAGTGCAATCACAAACTTCGATGATGTTGTAAAACTGGATGTGGCTTATATTGATGGTTGGACCATCTGGAAAGATTTTGAAATATTGTTAAAAACTGTAAAAGTTGTGTTGATGAGAGATGGAGCGAAGTGAGGGATGACAAATAGAATCAAACTTTTAGGTATTAACATTGATCCTCTTACGATGAGGGAAACAGTGGATGCTGTTGAACAATACGTACTGGGGAAAAGAGCATTACACTTAATGGGAGTTAATGCTGATAAAATTAATCAGTGCCATACAGATGAGAAAATCAAAAAAATTGTTAATGACTCAGGAATCATAAATGCCGACGGCGCTTCCGTTGTTCTTGCAAGTAAGTTTTTAGGAACACCTGTTCCTGAACGAGTGGCAGGGATTGATTTGATGCAATCTCTTTTAGAGTTGTCTAATAATAAAGGGTATTCCGTTTACTTTTTTGGAGCAAAAGAAGAGGTTTTGCAAGATATGCTCAAAGCATTTAAGAATGATTATCCTAATTTGATAGTTGTTGGACACAGAAATGGTTATTTTTCTGCAGATGATGAGCAAGATATTCAAGAAGATATTCGTGAAAAGAACCCTGATTTTGTGTTTGTTGGTATTACGTCTCCTAAAAAAGAATATATTATTCAAAAAATTATGGATAACGGTGTCAATTCGGTATTTATGGGAGTTGGTGGTAGTTTTGATGTCTTGTCTGGTCATATCCAACGAGCACCTCTATGGATGCAAAAGTCAAACCTTGAGTGGTTGTTTCGTGTAGCAAATGAGCCTAAACGCCTCTTTAAGCGTTATTTTGTAGGGAATGTTTCATTCATAGGAAAAGTTTTAAAAGCAAAAAGAGGTGTAAAATATTGAACCAAACAGAAATGGTAAAATTGATTCAGCAAGTTGAATTAGATGCTATAAAAGAGTTTCAAAAAATTTGTAAAGAGAATAATATAGACTTTTTCCTCCGTGGAGGTAGTGTACTTGGGGCAGTCAAATACGATGGCTTTATTCCATGGGATGACGATATGGATATCGCAGTACCTCGTGAAGGCTACGATAGACTTCCGGAAATTTTTAAGGATAGAATTATCGCAGGCAAATATCAGGTTCTTGCTTATCAATATTGCGACACTTTGCATTGTTACTTTCCTCGCCTATTCCTTTTGGAAAATGAAAGAAAACGTTTGGGCTTGCCACGAAATACAAATTTAGGATTGCATTTGATTGATATCATTCCTTTGGACGGTGCCCCAAATCATTCGTTTTTAAGAAAGCTTTACTTTGGTAAAGTATACTGGTATCGTTTTTTAGCAAGTTTAGGAACAACCTATGTTGGCGACCATGTGGATATGCATTCCGCTAAGCAAAAACTAATTATTGGTTTCTTTAAAAAACTAGGATTTGCAAAACTATTTCCTCAAAATTCTGTATACAGACGTTTAGATAATCTCTATAAAAAGTATGATTGGAAAAAGCAGCAGTATGCTGGGACTATCAATGCTTCTTTATTTGCTAAAGAAGTTATGCCGGTAGAGATTTGGGGAGAAGGAGTAGAGAAGCCTTTTGAGGATACCTTTTTTAAAGTTCCAACGGAGTATGACCGCTACCTTAAAAGACTTTACGGAGAAAACTATCTTCACGAAGAGCCTAGTGATGATGAAAAGAAATCGCATTTAGGAGGACACTAATTTGTTTTGTTATATTATTTTGCATTACAAAGTCTTAGAAGAAACTATTTCTTGTGTTAAATCTATAAAAGAAGGCAATTCTAATGCAAAGCAAATCGTTATTATTGATAATTTCTCTAATAATGGTACTGGTGAAAAACTACAAGAGCTTTATGAATCAGATTCAGAAATTGATGTTTTGATTAACCATGAAAATGCTGGTTTTGCTCGTGGAAATAATGTAGCTTATCAATTTGCTAAGGAAAAGTATAACCCCGATTTCATGGTTATCATGAATAACGATATTGAGATAGAAACAGAAGATTTTGAAAAAATCGTGACAGATATCTATAGTGAGGAGAAATTCCATTTGCTCGGGCCAGATATCTTCTCGACTACTTACCAACTTCACCAAAACCCAAAACGGTTGACACATTATACTTATGAAGAAGTTAAAGCTCTAAATGAAAAATTTAAAAAAGGGAGCCAAGTTAGTCTAGCTTTAAAAATCAAATGTTGGTTGAAAGCTAGTAAAGCTCTTCGAACAGCAATCTATCAAAATAGACGTAAAAAAGGATCAGTAGACTATAGAAAACAGGTAGAAAATCCAATTCTTCATGGTTCGTTTATTGTATATTCGAGAGATTTTATCGAAAAAGAGGAGTATGCTTTTAACCCTAACACCTTCTTCTACTATGAAACAGAGATATTAGATTATGAAGCTGAATTAAAAGGATACAAGAGAATTTACACACCGAAGATTAAAGTATTGCACCATCAAAATGTTGCAACTAATCAGGTTTATACAAACTTAGTAGAAAAAACTTTGTTTTCAAACAAATGTAACTTTGAATCCACTAGTTATTTTTTAACTTTAATGGAGAAAAATAAAATTAGTCGGTAATTATTAAAAATGAATAAAAAAATGATGAAAAAAATTTTATATGTGACAAATGTTGATTGGAATTGGATAAAACAGCGTCCACAATTTATTGCAGAAAGCTTATCTAATTTTTATGAGATACTAGTTCTGTATCGCTATTGGTATAATAGAAAAGGGTTGACTGAGGATAGAAATACTAATATTACAAATATATCACGTATTTATGCCCTACCTTTTGTTAATAGGTCACCTAAACTAAAGCAACTGAATGATAAAATTGTTGCTTGGAATATTCGAAGAAAAGTTAAGGCTTTTAAACCAGAATATGTATATTTGACAAATCCAATGCAGTTTGCATCTCTTGTAGACAATTCAGAACAAAAAATAATATATGATTGTATGGATTATCATGTGGCTTTTATAGAAGATAGAGAAGAACGCCAGCGATTAAAGGATTTAGAAGAGAAACTGGTCAATAGAGCTAATTTAATCTTAGTTTCGAGTGAGAAATTAAGAGAAAATATTATTTCTGATTATAACTTGGAAGAACAGGTTGATAAAATAGTGGTGGTTAGAAATGGTTATAATGGTAAAATCTTAAGCATTCCTACTCAGCATAAAAAGAATAACCAAAAGCTTGTACTTGCATATGTTGGAACTATCAGTCATTGGTTTGATTTTGATATCATTTTACGAAGTTTAGAAGATTTTGATAATATTGAATATAAGTTGATTGGTCCGATTAGCAAAGCTGTTATTCCTGAACATGATAGAATTCATTATTTAGGAAGTGTACCACACGAGAAGATTTATCAGTATATTGAGAATGCAGATGTTCTTATTATGCCGTTTCAAATTAATGATATTGTTGAAGCAGTGGATCCGGTTAAGTTATATGAATATATTAACTTTAGCAAAAATATACTTACGGTATGTTATAAGGAAATTCTGAGATTTGAACCATTTGTATACATGTATTCAAATTATTCAGATTACCAAATGAATCTGGTGCAATTGATTGAAAATAATAATTTGAAATATGACAGTATAGCTAGAGAAGATTTTTTGAAAAGTAATACTTGGGAAAAAAGAGCGGAGATGATTCATCAGCTGATTAATCAGTTGTAATTTTTTGTGGAGAGATGAATGAAGAGACAGAAGTTTGAATTTATAGAGATTCTATACTATTTTACAGTGATGCTATCAGTGGGAATGTTTCTTATGTTTTCCCTCAACTTATATTGGCACAGAAACTTATTAACTATTTTATCTATTGCACTCTTATTTTTAATGATTCCTATACTGATTGTTAATGCTAAAAGAATTTCTAAATCAGCTTTTATCTATGGTACTTTTTTATCTATATGTATTATATACGAGATATCAAGAGCTAAAACTCTTTATAATTATAGTGTGAGTAATATTTTTTTGGCATCCCGACAATATATATGGATTTTTCTATTTTTTGTATTGATTTACCTTTTTAAGAACAAACAAGAAAACATGAGAAAAATTTTAGATAATACACTCAATATTTTTATGTTTTCTCTTGGGATTAGAGCATTCACATGGTTTTTATATACAGTATTTCAATTTGAACTATTTCCATCTATTTTAAGAGAATTCGGAGATTTGTGGTATCGAAATGAATTTTCTGTACGAATAGATGGAACACCATTAATTATAATAGGTTTGTTAATCTCCACTTTTTTCTATTTTAAATTTGGAAATAGGAAATACTTTTATTATTTATTCTCGATATTAATGTATATAACATTTGTAAATCAGACAAGGATGCTACTGGTTTCTGTTTTGATTTCAATTTTTCTCATGTTTGTATATTCTAGAAGAACTTCTAGATTGCTCACCTCTTTAAGTTTTATAACTGTAATTATAGTATTCGTTTATGGAGGTGGATTGGATTATATTAAAGCATATTTAAATATCGACACTGGATCATTTGATATGGGATTAGGATTTAGATACTGGGAGTTGAAATACTATCTTGGTTTATTAGCTAATGATGTATGGAAACTTGGGGTTGGAATTCTAACATCAAGTAATATAAATAGTAATTTTATTTTGGCTGGGCCAAGTGCTGTTAAGATGTATCTAGATGATTTAGGTTTTTTAGAGTTATTTGTTCAATTTGGTGTGGCTGCAATTTTTATGTATGGTTATATATTTTATAAGATAATTAATTTAATTCTAAGAATGTCAAATGATAAATATAGAGTTGACCGAGCCTTTTTTATTGCACTCTTAACTAATTTAATAATTACTTCAATTTCTTTAAATATCTTTGGAGCGCAGAGAAGTTTCTCATTGGCAATTGTTCTAGCATTAATATTCTACTATGACTATAGGCTAAAAAATGACATAGAAAATTAGGTGTATAATGGATAAAGTATGTATAGTTATTCTCAATTATAATAATTATGAAGATACGATTGAATGTGTACAAAGTTTGAGAAGTACTATAAAATCAAATGAGTATGACATCGTGATTGTAGATAATAATTCGGTTAACGATAGTGTCAAAGAGTTATCCAGGGCGCTATCCCCTATTAAGATTATTACTAGTTTAGAAAATAGAGGATATGCGAATGGGAACAATATTGGAATAAAGTATGCTGAGGATAATGGATATGATTACATTTGTATATTAAACAACGATACACTAATTGAAGTTGATTTTTTGGAATCGTGTAAACGAGAACTAGAAGGTGATTCCTCTGTTGCTTTTGTTAGTCCAGTGTTAGTTGAATATAAAAATAATAACTTGGTACAATCTACAGGTGGTGATATTTTTATTAATAGAGGAATTGTAACTTTAAAAAATCATGGTGCTCAGAGAGACAAACTTCCTTCTAAAATCGAAAGTGACTATATTGGGGGAGCATGTTTGATGTTTAAAACCTCTATCTTGAAACTTATTGGATATATACCGGAAAGCTATTTTCTATTTTATGAAGAAACTGAATGGTGTTATAGAGCTAAAAAGTTAGGCTATAAGAATATATGTCTTACTCAAAGTTATGTTTATCATAAAGGTTCGGTCTCTATAAAAGCGGTCAATGGACTTCAAGAATATTTAATGGCGAGAAATAGAGTTGTATTTGTTCGTAGAAATGTAAATAGTAAACTAAGGTATACTGTTTTCTTGATCTATTTATTCATGCAACAACTTTATCATTGTTTCTCGAGAAGGGATTGTTCTAAAAGAAAGTATAAATATTATTTAGATGGTGTATTTAATAGAATTGATCCATCCTACCCATTTATTTTCATAAACGAATAAGTTACTGTTTATAACTGTAGATGCACTAAGGTAATTAGATTAAATAAGCAAAGAGAGTGGTCATTATAGGATCATAATTTAAAATAGTTAGGTGAAACATGGAAGTGTTTGATATATCTCAAATAAAAACAAAAATAGTCGCATTTGATTTTTTTGATACTGTTGTACATAGGAATTGTCATCCTGAGCAAACTTTGTATCAGTGGGCTAAGGAAATGGCTTTGGAGCTGAATTTTGATGTATCTCCTGCAATATTATACAAGGTTAGAAAAAGTGTCGAAAACGATAAAGAGTTAGGCACTGAAGAAATGTGTTATCTAGATCTTTTGTCTGGAATTTACGATAAAATTAAAGATAAGATAAAAATTATATCAAAAGAAGAGTTTATTCATAGAGCTAAAACTCTAGAGTTGAAAATTGAATTACAACATATTTACTTGGATTCGGAAATTAAAGAAGTTTTAAAAAGATTGAAAAGTGATTCAAAACAGATTATCCTAGTTTCTGATTTTTATACTGATAAAGAATTAATAGAAACTGTATTAAAAAAGTTTGAAATTTTTGATTATTTCTCTTCTATCTATATTTCGAGTGAGAAAGCTTGCCGTAAATCTACAGGAAATTTATATAAGTTAATTTTAAAAGAATTAGGCTTAAATCCTATAGACATTACCATGATAGGAGATAATTATAAATCTGATTATGAAGTACCGCGTTCTCTAGGATTAAATGCTATTTATAGACAATACATAGATAAAAATACAACGGTAGCAGAGAAAGAGTTGGTAAGACTCTATAATCAAATTTTATTTTCTAACAGTAAAAAAGCACCGTTTAATATTTTTTTAGCTGACATCGTATTCTTTATTTCGAAATTGCATAAAAAGATGATTCAAGATGATGTTCAAATAGCACTCTTTTGCTCAAGAGAAGGACAGTTATTGAAAAGACTTTTTGATATATATCAAGATACTTTTTTGGGGAAAAATCAAAAGATTTGTACAGAATATTTTTATGTTTCTAGACGATCGACATTATATTCTTCTTTTACTTCTTTAGAGAATGAAGAATTTGAGATGATTTTTCGTCAATATAAAAAAATTACATTACAAAATTTCTTGTTAAATTTAAACTTTTCTGATAATGAAATCATATTGATTTGTCAAGATTTAAAAGAGAAACCAACATATGTATTAACAGTAGACGATCATTTATTAGAGAAATTAAAAAAACATCCTCAGTTCATTACGAAGTTCAATAAAGAGAAAAAAGACAGTCAATTACTACGTGATTATATAGAACGTTTAACTAAAAACCAAAATGAAGTATATTTAGTCGATGTGGGTTGGAAAGGAACGATACAAGATAGTATCAAAAAGGCTCTTCCAGACAAGAGAATAGTAGGTTATTATCTAGGATTGATGCTCAATGTTTACTCAGTAGAAAATAAAACGGATAAAACTGGTCTATTATTTTCTGATTATCCAAATAAATCGGAATTTTATGATATTGTAAGTAGAAATTTTGAATTTTATGAAGATATTTTTGTAGCAGATCATGGTCCAGTTTTGAAATATAAAAAAGATAGTGAAATTATTCCCATTCTTGAAGATGATAAGAAACATGTGAGTATTTATCAGGCAGTTAAAGATTATCAAGAAGAGTTAGTATTTGGATTTTCAGAAATTTTGGAAGCTTATAAGAAAATGAAGTTTCTCCCTTTTGAACAAAAAAATCTATGGCTAATGATGTCGCTAAAAAAAGAATGTATTTATATACCTAAGTTACAATCATTTTCTGAATCTTTAAAAGAAAAAGTTGTTGAAAATTTTGGTGAGATAGTAACTCTTAAGACTACGAAAAAATCTTTAAAAACGTTATTAAGAGAGAAAAGCGATCTACTTTGGGTTGATTTCGTTTATAGATTGTTTGGTGGTGTCAATTTCCTATTTATTCCAGAATTATATACAAGAGTTATATTTTTATTGAAATATTTAGATTTGAAATTGAGGTTGAAAAATTATGGGGAATAAATCCATAAAGTTGAATGCATTATTAAATATTGTCCTGACGCTATCAAATATCATCTTCCCATTAATCACTTTTCCTTATATATCTAGAATATTGAATCCAACTGGTATAGGTTTAACTTCATTTTTTAGTTCAATAGGGAATTATGGTATTTTACTTGCTTCTCTGGGAATTTCAACTTATGGTATCAAAGCAGTAGCAAGTGTTAGAGATGACAGAGGCAAGTTGTCAAAGGTAGTGCAGGAGTTAATGATTATAAACGTTGCTATGTCTATAATAACAACTGCAATACTATTATTTTTGACTATATTTATAACACAATTGAATAAAGAATTTTCACTCTTATTGCTCACATGTGGGACAATTTTATCTTCTCCTTTTGCCTTAAATTGGTTGTATAGTGGAATGGAAGAATATACTTATATTACTACCCGGTCAGTAGTGTTTAAAATTTTATCATTAATATTGATTTTTCTACTTGTGAAAAGGCCAGAGGATTATATTGTTTTTGCTAGTATTTCATTGTTTTCTTCTCTAAGTTCAAATATCTTAAATCTATGGCATAGCCGACATTTCATTAATATTAAATTATATAAAAATTTACAATTTAAACATCATTTTAAACCAATGTGGTATTTATTTGCCTCATTACTTGCAGTAAATATTTATACTAATTTAGATACAGTTATGCTCGGTTTTATTAATGGTAATGAGGCTGTGGGATACTATTCTGTGGCATCAAAGGTTAAGTGGATTTTGCTTTCTCTTATTACATCTATTAGTGCAGTTTTGCTACCGAGACTTTCATTTTATATTAGTAAAAATGACACCTCGAATTTTAGAAAAATATTAAAGGAGTCATCTGCGGTTATATTTTTTATTGCGATTCCATTGATGGTATTCTTTATTGTAGAGGCGAAAGATAGTATCTTATTACTAGGAGGAAGTCAGTATCTTCCTGCGACCTTAGCCATGCAAATACTTATGCCAATTTTACTTATTTCTGGTTTTTCGAATATTACAGGAAATCAAATATTGATTCCAATGAATAGAGAAAAATATTTTATGGTTGCAGTAACGATTGGTGCTGTGATTAATCTTATTTTGAATCTACTGTTAATGCCTAAGTTTGGAATTATTGGTGCTTCTGTCGCAACTCTTTTTGCGGAATTGTCGCAGATGATGGTACAACTACATTTTTCAAAAGAATATTTAGTATCAAATATATCGATAAAGAGTTTGGTTAATGTGATAATTGCAACAGTTGTTTCTACAATACCACTAATCATTTTGAATCAGCTGATAACGATAACTATACCATTTTATTCTCTAATGCTAGCAGGTTTTGCTTTCTTTTCATTATATTTAGTAATTCTGCTTTTATTAAAGGAGGAAGTGACGATTCAATTATTTTCTCTTCTTGCAAAGAAGAAGTAAATTGGTCAAAAATTGAAATGTATAAACAAATAAAGAATTTAATTATTGATTTAGGAGGAAATCATGAAGATAATGCTAGTTTTTGGTACACGTCCAGAAGCGATAAAAATGTGTCCATTAGTGAATGAGTTGAAAAAACAGGCAGATATGGAAACAGTTGTTTGTGTAACTGGTCAGCACAAGGAGATGGTTATCCCTGTTTTGGAATTGTTTGGAGTTCAACCAGACTATGATTTAGAAATAATGAAAGCTAATCAAACCTTGTTCTCTATAACAACAAGTATTTTAGAAAAAATTAAACCTGTTTTAGAAGAAGAACAACCAGATATTGTTCTAGTTCACGGTGACACTACTACAACATATGCAGCAGCTTTGGCAGCATTTTATCTTGGAATTAAGGTTGGCCATGTTGAAGCTGGGTTACGAACTTACAACCTGCAAAGTCCCTTCCCAGAAGAATTTAATAGACAATCGACTTCTATTATTGCAAATTATCATTTTGCTCCAACTGAATTGGCTAAAGAAAATCTTTTAAAAGAGGGTAGAGAGAATGTTTATGTAACTGGAAATACAGTTATTGATGCACTTACAACTACAGTACAAAAGGATTATACACACCCTGATTTAGATTTAAACGTTGACACTCGTCTTATTCTACTAACTGCTCATAGACGTGAAAATCTCGGAGAACCTATGAAACACATGTTTAGAGCTGTTAAACGAGTTTTAAATGAATACGATGATGTTAAGGTAATTTATCCAATTCATAAAAATCCCTTGGTGCGTGAAACAGCTGCGGAAATTTTTGGAGACACAGAACGTATTCAGATTATTGAACCTTTGGATGTTCTTGATTTTCATAATTTCATGAATCATAGTTACATGATTTTAACTGATTCAGGAGGAGTTCAGGAAGAGGCTCCTTCTTTAGGAAAGCCTGTATTGGTCATGCGAGATACGACAGAAAGACCTGAAGGAGTAGCTGCCGGAACGTTGAAATTGGTTGGAACTGATGAGGAGACTATTTATCAAAACTTTAAGATGCTTTTAGACGATTCCGAAGAATATAAAAAAATGAGTCAAGCTAGTAATCCTTATGGAAATGGTGATGCTAGTAAACAGATAGTTCGTATTTTACGCGGAATTTAAGCGAGGCTAGGTAAAGTAATAATATAGAAAGGTACCCTACTATGAAAGGTATTATTCTCGCGGGTGGTTCGGGGACACGTTTATATCCATTGACTCGAGCTGCATCAAAACAACTGATGCCGGTTTATGATAAACCGATGATTTACTATCCACTTTCAACTTTGATGTTGGCTGGGATTAGGGATATTTTGATTATCTCAACTCCTCAAGATTTGCCTCGTTTCAAAGAACTTTTGCAAGATGGCTCTGAGTTCGGGATTAAACTTTCTTACGCGGAGCAACCGAGTCCAGATGGTTTGGCGCAAGCCTTTATCATTGGTGAAGAGTTTATTGGTGATGATAGAGTTGCTCTGATCTTGGGTGACAATATCTATCACGGTCCTGGCCTTTCGAAGATGCTACAAAAAGCGGCTAGTAAGGAGTCAGGAGCGACTGTTTTTGGTTACCATGTGAAGGACCCAGAACGGTTCGGTGTTGTTGAGTTTGATGAAGACATGAACGCCATTTCTATCGAAGAAAAGCCAGAACATCCTCGTTCAAATTATGCAGTTACAGGTCTCTATTTTTACGATAATGATGTAGTAGAAATTGCCAAAAGTATTAAACCAAGCCCGCGTGGTGAATTGGAAATTACAGACGTTAACAAGGCTTACCTAGATCGCGGAGATTTATCCGTTGAGGTTATGGGACGTGGCTTTGCCTGGTTGGATACGGGCACTCATGAAAGTTTGCTAGAGGCTTCACAATATATCGAAACAGTCCAACGTATGCAAAATGTTCAGGTTGCAAACTTGGAAGAAATTGCTTACCGCATGGGCTATATCAATCACGAAGATGTGTTGGCCTTAGCCCAACCACTTAAGAAAAATGAATACGGACAGTATCTGCTCCGTTTGATTGGAGAAGCATAGATGACAGATAATTTTTTCGGCAAGGCACTTGCAGCACGTAAGGTTGATGCAATTCCAGGTATGTTGGAGTTCGATATTCCCGTTCATGGAGATAATCGTGGCTGGTTTAAAGAAAATTTCCAAAAGGAAAAAATGCTTCCACTTGGATTTCCAGAGTCTTTCTTTGCAGAAGGAAAATTGCAAAACAATGTATCTTTCTCACGTAAAAATGTCCTTCGAGGCCTCCACGCAGAGCCTTGGGATAAGTACATCTCTGTAGCAGATGGAGGGAAAGTTCTGGGTTCTTGGGTTGATCTACGCGAGGGTGAAACCTTTGGGAATACCTATCAGACAGTCATTGATGCAAGTAAGGGAATCTTTGTTCCTAGAGGTGTGGCCAATGGTTTCCAAGTCCTATCAGATACAGTTTCTTATAGTTATCTGGTCAATGACTACTGGGCTCTCGAGCTCAAACCTAAGTATGCCTTTGTGAACTACGCTGACCCAAGCCTTGGCATTGAATGGGAAAATCTTGCAGAAGCAGAGGTTTCAGAAGCTGATAAAAATCATCCACTACTTAAGGATGTAAAACCTTTGAAAAAAGAAGATTTGTAAAAAGGGAAGAATATGACTGAATACAAAAAAATTATCGTGACAGGAGGAGCTGGTTTTATCGGTTCCAACTTTGTCCATTATGTTTACAAGAATTTTCCAGATGTTCACGTGACAGTCTTGGACAAGTTGACTTATGCTGGAAACCGCGCTAATATTGAGGAAATTTTAGGTGATCGTGTTGAGTTGGTTGTTGGGGACATTGCGGATGCGGACTTGGTAGACAAGTTGGCAGCTCAAGCAGATGCTATCGTTCACTATGCTGCTGAGAGTCACAATGACAATTCGCTCAATGATCCATCGCCATTTATCCATACTAACTTTATCGGAACCTATACTCTTTTGGAAGCAGCTCGAAAATACGACATTCGCTTCCACCATGTGTCTACAGACGAAGTTTATGGCGACCTTCCTCTACGCGAAGATTTGCCTGGTCATGGTGAAGGTCCAGGTGAGAAATTTACTGCTGATACCAAATACAATCCAAGCTCTCCATACTCATCAACTAAGGCGGCTTCAGACTTGATTGTCAAAGCCTGGGTACGTTCTTTTGGTGTGAAGGCAACGATTTCTAACTGTTCAAATAACTACGGTCCTTATCAACACATTGAAAAATTTATCCCACGCCAGATTACCAACATCCTAAGTGGAATTAAGCCAAAACTGTATGGTGAAGGTAAGAACGTTCGTGACTGGATTCATACTAATGACCATTCTTCAGGTGTTTGGACAATCTTGACAAAAGGGCAAATCGGTGAAACCTACTTGATTGGTGCTGATGGTGAGAAGAACAACAAGGAAGTTTTGGAACTAATCCTTAAGGAAATGGGACAACCTGCCGATGCCTATGATCATGTGACTGATCGTGCAGGACATGACCTTCGTTATGCGATTGACGCAAGCAAGCTCCGTGATGAGTTGGGCTGGAAACCAGAATTCACCAACTTCGAACAAGGTCTCAAAGAAACCATTCAATGGTACAGAGATAACCAAGAATGGTGGCAAGGAGAAAAAGAAGCTGTTGAAGCCAACTACGCTAAAACACAAGAGGTTCTTGAAAAATAAAAGGCAGAAACTTTCTGCTTTTTATTGCTATACCGAAGAATTGTAAATCAGTTGAAAGGAAGAAAAATGATTTTAATTACAGGGGCAAATGGCCAATTAGGAACGGAACTTCGTTATTTGTTGGATGAGCGTAATGAAGAATACGTTGCGGTTGATGTGGCTGAGATGGATATTACCGATGCAGAAATGGTTGAGAAAGTTTTTGCCCAAGTGAAACCGACTTTAGTTTACCATTGTGCAGCCTACACAGCTGTTGATGCAGCTGAGGATGAAGGAAAAGAACTGGACTTTGCCATCAATGTTACGGGGACAGAAAATGTCGCCAAAGCATCCGAAAAGCATGGTGCAACTCTAGTCTACATCTCTACAGATTATGTATTTGACGGTAAGAAACCAGTTGGACAAGAGTGGGAAGTGGATGACAAACCAGATCCTCAAACGGAATATGGTCGTACTAAGCGTATGGGAGAGGAGCTTGTAGAAAAACACGTTTCAAACTTCTATATTATCCGTACTGCCTGGGTTTTTGGAAATTATGGCAAAAACTTCGTCTTCACAATGCAAAATCTTGCTAAAACTCATAAGACCTTGACAGTTGTAAATGATCAACATGGTCGACCAACCTGGACGCGTACCTTGGCCGAGTTCATGACTTTCCTAGCTGAAAATCGCAAGGAATTTGGTTATTATCATTTGTCAAATGATGCAACGGAAGACACAACTTGGTATGACTTTGCGGTTGAAATTTTGAAAGATACAGATGTGGAGATCAAGCCAGTAGATTCAAGTCAATTTCCGGCAAAAGCTAAACGTCCGCTAAACTCAACAATGAGCCTTGCAAAAGCCAAAGCTACTGGATTTGTCATCCCAACTTGGCAAGATGCCTTGAAAGAATTTTATAAACAAGACCTTAAAAAATAAATATTGAAATATTGCTATAAAGTATATTTTGAACTAGAGATATTTCAGGATTAGTGCCCTATCACTCATGCTAAAGGATGAAATGATTTTATTAGAGAAGTCGAACTATGTGTGATAGACACTCGCACTAGGAAATAGATTTATAGAATTTTCTTTTGGACAGTTGCGGAAAATAGGACCCATTTTCCAGTGACTTTATAAAAAGGTGGAGGAGGTAAAAACTCAATTTGAAGATAAATTGAGTAAATATTTCCGTTATAAAACGCATAGTATCAAGTTTTTTTTGAACATCTGATATTATGTGTTTTCTTATTTTAAGGGGGCGTTTGCCCAGTCGTTTTCTTTTATAATTACCCACCGATGAAATCGTCGGATAATTATAAAAATCCAAGAAAAAGCTTGCGTAAATGTTAGAAAATTCGAGCACGAATGTATTTTTTGTGTTATAATATTCTGTGAGTAGTTATGCCTTGGTGTAGCTATTAAAAATAGAAGTGTGAAACTGGTAAGATAGAGAGGACGCAGTGTAATGACTAGGAATGGTTTTTTTACAGGCTTAGATATCGGAACTAGCTCTATTAAAGTGTTGGTTGCAGAGCTTGTAAATGGTGAAGTAAATGTAATTGGCGTAAGTAATGCCAAAAGTAAAGGTGTCAAAGATGGGATTATCGTTGACATCGAAGCAGCAGCGACTGCTATTAAGTCTGCAATTTCTCAAGCAGAAGAAAAAGCAGGGATTTCAATCAAGTCTGTAAACGTTGGTTTGCCAGCTAATTTGCTACAAGTTGAGCCAACTCAGGGCATGATTCCGGTGACATCAGATACAAGAGAAATTACAGATCAAGATGTTGAAAATGTAGTTAAATCAGCTTTGACTAAAAGTATGACTCCAGACCGTGAAGTTATCACCTTTATTCCAGAGGAATTTGTCGTAGATGGATTCCAAGGAATTCGTGATCCTCGCGGGATGATGGGTGTGCGTTTGGAAATGCGCGGCCTCTTGTACACTGGCCCACGTACGATTCTCCATAATCTTCGTAAAACTGTAGAGCGTGTAGGCATTCAAGTTGATAACGTGATTATTTCACCTCTTGCAATGGTTCACTCTGTCTTGAATGAAGGTGAACGTGAGTTTGGTGCGACTGTTATCGATATGGGTGGTGGCCAAACGACGGTTGCCACTATTCGCAACCAAGAACTTCAATATACAAATGTCAACCAAGAGGGTGGCGATTATGTCACAAAAGACATTTCAAAAGTTCTTAAGACTTCTAAGAAAATTGCAGAAGGTCTAAAATTGAACTATGGTGAAGCTTATCCACCGCTAGCTAGCAAGGAAACTTTCCAAGTTGAAGTGATCGGTGAAGTTGAACCAGTTGAAGTGACTGAAGAATACTTGGCTGAGATTATTTCGGCAAGACTTAAGCACATTTTTGAGCAAATTAAGCAAGATTTGGAAAGACGTCACCTATTAGACTTGCCAGGAGGTATTGCTTTGATTGGTGGAAATGCCCTCCTTCCAGGTGTCGTTGAATTGGCCCAAGAAGTATTTGGAGTCCGTGTTAAGTTATTCGTACCAAATCAAGTTGGGATTCGCAATCCTGCTTTTGCCCATGTCATTAGCTTGTCAGAATTCGCTGGAAGCCTTACTGAAGTGAATGTTCTAGCTCAGCGAGCAATTCGAGGTGAACATGCTTTAAGCCACCAGCCACTTGACTTTAGAAGTTCAGCTCAACCTGTTTCACCTGTTTCTCCACGACCAGTATTTAATACAGTGACAACACCTGAGCCTGAAACAAACCAATCTGTTGAACCAGTAGCTCCTCTTCAATCAGAAGAAAAGAGCAAAGGTAAATTAACGGATCGTTTCCGTAGCTTGATTGGAAGCATGTTTGACGAATAAAATAGAGGAATATAAATATGACATTTTCATTTGATACAGCAGCAGCACAAGGTGCAGTAATTAAAGTAATCGGTGTCGGCGGTGGTGGTGGGAATGCCATCAACCGTATGGTTGACGAAGGCGTTTCTGGCGTTGAGTTTATCGCAGCCAACACAGATGTACAGGCTTTGAGCAGTACAAAAGCTGAGACAGTTATCCAGCTTGGCCCTAAATTGACTCGTGGACTTGGTGCAGGAGGTCAACCTGAAGTTGGTCGTAAAGCTGCAGAAGAAAGCGAAGAAGTATTGACAGAAGCGATCAGCGGTGCTGATATGGTCTTCATCACTGCTGGTATGGGTGGTGGTTCTGGTACAGGTGCTGCACCAGTTATCGCTCGTATTGCAAAAAGTCTTGGTGCTTTGACAGTCGGTGTTGTTACTCGCCCATTTGGTTTTGAAGGAAGCAAACGTGGACAATTTGCTATCGAAGGGATTAACGAACTTCGTGAGCATGTTGATACACTCTTGATTATCTCAAACAACAACTTGCTAGAAATCGTTGACAAGAAGACTCCACTTCTTGAAGCATTGAGTGAAGCAGATAACGTTCTTCGTCAAGGTGTGCAAGGGATTACAGATTTGATTACAAATCCTGGTTTGATCAACTTGGACTTTGCAGACGTTAAGACTGTTATGGCCAATAAAGGTAACGCCCTTATGGGAATTGGTATCGGTAGCGGTGAAGAACGTGTTGTAGAAGCTGCTCGCAAAGCAATCTACTCACCACTTCTTGAAACAACTATCGATGGTGCTGAGGATGTTATCGTTAACGTAACTGGTGGTTTGGACTTGACTTTGATTGAAGCTGAAGAAGCATCAGAGATTGTTAACCAAGCAGCTGGGCATGGAGTTAACATCTGGCTTGGAACATCTATTGATGAGACAATGAAAGACGAAATCCGCGTGACGGTTGTTGCGACAGGAGTACGTCAGGATAAAGTTGAGAAAGTTGTAACTCCTCAACCGCGCCAAGCAACACACCGTGAACCTGCTCGAACTAGTCATGCGCAGACTTTTGATCGTAATTTTGATATGACTGATACAGCAGAAATTCCAACTCCAAGTTATCGTCGTCAAGAAGCTCCAAAGACATCAGCTTTTGGTGACTGGGACTTGAGACGCGATGCTATCGTTCGTCAAGGAGAGCCAGTTGTTTCTCCAGTGGAACGTTTTGAAGTTCCAGCAGCTACGGATGAAGATGAGTTGGAAACACCACCATTCTTTAAAAATCGTTAATGAAGATGAATTTAAAAGAAAATACGAACCTTGTTTTTCAACAGATATCGAATGCAGTTCAGGAAGCTGGTCGTGAAAACGACTCGGTTTCTGTGATTGCGGTGACCAAATATGTAGATGTTGAAACAGCCTCAGCTTTGGTTTCGCAAGGAGTGCAACACATTGGTGAGAACCGTGTTGATAAATTTCTTGACAAGTATCATGCTCTAAGTGATAAGAATCTTACCTGGCATTTGATTGGAACCTTACAGAGACGTAAAGTCAAGGAAGTGATTTCTTATGTGGATTATTTTCATGCATTAGATTCCTTAAAGCTAGCTCAGGAAATTCAAAAACGAGCAGACCACAAGATTAAGTGCTTTTTGCAAGTAAATATTTCTAAGGAAGAAAGTAAGCACGGGTTTTCGAAAGAAGAATTGTTAGCCCTCTTACCAGAACTTTCAGAATTAGACCAGATTGAGTATGTGGGACTGATGACCATGGCTCCATTTGAAGCAACTAGTCAAGAGTTACTAGAGATATTTAAAGAAACGCAAGAATTGCAAAAAAACATTCAAGAAAAACATCTCCCCAATATGCCGATGACAGAACTCAGTATGGGTATGAGTCGAGACTTCAAAGAAGCGATTCAATGTGGTTCAACTTTCGTTCGAATCGGCACAGCATTTTTTAAGTAGGAAATAACCATGTCACTAAAAAATAAATTTGAAAAGTTTATAGATTATTTCACTGAAGATGGAGAAGAAGTGGCACCAAACGTTGCTGAATTAAAGCCTGAAAAAACGCTAACATCAGTTTCTGCCCCCATGGAAGAACTTCCACAAGCTCAACAACTTCCCCAGCCTTCACAAGTGAATTCAAAGGAAAAAAATATTACGCGCCTTCATGCTCGTCAGCAAGAATTAGCGATGAAGAGTCATCGTAGTACAGAAAAGGTAACCATTGATGTTCGTTATCCTCGTCGCTACGAAGATGCAACGGATATCGTTGATTTACTAGCAGGCAATGAAAGTATTTTAATTGATTTCCAATACATGACTGAAGTACAAGCGCGTCGTTGTCTAGATTATTTAGATGGAGCTCGTCATGTACTTGCTGGTGAATTAAGAAAGGTTGCAAATACCATGTACCTTTTGACACCAGTAGGAGTTGTGGTTAACATCGAAGATATTCGTTTGCCAGAGGGAACTCATGGTGAAGAGTTTGATTTCGATATGAAGAGAAAACGAGTGAGATAATGATATTTCTAGTTCGCTTTATTCAAAACGCTACAGATATCTATTCTATGATACTTGTAGCGTTTGCTCTCTTATCCTGGTTTCCAAATGCCTATGAGACTAGAGCAGGTCGTTTGTTGACTAATTTAGTCAAACCGATTCTTCAACCCTTGAGACGTCTGCCGCTGAGTATTGGTGGTTTAGATTTTTCAGTTTGGGTGGCCGTCCTTTTAGTTCATTTAGTCGGTAACTATCTGATCCGTTTTCTTTTAATACTAGCATGAGAAAAGATATCTATCAGCATTTTTCAGTCGAGGATATTCCTTTTATTGATAAAGGTTTGGAGTGGCTTAGGCAGGTTGAGGAGCACTACGCTCCCATCTTAACTCCCTTTATCAACCCTCATCAGGTCTTTATTTTAAAGACATTGGGCAATCATCAAGGGATTCAAGTTTTTTCTAGCAATGATTTTGTAGCTAGCGAGTATAGTCGTGTACTACTTGCACCAGATTATTTCATACCGACTTTGACGGATTTTGAAATGGACTTGCTTGAGATTGTTTATTCTAGCAAGTTTGACCAATTGACTCATTCCAAGATTTTAGGAACTGTTCTGAATCGTCTGGGAATCGATCGCAAGTTGTTTGGTGATATATTGGTAACGGAAAATAGAGCTCAAATCATTGTGGACCGGAAATTCACTTCTCTCTTTCAAGATGGGATTCAAAAGATTGCTCGATTGCCTGTCAAACTTGAAGTCAAATCCTTTGAAGAATTGGTAGAAGCCGAGAGTGATTATCAGGAAAAGGAAGTTTTAGTTCCGAGTATGCGCTTGGATGCTTTCTTGTCAAATGTTCTGAAATTGTCTCGCTCTCAGACAGCTGATTTATTAGAAAGAAAATATGTTCAGGTAAATTACCATCTGGTTGAAAAATCCGATTATCAAGTTAAGATTGGTGATTTAGTAAGTGTCAGACGTTTTGGAAGAATTAGTGTTCTGAGAGAAAATGGTCAGACAAAAAGGGATAAGAAGAAATTGACAATACAATTATTATTAAGTAAGTGAGGGGAAAATATGCCAATTACATCGTTAGAGATTAAGGATAAAAGCTTTAGTACTAAGTTTAGAGGTTTTGATCCTGAAGAAGTTGATGAATTTCTCGATATTGTAGTTCGAGACTATGAAACATTGGTTCGAAGTAACCATGATAAAGAGCAACAAATTAGAAATTTAGAAGAGCGTTTGTCTTATTTTGATGAGATGAAAGATTCATTGAGTCAGTCTGTTTTAATTGCTCAAGATACTGCTGAGCGAGTTAAACAAGCAGCTACTGAACGCTCTCATAATATCATTCATCATGCTGAACAGGAATCACAACGTTTGCTTGATGAAGCTAAGTACAAGGCAAATGAAATTTTACGTCAAGCAACTGATAATGCTAAGAAGGTTGCGATTGAGACAGAAGAACTGAAGAATAAGAGTCGCGTCTTCCATCAACGCTTGAAATCTACAATTGAAAGTCAATTGGCCATCGTTGATTCATCTGATTGGGAAGAAATTTTACGTCCAACAGCAACTTATTTACAAACTAGTGATGAAGTCTTTAAAGAGGTGGTTAGAGAGGCTTTGGGGGAAAATATTTCAGCATTTCATGAGGAGGAAGCCAATGATTTGACTCGTCAGTTTTCACCTGAAGAGGTTGCTGAACTCCAAGCACGTATAGAAGCAACTAATCGTGAATTGATGGAAGCACAGGATGAATCAACTTTATCTGACTTATCTTCGTTAGTAAATAATGAAATGAGTTCTGAGTCTAAAGAGGATTCAGAATAACAATTTCTCAACATTTATAATTGTAAAATCTGAGAACAAGATCTAATCAAACATATTTCCAGCGAGTAGGAGATGGTGAAAGTCCTACAATCCCTGTTGATTAGATTATCCTCTCAAGTTATCAAGTCTGAAGTTAGTAGGATTTGACGTTACCCACGTTACGGGAAAAGAGGGAGAAAGACTAGTTCTTTTTCCGAACAAAGGTGGTACCACGATTTTCGTCCTTTTTAGCGAGTCGTGGTTTTTATTTTGCCTATATAAAAAAGGAGATATCATGAAACTCAAAGAAACTTTAAATCTTGGGAAAACTGACTTCCCAATGCGTGCAGGCCTTCCTACAAAAGAGCCAGTCTGGCAAAAAGAGTGGGAAGAAGCAAAACTCTACCAACGTCGTCAAGAGTTGAATGAAGGGAAACCTCACTTCACTCTTCATGATGGACCTCCATACGCTAACGGAAATATCCACGTTGGTCATGCTATGAACAAGATTTCAAAAGATATCATTGTTCGTTCTAAGTCTATGTCAGGATTCTACGCACCATACATCCCAGGTTGGGATACACACGGACTACCAATCGAGCAAGTCTTGGCTAAACAAGGTGTTAAACGTAAAGAGATGGACTTGGTTGAGTACTTGAAACTTTGCCGTGAATACGCTCTTTCTCAAGTAGATAAACAGCGTGAAGACTTCAAGCGCTTGGGTGTTTCAGGTGACTGGGAAAATCCTTATGTGACTTTGACTCCTGACTATGAAGCAGCCCAAATCCGTGTCTTCGGTGAGATGGCAAACAAAGGTTATATCTACCGTGGTGCTAAGCCAGTTTACTGGTCTTGGTCATCTGAGTCAGCTCTTGCTGAAGCGGAGATTGAATACCACGACTTGGTATCAACATCACTTTACTATGCCAACAAGGTTAAAGATGGCAAAGGTGTTCTAGATACAGATACTTATATCGTTGTCTGGACAACTACTCCATTTACTATCACAGCTTCTCGTGGTTTGACAGTTGGTGCAGATATTGATTACGTTTTGGTTCAACCTACTGGTGAAGCTCGTAAGTTTGTGGTCGCTGCAGAATTATTGACTAGCTTGTCTGAGAAATTTGGCTGGACTGATGTTCAAGTTTTGGCGACTTATCGTGGTCAAGAATTGAACCATATCGTGACAGAACACCCATGGGATACTGCAGTAGATGAACTCGTTATCCTTGGTGACCACGTTACAACTGACTCTGGTACAGGTATCGTCCATACAGCTCCTGGTTTTGGTGAGGACGACTACAATGTTGGTGTGGCTAATGGTCTTGAAGTTGCTGTGACAGTTAACGAACGTGGTATCATGATGGCTAATGCTGGCGCTGAGTTTGAAGGTCAATTCTACGACAAGGTAGTGCCAACTGTCATTGAAAAACTAGGCAACCTCCTTCTTGCTCAAGAAGAAATCTCTCACTCCTACCCATTTGACTGGCGTACGAAAAAACCAATCATCTGGCGTGCAGTTCCACAATGGTTTGCTTCAGTATCAAAATTCCGTCAAGATATTTTAGATGAAATCGAAAAAGTGAAATTCCATTCAGAATGGGGTAAAGTCCGTCTTTACAACATGATCCGTGACCGTGGTGACTGGGTCATCTCTCGTCAACGTGCTTGGGGAGTTCCTCTTCCAATCTTCTACGCAGAAGACGGCACACCAATCATGACAGCTGAAACGATTGAACATGTAGCTCAACTCTTTGAGGAACATGGTTCAATTATCTGGTGGGAACGTGATGCTAAAGCCCTCTTGCCAGAAGGATTTACACATCCAGGTTCACCAAATGGTGAGTTCAAGAAAGAAACAGACATCATGGACGTTTGGTTCGACTCAGGTTCATCATGGAATGGTGTCGTGGTTAACCGTCCAGAACTCAAATACCCAGCCGACCTCTACCTTGAAGGTTCTGACCAATACCGTGGTTGGTTCAACTCTTCTCTTATCACATCTGTGGCTAACCATGGTGTGGCACCATACAAACAAATCTTGTCACAAGGTTTTGCCCTTGATGGTAAAGGTGAGAAGATGTCTAAATCTCTTGGAAATACCATTGCTCCAAGCGATGTTGAGAAACAATTTGGTGCTGAAATCTTGCGTCTCTGGGTAACAAGTGTTGACTCAAGCAACGATGTACGTATCTCTATGGATATCTTGAGCCAAGTTTCTGAAACTTACCGTAAGATCCGTAACACGCTTCGTTTCTTGATTGCCAATACATCTGACTTTAACCCAGCTGAGGATGCAGTAGCTTACGAAGAACTTCGTTCAGTTGATAAGTACATGACCATCCGCTTTAACCAACTTGTTAAGACCATTCGTGACGCTTATGCAAACTTTGAATTCTTGACAATCTATAAAGCCCTAGTGAACTTTATCAACGTTGATTTGTCTGCCTTCTACCTTGATTTTGCCAAAGATGTTGTTTACATCGAAGGTGCCAAATCATTGGAACGCCGTCAAATGCAGACTGTCTTCTATGACATCCTGGTGAAAATCACTAAACTCTTGACACCAATCCTTCCTCACACTGCGGAAGAAATCTGGTCATATCTTGAGTTTGAAGCAGAAGACTTTGTTCAATTGTCAGAATTGCCAGAAGCTCAAACATTTGCTAATCAAGAGGAAATCTTGGACACATGGGCAGCCTTTATGGACTTCCGTGGTCAAGCTCAAAAAGCCTTGGAAGAAGCTCGTAATGCCAAAGTCATCGGTAAATCCCTTGAAGCTCACTTGACTGTTTATCCAAACGAAGTCGTGAAAACTCTTCTTGGAGCTGTTGATAGCAATGTAGCTCAACTTTTGATTGTGTCTGAGTTGACCATCGCAGAAGGTGCAGCTCCAGAAGGTGCAGTAGCCTTTGAAGATGTAGCTTTCACTGTAGAACGTGCAGCTGGTGAAGTGTGTGACCGTTGCCGTCGTATCGACCCGACAACAGCAGAACGTCATTACCACGCAATCATCTGTGACCACTGCGCAATCATCGTAGAAGAAAACTTTGCGGAAGCAGTCGCAGAAGGATTTGAAGTAAAATAAAAGTAAAAAATGGCGAGGGTAGTCCAAAGGGTAATTTGAAAAGAAAGGCCAATAGCACTCTCCAACATTAAACGCATAATATCAAGACTTTTGCAAGTCTGGTATTATGCGTTTTTTTATTGTAATGCCCTTTTTACCAAGTATCTTTTTTGTATAGTGGATTGAATCCATAATATAGTAGATTGAATCTAAAATCATACATTATGACTGCTAAAAATATTTCTAGAAATTAGTTTGACTTTCCTAATCGAATTGTTCATACCTTATTTCAATCAAATATAGTATAGCACACTGTTGCTTCTAAAATATGGATAGAAATTGATTTGATTTCCCTAGTCAATTTGTTCAGATTTTATTTCATTTTACTATAAAATAAAATTGCTCTTTTTTGTTAGCAGGCTGCTTAAGAAATATCTAAGCCCGTGTATAAATTTGGAATTCTAGCAGCTAATCAACGTATTCTAGGAAGCTAAGGAAAGAGTTTCTAACAAAACATACAATATATATGTTTGTGTGGTGAAAATTTTTGCTCTTTTTGATTTTAAAAGAACATCAAGTTTTTAAGAAAAAAACTAACAAAATAGAGAAAAACTATATTTAGATATTATAAAAACCTATATGTATACATTTGGAATATAATAAACCGAAAGAAATCGAAAGAATAAATTTGATTCATCTAAGTAAAAAGATTATAATAAAATTGTATTTATAATACTACATAAACACAAAAGGAGAATATTTGATGTATTTTAATCGTAAAAATGCGGAACAGAAGAACTGGCGTATGATCAAAAAAGGAAAACATTTCTTGTTTGGTTGTTCGCTTGTATTTGCAGTTGGAGCAACTTTAGCTATTCCAACAGTCCAAGCTGATACAACTGAAGTTAAGGCGGAAGTTACAGCTGGAACAGCTCAAGCAGAACCTAATGCTGAAGGGCCTACCTATGCTGCACCAGCTGCAACTAGCCCAGTTGCGACTGAAGCAGTAGAAGCAAATTCAGCAACAACTGTCGTTTCAGCTGACAAATCTCAACTAGAAGCTGTTTTGACACAAGCTAAAGCTAAAAACTTGGATGGTCAAGAAGCTTCAGTTAAAGCTGAAGTAGCAGCTGCAATTGCAGAAGCAGAAGCATTAGTTGCGAACGGTTCAGCAAGCCAAGATCAAATCAACCAAAGTGTTGAACGTTTGACTCAAGCTGTGGCAAGTGTGAAGGAAGTTACTGAAGCAGCAGTTGAGAAAACATCGGAAGCAACTACAGAATCTTCAGCAACTCCTAAAGTAAGAAGCAGACGTGCGACTACTGAAGGAACAACTCGTTCAATTGATGAAACTAACCTTGCTCGTGCTATCGTAACCAAGGAAAACTTTGAAAGTTTCTTCCAAGAAGGAGGAACTGCAAGTTATGAAAAATCTTCAGGAACTATTAAGTTGACAGAAGATGTATCAGGACAGGCTGGTAATGCCTACCTACGTTTTAAAATCGATCCTAGCCAAGATTTCTCTTTCACTGGTAAGGTAGATATTGGTGATAAGTATGAAGGTCATCCCGTAAACAAACGTGATGGTGGTGACGGAGTCGGTTTTGTCTTCCATACAGGTAAGCAAAGTCAACTAGGTCTTCCTGGTGCATCAATCGGTATGGGTGGAATTAATGCAGCTTTTGGTTTCAAACTTGACTCATGGTGGAATAAAGGTACTCCAAAACCTGAAATCAAATCAATGGCAGATCCTTCATACAACCGTGGAGATACGAATCATGCGTTCGGTGCGTTTTATTCATCAAACAATCAAGGAAGAGTAAATTCTATTACAGAGATGAAACCTTTAAATCCAGCACCAAATGGACAATGGGTTGATTTCAAGATTAACTATAATGGAACTAAAAAAGAATTCACGGTAACATACGGTAGCCAAACTTGGACAACAAAACTTGATAAATCTAGCCGTAGTATGACAAATGAAGCCAAGAATGCCTTGACTGCTAGAAATGCTACCTATGCCCTCTCATTTGTCGGAAGTACAGGTTCTGGTACAAACTTGCAACGTGTTCAGATTGAAAAATTTGAGTTTACAGCGCCACAAATCGTCCATATGAAGTTTGTTGATACAAAAGGTAATGAAATCGAAGCAAGTAGTGCGATTCCAGGTGATGAAAATGAGGTTATTAACCTTAGCACCCAAGACAAAAAGATTGCAGCAGTTGAAGCTAAAGGGTATACACTGAAAGAAATTGATTCTAGCAAGGCTCCTTCATACATTAAAGAAAACAACACAGTTACCCTAACTCCAGGTGGTCAATTGTTGACTTATGTATTTAAAGTAAAAGATACCACACCACCAGCAGCCCCAACTGTAAATTCAGTTACAGCAGGCGCTACAGCGGTAACGGGTACAGCCGAAGCAGGCTCAACCGTAGAAGTAACTCTTCCAGGTGGGTCTAAAGTATCCGCGAAAGCCGACCAAGATGGAAGCTACAGTGTTCCAGTAAGTGCCTTGAAGGAAGGCGACACCGTATCTGTGACTGCGACAGATGACGCTGGTAACAAGTCAACACCGACATCAGTAACGGTACCAGATACAACGGCCCCAGCAGCCCCAACTGTGAACCCAGTTAAGGCAGGTGCTACAGCCATCACAGGTACAGCCGAAGCAGGTTCGACAGTAGAAGTAACCCTTCAAGATGGACAAAAATCCTCTGCAAAAGCTGGAGAAAATGGTGAGTTTTCAATTCCAGTTCCAGCTTTGAATGCTGATGATCAAATTAGTGTTACAGCAACAGATGTAGCTAAAAACACATCAACTCCAACTAAAGTTACTGTAAAAGAGACAGTTCGTCCGACCTTACACATTCCATATGATGATCCTGCGACACAAGCCATTTATGTTTACTCTGGTGAAGAAAATAATATTGAGCTAAAGGTAACTGATAATTCAGGTAAGATTGTAAAAGCTTATCTAGCTTTACCACAAGATAACCGCAGTGGGCTTGGTGCAGAAGACACTACCTTCTTAAACGGTAGAACTAAAGGTGGTTTGTATCTTAAGACTGAAGGTATTCATGTAGAAACTACTGCTACAGAGTCAACTCCAGCTATCGTTCGCGTAACTGGTGAAGTTCCTAAAAACACTTACACAGAAAGTAGTGGACAATTCACTCGTTACCTCTTTGCTGAAGATGCGGCGGGTAATACAGGTTATGAACATGTTGGTGATGCGACTACACCAGGACAACTTGGGCGTATCCGTTTTATGTGGAAACCACAAACATTCAAGTATACTGCAGTAGCTCCATCAACACCTATTACATCAAACACTGTTCCAGAAGCAAGTGCTATTGAAAAAGCTGTTAAAGATGCCAATCCAACATTCAGTGACAAGATCGGAAGTGTTACTTTAGATGGTACGAATGTTAAGGTTACTTATAAGGATGGAAGTACAGATACTCTAAGTGCAGACTCAGTATTTACAATTAAACCAACTGCACCTACAGTAACACCAGTTAAGAATACGTCAGCCTTAACTACACCAGAAAAACAAGCTGTAGAAGCAGCAGTAAGAACAAAGAACCCAGATGCGACAACAGTAGTAGTTGGAAATGATGGTTCAACAACATTAACTTACTCAAATGGGTCAACAGCAAAATTGACACCAGCACAAACTGTTAGTCAAGCAGACGTTACAGCTCCATCAGCACCAAGTGTGAACCCAGTTAAAGCTGGAGATGAAGCAATCACAGGTAAAGCTGAGCCAGGTTCAACTGTAGAAGTTACTCTTCCAGGCGGAGCTAAGAAATCAGCGACAGCTG
>NZ_JASHDM010000012.1:0-57863 GCF_047463655.1 Streptococcus infantis
AGTCAGCGTCAACCAGTGCAAGCCAATCAGCCAGCACATCAGCTTCTGAGTCAGCAAGTACAAGTGCAAGCCAATCAGCCAGCACATCGGCCTCTGAGTCAGCGTCAACCAGTGCAAGCCAATCAGCAAGTACATCGGCCTCTGAATCAGCGTCAACCAGTGCAAGCCAATCAGCAAGCACATCGGCCTCTGAATCAGCGTCAACCAGTGCGAGTCAATCAGCCAGCACAAGCGCCTCTGAATCAGCGTCAACCAGTGCAAGCCAATCAGCCAGCACCAGCGCATCAGAGTCAGCGTCAACCAGTGCGAGCCAATCAGCCAGCACCTCGGCTTCTGAGTCAGCAAGTACAAGTGCAAGCCAATCAGCAAGCACATCAGCCTCTGAATCAGCATCAACCAGTGCGAGTCAATCAGCCAGCACCTCGGCTTCTGAGTCAGCAAGTACAAGTGCGAGTCAGTCAGCAAGCACAAGCGCATCTGTTGTTACAAGTAAGGGAGTGCCAGAGAGCTTATCACTTGATAGTTTAGATATCGATAGTGTGATTACATCGGATTCAATTAGCACATCAGTATCGCAATCACTATCATTATCAGTAAGCGTAAGCCAGTCAGTGATTCATTCGACTAGTCAAGCTCCTCAAACTGATACCACTAAGACACGTAAGCAACTTCCAAATACTGGAACAGCAACTTCGGCTACAAATCTGTTCCTAGGAGCTGTAGCAGGTCTAACAGGATTAGGATTAGTAGCTAAACGTCGTAAGCGTGATGATGAAGAATAAGCTTTCTAACTAATCAGTAATTTGATTATTCTGATCAAAAAATCTGAAAGTTCAGATTGAAGACAAAGGAGTCTGGGACAATAGTCCGTATCTCCTAAAAAAGCAACGGTTTTTGCCGTTGCTTTTTTACATGTTTAGTAACCGCCCCATAACAGAGTACCTAGCCAACTTTCCATTCCTCCAGTATACTGTTAGTAGAAAAAAACAGTACTGGAGGTTATTTTAATGTCACACCTTATTGTCCCTTTGGAAACACCCCAGTCTCGCCGTTTTGATAAGAAAAAGAAGAATGAGATGATTTTTCGTTGTCAGTTAAAAGAGTTTGATTTTTCCATCTATTCTTCCGTCTCTCCTGAACAAATGGCTGCTATTTTAGACAAGGTGCTTTCTTATGACAATCCAACTCAGTAGTCTAGGTCAGGTCTACCTTGTTTGTGGAAAAACAGATATGAGACAAGGTATTGACTCACTGGCTTATCTGGTTAAAAGTCAATTTGACTTGGATCCCTTTTCTGGTCAAGTTTTCCTCTTCTGTGGTGGGCGTAAGGATCGCTTCAAGGCACTTTACTGGGACGGACAAGGTTTCTGGCTGCTTTATAAACGTTTTGAAAATGGAAAACTCACTTGGCCTAATGATGAACAAGAAGTCAAAACCCTAACTTCCCAACAAGTCGACTGGCTCATGAAAGGATTTTCCATCTCTCCCAAAATAAATGTTTCAAAAAATCGTGATTTCTATTGAAAACATGACCTTTTTTTGGGTATAATAAGAGAAAAATCAGGAGGGTATTAGTTTGGAAGAATTATTAGATATCATCAAGCAACAAGCTTCTGTTAACCAACAATTAACCAACGAGCTTGCCCTTCTGCGTGAACAAGTGGCATATCTGACTCAGAAACTTTATGGCAAATCTTCTGAGAAAACCTCAACCATGGCTGGTCAACTCAGTCTCTTTGACGAAGAACAGTTAGCTGAAGAAGAGGATGACCTACCCAGTTGATACTGAAGTCATTACTTACAAACGCCGAAAGGTTAAGGGAAAACGCCAAGTCCTTTTGAGTCAGTTTAAAGCAGAGGAAGTTCACCACAGACTAGAAGACTGTACTTGTCCAGACTGTCATGGTGAGCTCAAGGAAATTGGTGCAAGTCTTCAACGCCAGGAATTGGTTTTCATTCCAGCACAATTAAAGCGACTTGACCATGTCCAACATGCCTATAAGTGTCTCAAGTGCAGTCAGGCAAATGACGGAGATAAGATTGTCAAGGCTCCAGTCCCTAAGGCACCTCTGGCGCACAGCCTGGGCTCAGCTTCCATCATTGCCCACACCATTCACCAGAAATTTAATCTAAAAGTTCCTAACTATCGCCAAGAAGAGGATTGGGCTAAGATGGGCTTGTCAATTAGCCGTAAGGCAATGGCTAACTGGCACATCAAGTCTAGTCAGTATTATTTTGAGGCGATTTATGACCTTCTACGAGAGAAGCTCTTGGAGCAGCCGATTCTTCATGCGGACGAGACCTCCTACAAGGTTCTAGAAAGCGATAGCCAGCTGACTTACTATTGGACTTTCCTATCTGGCAAGCACGAAGAGCAGGGGATTACCCTCTATCATCATGACAAGCGACGCAGTGGCCTGATGGTTAAGGAGTTTCTTGGAAATTATGATGGCTACATTCACTGTGACATGTGGGGTGCTTATCGCCAGTTGGAAAAGGCAGAGCTGGTTGGTTGTTGGGCACATGTGAGACGGAAATTCTTCGAAGCGACTCCTAAGAAGGCAGACAAGAGGTCCTTAGGAGCCAAGGGTTTGGCTTATTGCAACCAGATGTTTGGGCTAGAAAGTTCATGGGAGAAATTGAGCGCTGAAGAACGTCTTAAGAAACGTCAGGAAGAGTTGAAACCTTTGATGGAAACCTTCTTTTACTGGTGTCGAAGTCAAGCAGTTTTGTCTGGTTCAAAACTTGGAAGAGCTATTGACTACAGTCTCAAGTATGAGGAAACTTTTAAGACCATTCTAAAGGATGGCAATCTGGTGCTCTCTAACAATCGAGCCGAGAGAGCCATTAAGTCTTTGGTCATGGGTCGGAAGAACTGGCTCTTTTCACAGAGTTTTGAAGGAGCCAAGGCAACAGCTATTATTATGAGTCTGCTTGAAACCGCCAAACGACATGGACTTGATTCCGAGAAATATATCATCTATCTTCTAACCCATCTCCCCAATGAGGCGACTCTCGCGAAAAGAGAGGTGCTAGAAGCTTATTTGCCATGGGCTGAGGTTGTACAAGAAAATTGTAAATGACAAAAGTTCCAGAGTCAAAACTGACTTTGGAACTTTTTCAATATACTTTGTTATGGGGCGGTTACTATATTTCGTCGTAAATGTCCAATAATGATCTATAGTTGTATTCGCATTTTTCCTGTACGATTATAGCTTATGGTAAACAAGGCTTTAAGACCTCTTTTTGCTTGTGGATTAATATCCTTGAAAAAATGAAACTTCAATGGCATGACTTTAAATCGTGTATGATCATATTTCCGATTTGCTAATTGTATGTAAATTTATTAATTATCAATTTTTGGATAGCATTGATATTTTTATGTAAGTTGCTTTTATTATAAGGCTATTTGTGGTAAGATGTACATAATAACAGAATGCTATATAGTATCTCTATATTAATGGTAAATAACATTAAATTTGTATAAAAGTTTTAGTTAGATGACAAGTTATTCATATTGTAGGCACACTGATAGATATAGTCAATTTAGTTGGAGGGGGAAGTTTTAATTGCTATCTGGAAAATTCTGCATGTTTTCACATAAAAATAAGCAACATCAGCGCTTTTTTCAACTTTTACCTGATGGTCAAATCAAGGATATTGGTGGAACCGGTCATGATAATGAGCGGTTTTGGCATATGCAGGAGAAAAAACTTCAACTATTTTCTAGCTCGAAAGAGTTGACGGCAGTTTTTGACTGTTGTTATGAGGAAGTCAGCTATTCTTATTGGGAAGGTTTGCATCAGGAAACGATTCCTCTGGAAATTCGTGTCTATAATTCGCGTTCGGATCTGTTTGATTACCTGACGAAATTTACTAGTCGCTATTTGATTGACTACGGGGCCTTAACAGTGGGCAATCATACTTATGGTATTCCTCAATTAGTTGACTATGACCATGGAGGCCAGGTCATTATTGGTGATTATTGTTCTATTGGACAAAATGTTCAATTTGTAACAGCAAATCATGATTTAGAGTTGATTACAACCTATCCATTCAAGAGTTTAGAGGTGTTTTACACGGATGAGCCTCTGCAGATGACTGATGATCATATTTTGAAAAGTCCAACTCGAGTTGGGAATGATGTTTGGATTGGAAACAATGTTCAAATCATGGCAGGGGTAACTATTGGAGATGGAGCAGTGATAGCAACAGGTGCTGTAGTAACCAAGGATGTGGAACCCTATGCTATTGTTGGAGGAAATCCTGCTAAGCTTATTCGTTATCGCATAGCAGATCCTACTTTCCGTGAACAGATGTTAGAAATTGCGTGGTGGAATTGGCCGGAAGACATTATTTCTGAACGATTGGATAAAATCATGAGTAAGGATATATCAGGATTTATAAAAGAATACTTACCAAATGCTGGGAAAGTTAAACATGATTGATCTGTTCTCAGAAATATTAGAATTGATTTAGAATGTATCTTAAAGAAATGTGTATTGAAATCGACTTTGTTTTTTATATATTGCATCAGAAAAGGAGTATATGATTAAAATGATGGAAAAAATAAGTGTTATTGTTCCTGTTTACATGTCAGAACTATATCTTGAAAAATGCTTGGATAGTATCGTTCAACAAACCTATCAAAATCTTGAAATTATTTTGATTAATGATGGCTCAACAGATGGTTCAGCCGCAATCTGTCAACGTTATCAAAACCAAGATGCACGTGTTAAAGTCTATCATAAAAGAAATGGTGGAGTTTCTTCTAGCCGCAATCGTGCCTTGGAAGTGGTAACTGGGGATTATATCGTTTTTGCAGATAATGATGACTGGTTGGAGTTGGATCATATCCAAAATCTTTATGATTTATTGAAAAAAACAGATGCAGATATTGCAATCGGAAACTTTACTCAATTTTTGGATGATCAAGCTAGTTTTTTGATTCATGTAGGAGCAGATGATTATTTTGAGAAGACTTATACGCCATTTGAATGGTTTAACCATCAATATGATAGTAAGTATAATTTCAGTCAATGCTTCACAGTTCCGTGGGCGAAGTTATACAAGACAGAGCTATTTAAAGATATTGTATATCCAACAGATAAAAGTGTAGAGGATGATTACACAACTTATAAAGTTTATCTTCAGGCAGATAAAATTGCTTTTATGAATAAGGCTATTTATATCCATAGAAAACGTTCTACAAGTGTTACAAGGACAGTCAATCTTGCAGATGTATATCCCTTAAAGAGTATTGAAGAACGTATGACTATTCTCCAATTAATTGGAGCTCCTCAGGAGTTATTAGATAGAGAAATTCAAGCTTATAAATGGCGATTATCTATTCATGAAGAAGAAACTCTTAAACATGGGGACGTGGAATCTTATCAACAAATTTTGGTCAAAAAAGCAATTGCAGCTAAATATTTTGAAGGTTAGTCAAACACATTTTATAAATTGATTTTTCTCTATTTTTAGATAGAAAAAGTGACCTATACTCAAAAATTAGAATGTTATCTCGTTTTTGATGTAGGTTGCTTTTTACGTTTATCAGATAGCTATTCTAATACTCAATTGTTTTCAAAAAACAACCTCATCCATTGTCTGCTGACAGTGGACTTTAAAATACTTTTTTCCAGTCCTTGAATAACTTCTTGAAGCTTATCAATGACAGATTCCAATGTTTGAAAAGCCTTATTTTTAAAACCTCGTTTTTGAATTTCTTTCCAGACTTGTTCAATAGGGTTCATTTCTGGTGCGTAAGGTGGGATATAGTCGCTTAGTTTATAAAATACATGTTATAATAAAGTTATGGCATATAGTACAGATTTTAGACAAGGAGCATTAGATTACATCAAAGAGGGACACAGCCATGTCGAGGCAGCCAAAGTTTTTGATGTTGGCATCAGAACTCTCTTCACATGGGAAAAGAAATTACGTGAACAAGGGCACTTAGAGCGGAAAAAGCGAGTCGCCAAAAGCCGAAAGATTCCTTTGGAGGAGTTGAAGGCCTTTGTAGAGGCTCATCCAGATGCTTTTTTACGGGAAATTGCGACACATTTTGATTGTGCTGTTCCTTCAGTATGGGCAGCTTTAAAGCAGATTAAGGTCACTTTAAAAAAAGACGACTAGCTTTAAGGAACAAGATCCTGAGAAAGTCGCTGAGTTTCTTGATATTTTGGATAACCTAAAAGATTTACCAGTCGTATATATTGACGAAACAGGAATCGACCGCTACCTCTATCGTCCTCATGCACGGGCTCCTAGAGGAGAGAAAGTCTATGAAAAGATTAGTGGACGGCGTTTTGAGCGGGCTTCAATTGTTGCAGGACAAGTAGATGGAGAGTTTATAGCTCCTATGATTTACAAGGAAAGCATGACGAGCGACTTATTTGTGAAGTGGTTCAAAACGTAGCTCTTGCCTGCTTTGAAGACACCTCATGTCATTGTCATGGACAATGCTAGTTTTCATCCCAAGAACATCTTGGATGAACTCTGCATTCAAGATAGACACTTTTTCTTACCTCTACCACCTTATTCACCAGATTTGAATCCTATTGAGCAAGCTTGGGCTGTCTTGAAAAAGAAAGTGACAGCTTTATTAAGGGAAGTCCCCAATATCTTTGAATCATTAGAGTGCTTTTTAAAACTAAATGACTATAACACTTTTCTTTTGAGCGAAAATAAATAATCTGTAGACGTTTATGATATTTGGCGTACGATGAATCTCTTAGGAGTTGTTCAATTTTTTGTATTTCTTCATTTGTAAGTTTCATAACTACTATTATAAGATGTTTTTTTTGATTTTAGTATAGTATAAAATAATAAGGTTATTTACATCGATAGATACCTAAAATATACTTGAGATGAATTATAGTGAGTTGAATCTGGAATAGCACACCACAGTTACTAAAATATTTTTATAAAGTGATTTAAATTTTCTAATTATTTTGTTCAGTTTTTAATTCATTTCACTATAAAAATTTATCTTTAGGATTGATTATTCGAAAATGTTATCATATAATTACAGCGAGATTACAATATTGAATTTATTAAGCTATTTTACTTTTGTTTTTGTATGATTATTTAATTTGGAAAGTAATTATAATTTAACACTGTATGAACGATACTGTCAATGAAATAAATATATTTTTGAAATTGAAATTCCTTAATAGCTCAAAAAATAGCAAAAAAAAAATGTTATAATAGTAGGAAAGGAGAGCGACTACATGACTGAAAAAATTACTGTGATTGTACCCGTTTATAATGTTGAAAATTATCTAGAAAAATGTTTGGATAGTTTAATAAACCAAACTTATAAAAATCTTGAAATTATCGTTATCAATGATGGCTCTACAGATAATTCGGGCACAATTTGTCAAGAGTACGCACAAAAAGATAATCGAATTGTCTATATTGAAAAAGAAAATGGTGGTCAAGCGGAAGCAAGAAATATGGGCTTGGATCGAATGACTGGATCTTATGTGAGCTTTGTTGATTCGGATGATTGGGTCGAGTTAGATTATGTAGAAACCCTATATAAAAAAATAACGGAGTATCAGGCTGATATTGCGGTTGGAAATTATTGTAAGTTTAATGAGTCTGATTCAAATTTCTATTTTCATATATCTGGAAATTATTTTGAGAAACTTTATGACAATGTCTCTATAGTGGATTGTTTAAATGATTCTAATAGATTATTAAATTCAGCATTGATAGTTGCTTGGGGAAAAATTTATAGAAAAGAAATTATTTCTAATTTTCGTTTTCCGGTAGGAATAGTGACTGAAGATACAGTATTTAATTTGAAAATATTATTAGCTTCTAAAAGTATTGTTTATATTAATAAAGCTGCTTATATCTACAGAGTTAGGAGTGGAAGTATTTCAAATACTTGGGATGAAAAATGGATTAGAGATTGCATATACGCTATAGAAGATAGATTGGCATTGTTATCAACATTAGGTTATCCAATGTCAGAACATATACATGCTTATAAATTTATTTTAAATCATATAACTTCTGAAAGTAAGAACAGAGGAATATCAGAATCTCATGTGTTAGATCAGATAAAAGAGAAGAAGATGTTATTAGATTTACTTCAGACTCAAAATCAGGAATTTAAGAAAGCTATTGTCCTCGCAGCTAACTATGCCTATGTTGAGCAGGTCATGACGACTATTAAATCTATCTGTTACCATAATCGCTCGATTCGGTTCTATCTGATTAATAGTGATTTTCCTAATGAATGGTTTAAACAATTAAATAAGCGATTAGAAGTATATGATTCAGAGATTATCAATTGTCGGGTAACTTCTGAGCAAATTTCGCGTTATAAAACAGATATTAGTTACACAGTATTTTTGCGTTATTTTGTATCTGACTTTGTGAAAGAAGATAAGGCTCTCTATTTAGACTGCGACTTGGTAGTAACTAAAAATCTGGATAACTTGTTTGAAACAGATTTGCAAGACTATCCATTAGCAGCTGTTCGAGATTATGGAGGAAGAGTATACTATGGTAGGGAAATGTTCAATGCGGGTGTTTTACTAATCAACAATCGTTTGTGGAAACAAGAAAACATGTCCCAACGCTTGATAGATTTGACAAATGAGTGGCATGATAAGGTGGATCAAGCAGATCAGAGTATTTTAAATATGCTCTTTGAAAATAGATGGCTAGAGATGGAATTTGACAATAACCATGTTGTGATTCATAAGCAATTCACAGATTATGAGTTACCAGCAGGTCAAGATTATCCTGGGATTATCCACTATCTCTCACATAGAAAGCCGTGGTTTGATTTAGCTGCGCAGACCTATCGTGATGTTTGGTGGTATTATCATAGTCTCGAATGGACAGAGTTAGGAAAAAATCATCATTTACATCCATTACAAAAATCACATATCTATCCTATCAGAGAACCGCTTACTTGTTTAATTTATACGTCTTCAGATCAGATTGAACAAATTGAGACATTGATTCAATCTTTGCCTAATATTCAATTTAAGATTGCGGCTAGAGTGATGGTCAGTGATCGTTTGAAACAATTGTTGGTCTATCCAAATGTAACTGTTTATGCTGGAATTAATTATTTAGCAGAACTAGATCAAGAATTAATTGAGACTAGTCAGGTACTTTTAGATATTAATCATGGTGAAAAAACAGAGGAAATGTTAGATCAATTTTCAGAAAGAGGAAAGTTGATTTTAGCTTTTGAGAATACAAAATATCGTGAAGTTGGACAGATAACCTACAAAGTAGAACAAGTTCAAGAAATGATTGAAAAATTAAGAGAAGTGGAAGAAAAACATGGATTTTAAAGATTCTGTAAAGTTATTAGGAGATTTTCATCATATAGAGATTTCCCCCACCAGTACTATTGAATTAGGAACAGATGTTACATTTCGTTCATTTGTAAGTTTAGAAGTGGCTAATAATGCTAAATTAACACTTGGAAATAGAGTTTTCTTTAATGACCATTGTACGATTCGTTGTGGTAAAGAAATTGAAATTGGTAAGGATACCATGTTTGGAGATGGGGTAAGGATTTTTGACCATAATCATAAATACTCAAATTACCACATCGAAAAAATTCAATTTACTGCTGATAAAATAACGATAGGAAAAAATTGCTGGATTGGAACCAATGTTGTCATTTTAAAAGGGGTGACGATTGGAGATAATGTCATTATTGGAGCAAATGCCCTAATTTATAAAGATATACCAGCTAATTCTATCGTTACTTCTCAGGAGGATTTAAAAATCATTCCTAGGAAACAACACCAATTTCATGTTTTTACTTTAACAGCTTCAGACACTTTAGAAAACCTAGACTATCTTGTTCAGAATCTTCCAGAGGTAGCTTTCCATATAGCAGCTAAAACAAATATTTCGGATTATCTTGAAAGTTTCAATCGTTATGAGAACGTGAATATATACACAAATGTTCATCATGATGATATTATTGAGGATTTGTTGAAGAAATCAGATATTTATTTAGATATTAACCATTGGGGAGAGGTGGATGGTATTGTTCATAGAGCAATAGAACAGAATAAGCCTGTTTATGCTTTTGAGAATACCAATCATGATTCAAGTGGATTTAGTAAAGTTTTTCGACAAGAAGATGCAAATGGAATGGTGACAGAGATGAAAAAATTTTTAGGAGAAGAAAAATTATAGTATGGAGAATGAATTAATCAGTATTGTAGTTCCAATCTACAACGTTGAGAATTACTTGCGAATGTGTTTGGATAGCATTCAAAATCAGACGTATCAAAATTTTGAGTGTTTATTAATCAATGATGGTTCTCCAGATAATTCAGCAGATATCTGTAGAGAATATCTTGCTAAAGATGCTCGTTTCCGTTACTTTGAAAAAGAAAATGGTGGCTCATCTTCAGCAAGAAATTTTGGGATTGAACGTTCGGAGGGGGAGTATGTTACGTTTGTAGACTCTGATGATTGGTTGGAACATGATGCTTTACAACTGTTATATGATGCATTGAAAAAAGAAAATGCGGATATTAGTATCGGACGTTATAATTGTTACGATGAATCACGTTGCCAATATTTGTTTTATGATTCTAATCCAGATGATTCTCTTGAGGTGATAGAAGGAAAAGAAATCATAGATAGAGAAGGTGTCGAAGAAATGAAAACTGGGAATTGGACTGTAGCTTATTTGAAATTATTCAAGAGAGAGTTACTACAAGATTTACCATTTCCTATAGGGAAAATGGCTGAGGATACATACTGGACATGGAAGGTACTTCTAAAAGCTTCGAAGGTGGTCTATTTAAATCGTTGTATTTACTGGTACCGTGTTGGTTTGACTGGTACTTTATCAAATACATGGAGCGAAAAACGTATATATGATGAAATAGAGGCTAGGGAAGAGAAAATCTCTATTTTGGCAAGTTTAGATTATGACTTGACCAATCATATTTTAGTTTATAAAAATAGATTACAAAGAGTGATAGCGAAGTTAGAAGTACAAAATATGCAGTCTACGGAGATTTATAGAAGAATGATGGAAAAATTGTCTTTACTACCGTAGTAATAAAAAATGAGATAATACAATATGAAACTACATTTAACAAACTTATACGGTATGGCTGGTGATAGTACCGTCATTCTTGCCCAAAATGCTGTACAAAAAATAGCAAGTCAACTGGGGTTTAGAGAGGTTGGTATTTATTTTTACAACATTGCTTCAGATAGCCCTTCTGAAATGAATAAGCGTCTGGATGGGATTATGGCTAGTATCTCTATTGGTGATATCTTAGTCTTTCAATCTCCTACTTGGAATGGTTTTGAATTTGATCGTGTCTTATTTGATAAGCTGAAGGATATGCAGGTGAAAATTGTTTGCTTTATTCATGACGTTGTTCCTCTCATGTTTGATAGTAACTATTATCTCATGAAAGAATACATGTATATGTATAATCTATCAGATGTTTTGATAGTTCCATCAGAGAGAATGAAAGCACGCTTGATGGAAGAAGGCTTGACAACTAAGAAAATCCTCGTTCAAGGGATGTGGGACCATCCTCATGATTTATCCTTATACACTCCGGCTTTTAAAAAAGAACTCTTTTTTGCTGGAAGTTTAGAGCGTTTTCCAGACTTACAAAATTGGTCTCAAGATACGCCTTTAAGAGTATTTTCAAATAAAGGGGAGGCTAGTTCTAGTGCTAGAAATCTTAGTATTGAAGGATGGAAAAAAGATGAGGAACTGTTGCTAGAATTATCAAAAGGTGGATTTGGTCTTGTCTGGGGAACTCATCAAAATGATGGAGAAAGTAACCAATATTACACCCTGAATATATCTCATAAGGTTAGCACCTATCTGACAGCCGGGATCCCAGTCATTGTACCAAGTAGCTTATCAACTGCTAAATTTATAGTAGATCAAGGCTTGGGCTTTGTGGCAGATAGCCTAGAAGAGGTTCATGAGATAGTTGATAAAATGAATCTACAAGAATATCAAGAAATGACGAATCGGATAAAGACCTTTAGTTATTTGCTAAAAGAAGGTTATTTTACAAAAAAATTACTGGTAGATGCCATCTATCAATTAGGAATTAACTAGGAGAAAATATGAAAAAAGTAATTGTACTAGCTGGGGATTGCATCTATACTTCCCAGCTAGAAACGACGATCAAGTCCATTCTCTATCACAATCGAGACCTTAACATTTATATTTTAAACCAAGATATCATGCCAGATTGGTTTCGGAAACCTCGCAAAATGGCTCGAATGCTGGGGAGCGACATCATCGATGTGAAGTTACCCGAGCAAGCCGTGTTTCAGCAGTGGAGTAAACAGGATCATATCAGTGCGATTGCCTATGCTCGCTATTTTATAGCCGACTACATTCCAGAAGACAAGGTTTTATATTTAGATTCGGATTTGATTGTGAATGATTCTTTAGAGGGATTGTTTACTATCAATCTTGGAGATAAGTGGCTGGCTGCTGTTAGGGATACAGAGGGTGTTACCTTTAATACTGGGGTTTTGTTAATTAACAATGCCAAATGGAAACAAGAGAATATTAAAGAGTTACTCATTACTCAATCAATTGAAACTCTAAAAATAGTAGCAGAAGGTCGTTTTAAAAATTTCAATGGTGATCAGACTATTTTTAATCAGGTTGTCAAGGATAACTGGCTAGAATTGGACCGTCGATTCAATTTGCAAGTTGGACATGATGTTGTCGCTTTTTATAGTAATTGGCCAAATTTTTTTGATGAATCATCCTACAGACCTGTTGTTTTGCATTTTTTATCTCATAGAAAACCATGGACGACATTGATAGCTAATCGCTACCGTGATCTCTGGTGGGATTTTCATGATTTAGAATGGACGCAAATTTTGCAACACCATATGGGCGAGTTTGAGCTAGTTTCCCCTCAGAATCGAGGATTTTCTTGCTTGACGCTTACAACATCGCAAGATTTAGAAGGAATAGAAGAACTGCTTACAGCTTTACCAGACGTGATTTTCCATATCGCAGCCTGGACCGATATGGGCGAAAAGCTCAAAAGACTGGCAAGCTATGATAACGTCCGCCTCTATCCTCAAATTGTTCCTCCAGTATTAGAAAATCTTAAAAATCTAGCTTCAATCTACCTTGATATTAACCATGGCAATGTGGAGCAATCGATGTTGGAGTCCATGAAAAAACAAGGGAAACCAATGCTGGCTTTCCAATCCACCCAACATGGAAATTGTGGTCAAGTTTTATTTGAAACAGGGAAAACTGCTTTGATGATTGAGGCAATCAAAGATTTCAAGGAGAATGGGCACTTTACACGATTTTATCAAGTTCCAGAATTAACGTGTTTAACCTTTACGGCTTCTCAAGAACTAGAACAATTAGACTACTTAGCAGAACAATTGCCAAATGTAGCCTTTCATGTAGCAGCCTGGACAAGTATGGGGCCAAAACTTCATGACCTATCCAATCGTTATCCAAATATCCACCTCCATCCAGCAATTTCAAAAGAAAAACTCGAAGAACTAAAAGAGCAGATGGATGTTTATCTGGATATTAACCTAGAAACCTCAACTTCAGACATGGTTGCAGATGTAGTTCAACTGTCTAAGCCTGTCTTTGCTTTTTATAAATCTCAAAATGGCTATCATGGACAAAGACTATATTCGAGTGAGCACCCTGAACGGATGCTAGCAGACCTTCAAAAACTTCTTGATGGGGAACCACTGGCAAAACAAGAAGATCCTATTCAGGTTAAGAGCATTGATGAAACTCTGGATTATATCATTGAACACCAGTCGTCTTTAGTTCGCTTTGGAGATGGCGAGATCAATATGCTTGCTGGGCATTCAATTCCCTACCAAAACTATGATGAAGAGCTCGTTTCCACCATGCGAGAGATTATAGGTTTAGAAAGTGCGAAAGACCTAGTAGTCTGCCTTCCTGATGCTTTTACGGATCGTTTCAAATTTACATCATGGGCCATTCCCTTCTGGAAAGAACATATGGATCATTATATGGACTTTTATCGCGAACTCTGCACGGGTTCGTGGTATGGTTCAACCTTTGTATCACGTCCTTACATTGATTTCGAAGATAAGAGTCAGGCCAAAGGTCAATTTGATAAACTGAAAAGTATTTGGGAAAATCAAGACCTACTCATTGTAGAAGGGGCTACTTCACGTTCGGGTGTCGGCAATGATTTATTTGATGAAGCAAAATCGATTAAACGAATCGTTTGTTCATCTCATAGTGCCTATTCGCGTGTCGATGAGATTGAGCAAGAGATAGAAAAGCATGCAGCTGGGCGTCTTGTTTTATGTATGCTTGGACCTACAGCCAAGGTTTTGGCTTACCGTCTAAGTCAGAAAGGCTATCAGGTCTTAGATATTGGACACATCGACTCAGAATATGAGTGGATGAAGATGGGAGCTAAAACTAAGGTTAAATTTGCCCATAAACATACGGCTGAATATAATTTTGATCAAGATATTGAATTTATCGAAGATGAGACCTATACAAGTCAAATAGTTGCTGATTTATCAAAAGCAACTCAGTAAAAGGAGAACGAATGAAAAAACAGCAGTCAGTTATCTTTGCAGGAGATTATGCCTATATTCGTCAAATTGAAACTGCTATAAAATCAATCTGTCGCCACAATAGCCATTTGAAAATATATGTACTTAATCAAGATATTCCACAAGAATGGTTTATGAATATTCGGACCTATATTCAACAAATGGGTGGGGATTTGATTGATTGTAAGGTCATTGGAGCAAAATATAAGATGAACTGGACCAATCAGTTGCTTCATATCAATCACATGACCTTTGCCCGCTACTTTATTCCAGATTTTGTCGAAGAAGATAAGGTTCTCTATTTAGATAGTGATTTAGTTGTGACTGGTGATTTGAGTCAGCTGTTTGAAATAGAACTAGAAGAAAATTATTTGGCAGCAGCTCGTTCTTGTTTTGGTGCAGGAGTTGGTTTTAATGCAGGTGTATTATTAATCAATAATAAAAAGTGGAAATCAGATGACATCAGACAGAGATTGGTTGATTTAACTGAGAGAGAGCATGAAAACGTGGGAGAAGGAGATCAGTCTATTCTCAATATTCTCTTTAGGGATAGCTGCTATCAGCTAGAAGATACCTATAATTTTCAAATAGGTTTTGATGCTGGTGCAGCTGAAATGAATCATCGTTTTGTCTTTGATATTCCGCTAACACCTCTTCCAAAAATTTTACACTATATCTCTCCAGATAAACCTTGGAACCAATTCTCTGTTGGTCGTCTCAGAGACCAATGGTGGCACTATTCCATGATGGAGTGGTCATATATTGTATCTACTTGGAGAGAAAAGAATCTTGTTTGTACTGCAGATGTTTACAAACCTAAGTTAAGATGCATGAACCTAACCAATTCTTGGTGTGTTAAGAAAATAGATTATCTGGCTCAACACTTGCCTGAGGTCCATTTTTACATTGCTGCTCATACATTTATGGCAGATGAACTGAAGCGCTTATCAGCTTTTCAAAATGTGACTCTCTATCCAAATTCCTTCCCTCTTTTAGTGGAGAATGTTCTTGAACAATCGGATCTTTATTTAGACCTAAACATGGATCAAAAACTAACTTACATTTATGATTTGGTTCAAAAATACCAAAAGCCGATGCTCAGTTTTGATAGTAGTCGTTGTCCAGATTTGCCTGATACTTGCTATGCAGGTGTTTACTCTGAAAGTCGACCAGAAGAATTAGTAGAAGCAATTAAGTGCTATATGAAGGAGAGAGAATAGTGAGAAAGTCAATTGTACTTGCGGCAGATAATGCCTATCTCATCCAGTTAGAAACAACCATCAAATCGATTTTATATCATAATCAAGATGTTGATTTTTATATACTAAATAGTGATATCGCACCAGAGTGGTTCAAGTTATTAGCAAAGAAAATGACAGTTGTGAATTCTACTATTCATAATGTCCATTTGAACAAAGAGATATTTGAAGGTTATAAGACGGGGCCTCATTTAAATTACGCTTCATACTTTCGTTTTTTTGCTACGGAAGTGGTTCATTCTGAACGAGTTCTGTATCTTGATTCAGATATCATTGTGACAGGGGACTTGTCACCTTTATATACAATGGATCTTCAAGGCTATTATGTAGGTGCTGTCGATGATGTATATGCCTACGAAGGTAGGGAATCAGGATTTAATTCTGGTGTTTTAATCATGGATGTAGCAAAATGGAAAGAGCACTTAATTGTTAATAGTCTATTAGAATTAGCAGCAGAACAGAATCAGGCTGTGCATCTAGGGGATCAAAGTATTTTAAATATTTACTTTGAAAACAAATGGCTGCCCTTAGACCAAACTTATAATTATATGGTTGGTGTAGATACTTATCATCTAACCCAGAAGTGTCAACGTCTAGATGATCAGCCACCAGTAATTGTTCATTTTGCTAGTCATGATAAGCCATGGAACACCTATAGTATTTCACGGCTTCGTGAACTCTGGTGGACTTATAGAGATTTGGATTGGACAGAGATTGCTTTTAAACGTTCTAGTTTGAACTACTTTAAACGGAGTAATCAATCTCAAAAACAAGCGATGATTGTGACTTGGAGTGCTAATGTGGAGCATTTAGAGTATTTGATTAGTAGCCTACCAGATTGGCATTTCCATCTAGCAGCTCCAGTTTACTGTATTGAGTCGCTCACAAAGCTATCCTCTTATCCTAATATGACTTTGTACCAGTCTATCCTTCATCAAAGAATTGATTGGTTATTGGATGATTCCAGTGTTTACTTGGATATTAATAGGGGTGATGAAGTCTTGGATGTAGTTTCAAGAGCAAAAGAAAGAGGAAAGAAAATTTTTGCTTTTGAAGACACTCGAAAAAAAGCTGAAGATAGTATCTATGATGGCATTTTCTCTATCGATAAACCAGAGGACTTGGTAGCTGCTATGAAAAACTTGGATACTAACTAATTACCAAGTGATTGAGAGTTACCTGTAAGATTAGAGGATGAGTGAAGAATGATATAATTTTCAAATCTCATTTGTAACAACAGCTTGAGTGATTTGACTGCAACCTATAACTAATGAAAAGGAGTATTTCGTGAAACGATTTTTTTCATCTATAGCAGTAAAGAAAGGTCTAGGAACCTTGTTTCTGCTCTTTATTTATGTATTAGGGAGTCGAATTACTCTTCCTTTTATCGATTTGAATAGCAGGGATTTCCTTGGCGGTGCTACCGCCTATTTGGCCTTTTCAACCGCAATTACAGGTGGAAATCTACGGAGCTTGTCAATCTTTTCAGTCGGTTTATCTCCTTGGATGTCATCGATGATTTTATGGCAGATGTTCTCCTTTTCTAAGTGTTTGAATCTTGCCTCTGGTTCGACTGAGGTTCAGGATAGGAGAAAGATGTATCTAACCTTTACAATCGCTTTGATTCAATCGCTAGCCTTAGCGGTAAATCTACCAATCAAGGACAACTATAATACACTTTTGGTACTCATACTCAACACGATATTGCTGATAGCTGGAACATTTTTCTTGATATGGTTATCAGATATTAACTCGGTGATAGGTGTTGGTGGCTCTATTGTCATCTTGTTGACCAGTATGATTATCTATATTCCCCAAGACATTGTGCAATCGATACAAAAATTAGGGATTCCTATGTGGATTGTTGAAATACTCGGAGCGATGGGGATCGTTTTTGCCTATCTCATTGCAATTTTTTATCGTGCTCGTTATCGGATTCCAGTCAATAAGATTGGTCTCCACTCTCGCTTTAAGCGTTATTCTTATTTTGATATAATGCTGAATCCTGCAGGTGGGATGCCCTTCATGTACGTGATGAGTTTAATTAACTTACCAACGTACTTGTTTCTTTTGTTGCAATTATTTGATCCAGGAAATCCAGTTTATCAACAAATAACGATCCAATATGCGATGGGGAAACCCTTGTGGATCTATACCTATATAGCGACCTTGTTTGTCTTTAGTATTGCCTTTGCTTTTGTCAATATTAGTGGAGAGCAGGTGGCAGAACGGATGAAAAAATCTGGCGAGTATATTTATGGCATCTATCCAGGTGAGGACACTAGTAAATATATCAATAATCTAGTATTCAAGTTTGCTATTGTAGGTGGTATCTTTAATGTGTTATTCGCAGGTCTACCGATGTTGTTTGTTTTAATGGATGAACAATTATTAAGAGTGAGTATGATACCAGGTTTGTTTATGATTTTAAGTGGTATGATCTTTAACATTAAAGATGAAATTAGAGCACTGAAGTTAAATGAAACTTATAAACCACTGATTTAGGAGAGTGTTATGTATTATTTTATTCCGGCTTGGTATGGTAGCCATCAGCAGTGGCATGCTGATATAACCCCTTGGTACTTTTCACAATTTAAATTAGAATTTGACGATACCTTTAATCAGATTCGTCTACTAGATAGGTTGGAACAATCGACACGTCTATTGATTTTGGCTTATCAGCCACATCTTCGCTATTTTTTACATCGTCATGGTGTATTAGAAGCTGAAGTATATTCTATTTTTGATGAGATGCAGGATATTACTGATATTTCTCCACAAGTCTTGAATATCAGAGATATCGAGTGGGATAAGGACTGTGAATTTATATACAGTCCTTTCGCCATTATTGTCCAAAAAGATGGAAATCGCTATGCTCAGATTGAGCATGGAGTGGAAGGATTTATTAGTGATATCCAGTATTTTGATATCCAAGGGCAAATGTCTAAACGCTATATTATGGATGACAGAGGCTTTGTTTCGAGTGTCATTTATTATCAGGACAATTATCCAGCTTGTCAAGATTACCTGAATCCTAAAGGGATTTGGCAATTCAGAGAGTATTTACAAGAGGATGGTAGGGTAGAGATTAATCCTATTTTTGCCTTTCGTTTTCATTCGCTCCATTATAGTGATATGGGGCAGTTGGTTGCTGAATTTTTTGAGAAACGACTCGAGAAGATTGAAGAGAGTAGTGATTTGTTTATTGTCCCATCTGATTCTCGGCATAACGATTTTGTTCTAAATCGTTTACCTGAAGCAAATCCGAAAATCTTGAGCCTTTTCATCGGTCGCAATCCAAAGCAGACTATGAGAGACCTTCTTGGTCCTATATCCAAAGTCGATTTGGTCTTGGTTGATAGGGAGGATAGCCTTCAGCTTTTGCAGGAATTGTATCCAGATAAATACAATCTGTTCAAACATTTATCGCCATTTGATACTCGTTTGAGATTGGGAAAAAGTCAGACAAAGAGGGAATCCATTATTTACTATCAACTTAATTTTGAAGAAGAAGTGGACAAAGAAGGACTTTTCCAAATCTTATCCTTCCTTGCAGAGACCAAAGACACTGAGGTAATTTTCGGTGCTTTTGCTGCCAATAACGACCAGATGGAGAGAGTGGCAGATATAATTCAAGAGATCATAGATGAAAAATTCCCAGCAAAGAGTTTTGAAAAAGCGGTTGACTATGAAGGGGCTGAAAATCCTTTAAAGGAAAATGCACAGCAGAAACTCCGTTATCGCCTGTTAAACATCAATGATGAATTGGAAATGATTAAGACATTAGAATATGTGCGTTTGATTGTTGATTTGAATCCTCAACCTCATCTATATACCCAAATAGCAGGGATTAGTGCAGGAATTCCTCAGGTGAATCAAGTAGAGACTGTCTATGTTGACCATTTGAAAAATGGCTACCTGCTTTCTACCATCACAGAATTTAAGAAAGCGGCCCATCACTACCTGGATACCCTAAAAGAATGGAATCAGTCTTTAATCTACTCGATTGATAAAATCAAGGAACATACAGGTGAAAAATTTGTGGAAAAACTAGATCAATGGATAGAGGAGAGTACAAATGTCAAAGGATCTTAAAATCCTACAGATAGGGACGGGAAATTGGAAACATCGTTATGAGATCCCTAAGAAAATGGAATGGTATTATTTTTATCCTAATTCTCCTAAGGTACTTAAGGAAACGATAAAAATGGATGAGATTCGCAAGTTTAATGCCATTCTCATTGAAGACGGCCGTTACTTGGTTGACCTATTACCAATTATTAAAATGATCGATCCTTATACGATTTTTTATAACCAAGAGTTTCAAACAAGCAACCCTCTTATTTTAGATTTAATCAAGAAACGCTGTGCCCAAGCAATCGACTTTTCAGATCCACAGAGGCTATTAAAAGATTTATCAACTTCCTTATTTGGTGGTGGTTATGGAGATAAGTTGAATCCCTCTGCAATTGATGTCCATCCAAGTTTTAAGGGTTCTATTTCTTATCAAGGGTTTGAATATTTGCTCTTAGAGGGAGATTTTGGTTCTGAGTTTTCCCAAGTAGCTAATTGGAAATACAACTTTGTATCATCAACAAAACTTCCAATCGAGGTGTGGTTAGAGTATGAAAAAAGTGAAGGTGTAGAATTTCAGTTTCGTGTTCGAAAAATGCCTGAAGGTTCAGTTTCGGATGTGGTTGAAGACTTGATGTATACAGAAGAGGAACTAGAAACGGCTCTAGTCATGGAGCAGGATTACAATGCCCACCTCTGTATGTCTATTGAAGCGCGTGGTCAGGGAAGCTTAAAATTGGGAAATCTACATCAGCGTTGGACCCGTAAACAATTTGGGAAATTTGTTCTTGGAGGCAATATTTTACACGATAGTAAGAGAGACGAGATTAACTACTTCTTTCATCCTGGGGATTTTAAGCCACCATTGGCTGTTTACTTTTCAGGATTCCGACCTGCCGAGGGATTTGAAGGATACTGGATGATGCAAAATTTCAAGTGCCCCTTCATTTTGTTCTCGGACCCTCGCTTAATAGGTGGAGCATTTTACCTAGGTAGTGAAGAACTAGAAGAAAAAATCAAACAAACGATTGAACATTATCAGAAATACTTAGGTTTTGATAAAAAAGATTTGATCTTATCAGGTTTATCAATGGGAACTTTCCCTTCTCTTTACTATGGCTCATTCTTCGAACCGAAAGGAATCGTTGTAGGTAAACCCTTAGCAAATTTAGGAACAATTGCAAGACGTGGTAGATTGGAAGCACCAGGTGTCTTTCCAACAGGATTCGACGTGCTTCATCATCAAACTGGAGGAATCAGCCCAGCCCACATGGATGAGTTGGATAACCGTTTTTGGTCTGCCTTCAAACAAGCAGATTTTTCTCAAACGACGTTTGGTCTTTCTTACATGAAGGATGAAGATATGGATAGTCATGCTTATGATCAGCTAGTCACTACGCTCTGTCAAACTGGAGCGAAGATCTTATCAAAAGGAACAGCCGGTCGACACAATGATGATACAGGGACCAACGTTACCTGGTTTATCCATTTTTATAACATGATATTACAAGCAGAATTTGGAAGAGGTGAGACATGATTATAAATCAAAGAGAAGACATACTCTGGGGAGATATGGGAGCAACTTACCTGTATGGAACTCGAGTTCAGTTTTGGGAAGATGGCCATATCAGTCTTTCAAATCCATTACTAGCTCCAGGAGAAGTTCTCAAATCATGGCTTTCAAGCTTGAATTATCAAGGTGGTAGAAGTCAACCCAGCCTACCTCTCTTAAAAAGAAATCATCGCTATCAGTTCACCATGAATATGACTTGTTATCCTGAAAATAGCATTTACATAAAACTAGTTTTCTTGGACCGTTACGAAGAAGTGCTAGAAGAAAAAGTTGAGAAAACCCTATCTTTTTCTTTCGTTTATCCTGAGGAGGCTTATACCTATAGAGTTTCTCTCATTGCTGCTGGGTTTGAGTCACTCGATTTTTATTCTTTCTCAATTAAGGAGTATGATCGTGTTTAATAGTTTGTATCAAAATAGAAAACTCAGAAAAGTCGGAGCTACTTTAAAAAAGATCAATGGTCTCAAAGATGAGATGGCAGCTCTTAGCGATGAAGCCTTGGCAGTAAAAACGGTAGAGTTTCGTCAACGTTTAGCAGAGGGGGAAACCCTAGATGACTTACTTGTTGAAGCTTTTGCAGTTGTACGTGAAGCTGATAAGCGAATCCTAGGGATGTTTCCTTATGACGTTCAAGTTATGGGGGGCATTGTCATCCACCAGGGGAATGTTGCGGAGATGAATACCGGTGAAGGAAAGACTTTGACTGCGACTATGCCTCTTTATCTCAATGCCCTAACTGGTAAAGGTGCCATGTTGATTACGACCAATGAATATCTAGCTAAACGTGACGCAGAGGAAATGGGGCCGGTCTATCGATTCTTAGGCTTAAGTATAGGGATCCCATTCACTGATGATCCTGAGGAAGAATTAAAAGCCGAAGATAAAAAGAAAATTTATAACTCAGATATCATCTATTTAACCAATAGTAGTCTAGGTTTTGATTATCTAAGTGATAATTTAGCTTCCAGTAGTAATGAAAAGTTTTTGCGCCCATTTGACTATGTCATCATTGATGAAATTGATGATATTTTACTAGATAGTGCACAGACCCCACTCATCATTGCGGGATCTCCTCGCGTTCAGTCCAACTACTATGGCATCATCGATACTTTAGTAACAACTATGGTTGAAAATGAAGACTATATCTTTAAAGAAGAAAAAGAAGAGATATGGTTGACTACAAAGGGGGCTAAAACTGCTGAAAGCTTCCTAGGGATTGATAACTTGTATAAGGAAGAATACGCGACTTATGTACGACATCTAGTCTATTCCTTGAGAGCTCATAAGTTGTTCACGAGAGATAAGGAGTACATCATTCGAGATGATGAAATGATTCTCCTGGATAAAGGAACAGGTCGTTTGATGGAAATGACCAAGTTGCAGGGAGGTCTTCATCAGGCCATCGAAGCCAAAGAGCATGTGAAACTCTCTCCTGAAACGCGGGCAATGGCTTCTATCACCTATCAAAGTCTTTTCAAAATGTTTAATAAGATATCAGGAATGACTGGGACTGGGAAGGTCGCAGAGAAGGAATTTTTGGAAACCTATAATATGTCTGTTATCCGAATTCCGACTAATCGTCCCTTGATCCGAAAAGACTATCCAGACAATCTTTATGTAACACTACCAGAAAAGGTTTATGCTTCACTTGAATGTATCAAGGAATACCATCTCAAAGGAAACCCACTACTAGTCTTTGTAGGATCGGTTGAGATGTCGCATCTCTATTCGTCCCTACTGTTGCGGGAAGGAATCGCCCATAACGTCTTGAATGCCAATAATGCTGCGCGTGAGGCACAAATTGTCTCAGAATCAGGTCAGATGGGAGCCGTGACGGTTGCAACATCCATGGCAGGTCGAGGAACAGATATTAAATTGGGACCTGGAGTTGCCGAGCTTGGTGGCCTAGTAGTTATCGGTACAGAACGAATGGAAAGCCAGCGAATCGATCTGCAAATTAGAGGACGCTCGGGTAGACAAGGAGATCCAGGTCTGTCGAAGTTTTTTGTATCATTAGAAGATGATGTTATCAAGAAGTTCGGTCCATCCTGGGTTCACAGAATGTACAAAGAGTACAGTGTTGCAGATATTACTCAACCACAAGTCCTTGAGGGAAGAAAATACCACAGACTGGTTGAGAAAGCTCAAAATGCAAGTGATAGTGCTAGTCGCGCCAACAGACAGAGAACACTAGAATATGCTGAGAGTATGAATATCCAACGTGATCTCATCTATAAGGAAAGAAATCGTTTAATAAACGGAGATAGGGATCTTCGAGATGTATTATCTGAGATGATTGACGAGTATATTGAAACAATTTTATCTGAAAACATAAAAACTAGAGAAGAATTATTTCACTATATTGTCACGAATATCAGTTTTAATATTAGAGAATTACCTCTTGATCTAGTCATTGAAGATCAACAAGCGTTGAGAAATTTCCTGATTCAGATCATTAACAATGAGTTAAATGATAAGAAGACCTTGTTAGAACCTCATGATTTATATGACCAATTTTTGAGAGTTTCCATGCTTAAAGCCATTGATGATAACTGGGTGGAACAGGTGGACTACCTGCAACAATTGATGATGGCAATTGGCGGACAATCAGCCAGTCAAACGAATCCGATCGTAGAATATTACCGAGAAGCCTATATGGGATTTGAAACCATGAAAGAGCAGATTCGTTCAGATATGGTACGGAATATCTTGATGGGCTTGGTACAGATGGGACCTAAGGGCGAAATCGTAACCCATTTTCCATAAAAAGGGGACAATATGACAATTTACAATATAAATTTAGGAATCGGCTGGGCCAGCAGTGGTGTTGAATATGCCCAAGCTTATCGTGCGGGTATTTTTCGCAGCCTGAATCTGCCGTCGAAGTTTATCTTTACAGACATGATTTTGGGTGATAATATCCAGCATTTAACAGCAAATATCGGTTTTGATGATGATCAGGTTATCTGGCTCTACACTCATTTCACAGACATCAAGATTGCACCGACCAGTGTGACGGTAGATGATGTTTTGGCTTACTTTGAAGGTGTAGAAAGCCGTCGTGAACGAAATGGGAAAATTGAACGAATCTTCTTCTCAGATGAAGACAAGTTTATTACTTGTTATTTGGTAGATGAGGAAAAAGATTTTGTCCAACATGTGGAGTATGTGTATGCTGGTAAGTTAATCCGCAAAGATTACTTCTCTTACACACGCTACTGCACAGAATATTTTGCTCCTAAAGACAATGTAGCGACACTCTACCAAAGAACCTTCTACAATGAAGATGGGACTCCAGCTTATGAGATGTTCATGAATCAAGGAACTGAGGAAGTTTATCGTTTCAAGGATCGCATTTTATACGGGAAGCCTGCCTTGATTCGTTATTTCATGCAAACTCTTCAGTTAAGTAAATCAGATTTAGTAATTTTAGATCGTGAGACAGGGATTGGTCAGGTGGTCTTTGAAGAAGCGCGTGCTGCTCGCCTTGCTGTTGTCGTTCATGCGGAGCATTACAGTGAAAATGCGACCAACGATGACTATATCTTGTGGAACAACTATTATGACTACCAGTTTACCAATGCAGATAAGGTCGATCTCTTTATCGTTTCAACGGATCGCCAAAAAGAAGTCTTAGAACAACAGTTTGCTCGCTATACCTCGCATACTCCTAAGATTGTGACCATTCCAGTTGGAAGTGTTGATCAATTAACAAAACCACAAGTGAGTCGTAAACCATTTTCTCTCATTACAGCTTCTCGTTTGGCTAAGGAAAAACACATTGATTGGCTCGTGAAGGCTGTTATTGAGGCTCATAAGGAATTGCCAGAATTGACCTTTGATATCTATGGTAGTGGTGGCGAAGAAGGACGTCTTCATGAGATTATAGCTGCAGGTCAGGCAGAAGAGTATATTAAACTCAAGGGCCATGCCGAACTTTCCCAAATCTATTCACAGTATGAAGTTTATCTAACTGCTTCTACAAGTGAAGGATTTGGGTTAACACTCATGGAAGCAATTGGTTCGGGCTTGCCATTGATTGGTTTTGATGTTCCTTATGGAAATCAAACTTTCATCGAAGATGGCGAAAATGGCTACTTGATTCCAAGCTCATCTGACCATGTCGAAGATGAAATCAAGAAAGCTTATGGAGAAAAGATCTGCCAACTGTATTTGGAAAATCGTTTGGAAAGTATGAGAGAAAAATCTTACCAGATTGCTGAGAAATTCTTGACTCAAGAGATTTTGAACAAATGGGAAAAAACAATCAAGGAGGTAGTGGATGATTCAGTTATTTGATGTATATAATCAAGAAAGTCAAGATTTGCACTATAGTCTGACTGCGGCAGGACTGTCTGATTTGACTGTGGTTATTGAACCAGATGGATTTTTACCAGATGGAGTTGTCTCACCCTTCACCTATTATTTGGGTTATGACAGTGGTAAACCCTTGTACTTTAACCAAGTTCCTGTCCCAGATTTTTGGGAGATTGCTGGTAATAATCAATTTGGGACCATCAATGACCTTAATCAAGAACGAGCAGTGATTCATTTTGCAGATGGCTTACAGGCTCGTTTGGTGAAAAAAGTTGAATGGAAAACACCAGCAGGTCGCATCTTCCAAGTGGATCACTACAATCGTTTTGGAGCTTGCTTTGCTAAAACCACCTATGATGGTTTGGGTCAAGCTATCATGACTTCTTATCGGGACGTAGATCAAAAGGAAGTTATTTTGGAAAATCATGTCACAGGTGATATTCTTTTGACCTTGGAAGGGCAAGGTTTGCGCCATTTTTCTGGTCGAGTGGCCTTTATTATAGACTTCTTACAAGGTTTGAAAGTGAATCTTGACCACATTCTCTTTAATACCCTGTCTACATCGTTTTTGACTTCCTTCCATTTCCCAGACAAATCAGGTCAGGATATTCTAGTTTGGCAAGAACCATTGCAGGATCATATTCCAGGAAATATGCAACTGATCTTGGAGAATGACCAGCTTCGAGCTAAGACCATTATCATTCCAGATTATGCGACTTATGAACGCGCTCTGCAATTGACGGATGAAAAATTCCATCATAAGTTTAGTCACCTAGGCTATCATTATAACTTTAAGCGTGATAATTTTGTTCGTCCTGATGCCTTGATTGTGACCAATTCGGACCAACTAGAGCAAGTCGAAAAATTGGTGGAAAGTTTGCCAAGGGTTACTTTCCGAATCGCAGCAGTGACAGAGATGTCATCCAAGTTGCTGGATATGCTCCGCTATCCCAATGTCGTACTCTATCAAAATGCCAGTTCCCAAAAGATTCAGGAGCTTTATCAGTTATCAGATATCTATTTGGACATCAACTATGGTAACGAACTACTTCAAGCTGTTCGTCAGGCTTTTGAACACAACCAACTGGTCCTAGCTTTTGAGGAAACAGCCCATAATCGTCGCTATATTGCCCCAAATCATATTTTCGCTAAGGAAGCAGTTGACGACATGATTCACACCATTGAGTTAGCTCTTTCTCATGTCAAAGAAATGGGACGAGCTCTGGGAGACCAAGGTTACCATGCCAATTATGTGGATCCAATCATGTATCAGGAGCGGATGAAAACCATTTTAGGAGAAAGCCATGACTAAAAAAGATCTATTTTATCAGGATGTTGAAGGTCGTATGGAAGAGATGAAACAAGAACCCATCAAAAAAGAAAAATCTACACGTGGTGAAAAAATCAGTAAAACATTCTCTTTCTTGTTGGGATTGATTATTTTGATAGGTTTGCTGTTTACTTTAATAGGACTTTTGAGGTAGTTAAATGACTGAATTATTGATAATTTTAACCATTATTTTAGCTATTGTCTTAATCATCCTTGTGACCATTCAACCAAGACAAACTCAAATTTTTTCTATGGATGCAACTAGTAATATCGGCAAGCCCAGCTATTGGCAAAGCAATACGCTTGTTAAAGTTCTAACTTTGCTCGTTAGCTTAGCCTTATTTGTGATGCTACTCCTCTTTATGGCCTTAACATTTTCATGATCTATATTTTTTAAAGAGACAATGCTTGACTTTAACAGTGAAGATTTACAGAAATTTAAGTTTGAGGAGAAAATTTTAAGAAAACTTTTAGGAATCTAGCTTATACTATAAGCATAAGTTAAGAAGACCTTAACTTTAACTCCTAAAAATTTTTCATAATAATCTCCCTATAAAATAAAGTCGCCCAATCAGGCGGCTTATTTTTTTGTTCAAAATCTATACTTTTTCATGATATAATAGCTTTATGAGATTAGATAAATATTTGGTTGCCTGTGCTGTCGGTAGCAGGACGGAAGTAAAAAACTTTCTCAAGGCTGGGCGCGTGACAGTGAATGGTAAGAAAGAAAAATCTGCCAAGTTGCAAATCAATGAAGACACGGACGAAATTTGTTTTGACGGGCAAAAGATAGACTACGAGGAGTTTGTTTACTATATGATGAACAAGCCCCAAGGAGTTATTTCAGCAACTGAGGATCCAAAACACAAGACAGTCTTGGACTTGTTGGATGACTATGCACGTGCCAAGGAAGTTTTCCCAGTAGGACGTTTGGATATCGATACGCATGGACTCTTACTCTTGACTAATGATGGTAAGCTGGCTCATGCTCTTCTTTCACCAAAGCGCCATGTGGATAAGATCTATTTGGCGCAGGTCAAGGGAATGATGACAGATGCAGACATAGAGCTCTTTGCGCAAGGAATTCCGCTCAAGGATTTTACATGTCGACCTGCCAAACTGGAGCTTGTGTCTATTGATAGGGGAAAAAATGAAAGTCTGATTCGCGTGACCATTGCAGAAGGCAAATTCCACCAGGTCAAACGGATGGTGACCTACTGTGGTAAGGAAGTCGTGGACTTGCAACGTTTAACCATGGGAACTTTGACCTTGGATGAGGCTTTGAAACGTGGAGAATGGCGCCGCCTAAGCAAGGAAGAACTAGAAGGCTTGCTTGAGAGCATCAACTAGTGACAGCTAAAAGATGAAACATTAGGAAAATGCGAGGAAAATATCCTTGCCTTTTTCAGTTTTTGGTTGCTTCCTTTGTGAAAAGAGTTATAATAGACTGTAGAATAAAAGGAGGATTTTATGAACGCGATTCAAGAATCATTTACTGATAAACTATTTGCCAATTATGAAGCAAATGTCAAATACCAAGCTATCGAAAATGCTGCTAGCCATAACGGTATTTTTGCAGCCCTGGAGCGTCGTCAAAGCCATGTCGACAACACACCAGTTTTCTCACTTGATTTGACAAAGGATAAGGTTACTAACCAGAAAGCTTCTGGTAGATGCTGGATGTTTGCGGCCCTCAACACTTTCCGCCACAAACTCATCTCTCAATACAAACTTGAAAACTTTGAATTGTCACAAGCCCACACCTTCTTCTGGGACAAGTATGAAAAATCTAACTGGTTCTTGGAGCAAGTGATTGCAACTGCTGACCAAGAATTGACGAGCCGTAAGGTTAGCTTCCTACTCCAAACTCCACAACAAGATGGTGGTCAGTGGGATATGGTGGTTTCTCTCTTTGAGAAATACGGTGTTGTTCCTAAGTCTGTTTATCCAGAGTCTGTTTCATCTAGTAGCAGTCGTGAGCTTAATGCCATTCTTAATAAATTACTTCGTCAAGATGCTCAAATCTTACGTGACCTCTTGACTTCAGGTGCTGATCAAGCAACTGTTCAGGCTAAGAAAGAAGACCTCTTGCAAGAAATCTTTAACTTCCTTGCAATGTCACTAGGTCTCCCACCACGTAAATTTGACTTTGCTTATCGTGATAAAGACAATAACTACCAAAGCGAAAAAGGTATCACTCCACAAGAGTTTTACAAGAAATATGTCGACCTTCCATTAGAAGACTACGTTTCTGTGATCAATGCTCCAACTGCTGATAAACCATATGGCAAATCATACACAGTTGAGATGTTGGGAAATGTCGTTAGTAGCCGTGCAGTTCGCTATATCAACGTACCTATGGAACGCTTGAAAGAATTGGCGATTGCTCAAATGCAAGCAGGAGAGACTGTTTGGTTTGGTTCTGATGTCGGCCAGCTCAGCAACCGTAAAGCGGGAATCCTTGCGACAGATGTTTATGACTTTGAATCAAGCATGGACATTCAACTCACTCAAGACAAGGCTGGACGTTTGGACTACAGCGAAAGCTTGATGACCCACGCCATGGTCTTGACAGGTGTTGATTTGGATGAAAATGGCAAATCAATCAAGTGGAAAGTTGAAAACTCATGGGGAGACAAGGTCGGTACAGATGGTTACTTTGTTGCTTCAGATGCTTGGATGGACGAGTACACTTACCAAATTGTTGTTCGTAAGGAATTACTAACAGCAGAAGAACAAGCTGCCTATGAAGCAGAACCAATCGTCCTTGCACCATGGGATCCAATGGGTGCCTTGGCTGAATAAATGAGATATAAAAAGAACGGTTCTATAATTTTTAGGGTTGATGGAAATTTTCCACCAACCCTATTTTAGTGTATACAAAAAGGCCAACATCCATTATATTAAAAGCGCTGAAACCTAAAACAAAAGGATGATGACCATATGAACAATATACTAGAAGCTACACTACAAATCAAAGATAAAAACATTATTTGGGATAATAAAGTTCAAGAGAAGATATTTAAAAAGAGAAAATCTTTATTTTATGCAGCTACTTATACGCATAAACCAGAATTTTGTACCGTTTGTGGGTGTGTTAGCCGAAATAATAATATCGTTAAAAACGGCACGAAAACATCTCGTATCACTCTCTGTTCTGTTTCAGGCCTAGCGGCCTACTTAAATCTACGCAAGCAGAGATTTCTCTGTAGAGAATGCGGCTCTTCATTTACCGCAGACACTAGTCGAATCGTAGAAAAACACTGTCATATCTCTAAACGCTTAAAAAACGAAATTAAATCAAAAATAAGTGAAACAGTATCTGAAACCTATATCGCAAAAGAAACAAATGTTTCAGTTCATACGGTAAGACGTATCATAGATGATACAACACGTTTACTAAAGATTAAACCATTACACGATTTACCTGAGCATTTGTGTTTTGATGAATTTAAATCCGTCAAATCTTCCGATAGTAATATGAGCTTCATTATTTGTGATAGCACTACACACAAGCTGGTCGATGTTGTACGAGATAGAAAATCTTACAGCTTGAAAAAGTATTTTCATCGTTTTGAGCCTAAGACTAGATTAAAGGTAAAAACTATCTCCATCGACATGTACTTACCGTACATTCAATTAATAAAAGAAATGTTTCCTAACGCTAAAATTATCATTGATCCTTTTCATATCGTACAAGCCTTAAATAGAGAATTAAATCGAACTCGGGTACGTGTCATGAATAAGCATCGCTATAAAGACTCTAAATTATATCGAAAGTTAAAACATTATTGGAAGTTAATTTTAAAGAACTCTAATGAACTTCAGAACTATAAATATAATCGTTATAAGCTTTTTGAAAGCTTCATAACAAGTAAAGGAATCGTAGATTATATCTTAGAAAAAAATCCATCTCTTAAAAATGATTATGAGGTTGTACATTCACTTCGTGAATGTATACAGGATAGAGATTATATAGAATTCAAGGAAACGATTGAAGCAGCTACGCAATTAGACCTATCTCCTGGTTTAAAAAGAGTATTAAAGACTCTTATGACTTACTTGCCATATATTCAAAATACTTGTGAGTATCCAACTAGAACAAATGGCCCTATTGAAGGAATAAACAATAAAATAAAAGTGCTTAAAAGAAATGCCTACGGCTTTAGAAACTATTACCATTTTAGAAATAGGATTATTTTAATAACAAAAATGTTTGGCCCAAAACAAAAAGGAATTAAGCAACAATTAGTTGCTTAATCCCTTCCTAAATTTCTTCATCAACACTATTTACCAAAGAGCCCTTTTTTAGTGCTCAAAATAGCACTCAATTTTAAATGGATTTGGTGTTCAAAAAATATAATCAAATGCAACAAACTAATTTCATTTTTAATAGGCACAATTAATTTTAGAAGATAGTACGAAAAAATATTGACTATTTTCTTTAGAATGTGTAAAATTTAGATAGATTATTTAAAGTGAGGTTTTTTTATCTTGTCTATATTAAAGAAGAAAGTTAATATGTTTAGTGTACTATTGAATGTGGTATTAATAGCTATTATAGCTATTGGAGTGCTATTTTTCTTACCTAAGGAACATAAATCAGAAGTCAAATCGTCAATTAATATCGAAAGTATTGAAAAAGTGAATGAAGTTGTATTTTTGAATGCGGGAATTAATGAAATTATTTCTGAAACAAAAACAACTCAAGTTTTTGGGTTTGATGTGCCGTTCTCTAAAAAAGCAGCATTAGTAATTTTAAATTATAAAGCTAAATTTGGAATTAAAAGTAGTGTAAAGGTTGAACAAATAAGCGAAAAAGAATATAAGGTTATTGTTCCAAAATTGGAAGTAATTGGTGTTGAACTTTCAAAAGATAATCCTTATGATTTATATGATAGTCATGGAGAGTTATTAAGTGGAACTACAGAAGATATTGATACTGGGAAATTGGTCGCTAACCAACTTTCTAGTGATAAACAAGCAGAGTATTTAGATAAATTTAAGAGTGAAATTAAAGAATCTGCAATCAATTATTATAAAACAATATTTTCTTCAATGGATTCTGAAGTAAAAGTAACTATAGAATTTACAGAATAATTTTTGAAATACAAAACCCTGGCTATCTCTGGTCAGGGTTTTGTGTGGTTCTATAATTTTTAGGGTTGATGGAAATTTTCCACCAACCCTATTTTAGTGTATACAAAAAGGCCAACATCCATTATATTAAAAGCGCTGAAACCTAAAACAAAAGAATGATGACCATATGAACAATATACTAGAAGCTACACTACAAATCAAAGATGCACACAATGAAGGTGTTACATTCCATTTCTTAGAGAATATTAAAGAAGTATTGCGTGATGAGAGTGGGAAAGTAACTGGTGTAAAGGTTATTACAATGGAACTTGGTGAATCAGATGAAAGTGGAAGAAGATCAACGCATGAAGTGGCAGGTAGTGAACATATTATTCCATGTGACCTTGTCGTTGCAGCAATTGAACAAAAGTAGACTTTAGTGTTCTAGATGAAAGGTAAAAATTTGACTTTCGGTCAACATCAGAATACAATAGAAATGAACTAATAACAGGGGATGCATATTTAGGTCCTCAATCTATCGCAACCGCAATTAAAGGCGGGTGAGAAGTTGCGACAGAAGTACATGAATCGTTTAAAGAAAACACATAAATAACTTGTGGTGCCTTTCGTTTTTTTACTGGGAAAATTAAGGAACTATAGTTATAAATTCTTAAAGATATTAATATATTAACGTGCGTATATTTATAGGAAGAAGGTTATGTCATCTATAGTTGTACTTCTGACGATAAGGTTGTTCGTGTACCAAAGGAAATTAAAGGTAAACCTGTTATCGCAATTGGAGAACGTGGTCTTGCGAACTTGAAACATTGTGAGGCAATCGTTTTACCAGATACAGTACGATATATTGGAAAAGGTGCGTTTGCGATTGACAATAAGTTAAAGTATGTCCACTTTGGTAAGTCAATAGAAACAGTAGAAGATGATGTTTTCAACTCTGACAGTTCATTAGAATCAGTTGTATTCCCAGAAGGAACAAAGAGTATTGGAACATTAGTATTCTGGGGGACATCATCAATTAAATCTATTACAATTCCAGCAAGTGTAACAGAAATTACAGAATACTTCTATTTTGTGGATAACTGTAACCCAGATGTAGAAATCCATACACCTAAGGGATCAAAGGCAGAAGAAGTAGCTAAAGCAATGCAACTTAAAGTAGTAAATGACTAAAGGGGAATAGTATGAACAAAAAATTACTATCAGGCTTAGGGACTGACCCCAAAAAGTGAGAATTTAATAAAAACACCCTAGGGCTACCGTCTTCGGTATTCAACCGGAGACAGGTAGTCCAATTTTTGTTGGATTCTTTTTTCATTAGGTTCTTCATCAACACTATTTGACAAAGAGCCAAAAGAATCAGGTGATAAACCTGATTCTTTTTTTGTTTATACATTCTCGTCGAGATTACATGATACCGAAGAAACGAGCTGCGATACCAACTGCAAAGAGGGCAAGGATGATTGTGATTGGAGATACTTTTTTCTTAAGCAACCACATGCAAAGGAAAGTAAGGAGGAGTCCCATCAATCCTGGAATCAATGAGTTCAACTGACCTTGAAGGGTTTGTGGTTGAACGCTATCCAAGCTCATACCACTAAGTGCTTGACCAAGAATACCCTTCAATTCTCCACCTGTAACAGCACCTTCTGGGAAGTTGATGTAGGCACCTTCTGATAATTGTTTCCCTGGAAGGTTGATAGTGAAGTTGATGGATACCCAACGTTGTACAAGAACGGCAAGGATGAACATACCAAGGATTGAAGCTCCTTTAGTGATGTCTTTCAAGATACCACCTGACATGTCTTTAGTGATTTCAGATCCAGCCTTGTAACCAAACTCTTGTGTGTACCAAAGGAAAGACATACGGATTGCATTCCATCCAAAGAAGAAGAGAAGTGGTCCAACGATATTACCAGTTGCAGCAAGTGATGCACCAAGGGCACCAAGGATCGGACGAACTGTAAACCAGAAGACTGGGTCACCGATACCGGCAAGAGGTCCCATCATACCGATCTTAACACCTTGGATAGCAGCATCATCGATTTCAGTACCGTTAGCGCGTTCTTCTTCAAGTGCAAGAGTAACCCCCATGATTGGAGCAGCTACGTATGGGTGAGTGTTGAAGAATTCAAGGTGACGCTCAAGAGCGGCTGCTTGGTCTTCTTTTTTAGTGTAAAGTTTCTTGATAGCTGGGATCAAAGAGTAAGCCCAACCTAAGTTTTGCATACGTTCGTAGTTCCAAGAACCTTGAAGGAATTGTGAACGCCACCAAACTTTTTGGCGATCTGATTTTGATAATTGAATTTTTTCAGCCATGATTGTTCCCCTTTCTAGTAGTCTTCTAGGATATCACCGATTGGATCGTTAGAAGTTGCAGCTCCTCCGCCACCGTTTCCACCTTGTTTAGAAAGGTTGAGGTAGATGAAGGCAAGGGCAACACCGATGACACCAAGGGCAATCAAAGTCAATTGAGAGATTGCTGCAAGAGCAAAACCGATTGCGAAGAATGGCCATACTTCACGAGTAGCCATCATGTTGATAACCAAAGCGTAACCAACGGCAACGACCATAGCACCACCGACAGCCATACCACCTTTAAGCCATTCTGGCATAAGGTTCAATACGCTTTGAACGGCTTCAGTTGGCATTGCAAGCAAGAGTGCAGCTGGGATAGCAATACGTAGACCTTGAAGAGCAAGGGCAAAGTAGTGAGCGCGTTCAACAGCAGCAATGTTTCCTTCTTTAGCAGCGTTATCTGCAGTATGAACCAAGGCAACTGAGATGGTACGAACGATCATAGTCAAGAAAAGACCAGCTACGGCAAGAGGGATAGCAGTTGCAGTTGCGACTGCGATACCTTCAGTAGTAAAGTTACCACCCTTAATCATGATGATTGCAGCAGCAACAGAGGCAAGAGCCGCGTCAGGAGCAACGGCAGCACCGATGTTAGCCCAACCAAGGGCGATCATTTGAAGTGATCCACCAAGCATAACCCCTGCTTCGAGGTTACCAGTTACAAGACCGATAAGGGTACATGCTACGATTGGTTGATGGAATTGGAATTGGTCGAGGATACCTTCAAGACCTGCGAAGAAGGCAACAACTACAACCAAGATAGCAGAAATGAATGAAATATCTGACATGGTTTTATTCCTTTTCTATTTAGTTTTAATTATTGAACGTTAGCTTTGCTAATTAAGTCAAACAAATCTTTTTTAGTGTCGTTTGGTACTTTACGTACGTCAAATTCAACACCAAGGTCACGCATTTTTTCAAATGTAGCAACGTCGTCTTTGTCCATTGACAATACGTTGTTGACCATTGTTTTACCAGTTGAGTGAGCCATTGATCCAACGTTAAGAGTTTTGATTGGCACACCACCTTCGATAGCACGAAGGGCATCTTGTGGTGTTTCAAACAAGATAAGGGCATGTGTTTCACCAAAGCGAGGATCTTTAGCAACCTCAATCAATTTTTGGATTGGAACAACGTTAGCCTTCACTCCGTTTGGAGCTGCTTGTTTGATCAATTCTTTACGAAGGTCATCTTTAGCAACGTTATCTGAAGCAACGATGATACGGTCTGCTTTTGAATCTGGTGTCCAAGCAGTTGCGACTTGTCCGTGAAGAAGACGTGTGTCAAGACGAGCAAGATTGATTTTCAATTTACCGTCTCCGATAACAGTTCCTTCTGGGATGGCAGCTTGGGCTACAGGAGCAGCTGCAGCAGTTGCAACTTCCTCAGCTGGATTTAGCTCCTCTGGAAGAGCCTTGATGCCATCTTTGGCCTCTTTAATGATGTTTGCAGCGACTTTATCCACTCCAGCAGCAGCGTCCATAAGGCGCTCTGTGTAAGCTTGGATCAACATCGGTAAATTAAGTCCTGTGATGATGGCAAATTTACGCTCAGGATTTTCTCCCATTACGCGACTAGCTTGGTTAAATGGAGAACCACTCCAAAGGTCAGCCAAGACTAGAACCTCATCTTCTGCGTCAAATGCAGCCACAGCATTGTTGAACTTGGCGTATAAATCATCTGGACCTTCGTTTGGCATAAAGGTTACGACTTGAACCTTTTCTTGTTCACCAAAGATCATAGATCCTGACTGATGAATACCCGCGGCAAATTCACCGTGGCTCGCAATAATGATTCCGATACTCATTATTGTCATTCCTCCTTATAAAATGTTTGACTTGTAGTTTAAGAAAACTTTAAGACTCCTTAAGTATAAATCGTTTTCAGAAAAAATGCAACTAATTATAATAAAGAGTGAAAAAAATCTCAAAGCCTCATTTTTACAAATATTGATATATAAACTTTTTTATAAAATCGTCTATAAAATGGTAAAAAAATTTAATATAAAAAAGTGGAGGGACTAGGAAGTTTTCGTCAGTAGTGCTCTTGGGCGTCTAAAAAATGCCTCAAGTCCAATTAATTGTTATGTCAAAATTTTATTACTAAAAAAACGAGGTAGGATCTTCTGTCCCTACCTCATTTTGGCATTTATTATTTATCTTAGTGAGTAAAGTCTAGAACCATACGACCTTGGATGGTTCCAGCAGCCATTTCATCAAAGACAGCAATAGCATCTTCCACAGGGCGTTTTTGAACGACTGGAACAACGAGACCTTCAGTACCAAATTGGAAGGCTTCTTCCAAGTCTTTACGTGTTCCAACGAGGGATCCGATGACTTGAATACCGTCAAGAACTGTTTTGACGATGCTTAGATCCATCATTTCTGAAGGGAGTCCGACAGCTACTACACGACCGCCCGCACGAACAGAGTCAACTGCTTGGTTGAAGGCAACTTTTGATACAGCTGTTACGACAGCTGAGTGAGCACCACCGTTTGTTTTTTCTTTGATAAGGCCTGGAACATCTTCGACTTCAAGACCATTAATCACGATATCAGCACCAACTTCTTTAGCTAGGGCAAGTTTATCATTGTTAATATCAACTGCGATAACGTGAGCGTTGAATACTTTTTTAGCGTATTGGACAGCCAAGTTACCAAGACCTCCAGCACCATAGAGGACAACCCATTGGCCTGGTTCAACTTTTGCTTCTTTGATAGCCTTGTATGTGGTAACACCGGCACAAGTGATAGAAGAGGCTTGGGCTGGATCGAGACCATCTGGAACCTTAACAGCATAATCTGCAGTTACGATACATTGTTCAGCCATACCGCCGTCAACTGAGTAGCCTGCATTTTTTACGGAACGGCAAAGAGTTTCTCGTCCGGTTGTACAGTATTCACACATACCACAGCCTTCAAAGAACCAAGCTACGCTGACACGGTCGCCAACTTTGAGACTTTTAACATCAGGGGCGATTTCTTTTACGATACCGATACCTTCGTGACCGAGAACGCGTCCTGGAACTTTACCAAAGTCACCATGGGCAACGTGGAGGTCAGTGTGGCAGACACCACAGTACTCAACTTCTACAAGAGCTTCCCCAGTTTCGAGTGGACGGAGAACTTTTTCTTCAATAGCAACACCAGTGCTTTCTGGATTTACAACAACAGCTTTCATAGCTATCCTCCTTGATTAGTCGTTGAGGTGCAGAGGAAAAGGGGCTTGCCTTGACTCATGATTCAAGTGAAGTCGAATTTGAACTGCCCTCTTTTTGTCTATATGTGAATTATATCACTATATTTAATATAGTACAAGGGATTTGATGCAAAAATATATGTAATCGCTTAACTGGTTGATGAGACTGTGAAAATTGAACAATGATATCTGACGTCTTATTATAAAATTTCATATAATTAGGAAGTTGTTTGGTCTTAAATCTAGGGAGCAAGCTTGCAAACAGACTTTCTAAGATCCTTCTCTAGGACTTTTTGGTATAATAGAGAGTAATTTGTTTTCTAGTATGAGAAGTTAGAATGAGAGGTATGTATGTCCCCTTCAGTTCAGTTATTAAAAGACCGCTATTTAAAGAATATCAAAGAAAATCCAGATCTCTACATCGGTATTGAGTTGGAGTTTCCGATCGTTCATAAGAAAGGTCAGCCTACAGATATTGAAGTCAGCAAGGAATTGATGCGTTTTTTAGTTGACGCTCTCAGTCTAGAAGTTGAGAAGGAAGACCAGGATGGCAATCCAATTCAACTTGTAGAACCGATGAGTCAAGACCGTATTTTGTTTGAGGTTTCCTACACGACCTTGGAGTTTGCTTTTGGGAAGGCAAAGAGTATTCAGGAAGTGGAAGAGCGCTTTAGAGCCTATATGGAAGTAATTCAGGAGAAGCTAAGAGAAAAGGATCATGCTATTCAAGGTTGGGGGATTCACCCGAATTGGGATATCAATGATAATAGGCCTGTCGCATATCCTCGCTACCAGATGTTAATGGATTATCTGAAGATGGGCAACAATCAAGAATCTGTTTCTTTGCATGATTTTCCAGACTATGGAGCCTTTATCTGTGGGAGCCAAGTTCAGTTGGATGTATCGACTGCTAACTACCTACGTGTCATTAATGCATTCACTCAGCTTGAAGCAGTCAAAGCTTACCTGTTTGCTAATTCTGAGTTTTCGGGAGCAGAATGGGATACTTTGATTTCACGAGATATTTTTTGGGAAGATTCCATGCATGGAATTTATCCAGAGAATGTCGGTGTCAATTCAAAACTCTTCAAAGATGAGGATGATTTCTTTGATTATTTAGATTGCTCTGCGATTTTTACAGCAGAACGTGATGGGGAAACCTACTATTTTTCTCCGATACGAGCTAGAGATTACTTAGATACTGATGAGATTACTGCCTATACTCTAAATGGAAAAGAAACTCTGCTTGTTCCTCAAGAGAAGGATTTCCAAACGCACCGTAGTTACCAATTCCAAGACTTAACAACTCGAGGAACGGTCGAATTTCGGAGTGTTTGTACACAGCCACTAGATCGAACCTTTTCTTCGGCAGCCTTTCATTTAGGCTTGCTGGTGAATCTAGACAAGCTTGAAATTTACCTAGAAACAGCTCCTTTCTTTGAAATATTTGGTCGTGACTACAAGTCTTTGAGAAGACAATTTTCTAAGAAACACCTCACAGATGAAGAAACAGCTGGGATTGTCCAGTTCTCCAAAGACTTGCTAGCGATAGCAGAGCAAGGTCTTAAGATGAGAGATCAGCAAGAAATGACCTATTTAGAGCCTTTGAAAGAAGAATTAGACCTATAATTTTCCTATAAAGGAAGAATTTTCTGAAAAATCATGTTATAATGAATAGGACTATAGATAAAGGATAGAGATTTATGACATTAGTTTATCAATCAACGCGTGATGCGAACAATACAGTAACAGCCAGCCAAGCGATTTTGCAAGGTTTGGCAACAGATGGAGGCTTGTTTACTCCAGTGAGCTATCCAAAGGTGGACTTGGATTTTGACACATTAAAAGACGCTTCTTATCAAGAAGTGGCCAAACTTGTCTTGTCAGCCTTCTTGGATGATTTTACAGCAGAAGAGTTGGACTACTGTATCACCAACGCCTATGACAGCAAGTTTGATACACCAGCCATTGCTCCTCTTGTGAAACTAGATGGCCAATACAACTTGGAACTTTTCCACGGTTCAACCATTGCCTTTAAGGATATGGCCTTGTCTATCTTGCCATACTTTATGACAACAGCTGCCAAGAAACATGGCTTGGAAAACAAGATTGTCATCTTGACAGCGACGTCTGGAGATACCGGTAAAGCTGCCATGGCAGGATTTGCGGATGTTCCTGGAACTGAAATCATCGTCTTTTATCCCAAAGACGGTGTCAGCAAGGTGCAAGAGTTACAAATGACTACTCAAACTGGGGACAATACTCATGTTATCGCCATCGATGGAAACTTTGACGATGCTCAAACCAACGTTAAGCACATGTTCAATGATGTGGCCCTTCGTGAAAAATTGGCTGCTAACAAGCTCCAGTTCTCATCTGCTAACTCTATGAATATCGGTCGTTTAGTACCACAGATTGTCTATTATGTGTATGCCTACGCTCAGCTTGTTAAAACTGGTGAGATTAAGGCTGGTGACAAGGTTAACTTCACCGTACCGACAGGGAACTTTGGGAATATCTTGGCTGCCTTTTACGCTAAGCAAATCGGCCTACCAGTTGGCAAATTGATCTGTGCTTCAAATGACAACAATGTTTTGACAGACTTCTTTAAAACTCATGTTTATGACAAGAAGCGTGAATTTAAGGTAACCACTAGCCCATCTATGGATATCTTGGTCTCTTCAAACTTGGAGCGCTTGATTTTCCACCTTTTGGGTAATAATGCGGTTAAGACAGCTGAACTCATGAATGCTTTGAACACTCAAGGTCAGTATGAATTGACAGATTTTGATGCAGAAATCCTTGACCTTTTTGTAGCTGAGTATGCGACTGAAGCAGAAACAGCAGCAGAAATCAAGCGTGTTTATCAAACAGATGCCTACATCGAGGATCCTCATACAGCAGTTGCTTCAGCTGTATTTAAAAAATACCAAGCAGCGACTGGTGATGCGACCAAGACAGTGATTGCATCAACAGCTAGTCCTTACAAATTTCCAGTGGTTGCGGTGGAAGCTGTAACTGGACAATCAGGTCTTAGCGACTTTGAAGCCTTGGCTCAATTACATGAAATCTCAGGAGTAGCAGTGCCACCAGCAGTGGATGGCCTTGAAACAGCTCCAGTTCGTCACAAGACAACTGTTGCAGCAGCAGAGATGCAGACTGCAGTAGAATCTTATCTAGGACTTTAAAACAGAGGAAGTAAACTCGGTTGGGAAACTAACTGAGTTTCTTTTCATCAGGAGGAAGGATTGTTTAAGAAATATAAAGATATTCTCAACATAGCTCTGCCAGCCATGGGTGAAAATTTTTTGCAGATGCTCATGGGAATGGTGGATAGTTATCTGGTAGCACATCTAGGCTTAATCGCCATTTCGGGTGTGTCTGTAGCGGGTAACATTATCACCATTTACCAAGCGATTTTTATTGCTCTAGGAGCTGCGATTTCCAGTGTTATTTCCAAAAGTTTGGGGCAGAAGGACCAGTCTAGACTAGCCTACCATGTGACAGAAGCGCTCAAGATAACCCTGCTACTGAGTTTAGTTTTAGGGGGCTTGTCCATCTTTTCCGGTCAAGAGATGATTGGTCTTTTGGGGACAGAAGCGGCTGTGGCTGAGAGTGGAGGACTATACCTAGCTTTAGTTGGAGGGACAATTGTCCTCTTGGGCTTGATGACTAGTTTGGGTGCCTTGATTCGCACCACCCATAATCCGCGCCTTCCCCTTTATGTGAGTCTTTTATCCAATGCCTTGAATATTCTCTTTTCAAGTCTAGCTATTTTTGTTCTTGATATGGGCATAGCTGGTGTAGCTTGGGGGACTATTCTATCTCGTTTGGTCGGGGTTGTGATTTTATGGTCACAATTAAAACTCCCATATACAAGACCAAGCTTTGGACTGGACAAAGACTTACTGACTTTGGCTTTACCTGCAGCGGGAGAGCGTCTCATGATGCGAGCTGGAGATGTGGTTATTATTGCCCTGGTTGTTTCTTTCGGAACTGAGGCAGTCGCAGGAAATGCAATCGGTGAAGTCTTGACTCAGTTTAATTATATGCCAGCCTTTGGTGTCGCTACAGCAACAGTCATGCAGGTGGCTCGAGCAGTTGGAGAAGATGATTGGGCAAGGGTGGACAAGCTCAGTAAGCAAACTTTTTGGCTATCGCTCTTTCTCATGTTGCCCTTAACACTTAGTATCTATGCTCTCGGAACGCCCCTAAGTCACCTCTACACTAGTGATCCTGCGGCCATTAAAGCCAGTGTTTTGGTGACACTGTTCTCACTACTAGGAACTCCTATGACGACGGGGACAGTCATTTATACAGCTGTCTGGCAGGGGTTGGGAAATGCACGCCTCCCCTTTTATGCGACAAGTATCGGAATGTGGTGTATCCGTATCGGAACAGGGTATCTGATGGGAATTATTCTTGGTTGGGGCTTGCCTGGTATTTGGGCAGGAACGCTTTTGGATAATGGTTTTCGCTGGTTCTTCCTGCGCTATCGTTATAAGCAATATATCTCTTTGAAAGGATGACATATGAAAAAAATTGGATTTATCTGGGATTTAGATGGGACTTTATTGGACTCTTATGAGGCTATCTTAGCAGGAATCGAAGAGACTTTTGCCCAGTTTGATATTCCTTATGATAAGGCTGAGGTTCGTGCCTTTATTCTAAAAACTTCCGTTCAAGATCTGTTGGAAAAGGTGGGAGAAGAAAGAGGCTTGGATGCTGATATGCTCAATCAGGTTCGTGCTCAGAGTTTGGCTGAGAAGAATGCTCAAGTTGTTCTGATGCCGGGGGCGCGTGAAATCTTAGCTTGGGCAGACCAGCAAGGAATTGAGCAGTTTGTTTATACCCATAAAGGGGATAATGCTTTTACAATTTTGGAAAATTTGGGTTTGGCCCACTATTTCACAGAAATTTTAACCAATCAAAGTGGCTTTTCTCGGAAGCCTAGTCCAGAAGCTGCGATCTATCTTCTAGATAAGTATGAACTAGATCCACAGCAAACTTATTATATAGGGGATCGGACTTTGGATATCGAATTTGCTCAAAATAGTGGGATTCAGAGTATCAATTTCCTTGCCTCACCTGTATCTTGTAATCAACAGATAGAGCATTTAGAAGACATTAGCTCGCTTTCCTTCTAGAATTTTCTTCAAGAAAAATGTGTCAGCCTGATGACAAGAAACTAACAAACTATTTCAAGTAGTGTGATTTGTTACAACGAATGTACAGTTCTGTTAAATAGCCCCAAAAGGGCTTTTTTTCTATTTTCTTTGTGTTATGATAGACAGGTACTACATTTGAAAAGGAGTTTGATAGTATGAAGAAAAGAATTATTTTAGCATCAACAGTAGCCTTATCCCTTGCCCCTGTATTGGCAACTCAAGCAGAAGAGCTAGTATGGACAGCGCGTAGTGTTGAGCAAATTCAAAACGATGTTACAAAGAATGAGAATAAAACAAGCTATACGATTCAGTATGGAGATACTCTAAGTACCATTGCCGAAGCTTTGGGAGTGGATGTGACCGTTCTTGCTAACTTGAACAAGATCAGTAATATTGATTTGATCTTCCCTGAGACAGTCCTTACAACAACTGTAAATGAAAAAGAAGAAGTGACAGAGGTTGAAATTCAAACCCCTGAGACAGTTCAAGGAGGCGAAGGTACAACTGCAACAGCAGATTTGACAACCAACCAAGTCACTGTAGATGACCAAACTGTACAGGTTGAAGATTTAACTCAACCAGTTGCAGCACCAACTGTAGCTGAGCCAGTGGCAGAAGCAACAACAGAAGCCGTTACAGAAGTTGCAACACCAGCAGAAGAATCTGCAGCAGAAACAACAACAGTAGCCGTTGCAGAAGTTTCAGCACCAGTGGAAGAGCCGGTCGCAGAAACACCTGTAGTGGAAGAAACGACTACAACAGAGACTCAATCAGCACCATCAACTTATCAAGCTGAAGCAAGCCAAGGTTCATCAGCGACTTATGCAGCACCAGCAGCACCTGATTATGCAAGTATTGCAGCTTCAAAATCAGAAAATGCAGGTCTTCAGCCACAAACGGCTGCCTTTAAAGAGGAAGTGGCTAACTTGTTCGGAATCACATCATTTAGTGGTTACCGTCTAGGAGATAGTGGAGACCACGGAAAAGGACTTGCCATTGACTTTATGGTTCCAGTAAGCTCTGCTCTTGGAGACCAAATTGCAGATTATGCTATCCAAAATATGGCTAGCCGTGGCATCAGCTACATCATCTGGAAACAACGTTTCTATGCACCATTCGATAGCAAATACGGACCAGCCTACACTTGGAATCCAATGCCAGACCGTGGAAGCGTTACAGAAAACCACTATGACCACGTTCACGTATCTATGAACTAAGAATATTAAGAAGTTGGGAACTTGAGTTTCCGCTTCTTTTTTTGTTTTCAAACTCTTAGATAGCGTAAATAAACTCCAGACATAAAATAGAAAAACATAGCCTTGAGGGATTGTGACTAGTAGACTAATTTAACGGAGTAAGCAAAAGACTTGCAAAGTCAATTTATTTGTATTATACTTGACAAGTCAACTATTGATAAATCAAATATAAAAGAAAGGAGAAAATACTAAAAATGCATGAATTACTGTACCAGCTCCATTTAACAGATCAGACCATCACTCAACTTTTTGAGAAACAATTGGGAATTAGTTTGACCCGCTATCAAATCCTGCAATTTTTACTGCAACAGTCACCCTGTAACCAGATTGCCGTTCAGGAGAAGTTACAGATTGACCAGGCAGCCTTGACCCGTCATTTTAAGATACTGGAGTCAGAGGGCTATGTCAGTCGCAATCGGAATCCAATCAATCAGCGAGAAGTCTTAGTTGAATTAACCCAAGAAGCCAAGAATCAACTCTTGGTCAATCCGCCTAAACATCACTTGCGAGTGAAGGAGCAGATGGAGAACATCTTATCCTCTACTGAGCAGCAAGACCTGACAGCTTTGTTGACAAAACTAGTATCAGGGTTAGAAAAAATAGAATTTTAAGGAGAAAACGATGTCAATCATTACTACTATTTTAGCAACTATTGTTGCCCTCGAACATTTTTATATCTTTTATTTGGAGAGTATCGCAACCCAATCAGACGCAACCGGCCGTGTCTTTAATATGGACAAAGAAGAACTAGCAAGACCATCTGTAACCTCATTGTTTAAAAACCAAGGAATTTATAATGCCTTGATTGGGGTTTTTCTTATCTATGGGATTTATTTCTCACATAGCTTAGAAATCGTAACAATCTTTGTTTTATTTGTGATAGGAGCAGCGACTTATGGTGCCTTAACAGCAGATAAAAAAATCATTCTCAAGCAAGGTGGACCGGCAATCTTAGCACTCTTGAGTATCCTTTTCTTGAAATAAAAAGCGGAGGTGGAAAAAATATTGGATTTAAGAATCCATTATTATAAATCCTTATGCTTGATAAATTAAATAAAAAAAGCGGACAAGATAGAATTCTGAGTATCAGAAACAAGTATGGTTCGCTTTTTTATTTACGATTAGACTTTTATACGAATTTTTGTTTTTAAGTTGGTTCACTTCAGTGTGGTTAAGGAAGTGCTGTTTGTAAATTTTTTAAAACTAATGGAAATGCGTGGTCATGTTATTCAAGACTACTTCTTTACTATTAAAGTTTATTTGGATAATACTTGACAAAAGCGACTGTTCATACTATAATCTTTTTTAAACAAGTATTGAACAAAAAGAGGTTATCAATATGATTTCAGAAAAACAATTTAAATTACTGTCTTTTTTGCAAGAGCATCCACAAGAGGAGTTTACACAAAGACAGTTAGCGGAACAATTGGAAGTTTCTTTAGGAACAATTAATTCCCTGCTTAAAGAAATGAAAGAAGCTAATTGGATTGATCAAGAAGGTCACCTATCTGAGTTAGGAAAAGAAGCTTTAGAACCTTATCGAGTACAAAATGCAGTGATTATGGCTGCAGGGATGAGTAGTCGATTTGCACCATTGTCTTACGAAGTACCAAAAGGATTGTTAAAAGTCAAAGGGGAACGCCTGATTGAAAGGGAAATTGAACAACTACAGGAAGCAGGTATAGAAGATATTACAGTTATTGTAGGTTATTTACAAGAAAAAATGTTTTACCTTGCTGAAAAATATGGTGTAAAAATCGTTGTCAATAATGATTACTATAAATACAATAACTGTTCTTCATTAATGTTGGTTAGAGATCAACTATCAAATACTTACATTTGTTCATCGGACAATTATTTTGCCGAAAATCCATTTGAGAAGTATATTTATAGAGGTTACTATTCAACGATATTTGTGGAAGGCGAGACAGACGAATATTGTGCTACCGAAGACTCCAACAACATGATTGTTGACATACAGATTGGTGGTAAAGATACTTGGGCTATGGTGGGACATGTGTATTTTGACCGTGCCTTTAGTGAAAAATTCGTAAAAATTTTAGAAACTGAGTTTAAACACGAGCCCTATAAAGAACAGCTCTGGGAAGATTACTATACCCGTAATGTTCATGAATTGCATCTAGAAGCTCGTCATTATTCAGCGGATATTGTTAAAGAATTTGATTCCTTAGATGAGTTGCGTCAATTTGATGACCGCTACTTGATGAATTCTAATTCTGAGATTATTGATAACATCTGCAAGACCTTGAATTGTGATGCTTCGGATATTGTTCATATTAAACCACTCAAAGATGGTTTGACCAATACATCATTTAGCTTTGATTGTCTTGATAAAAAATATGTTTATCGTCATCCTGGAAGAGGAACTGAAAAATACATCAACAGATCAAGCGAAGCAGCTTCTATGGAAATTGCAGCAAAACTGCAAATAGACAGAACATTTGTTGCAATGGATAAAAACGAAGGGTGGAAGATTTCAGAATTTATCCCTAACGCTAGACCGCTTGATTATGATAATTGGGATCATGTAGAAAAAGCTATGGGGCTCTTGAGAAAACTACATCAGTCTGGAGAGAAGACAACCCATAATTTTGATTTATTTGTAGGAATTGATGATTTTAGAGAAAAATTGAAGGCTAGCAATCGTTTTGAGTTTGATGGACTTGATGAACTCGATAAAAACATTTCAACTATTAGAGAATTTTTAAAACAGGATGACACTGAGAGAGTTTTATGTCATGGAGATTCCTATAGCCCTAATTTTCTCCTAAACGAACAAGAGGAGATGAGTCTGATTGATTGGGAGTATTCTGGTATGGGGGACCCTGCAGGGGATTTAGGTACCTTCATTGGTTGTTCGAATTATACTGTTGAACAAGCTGAGAAAGTACTTGAGATTTACTTGCAAGAAGTTCCAGATACAAAAACAAGACGTCATTATTTAGCCTATGTGGCAGTGACATCTTATTATTGGTTCTTGTGGGCCTTATTCCAAGAGAGTGTTGGAAAACCTGTGGGAGAATTTCTTTATACTTGGTATCGATTTACCAGACAATACGGACAACTTTCATTAGAGTTATATCTAGGAGAAAAATAAGATGAAATCTGTATCTGAAATTGAACAATTGGTAGCAGATGAAACGAAACGAAGACTGGAAGAAATGGAATCTCCAGACTATGATTTTGCGCAACCATTCTTAAAAAAAGATTTTGCTTTGATTGGTGTTATCATTGGAATTAATCTAATCTTGATTATCTTAGCTATGACAGGAGGAATTAAATAATGTCGAAAACGACCGACTTTATTCAACAAGAAACCATAACTGGGATTGTTCCAATGACTAGTAAGGATCGGCAATATTCCTTCTGGGATCTATTCTTATCAACAAGTGGTTTTGCGATTGCAACTTGGTGTTACACACAAGGAGCGTATGTTGCTCAATATTTGACCTTCAGCCAGATGTTAATCAATATTTTTAGCTTTAATATTATTTGGGTCTTTATCGAGTGTCTTCCCACCTTGTTTGCAGTGAGATACGGAATTGATTTATGGATTTGGCTTCGAGCGGTTTTAGGGAAGCGTGGAGTGGCATTTTTGTCAACAACTATCAGTTTAGCAAATTTTGGTTGGTATGCAGTTACTGCAAATCTTTTTGCCAGTTCTATGATTCATCTAGCTAATAATTTCGGCCTTGGACTGGAGAAGGGGATTTGGGCACCAATTCTTGGGACACTTTGTGTCTTATTAGGGACCTTGATTGCCCTTGGTGGACCGGAGGTTATAAAAGGTATTAATCGGTTTATGGTAATTGCTTTACTAGTTGTTGGATTGATTATCGTTGGAATTTGTTTTGTAGCAGTTCCGATTACTGACATTATGAACGTTCAACCAGCAGTACAAGGAGATTTGAGCCCGCTAGAGCGATTTATGATTTCAGGAGAGGGGAATGTAGCGACTGCCTTTTCTTGGTCGACGCAAGCATTAATTTTACCACGTTTAGCAAAATCAGAACGTAGTGGGTATTGGGCTACTTCTTTATCTTATGGCGTGGTAGCACCATTCTTTGCTGCGACGGGTGGTGTTATGGCTCTAGCTATGTTTGTAAGAACAGGAGTTTACGAGAGTGATCCAACTGCGATGCTTTCAACCTTGAGTACTCCTACCTTTGCTCTTCTTAGTTTATTGCTAGTAGCTTTTGCTAACATCGGAACACAAGGAACTGGATCTTATGTGAACTGTATGATTGTTAAGAGTGGGATGCCTAAGGTAAGTTACAAGTTGATGGTTTGGATTGCCATGGTTTATGTGAGTGCATTGACAATCTGGGGTGGTGTAGAAGAATATTTTGGTTCTTTTATCTCGCTTGCAGCTTATATTCAAGGGCCTATTATTGGAATGATTGTTGTTGATTATTTCTTGATAAGAAAACGGAAATTAGATTTACGATCAGCTTATTTCTTAGATGGACATCAGGCTTATGAGTTTACTAAGGGATTTAATTTAGTTGGTTTGTCTTGTGTATTCGTATCTCTGTTAGTTGCGGTACTCTTTGTTTACAATCCCCTAACTAAACAAATTCAAAGTTCGATCTTCTTAATCACAACAGGTAGTGGCTTTACGGCGATTTTTGGTGGCTTCCTATATTGGTTGGCAAGCCTAACTCCATTAAAACACTACATGATTAAAGACAGAGATCAAGTAACCATTTAAATAAAAACAAACCAGCACTCTCCATAGAAGGTGCTGGTTTTAATCATTCACATTAAACTTTTCTCCGCTTGATTTCGAGTAATCTTTGATAAAAGAAGAATTGACTACTATAGATATAAGGGAAAGTAGGGATGCTCGCAATTCCGAAGCTGATCCAGATAAGGAGATACCAAGGAAGTAGCTGTAAATCAAGTACGAAGCGTTGGAACTTATAGCCTTTCATAAGGAAGCGACTGGTTTTGAGTACGCGACTTGGCTTGGCAATTCCAATTGCAAGGGTATCGCAAAGGAGCAGCTCTACTTGGGAATAAGCGTAGTATTGTGGCAGATAGGCAATGGTTCCCAAAATCATCAGAAAGACGCTACCAAAGAAGTAGAGTGCAAAAGTGAGCAGAAAATGTTCGATATCTGAATTGGTGACGTCTACGGCTGGAAATTCGGGATGAAGTTCTACAAATTTACGAGCCATGGCACTGCTATAAAAGAGCAAGTAGACACCAAAAAGATTAGGGATGCTCCACAAAAAGAGATAGAAACGCTTGAGCAAGAGAGTCAGAAAGGTCTGGGTGAAGAAGCGGTTGTCAAGTAAGGACAGGCTATCTTTAAAGGAAAGCTCTATCTCGGAAATTCTGTAAAGATTAATGGTTGTAAACAGAGCACCAGCTAGGATAATAGAACTTGTAAATCCGACTGCTAGAGGAAAGAGTGAAGACTGGATCAAGCTCATCAAAAAAGTAAAGAAAGATTGCTCAAGAATCCCCTCATAAAGTAAGGATAATGGACTTATAAAGCTGGATAGAATCAGGAAAATGCTTGGTAATAAAAAGACAAGCAATAGACGTGGATGTTCAGCTTGAAACTGTTTAGCTTGTTGACGAACTTCTTTTAAATCAATTTTTGGGTATTTCATTCTTTCATTATACCATAGTTCGTGACAGTTCCTGTTTTTTTTGATAGAATCATACAGTATGCCCTTGGGCACAAAGTAAGAACTGGGACTGTCTTTCCCAGCTTCGGAGGTAAAAAATGTCAGATTCACCAATCAAATATCGTTTGATTAAAAAAGAAAAACACACGGGAGCTCGTCTGGGTGAGATTATCACGCCACATGGAACTTTCCCAACTCCTATGTTTATGCCAGTTGGAACTCAAGCAACGGTTAAAACCCAATCGCCAGAAGAATTGAAAGAGATGGGGTCAGGGATTATCCTCTCTAATACCTATCACTTGTGGCTACGTCCTGGAGATGAGTTGATTGCTCGAGCAGGTGGGCTTCATAAGTTCATGAACTGGGACCAGCCTATCTTGACAGATAGTGGAGGTTTTCAAGTTTATTCCCTAGCAGATAGTCGTAATATCACAGAGGAAGGTGTGACTTTCAAAAACCACCTCAATGGTTCCAAGATGTTCCTTTCACCTGAAAAAGCCATCTCTATCCAGAACAATCTAGGCTCAGATATCATGATGTCCTTTGATGAATGTCCTCAATTTTATCAGCCTTATGATTATGTGAAGAAGTCAATTGAACGTACCAGCCGTTGGGCAGAGCGTGGGTTGAAAGCTCATCGTCGTCCACATGACCAAGGTTTGTTTGGGATTGTACAAGGTGCAGGATTTGAAGATCTTCGTCGTCAATCAGCTCACGACCTTATTAGCATGGACTTCCCAGGCTACTCTATCGGTGGACTAGCAGTTGGAGAAACCCACGAAGAGATGAACGCAGTTTTGGACTTCACCACTCAACTCCTTCCTGAGAATAAACCTCGTTACTTGATGGGAGTAGGAGCACCAGATAGCTTGATTGATGGCGTTATTCGTGGGGTCGATATGTTTGACTGTGTCTTACCGACTCGTATCGCTCGTAACGGGACTTGTATGACCAGTCAAGGTCGCTTGGTTGTCAAGAATGCCCAGTTTGCGGAGGACTTTACACCACTTGATCCTGAATGCGATTGCTACACATGTAAGAACTACACCCGTGCCTACCTTCGTCACCTGCTCAAGGCTGATGAAACCTTTGGTATCCGCTTGACCAGTTACCATAACCTCTACTTCTTGCTCAATCTTATGAAGCAGGTCCGTCAGGCTATTATGGATGACAATCTCTTGGAATTCCGTGAGCATTTTGTTGAAAAATATGGCTACAATAAATCAGGTCGTAATTTCTAAGACTATCAATCTAAAGCTCAAATCCTAAGTTTTCTCTTAGGATTTTTCTTCTTTTTTTGATAAAATAAAGGTAATATGGAATGAACATTAGATGGTTTTTTTACTACTCTAATGAACGGAGAATAAACTCGTATGCGTATTAAATGGTTTTCCTTGATCAGGATTACAGGCTTACTCTTGGTACTCTTGTACCATTTCTTTCAGACGGTTTTTCCAGGAGGTTTCTTCGGGGTTGACGTCTTTTTCACCTTCTCAGGTTTCCTAATTACGTCACTTTTATTAGAAGAATTTGGCCAAAAAGGAAAGATTGATATCCTAGGATTTTTCAGGAGACGTTTCTATCGGATTTTCCCTCCAGTCGTCTTGATGATTCTCGTCGTTATGCCCTTTACTTTCTTGGTTCGCCAAGATTATATAGCCGGGATTGGTAGTCAGATAGCTGGTGTTCTTGGTTTTATGACTAACTTCTATGAAATGTTAACAGGGGGAAGTTATGAATCTCAATTCATTCCTCATTTATTTGTCCATAATTGGAGCTTGGCTGTTGAGGTTCATTACTATATCTTGTGGGGTTTGGCAGTTTGGTTCTTGTCCAAACGGGTAAAATCATCTGGACAATTAAGAGGTCTAGTCTTTCTTCTATCATCAGCTGTCTTTATCATCGGTTTTCTTTCAATGTTTATCGGTAGTTTTATCGTTAGCTCCTACTCGACACTCTACTTTTCTAGCTTTACTCACGTCTATCCTTTCTTTCTAGGCAGTATTTTGGCATCTTTGGTAGGTGTTCGTCAAACGACTACTCTTGTTAAGCGTTTAAATAATACCTGGGATTTGAAAAAGACCTTGCTAGTATTCGGGGCAGGTCTCGGAGTTTTGCTCTTATTGACCTTCTTCGTGAAATTCAATTATCTCTTTGCCTACTTGCTTGGCTTCTTTTTGGCAAGTTTAGCTGCACTTGCTATGATTCTTGCTACTCGAGTCTTGCATGAGAAAACACCAAATATTGAGGAGCCAAGGGTGATTAGCTTCCTAGCTGATACCAGTTACGCAGTATATCTCTTCCACTGGCCGTTTTATATTATTTTCTCCCAATTAATGGGAAATATACTAGCAGTGATTCTCACCACTATCTTTTCTTATCTCTTTGCAAGCCTTTCCTTCTATGTGATTGAACCTTTCATTGCAGGGAAGAACAGTAGCTTATTGCAAAAGGTAAAAGAAATTCCGCATATTCAACCAATCTTTGCGGGTAGCGTCGGATTTCTTGGCTTGCTGACACTGATTGTGATGCTTATTGCCCCCCAAGTAGGCGCTTTTGAAACGGATTTGATGGTAAATGGCCTCAATCAAGCCCAAACCAATATTACCCGTACGAAAACCATGGCGGATCAAGCAGAAGCAAGTCGCTACAATATTGCCGAAGGTGTATCCATCATTGGAGATTCTGTAACCTTGCGTGCAACACCTGGACTTAAAGAGGTTCTACCAGACGCTCAGACAGATGGTCAAGTAAGTAGAAATACCAAGCAAGCCAATGCTATTATGCTCAATCACAGTCAGAATAAAGTCCTCCCTAAAATAGTCGTTATTGCTACTGGAGTGAATAACCCTGAGGATTATAAGGCTGATATCGATTCTTTGATAACAAATCTACCTAAGGGGCATCAGCTTGTACTTATGACACCTTATGAGGGTGATACAACTCAAGCAACTCAGCCTTATGTAGAACAGTATGCTAGCTATGTGCGTGAAGTAGCTCAAAAGTATCCTTACATTGAGGTTGCGGACTGGAATCAGGTATCTAAAGATCATCCAGAGATTTGGAAAGGAACAGACCAGGTTCACTTTGGAAGTGATAATGCCAAACTAGAAGAGGGAGCTAAGCTCTATGCAGAAACGATAGCATCAGCTATCAAGGCCTTGGCAGATAAACCTGTGAAGTCAAAATAATATCTAAAAAGTAGAGATGACCTTTCTCTACTTTTTCTGTTTAGAAAGTATGTCTTAGAAGCTCAATCATTCTCTAAGCTTATCTCTTTAACCTATGCCAATATCCCCGTACTCTAGGTTGTTAGATCTTTGGGTAGTTTGTCTCAACTATGGCAATCACTAGGCTTTCGTTTTTATGGCGGATTACGTCTTGATTGGGAAAAACTTGCCAAATTGTCAGAATTATGAGAAAATAGGTGCAGTTTACAAATGGAGGGAATGCAATGAGAGAAGATATCAAAATCAATGATCGTGCTTTAGCATTAGAAGATCAAATCATTGACAAGCTAGAAAAAGTTTACGATACAGATGTGGAACTAGATGTCTATAATCTTGGCTTGATTTACGAGATTCATTTGGACGAGGCTGGTCTTTGTACAATTGTCATGACCTTCACCGATACTGCCTGTGACTGTGCAGAAAGTTTACCAATCGAAATCGTGGCAGGTCTGAAACAGATTGAAGGAATTGAGGATGTCAGGGTTGAAGTTACCTGGTCGCCTGCCTGGAAGATTACACGCATCAGTCGCTATGGACGTATAGCACTTGGACTACCACCGCGCTAAAAAACAAGAGCTCTCTGCTAATAAACAGAGAGCCTTTTTGTTATTAGATTCCTCTAACTGCGAAATAGTGTCCACTTGGATTTGCAAAGTTAAAGTGAGGGAAAGGTTGGGTACTGATCGGACTAGTGGTGTCAGTCACTGCAGCTAGGCGTTTATGAAGACCGTGAAGATCTGCTGTCTCAAAGAGTAGGCTGGGTTTCATCTCAAAAGTTTCAAATCCCATGATTTCAGAGTGGTTCACAATTTCAAAATCGAAAGCAGACCAAAAGTCTCTCTCCACTGCTACATCATCTACGTAGAGCATAATTCCTGTATTTTGTGAAAACATTGCAACTCCTTTATAATCATAGTTAGAGCAATTATCTTAACACATTTCACGAGATAACACAAAGGATTAGAAAAAGCAGTCATTTAGCGACTGCTTATTTTTCTAGTTATTTTTTACCAGATTGTTCCATATTCCAGAAATCTGTAACGGCACCACGTGATGCAGAAGATACGGTATGGGCATACTTACCAAGGACACCACGGCTATAGAGTGGTGGCAAGGTTGTTTCTGCCTTGCGTTTTTCAAGTTCTTCATCGGAAACGGCCATGGAAATTTCTTTTGTATCTTGGTCGACAGTGACGATATCGCCTGTACGGAGATAGGCAATTGGTCCACCATCCTGAGCTTCAGGAGCGATATGTCCAACAACCAGACCATAAGTACCACCAGAGAAACGGCCATCCGTCAAGAGGGCAACCTTGTCTCCTTGACCTTTACCAACAATCATTGATGAAAGTGACAGCATCTCAGGCATACCAGGACCACCCTTAGGTCCAACGAAACGAACAACGACAACATCGCCATCGACGATTTCATCTGACAAGACAGCTTGGATAGCATCTTCTTCAGAGTCAAAGACCTTAGCTGGACCAACGTGACGACGAACCTTAACACCTGATACCTTGGCAACCGCACCGTCTGGTGCAAGGTTCCCGTTCAAGATGATAAGCGGACCGTCCGCACGTTTAGGATTTTCAAGTGTCATAATGACTTTTTGACCTGGTGTAAGATCTGCAAAGTCAGCTAAGTTTTCAGCGACAGTTTTACCAGTACATGTGATACGGTCTCCGTGAAGGAATCCATTTGACAGCAAGTACTTCATAACCGCAGGCACACCACCAACTTCGTAAAGATCTTGGAAGACATATTGACCAGAAGGTTTCAAGTCAGCCAAGTGAGGCACACGTTCTTGGATAGTATTGAAGTCCTCAAGTGACAAATCAACATTGGCAGCATGGGCAATGGCAAGTAAGTGAAGAGTGGCATTTGTAGAACCACCGAGAGCCATAGTTACAGTGATGGCGTCTTCAAAGGCTTCACGAGTCAAGATATCTGACGGTTTGAGACCAAGTTCCAACATCTTAACAACAGCACGTCCTGCTGCTTCGATGTCTTCTTTCTTGTCAGCAGATTCTGCCGGGTGAGAGGATGAGCCTGGCAAACTCATACCGAGAACTTCGATAGCTGTCGCCATGGTATTAGCAGTATACATACCACCACAGCCACCAGGGCCAGGGCAGGCATTACATTCAAGACGCTTCACGTCCTCAGCTGTCATGTCACCGTGGTTCCATTTTCCGATACCCTCAAAAACAGAAACCAAGTCGATATCTTTACCATCAAGATTTCCCGGTGCAATGGTTCCACCATAGGCGAAAATAGCTGGAATATCCATATTAGCAATGGCAATCATAGAACCAGGCATGTTCTTGTCACAACCACCGATAGCCACAAAGGCATCCACGTTATGACCGCCCATAGCAGCTTCGATAGAGTCCGCGATGATATCACGTGACGTTAGAGAGAAGCGCATACCCGGCGTTCCCATGGCAATACCGTCGGCTACCGTAATGGTTCCAAACTGCACAGGCCAAGCACCAGCAGATTTGACACCTTCTTTTGCAAGCTTACCGAAGTCATGCAAGTGGATATTACAGGGTGTATTTTCTGCCCAAGTCGAAATGACTCCCACAATCGGTGTTTCAAAGTCCTTATCTGTCATACCAGTCGCACGAAGCATGGCACGGTTTGGTGATTTAACCATGCTATCATAAATGCTACTGCGGTGACGTTTATCTAATTCTGTCATTTGTTCCCTCCCAATTCAGTTTGTATCATTATAGCACATTTTAAAAGCAATGAACAGAAGAAAATTCTTGAATTTTCAGAAAATTCTATACAGAAATATTTTTTTAAAAATTTTGCATTTATTTCTTGACTTTATATATTAAAGTGATATCATTTAGATATCAAAAGCAGGAGGTCATTCTGATGACTGAAAAACTAATCAATTCAAAACCAAATGGTGTAGTAGCATTGGTACTCATTGAGTTGGCACTCGTACTTGGTTTCCTTATATTTATCATGGGTGCTGGTTCGGAAAACGTTTTTGGAATTATTATCGGACTTTTATTAATCTTAATTTCAGCTCTAGCTCATGCTGGTTTAAAAGTTGTTAAACCTCAGGAAGCTCTGGTTTTGACCCTCTTTGGTAACTATACGGGTACCATTAAAGAACCTGGTTTTTACTTTGTCAATCCCTTCAGTATAGCGGTCAATCCTGCAAACCACACTCGACTAGGTCAAAGTGGTGATGTTAGCACAAAATCACCTTTTTCAGGGATGAAATCATCAAATGGCAATGATGTAAACATTGAAATTGGCAAGAAACAGATTTCTCTCAAGGTTATGACTTTGAGCAATTCTCGTCAAAAGATTAACGATTGCCTAGGTAACCCTGTTGAAATCGGAATCGCGGTAACTTGGAGAGTTGTCGATACAGCCAAAGCAGTTTTCAACGTGGACAACTACAAAGAATACCTTTCATTGCAGTGTGATAGCGCCCTCCGTAATATTGTCCGCATCTATCCTTACGATGTGTCTCCGAATGTGGATACTACAGGTGATGGGCAAGCCGATGAAGGAAGCCTCCGTGGTTCTAGTGAGATTGTAGCTAGTCGCATTCGTGAGGAAATTCAAAGTCGTGTAGAGGACGCTGGTTTGGAAATCCTTGAAGCACGTATTACTTACCTAGCTTACGCTCCAGAAATTGCGGCTGTTATGCTTCAACGCCAACAAGCATCAGCTATTATCGATGCACGCAAGATGATTGTTGATGGCGCTGTAGGAATGGTTGAAATGGCACTAGAACGTCTCAATGAAGGAGAATTAGTAGAACTTGACGAAGAACGAAAAGCTGCTATGGTTTCAAATCTCCTAGTCGTTCTCTGTGGCAATCATGATGCACAACCAATTGTCAATACAGGAAGCCTTTATTAGAAATGGCAGAAGCTAAAAAAAAGCAAATCCCCCTTCGACTCTCGAATAAGTTATATGCTGCACTCGCATCATGGGCAGAAGATGACTTTCGATCAGTCAACGGGCAAATCGAATATCTTCTCACCGAATGTGTCAAACAACGAAAAAAAGACGGGAAATATGTCTCAGAAACCATTGATGAACCATTCGAGATTGATATTTAGTCTATTTTCCTATCCAGAACCTTGGATAGGAAAATTTTTTTATCTTTTTTTGTCAAGTAACTTTACTTTACAAAAAAGTTTTGATATACTATTAAAGTTGATGAAAATCAAACCTAACTGAATTTATATCTTAAAAGGAGAAATCAAAATGGCAGTACCTGCACGTCGCACTTCAAAAGCGAAGAAAAACAAACGTCGTACACACTACAAAGTGACAGCTCCATCTGTAAACTTTGACGAAACTACTGGAGATTACTCACGTTCTCACCGCGTATCACTTAAAGGATACTACAAAGGACGTAAGATCGCTAAAGCTGCATCAGCTGAATAATAGAAGGGAGATACCATGCGCGTAAATATTACACTTGAACACAAAGAATCTGGTGAACGCTTGTACCTTACTTCTAAAAACAAACGTAACACTCCAGACCGTCTTCAATTGAAGAAATACTCACCAAAACTTCGCAAACACGTTGTGTTTACAGAAGTGAAGTAAGCATTCAATACGAATCAATACATAAGAAAAACGCTGATTCTGTACTGACCCCAAAAAGTTAGACAATTAATTTATTCAAAGGATTTAGTTCTGTATTGCACAGGACTGAGTCCTTTTAGTTTTACCTTAATTCGTTTGTTGTTGTAATAATCAATATAGTTTAC
>NZ_JASHDM010000013.1:0-56251 GCF_047463655.1 Streptococcus infantis
CATAAGATTCTTTCTAATGATGGTTTGGTCGCTTTTCATTATAGGTCTTATGGGACTTTTTTTCTACAACAAAATAGGCTCCATAATTCCTATGGTGGTTTTACCCACTACAGAAATTATAGAGCCTGTTTTTTTACAAGTGAAACTGTTTTAGAGTTTTCTTTATATTGTTAAGCAAATATCTAACACTCCCATATCTAAAAATAGATTTGGGAGTGTTTTAGAACAATGAGGCTGCTTTATAGTATACAGTTGTTAAAAAGGAGAAATATCTTGTTTAGGGCTTATATAAATTTTTTAAAAGGTTATGTAGATTTTGTAGGACGCTCAACACGTCCAGAGTATTGGTGGGTTTGGCTGATGAATCATATCTTGTTCCTACCCCTGTATATCCTTATCTTCAATGAAGATATAAACCAAGGTCCTGCTCGGAACTTTACTTTAGTTATATTGGTTGTCAGTATTTATGCCATTTTGGCTCTACTCCTTTTGTTGCCTACTTTAGCGTTAAAGATTCGCCGTTTGCGTGATGGAGGTTTCCACTGGGCCTTTATCTTCCTTCACTTTGTTCCAATGGTCGGACGTTTTGCTCTATTAGTTCTGCTAGCCATGCCAAGTAAGGAAGTAGAAATAGTAACAATCAATAGACCTAAAGAAGTTGAAAGCGAAGAAGTTTCCCCTTTTGAATAATTGGACGAGTACGGGGAATGTCATTCTCCTCATTAAGATCAGACAAAAAGCTCCCAAACCTAACTTTTAGGCTGGGAGTCTTTTGTTTAACGTTTTAATTGTAGATGCTGTAAAATGTCTGCCGGCTGGTGAGCAATCCAGTCAGGATGATAGGTCATGAGCTCCGTTTCATCGCCAAATCCCCAAGTAACCGCTAATTTTTTAATGCCAGTTTCTTGGGCGCCAATCATATCAAACTTGGTATCTCCGATAATAACAACTTTTTCTGGCTCCAAGTTATGAGTTGTCAAAGCTTGACGGATGACATCTGCCTTGTGTAGGGCTTGAGGGCTTGAACCATAAATGCCATCAAAGAAGTGGTCAATCCCAAAATTGCTAGTCATGTCAACTGCGGTTGGTGTATTCTTCGTAGTAGTGATATAGAGAGGATAATGCTCAGCTAGTTCTACGAGTAAATCTTTGATATGTGGAAAGAGTTGGGCTTCGTAAACACCCTTTTCCTTATAGTAGGAGCGATAAAGCTGGATAGCTTGCTCAATCTGCTCAGTTGGTAAGCAAGTGGCAAAGCTGGTTTCTAGCGGAGGACCCATAAAACCACGAATAGTCTTGGCATCCGGACTTGTCACTCCCAGTTGCTCAAAGGTATAGGTGAAACCATTGTGAATGCCGATAGAACTGTCCACGAGTGTTCCATCTAAATCGAAAAAAATAGCAGAAATTGATGACATATACTCTCCTAGTTATTTTGAAATTATTCGCCGAAGATTTCTTTTTGAAGGCGACGGCCTGTCGGTGTGGCAGCGAGGCCTCCCTCAGCAGTTTCACGGAAGGCAGTTGGTAGGCTAGAACCTACTTGATACATGGCGTCAATGACCTCATCAACTGGAATTTTGGATTCAATACCAGCTAGGGCCATATCGGCTGCGATAAAGGCAAAGCTTGCTCCCATAGCGTTACGCTTGACGCAAGGAACTTCAACCAAGCCTGCAACAGGGTCGCAAATGAGACCGAGCATATTTTTAATGACAAAAGCCAAGGCCTGACTAGCTTGATAGGGACTTCCTCCAGCAGCTAAGGTCAGAGCAGCGGCGCTCATGGCAGAAGCAGAGCCAACCTCTGCTTGGCAGCCTCCTTCAGCTCCTGAGATAGAAGCGTTGTTAGCAATGATGAGCCCGAAAGCGCCAGCAGCAAAGAGAAAGTCTAGTTGTTGCTCATGGGTTAAATCCAACTTTTCAATAGCAGCAGTGAGAACGGCTGGAAGGCAGCCTGCACTACCAGCAGTAGGTGTTGCACAGACCAGTCCCATCTTGGCATTGTGTTCATTAACGGCGATAGCATTACGGGCTGCAGACAAGACAGTGAAGTCTGATAGGGTCTTTCCTTTTTTGATGTAGTGGTCAAGCTTGGCAGCATCTCCACCTGTCAAACCGCTACGAGATTTTTTTTCACTAAGACCAAGCTCAACTGAAGCTTTCATGACTTCAAGGTTGCGCTCCATGAGAAGGAGAACTTCTTCACGTTCACGACCTGTTAGCTCAAACTCGGTCGTAATCATGAGCTCAGCAACATTGCCTTGAAAATCAAGTTCGGCTTGTTCGACTAATTCTTTGATAGAGTAAAACATATTTTCTCCTATTGAAAGAAATTGACATTATGCAAATGAGGAATTTTACGAATCTCTTCGATAGATTCGTCACAGTTGCGACTATCAACTTCGATAATCATAATGGCTTTCTCACCAGCTTTTTCTCGGGTTACATTCATTTGGGCGATGTTAATGTCAAAGCGAGAGAGGGCCTCTGTTACGTGAGCGATCATACCAGGAACATCCTGATGAACGATGATAATGGTAGGGGTGTTCATGTTGAGGGATACGGCAAAGCCATTGAGCTCTGTTACCTGGATATTTCCACCACCGATTGAAATTCCTGTCACACTGATGGTCTTGTGCTCATTCTTAACAGTGATTTTCGTAGTATTTGGGTGAGGAGCGTTACTGTCTTTCTGGATGGTCCAAACGATTTTGATTCCACGCTTATGGGCAATTTCTAAACTATTTGGAATTTCTGGATCATCTGTGTCCATTCCCAGGATTCCAGCGACAAGGGCGAGATCAGTTCCGTGCCCTCGATAGGTTTTTGCAAAAGAATTAAAAAGCTGGAACTCGACCTCGGTTGGAGTATCGTCAAAGATAGAAGAGACGATTTTACCGATACGAACAGCTCCTGCCGTGTGACTACTAGATGGGCCAATCATGACTGGGCCAATGATATCAAAGACAGATTGAAAACGAAGTGATTGCATCTGTTTCCCCTTAAAAAGATTCTTAACTCTATTATATCAAAGATTAGATACAAGCGCTCAATTCCATGATAAAATATCTAAAATCCCCATAAAGCCTATAAAATCAAGCCTTTTGTAACAAAAAGAGGCTATTTAAGTGAAATAAAACATAGTCTTGTAACATTTCTACATAAAACCGTCAAGAAACAGTAATAATAGTAGGGTATGATGGAAATATAAGAAAGAAGGAGAATCTTTTAATATGAAATCAACAACTAACAAAATTAAAACAGGACTTGTAGGAGTAGCAGCAGCGCTTGCTTTCCTTGCACCATCACTTACTTTTGCACAAGAAACAACAACTTACACAGTAAAATCAGGTGACACTCTATCAGGAATCGCTGAAAAATACAATACAACTGTTGAAAAATTGGCAGAAAAAAATAAGATTAAAGATATTCATTTGATCTATGTAGACCAAGTATTGGTTATTGATGGTGAAGCACCAGCAACTTCAACTACTTCAGCTGCGACAGCAGAAGCTCCAGTAGCAGCACTTGCAGCTACTGAAACAACAACTTATGAAGCACCAGCAGCAAGCGTAACTGTAGCAGAAGAAACTGTTGCTACAACAGAAACTTCATCATCAACTTCAACTGTAAGCGGATCTGAAGCAGAAGCTAAAGAATGGATCGCTCAAAAAGAATCAGGCGGTAGCTACACAGCTACAAACGGACGTTACATCGGACGTTACCAATTGACAGATTCATATTTGAACGGTGACTACTCAGCTGAAAACCAAGAACGTGTAGCAGATGCCTACGTTGCAGGACGTTACGGTTCATGGACTGCAGCTAAGAACTTCTGGCTTAACAACGGTTGGTACTAAGAACTGACGAACAAAATAAGATGCAAAAGTCGAGGGATTTCCTCGACTTTTTTATATTTCCTTTGCTTGATAACAGGTCTCTACTTCCTTTTTGAGGTGAGATAGCATTGAGGTTTCATCAGTTAACTCCATAAGGGAGAAGCCCTTTTGAATAAGATGATTATTACCAGTGCAAATACCTATTCGAACATAAGTGATTGCCAAAATATCGTATCTTTTCTTTTTCTTAGCGTCCTCTAGTAAGGTGTAGCAGATTTGTTGACAGGTATTTTTATCTTGATTGTACAAGTAGATGGTGGACAGATTGAGTAGGATTGCCACTCGTAATTCATATAAATGTTGATAGTTTTTATAGACTTCCAAGCGTTGCAATATTTTTCCAGTGATGAGATGGAGGTGTTCAATGGGAAAACTGAAAAGAATGGTATTGAGGATTTTCAGGTCACTCTCATACCATGTATCTTGTTTTTCAATTTTTTCCCAAAGTTTTGTGATAGTCTGTTTTACTTGGTCTGACAGTTGCTCTGTACCATGTTGACGGATATGAATGACAATTTCTAGCATATCCCTTATTTCTTCTATAGGCAGGTCGTAGTGGGTCTTGAGATAGTCTTGGCATGTTTCAAAAAAATTAACTAGACTACTACTGCCAATGATAGAAGTCATATTGAGATAAGTTTGCATGATTTCTGTTCGTTGGCTCGGTTGATAGAGATGGCAGATGTAGTCAAACTCTTCAAAACTCATATTGATTTGACGGAGAAGAAATTCCATATTTTCATATTTGGGAGTTGCCTTGCCGCTTTCAATCTTTGATAGGCTGGTTCTTGAGATGACATTTCCACAGACCTCTTCTTGGGTCAATCCTTTTGACTCGCGTATTTCTTTATAGACCTTTCCGAAATCATAACGCATAATGTTCTCCTTTTCGTGAAAAAAGTTAACAAACAATAAAATTTTGTTAAAAATATTGTATCATAGCAATGTAAAAAGTAAAAAAGAAAGTCGAAATAAAGTTGTGAAAAAGGTTGACATAGTTTAAAAATGGAACCAAAGATAAGAGGAAAAGGATGAGTAGTGTAGAGTCAATTCGTAAAGCGCATATCATCGTGTGGGGTGCCTATCTATTTTTATCATTAAGGGCGCCGTTAATTAGCAGTACTGAGTATTTCTTGCTTATTTTTTTAGCATTTCTCTATTCAATAGTATCACTACCTCTATATTCTGTGAAAAATAAAATAGTATCTATCTGTCTAGCCATAAATTCGGTTCTGTTAATGAGTTTCCCGATTTTAATCAATAAATATTTCCCAGGAAAGGTTTCTATTTATATCGTATTAATCAGTATTTTTATCCTGGAGTTCTTAATCTTTAATATAATTGGTAAAGATTTTGATACTAGATTAGCTAGTGAATATAGGAAAATCAGTCAGTTTAAAAGTAAGATGTCTCAATCTCCTTGGATAAAATATTTAGAGATTTCTAGTTTTATAGTAACTATATTTCCATTTATTCTTCATGGTACAGTTGATGATCATGTACTGACTCTTATCTTTTTGATAAAAATGTGTGTAGATACTACGATAAAGGTTCTATTAAACAGAATCTTTAAGACAAGTAAGGCAATGAAAAGGAGGATATTTTCTCTTTTTGTACTAGATTTGATGGTCTATGTATTTTTAGGTTATGTTTTAGTGATACCAAAAGACGAATATCTGTTTTCAATTCTACTAATTTTTTCTAATTTTTCACTTCCCTTTATCAGAGAAAAAGAGTATGAATTATTTAAAAATAAGAAGTGTGATAGATATGATTAAATCTTAGTTCTCTTTAAAATCAAATAGTGAAAGGATATCTTATCTAGGTAACAAAGTGCTTTAAACGCAGTCGACGATTACTGATTAGAGAACTATCCTAACCATGCAACGTTAAAGAGGAGACATCTCATGAAACTCATATCACCAAATAATGATGTTGCTATTGAGTAAGAAGAAATGAGGTGTCTTGATGGGAAATTATCTCTACATAAAGAAGTTCTTTATTACGGGGAAATGCTACAGTAAACGTAGTCACTGCTTATTTTATGGGGAATCAAATATGTTTAAACTAAGTGATAAAGTCAGAGTGGTCTCTGCCCTTTTAGGAGTAAGTTTCATATTGGTTAGTATGTATCTTATACCTTTCATTAAAACTGAGAATAAATTTTGGGAGATATTTTTATTTATTTTAGGTGTATTGCTAATTGGAATTGCGTTACTAAGTCATAAAAAAATTAAATTTTGGAAGTAGCGTTAGTGAAAAGGATAGGATAATAGTATTATAATGGTTATTTTAATTTCAGTGCTTGTAGCATTTCTGTATTATGTAAGTACAGAATATTTTAAGAATACTTCTTTTGATTGTATACTATTTTTATCATTGCTGATTTCTCATTTGATATGGGATTACTATTTTTTGCCCCTTGAAATTTTAGTGGCATTAAGTGGAGTAAATTTGCTGTCAAGATTTTTCAAAAAAAAGAGAAGTCAATAGATTTGCTAGAGGATTATAAAGACGAAAGATAAAATTGGGATATTTAAAATGAAACATTTTTTTGCAGGAATTGGTGAGATTCATTTTTTTTCATTTTTATTATATCTAAGCATGTCTACTAGTCCAATTATTGGACTAGTGATTGGATATACTAAAATAAATCTAATAAATTCTATCATTATAGCTCTTGGTATGATATTGGCATTAATTTTGGTATTATCAAGAGTGTATAGAAAATATTTTTATAGAGACGATGATGACTAAAGTTTTTATCAATAAAATCAGAGCTTGGTAGATTATCAGCCTCTTTCTTGTCTTCTCCAACCAAGCATGTTATAATGAATACTGCTCAAGCGACCTTCAATCGTGAAGCACACACGACCTTCAATCGTGAATAAACGAATAGATGGGAGACTTACCATGAGTGATAACTCTAAAATACGTGTTGTCGTGGGGATGAGTGGTGGTGTTGATTCGTCAGTGACGGCTCTTTTGCTCAAGGAGCAGGGCTACGATGTGATCGGTATCTTCATGAAGAACTGGGACGACACAGACGAAAACGGCGTCTGTACGGCGACCGAAGATTACAAGGATGTGGCTGCGGTGGCAGACCAGATTGGCATTCCTTACTACTCTGTCAATTTTGAAAAAGAGTACTGGGACCGCGTTTTTGAGTATTTCCTAGCGGAATACCGTGCAGGACGTACGCCAAATCCAGACGTTATGTGTAACAAGGAAATCAAGTTCAAGGCCTTTTTGGATTATGCCATGACCTTGGGTGCAGACTATGTAGCGACGGGGCATTATGCTCGAGTAGCGCGTGATGAGGATGGCACTGTTCACATGCTTCGTGGTGTGGACAATGGCAAGGACCAAACCTATTTTCTCAGCCAACTTTCGCAAGAACAACTTCAAAAAACCATGTTCCCATTGGGACATTTGGAAAAGCCTGAAGTTCGCAAACTCGCAGAAGAAGCAGGTCTGGCGACTGCTAAGAAGAAAGACTCGACAGGGATTTGCTTTATCGGGGAAAAGAACTTTAAAAACTTCCTCAGCAACTACCTGCCAGCTCAGCCTGGTCGCATGATGACTGTAGATGGTCGCGATATGGGTGAGCATGCAGGACTGATGTATTATACGATCGGTCAGCGTGGAGGACTTGGTATCGGTGGTCAACACGGTGGTGATAATGCCCCTTGGTTTGTTGTCGGAAAAGATTTGAGCCAAAATATCCTCTATGTGGGCCAAGGATTTTACCATGATTCACTTATGTCAACCAGTCTTGAGGCTAGTCAAGTCCATTTTACTCGTGACATGCCAGAGGAATTTACGCTCGAATGTACGGCTAAATTCCGCTACCGTCAGCCTGATTCTAAGGTGACAGTACATGTCAAAGGAGACAAGGCAGAGGTCATTTTCGCGGAACCGCAACGCGCAATCACACCAGGACAGGCAGTTGTCTTTTACGATGGTGAAGAATGTCTTGGTGGCGGTTTGATTGACAATGCCTACCGTGATGGCAAGGTTTGTCAGTACATTTAGATTGACAAATTTTCTCATTTTGCTACAATAATAAAAGCAATAGAAATGATGGTCAAAGCTCATGGATGTTGCAGGCTTTTTGTCCTGCACTTCTTTGGAGTTTTGACTGTTTTTGTGTCGTTTAAGGGAAAGGGTAAAAATGACTCAACAAGACTTTCGGACAAAGGTGGGGAACACAGTTTTTGGCGTTCGGGCGACAGCCTTGATTCTTCAAAATCGCAAGCTCCTAGTTACCAAAGACAAGGGCAAGTATTATACTATTGGCGGCGCGATTCAAGTCAATGAAAGCACGGAAGACGCGGTAGTCCGTGAAGTGAGGGAAGAACTGGGTGTCAAAGTTCAAGCTGGGCAGCTAGCTTTTGTGGTTGAAAATCGTTTTAAAGAAGACGGAGTTTCCTATCACAACATCGAGTTTCATTACCTGGTGAATTTACTTGAAGAAGCTCCATTGACCATGCAGGAAGATGAGAAACTGCAGCCTTGTGAGTGGATTGACTTAGACAAGCTTAAGGGTATCAATCTAGTTCCAGCCTTTTTAAAAACAGCCCTGCCAGATTGGGATGACCAATTAAGACACATTCATCTTGAGGAATAGGAGAGAAAAGGATGGTTAAGCTTATTGCCCATGTACTTGTTCATAGTGGTGGTGATTATTTACTCATTCAGCGTTCGGAAATTAAAAGAGGACAACCCAACGTTTATCCGACTTACTGGGATATTCCTGGTGGCGGGGTTGAAAAGGGTGAACTTCCGCGAGATGGAGCTCTTAGAGAATGTATTGAAGAAGCGGGAGTTAGGCTAGACAGCAGTTCGCTCAAACTTCTTCACGAAGATAGTCAACTGGATACCTCTAAGGATACTGTCTTTACTCGCTTAGTTTATAAAGCAGAGTGGGTTGGGGAGAAGCCAATTATCAGATTAGATCCTGAAGAGCATACGCATTTTAAATGGGTTACCATGGATCAAGCTCTAGAGGAGGAGAAGTTAGTTCCTTATTTGCGAGAAATTTTTGAAAGGTTAAGAAATGACTTATAATTTTACGGAAGAATACGATATTATTGTAATTGGTGCGGGACACGCTGGGGTTGAGGCTTCCTTGGCTGCCAGCCGTATGGGCTGTAAGGTCTTGCTTGCGACCATCAACATTGAAATGCTGGCTTTCATGCCTTGTAATCCCTCTATCGGTGGTTCTGCCAAAGGGATTGTCGTGCGTGAAGTCGATGCCCTAGGTGGCGAGATGGCCAAAACCATTGACAAGACTTACATCCAGATGAAGATGCTCAACACAGGGAAGGGGCCAGCTGTCCGTGCCCTTCGTGCGCAAGCTGACAAAGAGCTTTACTCTAAGGAAATGCGCAAGACAGTTGAAAATCAAGAGAATCTGACCCTTCGTCAAACCATGATTGATGAGATTTTGGTGGAAGATGGCAAGGTTGTCGGTGTGCGTACAGCTACCCATCAAGAATATGCTGCCAAGGCTGTTATTGTGACGACAGGGACAGCCCTTCGTGGGGAAATCATCATCGGAGACCTCAAGTATTCGTCAGGTCCTAACCATAGCCTAGCTTCGATTAACCTTGCTGATAACCTTAAGGAATTAGGACTCGAAATTGGTCGTTTCAAGACAGGGACACCTCCACGTGTCAAGGCTTCTTCTATCAATTACGACGTGACAGAGATTCAACCAGGAGACGAAGCGCCTAATCACTTCTCATATACTTCACGTGATGAGGACTATGTCAAGGACCAAGTGCCATGCTGGTTGACCTACACCAACGGTACCAGTCATGAGATTATCCAAAACAATCTCCACCGTGCGCCTATGTTTACAGGTGTGGTCAAGGGAGTGGGTCCTCGTTACTGTCCGTCAATTGAGGACAAGATTGTGCGCTTTGCGGACAAGGAACGCCATCAACTCTTCCTAGAGCCAGAAGGGCGCAATACAGAGGAAGTTTATGTCCAAGGACTTTCAACCAGTCTGCCTGAGGATGTCCAACGTGAGCTAGTTCATTCCATCAAAGGTTTGGAAAATGCTGAGATGATGCGAACAGGTTATGCCATTGAGTATGACATGGTCTTGCCTCATCAGTTGCGTGCAACTCTGGAAACCAAGAAAATCTCAGGACTTTTCACTGCTGGCCAGACAAATGGAACGTCAGGTTACGAAGAAGCTGCTGGGCAAGGGATTATCGCTGGTATCAATGCTGCTCTGAAAATCCAAGGCAAGCCTGAGTTGATTTTGAAGCGCAGTGACGGTTATATCGGGGTGATGATTGATGACTTGGTGACCAAGGGAACTATTGAACCCTACCGTCTCTTGACCAGTCGTGCTGAATACCGTCTCATCCTCCGTCATGACAACGCTGATATGCGTTTGACAGAGATGGGACGTGAGATTGGTCTTGTGGATGATGAACGTTGGGCACGCTTTGAGATCAAGAAAAATCAATTTGACAATGAGATGAAGCGTCTAGACAGCATCAAACTCAAGCCGGTCAAGGAAACTAACGCCAAGGTCGAAGCGATGGGATTCAAACCATTGACTGATGCAGTCACTGCCAAGGAGTTCCTCCGCCGTCCAGAAGTCTCTTACCAAGATGTGGTGGCCTTTATCGGACCTGCTGCTGAAGAGTTGGATGACAAAATTATCGAATTGATTGAAACGGAAATCAAGTACGAAGGATACATCTCAAAAGCCATGGATCAGGTTGCCAAGATGAAACGTATGGAAGAAAAACGTATTCCAGCCAACATCGACTGGGATGATATTGACTCTATCGCGACTGAAGCTCGTCAGAAGTTCAAACTCATCAATCCAGAAACCATCGGCCAAGCTAGCCGTATTTCAGGTGTAAACCCAGCAGATATTTCCATTCTTATGGTGTATCTAGAAGGTAAAAACAGAAGTATTTCTAAAAACTTAGAAAAAAAGGCTGACTAAAGACAAAGTGCTGAATTCTGTTTTAGGAATTCAGTTTTTTTAGATTTTTCTTCTTTTTTCGAATAAAGAGAAAAGGAGTAATGATTATGCTGACGGTAGAAGAAAAAAATTTTTTAGACCACTATAAAAATGCTTCCTATCATCGTTTTTATGAGATTGAGCGCTTCACTAGTCTCTGTCAAAAGTTAGACAAATGGCCACCACAGGCTGACAAGCTTTAGACTTTTTGATATACTAGAACAAATTAAAACATAGGAGAGTATGAATGAACGTATATGGCAGATTAGAAGAGGAACCAACTCCATCTTGGACGGGAATTCAGGATGATTTAGTTGGAAGAGAGGAGCGCTTCGAGGATGAACCAAGTTCATTTGCTCCCTTACCATTATTTAAGATCCTAATCTGGAGCACTCTAGTTGTACTTGTATCTGTAGTTCTTCCTTTCTTGCTAGGACTAACTAGCCCAGAGCAGGCACAAGATTTTTATATGGGATGGGCTATGCATCAGGGGGGAGATATCTACACAGACTATTTTGGAACGAGTGGCCTTCTCTATTACTTTTTACAGTATCTAAGCAAGGGTAGTATTTTGTTTGCAGCCTTTACTTGGCTTGCTCTAGTGGGTGCTGGGATTTTTCTTTTCCGTTCAACTTATACCTTGACGGAGGAGAACAAGCAGTCGCAACAAGTGTTGACCATCTTTTATCTTCTTGCTGGAGGACTTAGCTTTGGCGGTGGCTATGCCACCATTTTGGCCCTTCCGTTCCTATTTTACGCTCTTAGTTTAGTAACAAGGTATTTGGTAGAGTATAATCATGACAAAGGTTTTGTGCGTATTGGGATTAGCCTGGCTCTAGCATTTTTCTTTGCCCCTCTAGTTACAGCTCTATATGCTCTGGTCTTGTTCTTTGCTTTGTTAGCCTTTAATATCGGGCGTGGTCGCTTGATTCATGGACTCTATCAATTCTTTGCAGCTGGTCTTGGGTTCTCACTTTTCTTTTATCCAATTGGTTACTATACGGCTTATAATGGGAGTTTCGGGAATGCTATTAGTCAAATTCTCTATCCAGTAGATAGTTTGAAGTTTATGTCCAATCCAGCCTTGCTGGACAACCTCCTTTTTTATGGATTATTAACAATTGGTCTTGGAGGATTAAGATTCGTATTTACAGGGCTTTTCCAGTCTAAACCAAGCAAGCAATATGTCTTATCTATTTTTGCTTCAGTAGCAATCCTATTGTTACTAGGATTGGAAATTTTCTCTACAGAACCGATTCACGGTAGTCGTCTAGCTACTTTTCTTCCGTTCTTGTCCATTCTTCTATTGACTCACATTCGAACTGGGGAATTAGAAGGAGCCAATCGCCGTAGAAGACATCGAGAAGTACCCTCAATATGGGCAATATTTCTTCAGGGTAATGTCTATTTGCCAGTGTTAGCTTTGGCCTACCTATTTTTGGCTCCTCTGGTAGCCCGTTATGTTCTTCACTCAGAACAATATCAAGAACGAACTCGTATAGAAACTACGGTTAAAGGACAAACACAGGCAACAGATCGTATTTATATATGGGATGATCTTACTAATGGTTATAAGACTAGTGAACGTTTAGCAGCTAGTCAGTTGCTATCACCAAAATTATATACTGGCCTTGATGCAAATCGTAGCAAACTTGTTAATGATTTACGTGATAATCAGCCTAAAGTGATTGTGGTCAATACCAAAACAGCTCTCTGGACGGAAGTAGAACAGCTTCTGGCAGAAAGTTATCAACCAGTTCAAAGTGAATTCAAAGACTTTAAACTTTACAAATTAAAATAAAACAATCAATATCTAGTGTAAATTTTATGAAAATATGAATTTTAATACTAGATATTGATTTTTATTTTTATAGTGATATAATACTTTAAGAAAGAATATTTAAGAAAAGAGCCTGGATATGATTGTATTGGAAGAGAAAACAAACCCAGATCCAACCTTATTTGTTGAAAAGCGCGACGGTAGACGCGTTATTTTTGATGTAGATAAGATTGACAAAGCCTTGCATAAGGCTGCGGAAAAAGTCATGGATGTAACCCCCTTGGTCGAAAAGCGTCTTAATACTCTAGTTGAACGTATTGTAGAAGAGATTCATAGTCGCTTTCCTCAAGGTGTAAAAATCTATGAAATCCAAAATATCGTAGAACATGAGTTATTGGAAGCTAAAGAATATGCCTTGGCAGAGGAATATATCACTTACCGAACTCAAAGGGATTTTGAGCGCTCAAAAGCAACAGATATCAACTTCAGTATCCATAAACTTCTCAACAAAGACCAGGCAGTTGTCAATGAGAATGCTAATAAAGATAGTGATGTTTTTAATACCCAGCGTGATTTGACGGCGGGGATTGTTGGGAAATCAATCGGTCTTCAAATGCTTCCTAAGCATGTGGCTAATGCCCACCAAAAAGGGGATATCCACTATCACGATTTGGACTATAGCCCTTACACTCCGATGACCAACTGCTGTCTGATTGATTTCAAGGGCATGTTGGAAAATGGTTTTAAGATTGGGAATGCTGAGGTAGAGAGTCCTAAGTCTATTCAGACTGCGACTGCTCAGATATCGCAAATCATCGCCAACGTTGCATCAAGTCAGTATGGAGGCTGTTCAGCAGACCGTATTGATGAAGTCTTGGCTCCTTATGCAGAAAAAAATTACCAAAAACACCTCAAAGATGCAGAGGAATGGGTACTGCCTGACAAGCGCGAAGAATATGCCTGGAAGAAAACCCAAAAAGACATCTATGATGCCATGCAATCTCTAGAGTACGAGATTAATACCCTCTTTACATCAAATGGACAAACACCCTTTACTTCCCTTGGTTTCGGTCTAGGAACCAATCGTTTTGAACGAGAAATTCAAAAGGCAATCCTGAACATTAGAATCAAGGGGTTAGGTTCAGAACACCGCACAGCTATCTTCCCTAAACTCATCTTCACTCTTAAAAGAGGACTTAACTTGGAGGAAGGCTCACCTAACTACGATATCAAGCAGTTGGCCCTTGAGTGTGCAACTAAGCGCATGTATCCAGATGTTTTGTCTTACGATAAAATTATCGAGTTGACAGGTTCTTTCAAGGTTCCGATGGGATGTCGTTCATTCCTTCAAGGATGGAAGGATGAAAATGGAGTTGAAGTCAATTCTGGTCGTATGAACCTAGGTGTGGTAACAGTCAATCTTCCTCGTATCGCCCTCGAGTCTGAAGGCGACCTAAACAAGTTCTGGGAAATTTTCAATGAGCGTATGAATATTGCTGAAGATGCTCTAGTTTATCGTGTGGAAAGAACCAAGGAAGCCACTCCAGCTAATGCACCAATTCTTTATCAATACGGAGCTTTTGGCCGTCGTCTTGGGAAAGAAGAAAGTGTTGATCAACTCTTTAAGAATCGCCGTGCTACTGTTTCGCTTGGCTACATTGGACTTTATGAGGTGGCAACAGTATTCTTTGGCAACAATTGGGAAACCAATCCAGAAGCTAAAGAATTCACCCTTGATATCATTCGAGACATGAAACATCGAGTAGAAGAGTGGTCAGACCAATATGGCTATCACTTCTCTATTTATTCAACACCATCTGAAAGTTTAACAGACCGTTTCTGCCGTTTGGATACAGAGAAATTTGGTTCTATTCCAGACATCACAGATAAAGAGTACTACACAAATTCCTTCCATTATGATGTCCGTAAAAATCCAACTCCTTTTGAAAAATTGGATTTCGAGAAGGTTTATCCAGAAGCGGGAGCATCAGGTGGCTTTATCCACTACTGTGAGTATCCTGTTCTTCAACAAAATCCAAAGGCCTTGGAAGCTGTTTGGGACTATGCTTATGATCGAGTAGGTTATCTAGGAACTAATACTCCGATTGATCGTTGCTACAAGTGTGATTTCGAAGGAGACTTTGATCCAACTGAGAGAGGATTTGCGTGTCCTAACTGCGGCAATAGTGATCCAAAAACAGTAGACGTTGTTAAACGGACCTGTGGCTATCTTGGAAACCCACAAGCGCGTCCGATGGTTAATGGACGCCACAAGGAAATTGCTGCGCGTGTCAAACATATGAACGGTTCAACTATTAAAACAGCAGGACATGAAGTAAGAAATTAGAAAGAGATAGAATGGGAAAATATCAATTAGATGATAAGGGAAAGGCCTTGGTTCAACGATTCCACGAAAAACATTCAAAGGGTGGAGTTAATAAAAAAGACCGAGTGGCTAGCCTAAGAGAGCAATTTTTAAATAAGAATAAGAAAAAGTGAGAGTTCGCTCTCGCTTTTCTCATAGTTGGAGGTAAAGATGATACTACGTAGACCAACATTGGCAGATAAGGAAGCTGTTGTAGATATGATAGAGGAGTTTGAAGAGACCCAATCGACCCACAATGGCGGATTTTGGGATATTGAGAATTTCTCTTACGAGGACTGGCTAGAAACTGGCCGAAATAAAGAAATGGGAATAGGATTGCTGGAAAATCGCGTTCCATCAATTCAGTTCGTTTTGTTTGATGAATCAGGCCGTGCTTTAGGTTTTTTAAATTTACGATTGAGACTGAATGAGGGTTTACTGAATTATGCTGGCCATATTGGCTATTCTATCCGCCCTTCCGAAAGAGGCAAAGGATATGCCAAGGAAGCTCTCCGTCAAGGTCTACAAGTGGCTAAAGAAAAGAACATCCATCGTGCTCTGGTGAATTGTAGCGCGGAAAATCCTGCCAGCAGAGCTGTTATCTTAGCTAATGGAGGGCAGTTAGAGGATGTTCGAAATGGAACGGAGCGGTATTGGATAGACTTGGAGTAGAAAGCATGACATGGAATACACCAAAACCAGGCGAGTGGAAGAGTGAGGAGCTTAGTCAAGGGCGCATCATTGACTATAAGGCTTTTAACTTTGTGGATGGAGAAGGGGTGCGCAATTCTCTCTATGTAGCCGGCTGCATGTTTCACTGTGAGGGCTGTTACAATGTAGCGACCTGGTCTTTCAATGCAGGAATTCCTTATACGCCAGAGTTGGAAGAACAAATCATGGCAGACTTAGCCCAGCCTTATGTTCAAGGCTTAACCTTGCTAGGAGGAGAGCCATTCCTCAATACAGGTATTCTTTTGCCACTAGTCAAACGCATTCGGAAAGAATTGCCAGAAAAAGACATCTGGTCTTGGACAGGATACACCTGGGAAGAAATGATGTTGGAGACGCCTGATAAACTAGAACTTTTATCCCTGATTGATATCCTGGTAGATGGTCGCTATGATAAAAGTAAGCGTAATCTCATGCTTCAGTTCCGTGGCTCTTCCAACCAACGGATTATCGATGTGCAAAAGTCTCTCCAAAGTGGGCAGGTAGTCATTTGGGACAAGCTTAACGATGGAAAAGAAAGCTATGAACAGGTGAAGAGAGAATGAAGAAAAAAGAGTTAATAGAAAGACTAGTATCAGAAATAGAGTTGGGAAAAGTAAAAACACTGGGTATCTACGGTCACGGCGCTTCAGGAAAATCAACTTTTGCTCAAGAATTGTACCAAGTATTGGATGCTGAAAAGGTAAATTTACTAGAGACAGATCCCTACATTACTTCGGGACGACATTTAGTGGTACCTAAAGAGACACCAGACCAAAAGGTGACAGCATGTTTACCGGTAGCACATGAGCTGGCAAGTTTACAAAGAGATATTCTTGCTCTACAGGCGGGTATGGATGTCTTGACAATAGAAGAACCTTGGAAGGCTAGTGAGATCTTATCTGGAGAAAAAACGATTTTGATTGTCGAAGGGATGTCTGTGGGTTTTTTACCCAAGGAACTTTTTGACAAAACCATTTGTTTCTACACAGATGAGGAGACCGAATTAAAGAGGCGACTAGCTCGAGATACGACTGTGAGAAATCGTGATGCATCCTTTATATTGGCTAGTCAGCAGATGAGACGAGAGCAGTATCTACAATACTATAAAGAAACCGAGACAAGAGCGGATATCTTGGTAGATCAATCAGATGATAAATTTCAAATTAAAACTAACATTATATAGAAGAAAAGACAGATAATCTAGCACTTAAATATGAAAATTTATTAAAATGGAATAAGAAAACAGTTTCATCTAAAAAATTTAAAAAAACCTGTCAAATCCCTTGCAATCGCAGGGGCTTTGTGTTATTCTATTATGGTGCTGTAAATTACAGCTTTAGCTTTGATGCAAGAGGTTGCGACACGCTCGGTTGCATTGCCACGCAACTCGCGTCGGTTTTCTTGTGGAGCTAGCCTATTATCTTAAATAGACGAAAAGGAGAAAAAGATGGCAAACAAAAAAATCCGTATCCGTTTGAAAGCTTACGAACACCGTACGCTTGACACAGCGGCTGCAAAAATCGTAGAATCAGCTACTCGTACAGGTGCACAAGTTGCGGGTCCAATCCCACTTCCAACTGAGCGTAGCCTCTACACAATCATTCGTGCGACTCACAAATACAAAGACTCTCGCGAACAATTTGAAATGCGTACACACAAACGTTTGATCGATATCGTTAACCCAACTCAAAAAACAGTTGACGCTTTGATGAAATTGGATCTTCCAAGTGGTGTAAACGTAGAAATCAAACTTTAATTTAAAGCTTGATAACTTGAGCATAAAAAACGCTCGTTAAAAACTTTTTGAATAAAAAATATAGAAAAGGAACTATTTTCTCATGACAAAAGGAATCTTAGGGAAAAAAGTGGGAATGACTCAAATCTTCACTGAAGCTGGCGAATTGATCCCTGTAACAGTTATTGAAGCAACTCCAAACGTTGTTCTTCAAGTTAAAACTGTTGAAACAGACGGATACAACGCTATCCAAGTTGGTTTCGATGACAAACGCGAAGTATTGAGCAACAAACCTGCTAAAGGACATGTAGCAAAAGCTAACACGACTCCTAAGCGCTTCATTCGTGAATTCAAAAACGTTGAAGGCTTGGAAGTTGGTGCTGAAATCACAGTTGAAACTTTCGCAGCTGGAGATGTTGTTGACGTAACTGGTACTTCTAAAGGTAAAGGTTTCCAAGGTGTTATCAAACGCCACGGACAATCACGTGGACCTATGGCTCACGGTTCTCGTTACCACCGTCGTCCAGGTTCTATGGGACCTGTTGCACCTAACCGCGTATTCAAAGGTAAAAACCTTGCAGGACGTATGGGTGGCGACCGTGTAACAATTCAAAACCTTGAAGTTGTACAAGTTGTTCCAGAAAAGAACGTTATCCTTATCAAAGGTAACGTACCAGGTGCTAAGAAATCTCTTATCACTATCAAATCAGCAGTTAAAGCTGGTAAATAATAAGGGAAGGGGAATACAGTCAAAATGGCAAATGTAACATTATTCGACCAAACTGGTAAACAAGCGGGCGAAGTTGTTCTTAACGATGCAATCTTTGGTATCGAACCAAACCAATCTGTTGTGTTTGATGTCATCATCAGCCAACGTGCTAGCCTTCGTCAAGGAACTCACGCTGTTAAAAACCGTTCAGCCGTTTCAGGTGGCGGACGCAAACCATGGCGTCAAAAAGGAACTGGACGTGCTCGTCAAGGTTCTATCCGCTCTCCACAATGGCGTGGTGGTGGAATCGTCTTCGGACCAACTCCACGTAGCTATGCGTACAAACTTCCTCAAAAAGTTCGTCGCCTTGCACTAAAATCTGTTTACTCAGAAAAAGTTGCTGAAAACAAATTTGTAGCCGTTGATTCTCTTGAATTTACAGCTCCAAAAACTGCTGAATTTGCAAAAGTTCTTGCAGCTTTGAGCATCGATTCTAAAGTCCTTGTTATTCTTGAAGAAGGAAACGAATTCGCAGCTCTTTCAGCTCGTAACCTTCCAAACGTGAAAGTTGCGACTGCTACAACTGCAAGTGTTCTTGACATCGCAAATAGTGACAAACTTCTTGTTACTCAAGCAGCTATCTCTAAAATCGAGGAGGTTCTTGCATAATGAATTTGTATGATGTTATCAAAAAACCTGTTATCACTGAAAGCTCAATGGCTCAACTTGAAGCAGGCAAATATGTATTTGAAGTTGACACTCGTGCGCACAAACTTTTGATCAAGCAAGCTGTTGAAGCTGCTTTCGAAGGTGTTAAAGTTGCAAATGTTAACACAATCAACGTAAAACCTAAAGCTAAACGTGTTGGACGTTACACTGGTTTTACTAACAAAACTAAAAAAGCTATCATCACACTTACAGCTGATTCAAAAGCAATCGAGTTGTTTGCTGCTGAAGCTGAATAATCTAAGGAGGAAATATCGTGGGAATTCGTGTTTATAAACCAACAACAAACGGTCGCCGTAATATGACTTCTTTGGATTTCGCTGAAATCACAACAAGCACACCAGAAAAAACTTTGCTTGTTGCTTTGAAGAACAAGGCTGGTCGTAACAACAACGGTCGTATCACAGTTCGTCACCAAGGTGGTGGACACAAACGTTTCTACCGTTTGGTTGACTTTAAACGTAACAAAGATAACGTTGAAGCAGTTGTTAAAACTATCGAGTACGATCCAAACCGTTCTGCAAACATCGCTCTTGTACACTACACTGACGGTGTGAAAGCATACATCATCGCTCCAAAAGGTCTTGAAGTTGGTCAACGTATCGTTTCAGGTCCTGAAGCAGATATCAAAGTAGGTAACGCTCTTCCACTTGCTAACATCCCAGTTGGTACTTTGGTTCACAACATTGAGTTGAAACCAGGTCGTGGTGGTGAATTGGTTCGTGCTGCTGGAGCTTCTGCTCAAGTATTGGGACAAGAAGGTAAATACGTTCTTGTTCGTCTTCAATCAGGCGAAGTTCGTATGATTCTTGGAACTTGTCGTGCTACAGTTGGTGTTGTCGGAAACGAACAACATGGACTTGTAAACCTTGGTAAAGCAGGACGTAGCCGTTGGAAAGGTATCCGCCCAACAGTTCGTGGTTCTGTAATGAACCCTAACGATCACCCACACGGTGGTGGTGAAGGTAAAGCGCCAGTTGGTCGTAAAGCACCATCTACTCCATGGGGCAAACCTGCTCTTGGTCTTAAAACTCGTAACAAGAAAGCGAAATCTGACAAACTTATCGTTCGTCGTCGCAACGAGAAATAATTTAAAACTAGTCGCTTAAGCAACTAGGAAATTCCGCCAGCTCGGTAGCGCTCCTTGTGAGCGCAAGCCGCTGTGGTACAAAATTTAAAGGAGAAAATATAAAAATGGGACGCAGTCTTAAAAAAGGACCTTTCGTCGATGAGCATTTGATGAAAAAAGTTGAAGCTCAAGCTAACGACGAAAAGAAAAAAGTTATCAAAACTTGGTCACGTCGTTCAACGATCTTCCCAAGTTTCATTGGTTACACTATCGCAGTTTATGATGGACGTAAACACGTACCTGTTTACATCCAAGAAGACATGGTAGGTCACAAACTTGGTGAATTCGCACCAACTCGTACTTACAAAGGTCACGCCGCAGACGACAAGAAGACACGTAGAAAATAAGGAGAACATAAATGGCAGAAATTACTTCAGCTAAAGCAATGGCTCGCACAGTACGTGTTTCACCTCGCAAATCACGTCTTGTTCTTGACAACATCCGTGGTAAAAGCGTAGCCGATGCAATCGCAATTTTGACATTCACTCCAAACAAAGCTGCTGAAATCATCTTGAAAGTTTTGAACTCAGCTGTAGCTAACGCTGAAAACAACTTTGGTTTGGATAAAGCTAACTTGGTAGTATCTGAAGCATTCGCAAACGAAGGACCAACTATGAAACGTTTCCGTCCACGTGCGAAAGGTTCAGCTTCACCAATCAACAAACGTACAGCTCACATCACTGTAGCTGTTGCAGAAAAATAAGGAGGTAAAATCGTGGGTCAAAAAGTACATCCAATTGGTATGCGTGTCGGCATCATCCGTGATTGGGATGCCAAATGGTATGCTGAAAAAGAATACGCGGATTACCTTCATGAAGATCTTGCAATCCGTAAATTCGTTCAAAAAGAACTTGCTGACGCAGCTGTTTCAACTATTGAAATTGAACGCGCAGTAAACAAAGTTAACGTTTCACTTCACACTGCTAAACCAGGTATGGTTATCGGTAAAGGTGGTGCTAACGTTGATGCACTCCGTGCTAAACTTAACAAATTGACTGGAAAACAAGTACACATCAACATCATCGAAATCAAACAACCTGATTTGGATGCTCACCTTGTTGGTGAAGGAATTGCTCGTCAATTGGAGCAACGTGTTGCTTTCCGTCGTGCACAAAAACAAGCAATCCAACGTGCTATGCGTGCTGGAGCTAAAGGAATTAAAACTCAAGTATCAGGTCGTTTGAACGGTGCAGATATCGCCCGTGCTGAAGGATACTCTGAAGGAACTGTTCCACTTCACACACTTCGTGCAGATATCGATTACGCTTGGGAAGAAGCAGACACTACATACGGTAAACTTGGTGTTAAAGTATGGATCTACCGTGGTGAAGTTCTTCCAGCTCGTAAAAACACTAAAGGAGGTAAATAACCAATGTTAGTACCTAAACGTGTTAAACACCGTCGTGAATTCCGTGGTAAAATGCGCGGTGAAGCTAAAGGTGGAAAAGAAGTAGCATTCGGTGAATACGGTCTTCAAGCTACAACTAGCCACTGGATCACTAACCGCCAAATCGAAGCTGCTCGTATCGCCATGACTCGTTACATGAAACGTGGTGGTAAAGTTTGGATTAAAATCTTCCCACACAAATCATACACAGCTAAAGCTATCGGGGTTCGTATGGGATCTGGTAAAGGGGCACCTGAAGGTTGGGTAGCACCAGTTAAACGTGGTAAAGTAATGTTTGAAGTTGCTGGTGTATCTGAAGAGATCGCTCGCGAAGCGCTTCGTCTTGCAAGCCACAAATTGCCAGTTAAATGTAAATTCGTAAAACGTGAAGCAGAATAAGGAGAAGGCATGAAACTTAATGAAGTAAAAGAATTTGTTAAAGAACTTCGTGGTCTTTCTCAAGAAGAACTCGCGAAGCGCGAAAACGAATTGAAAAAAGAATTGTTTGAACTTCGTTTCCAAGCTGCTACTGGTCAATTAGAACAAACAGCTCGCTTGAAAGAAGTTAAAAAACAAATCGCTCGTATCAAAACAGTTCAATCTGAAGCGAAATAATAGACTAGGGAAGGAGAAATTTCAATGGAACGCAATAATCGTAAAGTTCTTGTTGGACGTGTTGTATCTGACAAAATGGACAAGACAATCACAGTTGTAGTTGAAACAAAACGTAACCACCCAGTCTATGGTAAACGTATTAACTACTCTAAAAAATACAAAGCACATGATGAAAACAATGTTGCCAAAGAAGGCGATATCGTACGTATCATGGAAACTCGTCCGCTTTCAGCTACAAAACGTTTCCGTCTTGTAGAAGTCGTTGAAGAAGCGGTTATCATCTAATCAAACCTGAAAGGAGAAAACTGAAATGATTCAAACAGAAACTCGTTTGAAAGTCGCAGACAACAGCGGTGCACGCGAAATCTTGACTATCAAAGTTCTTGGTGGTTCTAAACGTAAATTTGCGAACATCGGTGATGTTATTGTGGCATCTGTAAAACAAGCTACTCCTGGTGGTGCGGTTAAAAAAGGTGACGTTGTTAAAGCAGTTATCGTTCGTACTAAATCAGGTGCTCGTCGTGCTGATGGTTCATACATCAAATTTGACGAAAACGCAGCAGTTATCATCCGTGAAGATAAAACTCCTCGCGGAACACGTATCTTTGGCCCAGTTGCACGTGAATTGCGTGAAGGTGGCTTCATGAAGATCGTGTCACTTGCTCCAGAAGTACTTTAATTTTCACAGAGCAAAAACAAACAAATACAGTCCCCTGGCTTAGCCAGGGTGCCCATTGGGCGTAAGAATAAAAGGAGAAAAAAATGTTTGTAAAAAAAGGCGACAAAGTTCGCGTAATCGCTGGTAAAGATAAGGGAACAGAAGCTGTTGTCCTTACTGCCCTTCCAAAAGTAAACAAAGTTATCGTTGAAGGTGTTAACATCGTTAAGAAACACCAACGTCCAACTAACGAACTTCCTCAAGGTGGTATCATCGAGAAGGAAGCAGCTATCCACGTATCAAACGTTCAAGTTTTGGACAAAAACGGTGTAGCTGGTCGTGTTGGTTACAAATTTGTAGACGGTAAAAAAGTTCGCTACAACAAAAAATCAGGCGAAGTGCTTGATTAATCACGAAGGAAAGGAGAAGTATAATGGCAAATCGTTTAAAAGAAAAATATCTTAATGAAGTAGTTCCTGCTTTGACAGAACAATTCAACTACTCATCAGTGATGGCTGTGCCTAAAGTAGATAAGATCGTTTTGAACATGGGTGTTGGTGAAGCTGTATCAAACGCTAAAAGCCTTGAAAAAGCTGCTGAAGAATTGGCACTTATCTCAGGTCAAAAACCACTTATCACTAAAGCTAAAAAATCAATCGCCGGCTTCCGTCTTCGTGAAGGTGTAGCGATCGGTGCAAAAGTTACCCTTCGTGGTGAACGTATGTACGAATTCTTGGATAAATTGGTTTCAGTTTCACTTCCACGTGTGCGTGACTTCCACGGTGTTCCAACAAAATCATTTGATGGACGCGGAAACTACACACTTGGTGTGAAAGAACAATTGATCTTCCCAGAAATCAACTTTGATGACGTTGACAAAACTCGTGGTCTTGACATCGTTATCGTAACTACTGCTAACACTGACGAAGAGTCACGTGCATTGCTTACAGGCCTTGGAATGCCTTTTGCAAAATAATATAGGAGGTATAACTAATGGCTAAAAAATCTATGATTGCTAAGAACAAACGCCCAGCGAAGTTCTCTACTCAAGCATACACTCGCTGTGAACGTTGTGGACGTCCACACTCAGTTTACCGCAAGTTTAAACTTTGCCGTGTTTGCTTCCGTGAATTGGCATATAAAGGTCAAATCCCTGGTGTAACAAAAGCATCTTGGTAATTTAAGATATCAAGGGCGTCAAAACTCCAAGTGAAATAGGAAACTTGACGAAGAAACTTTAGTTTCTAGAAAAGTTTATCTTTTTCACACAGAGTTTAGCCCGGGTTCAGTTGGGCTTGCCAATTTGAACACGAGCTACAGCTTTGGCAAAAAAGATCAATTTGCTTTGGAGCATCGCTCCTGCATCAAATTGCCTATTTTTGCTCTTGCTGTTACGCTCTTTGTATCATGTATTAACTAGCAAGTGCAACTTGCAAACTACTAGTAAGAGGAGAAAAATAAAATGGTTATGACTGACCCAATCGCAGACTTCCTAACTCGTATTCGTAACGCTAACCAAGCAAAACACGAAGTACTTGAAGTACCTGCATCAAACATCAAAAAAGGGATTGCTGAAATCCTTAAACGCGAAGGTTTTGTTAAGAACGTAGAAATCATCGAAGATGACAAACAAGGCATCATCCGTGTATTCCTTAAATACGGACCAAACGGTGAAAAAGTTATCACAAACTTGAAACGTGTTTCTAAACCAGGACTTCGTGTCTACAAAAAACGTGAAGACCTTCCAAAAGTACTTAACGGTCTTGGAATTGCTATCCTTTCAACTTCTGAAGGTTTGCTTACTGATAAAGAAGCACGCCAAAAGAACGTTGGTGGAGAAGTTATCGCTTACGTTTGGTAATATTTAGCTCCCAATTTCTTTGTGACTCTTCGTTATCGTCTCTAGCCTAACCCAAAGTTATGCCTGCGAGACGATGCCTAGATTCACTTTGAAATTGAAACCTAAATGTTCCTTTAAATCGAGAAATCGATTTAACCCCGTGAAAACTGGCCGTTCTGGCCTGACAATTTAACAGGAGAATAAAAACATGTCACGTATTGGTAATAAAGTTATTGTGTTGCCTGCTGGTGTTGAAATCACTAACAATGACAACGTTGTAACTGTAAAAGGACCTAAAGGAGAACTTACTCGTGAGTTCTCAAAAGATATTGAAATTCGTGTGGAAGGTACTGAAGTAACTCTTCACCGTCCAAACGATTCAAAAGAAATGAAAACTATCCACGGAACTACTCGTGCTCTTTTGAACAACATGGTTATTGGTGTATCAGAAGGATTCAAGAAACAACTTGAAATGCGTGGGGTTGGTTACCGTGCACAACTTCAAGGATCAAAACTTGTTTTGGCTGTTGGTAAATCACATCCAGACGAAGTTGAAGCTCCAGAAGGAATTACTTTTGAACTTCCAAACCCAACAACAATCGTTGTTAGCGGAATTTCAAAAGAAGTAGTTGGTCAAACAGCTGCTTACGTACGTAGCCTTCGTTCACCAGAACCATACAAAGGTAAAGGTATCCGTTACGTTGGCGAATATGTTCGTCTTAAAGAAGGTAAAACAGGTAAATAATATTGAGTGGTTGATTTTCAGCCACCAATATCATTTCCAACTTTGTGCATAGCACACGATTTAAAACTAAAGAGGTGAAAACTGTGATTTCTAAACCAGATAAAAACAAACTCCGCCAAAAACGCCACCGTCGCGTTCGCGGAAAGCTCTCTGGAACTGCTGATCGCCCACGTTTGAACGTATTCCGTTCTAATACAGGCATCTACGCTCAAGTTATTGATGACGTAGCGGGTGTAACGCTCGCAAGTGCTTCAACTCTTGACAAAGAAGTTTCAAAAGGAACAAAAACTGAACAAGCCGTTGCTGTCGGTAAACTCGTTGCAGAACGTGCAAACGCTAAAGGTATTTCAGAAGTGGTGTTCGACCGCGGTGGATATCTATATCACGGACGTGTGAAAGCTTTGGCTGATGCAGCTCGTGAAAACGGATTGAAATTCTAATAGGAGGACACTAGAAAATGGCATTTAAAGACAATGCAGTTGAATTAGAAGAACGCGTAGTTGCTGTTAACCGTGTTACTAAAGTTGTTAAAGGTGGACGTCGTCTTCGTTTTGCAGCTCTTGTAGTCGTTGGTGACCACAACGGTCGCGTAGGATTTGGTACTGGTAAAGCTCAAGAAGTTCCAGAAGCAATCCGCAAAGCAGTAGAAGATGCTAAGAAAAACTTGATCGAAGTTCCTATGGTTGGAACAACAATCCCACACGAAGTTATTTCAGAATTCGGTGGAGCTAAAGTATTGTTGAAACCAGCTGTAGAAGGTTCTGGAGTTGCCGCTGGTGGTGCTGTTCGTGCCGTTATCGAGTTGGCAGGTGTAGCTGATGTTACATCTAAATCTCTTGGCTCAAATACTCCAATCAACATTGTTCGCGCAACTGTTGAAGGTTTGAAACAATTGAAACGCGCTGAAGAAGTTGCTGCCCTTCGTGGTATTTCAGTTTCTGATTTGGCATAAGAAAGGGGATAAAATGGCTCAAATTAAAATTACTTTGACTAAGTCTCCAATCGGACGCATTCCATCACAACGTAAAACTGTTGTAGCACTTGGACTTGGCAAATTGAACAGCTCTGTTATTAAAGAAGATAACCCAGCAGTACGTGGTATGATCACTGCAGTATCTCACTTGGTAACAGTTGAAGAAGTAAACTAATTAAATTTTAGGGGATGTGCAGTATACCATCCCCTAAAACTAGATATAGTCATCTTTGATGACAAACGTATAGGCGAGTTGATAGGAGAGACAACCTTTTCTCTCTTATCGGCGCTAGCATTTTACAAAAGAGGAGAAAATATATAATGAAACTTCATGAATTGAAACCTGCAGAAGGTTCTCGTAAAACTCGTAACCGTGTTGGTCGTGGTACTTCATCAGGTAACGGTAAAACATCTGGTCGTGGTCAAAAAGGTCAAAAAGCTCGTAGCGGTGGCGGAGTACGTCTTGGTTTTGAAGGTGGACAAACTCCATTGTTCCGTCGTCTTCCAAAACGTGGATTCACTAACATCAACGCTAAAGAATACGCAATTGTTAACCTTGACCAATTGAACGTCTTTGAAGATGGTGCAGAAGTAACTCCAGTTGTTCTTATCGAATCAGGAATTGTTAAAGCTGAAAAATCAGGTATCAAAATTCTTGGTAACGGTGAGTTGACTAAGAAATTGTCTGTAAAAGCAGCTAAATTCTCTAAATCAGCTGAAGAAGCTATCACTGCTAAAGGTGGTTCAGTAGAAGTCATCTAAGAGAGGTGACCTATGTTTTTTAAATTATTGAGAGAAGCCTTCAAAGTCAAGCAAGTTCGATCAAAAATTCTTTTTACAATTTTTATCGTCTTTGTCTTCCGTATCGGGACTAGCATTACGGTTCCATGGGTGAATGCCAATAGCTTGAATGCTTTGAGTGGTCTATCTTTTCTAAATATGTTAAGTTTGGTGTCTGGTAATGCCATGAAAAACTTTTCAGTTTTTGCACTTGGTGTTAGTCCATACATTACTGCTTCTATCGTTGTCCAACTCTTACAAATGGATTTATTACCGAAGTTTGTAGAGTGGGGCAAACAAGGGGAAGTTGGTCGTAGAAAGTTGAACCAGGCAACTCGATATATTGCCCTTGTTCTTGCATTCGTGCAATCTATCGGAATTACTGCTGGTTTTAATGCTTTATCTGGAGCCAAACTTTTGACTGTTCCTTTAACACCACAAGTTTTCCTTGTGATTGGAGCAATCCTAACAGCGGGTAGTATGATTGTAACTTGGTTGGGAGAGCAAATTACTGATAAGGGTTATGGAAATGGTGTTTCCATGATCATCTTTGCGGGGATTGTTGCTTCAATTCCTGATATGATCAAGGGAATTTATGTTGACTACTTTGTCAATGTACCAAGCAGTCGCTTGACTTCATCCCTCATTTTTGTTGCTATCTTAATCATAGCAGTCTTATTGATTGTTTACTTTACAACTTATGTTCAACAAGCTGAATATAAGATACCAATTCAGTATACTAAGGTAGCACAAGGAGCACCGTCAAGTTCCTATCTTCCATTGAAGATTAACCCTGCAGGAGTTATTCCAGTTATCTTTGCTAGCTCGATTACTGCAGCACCAGCGGCAATTTTACAATTTGTAAGTGCATCTGGTCTTGATTGGGCCTGGGTACGTAGTGCTCAGGAGTTGCTATCTACAACAGCCCCTACAGGTATCGCTCTGTACGCTCTGTTGATTATCCTCTTTACATTCTTCTATACATTTGTACAGATTAATCCAGAGAAGGCAGCAGAAAATTTGCAAAAGAGCGGTGCTTATATCCACGGTGTCCGTCCTGGTAAAGGGACAGAAGAGTATATGTCAAAACTTCTTCGTCGTCTCGCAACAGTCGGTTCCCTATTCCTAGGTGTTATTTCTATTTTACCTATTGTAGCTAAGGATTTATTCGGTCTTTCAGAAGTCGTTGCTTTTGGGGGAACAAGTCTTTTGATCATTATCTCAACAGGTATTGAAGGAATTAAACAGTTGGAAGGTTATTTATTGAAACGTAAGTATGTTGGTTTCATGAATACAACAGAATAATTGTAATAGAAAAGAAAATTCACTATTGCTCAGAGAGTGGAGTTTAAAAATCAAAGACCTTGTCAGATTTTTATCTCCTCTCTTCTATTTTGTTTTTAAATAGGAGTTGAAATGAATTTTTGCTTCTATTTAAAAACAAAAAAGGAGTTTGAATCATGAATCTTTTGATTATGGGCTTACCTGGTGCAGGTAAGGGTACACAAGCAGCAAAAATTGTTGAACAATTCCATGTTGCTCATATCTCAACAGGTGATATGTTCCGTGCGGCAATGGCTAACCAAACTGAAATGGGTGTCTTAGCTAAGTCTTATATCGACAAAGGCGAGTTGGTTCCAGATGAAGTTACAAATGGTATCGTGAAAGAGCGTCTCTCACAAGATGATATTAAAGAAACTGGTTTCTTGTTGGACGGGTACCCACGTACAATTGAACAAGCTCATGCCTTGGATAAAACTTTAGCTGAATTAGGGATTGAGCTTGAAGGTGTTATTAACATCGAAGTAAATCCAGATTGTCTTTTGGAGCGTTTGAGTGGTCGTATCATTCACCGTGAAACTGGCGAAACTTTCCACAAAGTTTTCAACCCACCAGTTGATTACAAAGAAGAAGACTACTATCAACGTGAAGATGACAAACCTGAAACAGTAAAACGTCGTTTGGATGTTAATATTGCCCAAGGTGAACCAATTATTGCCCACTATCGTGCAAAAGGTTTAGTACATGATATCGAGGGAAACCAAGATATCAATGATGTCTTTGCAGATATCGAAAAAGTATTGACAAAATTGAAATAAAAGCGTTTTTCATGCTTGCAAAATGTCTCTACAAATGTTATACTGAATTAGTCTGACTTATAATTGTTGTCTCTGTGTCTAGAGGCATCAAATCGAAATTTATGGAGGTACTTTTGCGTGGCAAAAGACGATGTGATTGAAGTTGAAGGTAAAGTAGTTGATACTATGCCGAATGCAATGTTTACGGTTGAACTTGAAAATGGACATCAGATTTTAGCAACAGTTTCTGGTAAAATTCGTAAAAACTATATTCGTATTTTAGCGGGAGATCGTGTTACTGTCGAAATGAGTCCATATGACTTGACACGTGGACGTATCACTTACCGCTTTAAATAATCGAAAAACTTGGAGGGATAAGAAATGAAAGTAAGACCATCGGTCAAACCAATTTGCGAATACTGTAAAGTAATTCGTCGTAATGGTCGTGTTATGGTAATTTGCCCAGCAAATCCAAAACACAAACAACGTCAAGGATAAGATAGAAAGGAGAAAACATGGCTCGTATTGCTGGAGTTGACATTCCAAATGACAAACGCGTAGTAATTTCATTGACTTATGTGTACGGTATCGGACTTCCAACATCTAAGAAAATCTTGGCAGCTGCTGGAATTTCAGAAGATGTACGTGTTCGCGACCTTACACCAGATCAAGAAGATGCTATCCGTCGTGAAGTGGATGCAATCAAAGTTGAAGGTGACCTTCGTCGTGAAGTTAACTTGAACATCAAACGTTTGATGGAAATCGGTTCATACCGTGGTATCCGTCACCGTCGTGGACTTCCTGTCCGTGGACAAAACACTAAAAACAACGCTCGCACTCGTAAAGGTAAAGCTGTTGCGATTGCTGGTAAGAAAAAATAATATAGGAGGTAAAAGTCTTGGCTAAACCAACACGTAAACGTCGTGTGAAAAAGAATATCGAATCTGGTATTGCTCATATTCACGCTACATTTAATAACACTATTGTTATGATTACTGATGTGCATGGTAATGCAATTGCTTGGTCATCAGCTGGTGCTCTTGGTTTCAAAGGTTCTCGTAAATCTACACCATTTGCTGCTCAAATGGCTTCTGAAGCTGCTGCTAAATCTGCACAAGAACACGGTCTTAAGTCAGTTGAAGTTACTGTTAAAGGTCCAGGTTCTGGTCGTGAGTCAGCTATTCGTGCTCTTGCTGCCGCTGGTCTTGAAGTAACAGCAATTCGTGATGTGACTCCAGTGCCACACAATGGTGCTCGTCCTCCAAAACGTCGCCGTGTATAATCATAACCTTACACTGCTTTTCGTTTAAGAGGGAGTAACTAAATGATCGAGTTTGAAAAACCAAATATAACAAAAATTGATGAAAATAAAGATTATGGCAAGTTTGTAATCGAACCGCTTGAACGTGGTTACGGTACAACACTTGGTAACTCTCTTCGTCGTGTACTTCTAGCTTCTCTTCCAGGGGCTGCTGTAACATCTATCAATATCGAAGGTGTATTGCATGAATTTGATACAGTTCCGGGTGTTCGCGAAGACGTGATGCAAATCATTCTGAACATCAAAGGTATTGCAGTAAAATCTTACGTTAAAGACGAAAAGATCATTGAACTAGATGTGCAAGGTCCTGCTGAAATTACAGCTGGAGATATCTTGACAGATAGCGACATTGAAATTGTAAATCCAGATCATTATCTCTTTACAATCGGTGAAGGTTCTTCTCTAAAAGCGACAATGACTGTTAACAGTGGTCGTGGATATGTACCTGCTGATGAAAACAAAAAAGATAATGCACCAGTTGGAACACTTGCTGTAGATTCTATTTATACACCAGTTACAAAAGTCAACTATCAAGTTGAACCTGCTCGTGTAGGTAGCAATGATGGTTTCGACAAATTAACCCTTGAAATCTTGACTAATGGAACAATTATTCCAGAAGATGCTTTAGGGCTTTCAGCACGTATCTTGACAGAGCACCTTGATTTGTTTACAAATCTTACAGAGATTGCTAAGTCAGCAGAAGTGATGAAAGAAGCTGATACTGAATCGGACGACCGTATTTTGGAACGTACGATTGAGGAACTTGACTTGTCTGTGCGTTCATACAACTGTTTGAAACGTGCCGGTATCAACACTGTGCATGATTTGACAGAAAAATCTGAAGCAGAGATGATGAAAGTAAGAAATCTTGGACGCAAGAGTTTGGAAGAAGTGAAAGTCAAACTCATTGATTTGGGTCTTGGATTAAAAGATAAATAAAGGAGGAATAAATGGCTTACCGTAAACTAGGACGCACTAGCTCACAACGTAAAGCAATGCTTCGCGATTTGACAACTGACCTTTTGATCAACGAATCAATCGTGACAACTGAAGCTCGTGCTAAAGAAATCCGTAAAACTGTTGAAAAAATGATTACTCTAGGTAAACGTGGTGATTTGCATGCACGTCGTCAAGCAGCTGCTTTCGTACGTAATGAAATCGCATCTGAAAACTATGATGAAGCAACTGATAAGTACACTTCTACTACAGCACTTCAAAAATTGTTCTCAGAAATCGCACCTCGTTATGCTGAGCGTAACGGTGGATACACTCGTATCCTTAAGACTGAACCACGTCGTGGTGATGCAGCGCCAATGGCGATCATCGAATTAGTATAAAATCATCAATTTTGTTGAGTGTTATGATGATGGAGTCTTGTGCTCTTAGTCTAGCTCTGGTCTACCGCTAGGACTTATGTCCTAGCGGGAACACTCATCATAAGATGGTAAGGTAGACGCTTGTTTACGAAATTGTTTTTTACTTAAGAACAATTTCGTAAGCAGGCGTTTTTGAGTATTTTAGTAAGAAATATGCTATACTATTGAAAAAGAAAATCAACAATGTTCATTTTTTCAAAAATATTCTATAAAGAGATTATGTGCCAATAAATTATCAGTTTTAAGTTCTAAACTAGCGACTTGGTAAAAAATATTAGCCTGGTACAAGATCAACTAAGAGATTTTTTTTAGGGTTTCAACTTGGATAATTATTCACTATTAAGTGATTTAGTTACTCTATCCTCCTTTTTCATTTTATTTTTGTCCAAAATGGATATCGTTCTGTGTTAGAAATGGAGTTTAATCATGAAAGCTATTATTACTGTTGTTGGTAAAGATAAATCTGGAATTGTTGCAGGTGTTGCGACAAAAATTGCTGAATTAGGCTTAAATATTGATGATATCTCACAAACAGTCTTGGACGAATTCTTTACTATGATGGCTGTGGTATCTAGTGATGAAAAACAAGATTTTACTCATCTTAGAAACGAATTTGAGGTTTTTGGTCAGACTTTGAATGTCAAAATCAATATTCAAAGTGCGGCTATTTTTGATGCTATGTACAATATCTAGGAGGTATTTATGGATATTAGACAAGTTACCGAAACAATCGCAATGATTGAGGAGCAAAACTTTGACATTAGAACCATTACCATGGGGATTTCCCTTTTGGACTGTATCGATCCAGATATCAATCGTGCTGCGGACAAAATATATGAAAAGATTACTACAAAAGCAGCTAATTTAGTGGCTGTTGGAGATGAAATTGCGGCTGAGTTAGGAATTCCTATTGTGAATAAACGTGTGTCAGTAACTCCAATTTCCTTGATTGGTGCTGCTACCGATGCGACGGATTATGTAGTCTTAGCTAAAGCACTAGATAAAGCTGCGAAAAAAATTGGTGTTGACTTCATTGGTGGTTTTTCAGCCTTGGTACAAAAGGGTTATCAAAAAGGCGATGAGATTCTCATCAACTCTATTCCTCGTGCCTTAGCAGAAACGGATAAGGTTTGTTCATCAGTAAATATCGGTTCTACAAAATCGGGCATCAATATGACTGCAGTAGCGGATATGGGGCGCATTATCAAGGAAACAGCTTCTTTATCTGATATGGGGGCGGCTAAATTGGTTGTATTTGCCAACGCGGTAGAGGACAATCCTTTTATGGCAGGCGCTTTTCATGGTGTAGGAGAAGCAGATGTCATCATCAATGTCGGTGTTTCTGGTCCAGGTGTTGTTAAACGTGCCTTGGAAAAGGTTCGTGGTCAGAGCTTTGATGTTGTTGCTGAAACTGTTAAAAAGACAGCCTTCAAGATTACCCGCATTGGTCAATTAGTCGGTCAAATGGCTAGTGAGCGACTTGGAGTTGATTTTGGAATTGTCGATCTGAGTTTGGCTCCAACTCCAGCAGTGGGTGATTCTGTAGCCCGTGTCCTTGAAGAGATGGGACTGGAAACAGTTGGAACTCATGGAACGACTGCTGCCTTGGCTCTCTTGAACGACCAAGTTAAGAAGGGCGGAGTTATGGCTTGCAACCAAGTCGGTGGTTTGTCTGGTGCCTTTATCCCAGTTTCTGAGGACGAGGGAATGATTGCTGCTGTGCAAAATGGCTCCCTTAATTTGGAAAAACTAGAAGCTATGACGGCTATCTGTTCAGTTGGTTTGGATATGATTGCCATTCCTGAAGATACACCTGCAGAAACAATTGCAGCAATGATTGCGGATGAAGCTGCTATCGGAGTCATCAATATGAAAACAACTGCTGTACGTATTATTCCAAAAGGAAAAGAAGGCGATATGATTGAATTTGGTGGCCTTCTAGGAACGGCTCCGGTCATGAAAGTTAACGGTGCCTCGTCTGTTGACTTCATTGCACGTGGGGGGCAAATCCCAGCTCCAATCCATAGTTTTAAAAATTAAAAAGAAATTGAATCTGTTTAAGTTGGGTTTAAGGATAGACAGGTATACTATAATCATTAAATAAAGACCTCCTAACTTTATTTAATAGAAATCCTAACTTTTTCATAATAATCTCCTACAAAAGTCACTCCAAAGGGTGACTTTTGTTTTATCTCAAGAGAAAATAAAGAAAATAGCATGTTCAAATTTGTAAATTTGTTCAAAAATAAGATGATTTAAAGGATAAAACCAGTTTTTTCATTCTGTAAAATGGGCTAAAACCTTGCTATGATTGGCTTTTTGAAAAATTATGGTATAATAGTAGTAGTTTTAATAGATGGAGTTGAGTTTTGAAAAAACGCTTTCGTGTAAAAAAAGAGAAAGATTTTAGTGCAATATTTAAAAAAGGGGAGAGTTTTGCTAATCGTAAATTTGTTATTTATCGATTAGAAAATAATGAACAGCATTTTCGAGTTGGTCTATCTGTCAGTAAAAAATTAGGAAACGCTGTCATGAGGAATCGGATCAAAAGAAGAATTCGACATATTCTGATTGAACATAAAAATCAGCTGGTTGAAAACGTAGATTTTGTTGTGATTGCTCGAAAAGGTGTTGAAATCTTGGACTACGCGGAAATGGAAAAAAATCTACTTCACGTATTAAAGTTATCAAAGATTTACCAGGAAGGAAATGGGAGTGAAAAAGAAATTACAGTTGACTAGCTTAATGGTGCTTGCTTTGTTTGTGATGAGCGCCTGCACGGCTAGTGGTACGCCGAGTGAGATTACAGCTGAATCAACAGATTTTTGGAGTAAATTTGTTTATTTTTTTGCTGAAATCATTCGCTTTTTATCATTTGATACAAGTATTGGTTTGGGGATTATTTTATTTACCCTTCTAATCAGAACCATTCTTTTACCAGTCTTTCAGATACAAATGGTGGCATCTAGAAAGATGCAAGAAGTACAACCACTGGTTAAGGAGTTGCGAGAACGTTATCCGGGACGGGATATGGAGAGCCGTACCAAGTTGGATCAAGAAATGCGTCAGTTGTTCAAGCAACATGGTGTCAAACAGTCAGCTTCTCTTTGGCCAATCTTAATCCAAATGCCAGTCTTGTTGGCCTTGTTCCAAGCTTTGAGTAGGGTAGAATTTCTAAAAACGGGTCATTTCTTATGGATTAACCTTGGTGGTGTTGATACGACTTTTGTTTTGCCTATTTTGGCAGCTATCTTTACTTTCCTTAGCACCTGGTTATCCAATAAGGCCATGGTTGAGAAAAATGGCGCCATGATAGGAATGATGTATGCAATGCCAGTCATGATTTTCTTCTTTGCCATGTATTCACCAAGTGGGGTTGCCTTATACTGGGCGGTATCCAATGCTTATCAGGTGCTCCAAACCTATCTGCTCAACAATCCATTCAAGATTATTGCAGAGCGTGAGGCGGGAGTACAGGCTAAGAAGGATTTAGAAATCAAGAAGAGAAAAGCTCTCAAGAAAGCACAGAAAAAGAAAAAGTAAGGAGGAATCTTGTAATGGTATTATTTACAGGTTCAACGGTTGAAGAAGCGATCCAGACGGGATTGAAGGAATTAAATATTCCGAGAATGAAGGCGCATATTAAGGTCGTATCAAGGGAGAAAAAAGGATTCTTTGGTCTTTTTGGGAAGAAACCAGCGCAAGTGGATATCGAAGCTATTAGTGAGACAACTGTCGTTAAGGCAAATCAGCAAGCAGTCAAGGGGGTTCCTAAGGAAGTTAATGCCAAGAATGAACCAGTTAAGACTGTTAGTGAGGCAACCGTAGACTTAGGGCATGTTGTTGAAGCAATCAAGAGAATCGAGGAAGAAGGACAAGGGATCTCTGAAGAGGTTAAGGCCGAAATTCTAAAAAATGAGAAAGAGGCTAGTACAATTTTAGAGGAGACTGGTCATATTGCCATTCTAAAAGATTTACTGCCAGAAGAATCTAAAGAGCAGGAAGAGCAGGAAGAGCAGGAAGAAGTCGAGCAGAATGATGATTTAGAAAATCTAGGTTTGAAGATTGAACCGACCTATGATATTGACCAGGTGGTCGAAGAAGTGACCAACTATGTTCAAGGTATTATTGATGATATGGATGTTGAGGGAGCAATTTCAAGTACCTCAAATCGCCGTTCTATCAATATGCAAATTGATACTAATGAACCGGGCCGTATTATCGGTTACCATGGTAAGGTTTTGAAATCTCTCCAGCTTTTAGCGCAAAATTATCTTTATAACCGCTATTCAAGAACCTTCTATATTACCATCAATGTTAATGATTATGTAGAACACCGTGCAGAAGTCTTGCAAAGTTATGCACAGAAGTTAGCTACACGTGTCCTAGAAGAGGGGCGTAGTCAGGTGACTGATCCAATGTCTAGCAGCGAACGTAAAATTATCCATCGTATTATTTCACGTATGGAAGGTGTCACTAGTTATTCAGAAGGCGATGAACCAAATCGCTATGTCGTTGTTGATACAGAATAAAATAGAGAATCAGGGCTTCCCTGATTTTTTGCTAGCTAAGGGAGGTTAATCCTATGTTGAATACAATGAGAGACTATCTAGCTTTCTCTGGTTTGCAGTATCAAAAACCAGAGAAGGCAGGACAAGATGCGGAGAAAATGCTTTATTTGAGGAGTAAGGGACAGGAAGCTAGGAAAGCTTTTACAGAACTGGCCAAGGCTTTTCAAGCAAGGCATCCAGAATGGATACTGCAAGGAACGAGTCAGTGGATGAATCAAGCCCAACGTTTGCGACCACATTTCTGGGCTTATTTACAGCGTGAAGGGGAAGTGACGGAGCCTATGTTAGCCCTTCGTTTGTATGGAAGTCCTTCTGATTTTGGAGTTTCACTAGAAGTGAGTTTTATTGAACGTAAGAAGGATGAGCGAACATTAGACAAACAAGCCAAGGTTTTAGAAGTTCCAGTGGTAGACGGGATTTACTATCTAGCTTACTCAAATGGAGAAAGTCACAAGATTGAGGCTACTGAGGAAAATCGTCAAATTTTAAGAGAAAAACTATCCCATCAGGAAGTCCGAAAAGTTTTGGTGAAGATAGATGTTCCAGTGACAGAAAATTCATCTGAAGAAGAAATCCTAGAAGCCCTACTGGAATCTTATGAAACAATTCTTCCCGTTTATCTAGCTACGAGAAAATCGGACGATTATTAAAATATCATAAATCATACAGTCCAAGAGTGAACAGTCCGCTGTGTAATTCTTGGTCTTTTTGTTTCCGTTTTCACATTATATAATAAACTTACAAAAACAATTCAAAAGGAGAACAATTATGGAAGTCATTTCAAGTGTTCTAAATTGGTTTTCTAGCAATATTTTGCAGAATCCCGCATTTTTCGTAGGTTTATTGGTGTTGATAGGATATGCACTTTTGAAAAAACCTGCTCATGACGTTTTCTCAGGTTTCGTTAAAGCAACAGTAGGCTATATGTTGCTCAACGTGGGTGCTGGTGGTTTGGTTACAACCTTCCGTCCAATCTTGGCAGCCCTTAACTACAAATTCCAAATTGGTGCAGCGGTTATTGACCCTTACTTTGGACTGGCTGCAGCAAACAACAAAATTGCAGCTGAGTTTCCAGATTTCGTCGGAACTGCAACTACAGCTCTATTGATCGGTTTTGGAGTAAATATCCTGCTTGTAGCTCTACGCAAGATTACGAAAGTAAGAACCCTCTTTATTACTGGTCACATCATGGTACAACAAGCTGCGACTGTATCTCTTATGGTTCTATTCTTAGTCCCACAATTGCGAAATGCTTATGGTACAGCAGCAATCGGTATCATCTGTGGCCTTTACTGGGCAGTTAGTTCAAATATGACTGTTGAGGCAACTCAACGTTTGACTGGTGGTGGCGGATTTGCGATTGGTCACCAACAACAATTTGCAATCTGGTTTGTAGATAAAGTGGCAGGACGCTTTGGCAAGAAAGAAGAAAGTCTAGACAATCTTAAATTGCCTAAGTTCCTCTCAATCTTCCATGATACAGTTGTTGCCTCTGCTACCTTGATGCTCGTATTCTTCGGAGCTATTCTTTTAATCTTGGGTCCAGACATTATGTCTAATAAAGAAGTCATCACTTCAGGAACTCTATTCAATCCTGCTAAACAAGATTTCTTTATGTACATTATCCAAACAGCCTTCACCTTCTCAGTTTACTTGTTCGTTTTGATGCAAGGTGTCCGCATGTTCGTATCTGAGTTGACAAATGCCTTCCAAGGTATTTCAAACAAATTGTTGCCAGGTTCATTCCCAGCGGTTGACGTTGCGGCTTCTTATGGATTTGGTTCACCAAATGCGGTCTTGTCAGGATTTGCCTTTGGTTTGATTGGTCAATTGATCACAATTGTCTTGCTCATCGTCTTTAAAAACCCTGTCCTTATTATTACAGGATTTGTACCAGTGTTCTTTGATAATGCCGCCATCGCGGTCTATGCTGATAAGCGTGGCGGATGGAAAGCAGCCGTTATCCTATCTTTCATCTCAGGTGTCCTTCAAGTTGCTCTAGGAGCTCTTTGTGTGGCCCTTCTCGACTTAGCATCTTACGGTGGTTACCATGGAAATATCGACTTTGAATTCCCATGGCTTGGATTTGGCTATATCTTCAAATACCTCGGTATTGTTGGTTATGTACTTGTGTGTCTCTTCTTGCTTGTTATTCCTCAACTTCAATTTGCCAAAGCAAAAGATAAAGAAAAATACTATAACGGTGAAGTTCAAGAAGAAGCTTAGTATCTAGAAAAGGAGAAAATAAAATGGTTAAAGTATTAGCAGCGTGCGGAAATGGAATGGGTTCATCTATGGTTATCAAGATGAAGGTTGAAAATGCCCTCCGTAAGCTTAATCAAACAGACTTTACAGTCAATTCATGCAGTGTTGGTGAAGCAAAAGGTTTAGCAGCAGGCTATGACATCGTAATCGCTTCTCTTCATTTAATCCAAGAATTGGAAGGTCGGACTAATGGGAAGTTAATCGGGCTTGACAACTTGATGGATGATAAAGAAATCACTGAAAAACTCAGTCAAGCACTACAGTAAAAGGTTGGAGGGGGCTGGACAGAAACTGAGAGTTATCGTTTCTGTCCTTCTCCCTCTTTAAATAAAGGAGGCAGATATGAATTTAAAACAAGCTTTAATTGACAATGACTCGATCCGACTAGGGTTAGAGGCTAAGGATTGGAAAGAAGCAGTCAAGGTAGCAGTAGATCCCTTGATTGAAAGTGGGGCAATTTTGCCAGAGTATTACGATGCTATTATCGAATCAACTGAAGAGTATGGCCCTTACTATATCTTAATGCCAGGTATGGCCATGCCCCATGCTAGACCAGAAGCTGGAGTGCAAAGAGATGCCTTTTCATTGATTACCTTACAAAATCCTGTTGTATTTTCAGATGGGAAAGAGGTCTCTGTTTTGCTTGCATTAGCAGCAACAAGTTCAAAAATTCACACAAGTGTAGCCATTCCACAAATCATTGCCTTGTTTGAATTAGAAGATTCTATTGCACGTTTACAGGCTTGCCAAACTAAAGAAGATGTCTTGGCGATGATTGAAGAATCTAAGGATAGCCCTTATCTCGAAGGATTGGATTTGGAAAGTTAGAAAGAGGAATAAAGAAATGACAAAAAGAATACCTAATTTACAAGTTGCATTAGACCATTCAGACTTGCAAGGAGCGATTAAAGCAGCTGTTTCTGTTGGTCAGGAAGTAGATATTATCGAAGCTGGAACTGTTTGCTTGCTTCAAGTTGGAAGTGAACTGGTTGAAGTCTTACGTAGCCTTTTCCCAGATAAGATTATTGTAGCAGACACAAAATGTGCTGATGCTGGTGGAACAGTTGCCAAAAATAATGCCGTTCGTGGAGCAGATTGGATGACTTGTATCTGTTGTGCAACCATCCCTACTATGGAAGCCGCTCTAAAGGCTATCAAGGCTGAACGTGGGGACCGAGGCGAAATCCAGATCGAGCTTTATGGTGATTGGACTTTTGAACAAGCTCAGCTTTGGCTAGATGCAGGTATCTCACAAGCTATCTATCACCAATCTCGTGATGCCCTTCTTGCTGGTGAAACTTGGGGTGAAAAAGACCTTAATAAGGTTAAAAAACTCATTGACATGGGCTTCCGTGTTTCTGTAACAGGTGGTCTAGATGTAGATACTCTCAAACTCTTTGAAGGCGTTGATGTCTTTACCTTTATCGCAGGTCGTGGAATTACGGAGGCTGCGGATCCAGCAGGAGCAGCGCGTGCCTTCAAGGATGAAATCAAACGAATTTGGGGGTAAACCATGGCACGTCCAATTGGAATTTATGAAAAGGCAACCCCGACTCACTTTACTTGGCTAGAACGTTTAAATTTTGCCAAGGAGTTAGGCTTTGATTTTGTCGAGATGTCTATTGACGAACGTGATGAGCGCTTAGCAAGACTTGACTGGAGCAAGGAAGAGCGCTTGGAAGTTGTCAAAGCGATCTATGAAACTGGTGTTCGTATTCCCTCTATCTGTTTTTCAGGCCATCGTCGTTACCCATTGGGATCAAATGATCTAGTTCTAGAGGAAAAATCTCTGGAACTCATGAAAAAATGTATCGAATTAGCTCAGGATTTGGGAGTTCGTACGATTCAATTAGCTGGTTACGATGTTTACTATGAGGAAAAGTCTACCCAAACACACCAACGTTTTATTAAAAATTTGAGAAAAGCTTGTGACTGGGCAGAAGAAGCTCAGGTGGTACTTGCCATCGAAATTATGGATGATCCTTTCATCAATAGCATCGAAAAATACTTGGCTATAGAGAAAGAAATTGACTCTCCATACCTCTTTGTATATCCAGATATTGGGAATGTGTCTGCCTGGCATAATGATGTCTACAGTGAATTTTATCTTGGCCATCATGCCATCGCAGCTCTCCATCTCAAGGATACTTATGCAGTGACAGAAAGTTCAAAGGGACAATTCCGAGATGTACCTTTCGGGCAAGGTTGTGTCAAATGGGAAGAAGCTTTCGATATTTTAAAGCAAACCAATTATAATGGACCTTTCCTAATCGAAATGTGGTCTGAAAATTGTGAAACTGTAGAAGAAACACGCGCAGCCATTCAAGAAGCGCAAGCTTTTCTCTACCCACTTATTAAGAAAGCAGGTCTGATGTAAGATGAATCAAGTAATTAATGATATGCGTAAACGAGTCTGTGATGCCAATCAATCATTGCCAAAACATGGACTTGTTAAATTTACCTGGGGCAATGTATCGGAAGTCAATCGCGAACTCGGTGTCATTGTTATCAAACCATCAGGTGTAGATTATGACGAATTGACACCTGAAAATATGGTGGTAACTGACCTGGATGGCAAGGTTCTAGAAGGAGATTTAAGACCATCTTCTGACCTTCCAACTCATGTGCAGTTATATAAGGCTTGGCCAGAGATTGCTAGTGTGGTCCATACCCATTCGACTGAAGCCGTTGGTTGGGCTCAGGCAGGTCGTGATATTCCTTTCTATGGAACAACCCATGCGGATTATTTCTACGGTTCAATCCCTTGCGCTCGTAGTTTGACTAAGGATGAAGTAGAAGTAGCCTATGAAAAAGACACTGGCCTAGTTATCGTAGAAGAGTTTGAACGTCGTGGTCTCAACCCTGTTGAAGTACCAGGGATTGTCGTACGTAATCACGGTCCATTCACCTGGGGCAAAAACCCAGAGAATGCTGTCTATCACTCTGTTGTATTAGAGGAAGTATCTAAGATGAATCGCTTTACAGAGCAAATCAATCCAAGAGTTGAACCTGCTCCTCAGTACATCCTAGAAAAACACTACCAACGTAAACATGGACCAAATGCTTATTACGGTCAAAAGAAATAAGAAATTGAATTGAAAAGAGGCTAGGACCTTTCGATCCAAGCCTCGCTTTTGTAGTTGTCAGTATCCACTGTTAAGAGTTTACAGCATATAATTGCAAAGTCTGTACGAATGTGATACCATTATAAAGTTGTTTTGGAAGCGATTGACAAATAGAGGAGTATGAATTATGGTTTTAGATAAGGCGAGCTGTGACTTGCTTCAATATTTGATGGATCAAGAAACGTCCAAAACGATTATGACGATTTCAAAAGATCTAGCTCAATCTCGAAGAAAAATCTACTATCACATTGATAAAATCAATGATGCTTTGAATGATGAGAAGTTGCATATCATCAGTCTGCCTCGGATTGGTATTTACTTGACCGATGAACAAAGAGAAGCTTGTCGTCAATTATTAGACGAAGTTGATTCTTATGATTACATCATGAGTGCCAACGAGCGGATGCAGCTGATGCTCCTTCTGATTGGTATTTCCAAAGAGAGAATCACGCTTGAAAAACTCATGGAATTAACAGAAGTCTCTCGAAATACGGTCCTAAATGATTTAAATACTATTCGTTACCAGCTGACACTAGAGCAGTATCAAGTAACGCTTCAAGTTAGTAAATCTCGCGGTTACTATCTAAATGCACATCCTCTTAATAAAATCCAGTATCTTCAATCCCTTCTCTATCATATCTTTATGGAGGAAAATCCAGCCTTTGTTGCTATTTTAGAGGAAAAAATCAAGGAACGATTAGACGGTGAGATGCTTCTTTCCGATGAGGTCAATCAATTTCTTAAAAAACAGGTTCCATTGGTTGAGCAGGATTTGGGGAAAAAAATAAACCATCACGAAGTCACTTTTATGTTACAGGTCCTCCCCTATCTGCTACTTGGATGTGATACTGTTACTCGTAATCAGGACAAACACCAAGAAATTGAGCAAGAGTTTTCATTGATTCGAAAGAGAATTGAATATCAGGTATCTAAAAAACTAGGAGAGCGCTTGTTTGAAACATTTGGAATCTCATTTTCAGAATTAGATAGATCTCTGTTAGCCATTCTTTTGTTATCCTATCGAAAAGATCGAGACATCCATGCAGAAAGTAAAGATTTTCAGCATTTGAGAATGGCTTTAGAAGAGTTTATTTGGTATTTTGAATCCCAAACCAGAATGGAGATTGAACAGAAAGAAGATTTACTGAGAAATCTTGTGATTCATTGTAAGGCTCTACTATTTAGAAAAAATTATGGGATCTTCTCAAAAAATCCTTTAACTCGGCAGATTCGTTCCAAGTATAGTGAACTTTTCGTAATTACAAAAAAATGTGCTGAAGTACTAGAAGAAACCTGGCAGATTCGATTGACGGATGATGAGATTGCCTATTTGACCATTCACGTTGGAGGTTTTTTAAGGTATACTCCATCTATTCAAAACAATACCAAGAAGATTTATATTGTGTGTGATGAAGGAGTGGGCGTTTCTAAACTCTTACTCAAACAATGTCGCTTCTATCTTCCAAATGAACAGATTGGGGCTGTCTTTACAACTGAGCAGTTCAAAAGCGTGGAGGATATTACTCAGGTTGATTTACTGATCACAACCAACGATGAACTTGAGAGTCGCTTCCCAGTGCTAAAGGTAAATCCTATACTTGAGGCAGAAGATATTTTACGCATAACAGACTTTATGAAGAATAAGGTTCTTAGAAAAGACGGTCGAACCTTCAAGGATAATCTATCAACCATTATCGGCACCTATATATCTGATAAACATGCAGCGGCAAAATTACAAGAAGAAATTCAACTTTTAATCAACCAAGAATTAGTTATCCAAGCTTTTTTAGATGAATCATAAACATCACAGTCCAATGATGAACACAAGCCTGTGTTTTTCTTGGTCTTTTTTAATATATCGGTCGGTGTTATACTAAGTATGAAATAAATACTTGAACAAAATATGGAGGATTTCAAATGCCAAACGTAAAAGAAATTACGAGAGAATCATGGATTTTAGCTACTTTCCCAGAGTGGGGAACATGGTTGAACGAAGAAATCGAAGAAGAAGTCGTTCCTGAAGGCAACTTTGCCATGTGGTGGCTAGGCAACTGTGGTACTTGGATTAAGACACCAGGTGGTGCTAACGTTGTCATGGACCTTTGGTCAAACCGTGGAAAATCAACCAAAAAAGTGAAAGATATGGTTCGTGGGCACCAAATGGCAAATATGGCAGGTGTTCGTAAATTGCAACCAAACTTACGTGTTCAGCCAATGGTTATCGATCCATTTGCTATCAATGAACTCGACTACTACTTGGTTTCACACTTCCATAGTGACCATATCGACCCATACACAGCTGCAGCAATTCTCAACAATCCTAAGTTAGAGCATGTTAAGTTTATCGGTCCTTACCATTGTGGACGAATCTGGGAAGGATGGGGTGTTCCAAAAGAACGCATCATCGTTGTCAAACCAGGTGATACTATTGAACTAAAAGACATGAAGATTCATGCGGTAGAATCATTTGACCGTACTTGCTTGGTAACGCTACCAGTGAACGGTGCTGACGAGACAGGTGGCGAACTTGCTGGTTTAGCTGTTACTGATGAAGAAATGGCTCAAAAGGCTGTTAACTATGTCTTTGAAACACCAGGTGGAACCATCTATCATGGTGCAGATTCTCACTTCTCAAACTATTTTGCGAAACATGGCAAAGACTTCAAAATTGATGTTGCTTTGAATAACTATGGTGAAAACCCAGTAGGTATCCAAGATAAAATGACCTCTATCGACCTACTTCGCATGGCAGAAAATCTACGTGCTAAAGTCATTATCCCAGTTCACTATGATATCTGGTCTAACTTCATGGCTTCTACCAATGAAATCCTAGAACTTTGGAAAATGAGAAAAGATCGTTTGCAATACGATTTCCATCCATTTATCTGGGAAGTTGGTGGTAAATACACTTATCCTCAAGACCAACACTTAGTAGAATATCATCACCCACGTGGTTTTGATGATTGCTTCGAACAAGACTCAAATATCCAATTCAAAGCCTTGCTTTAATATAAAAATTTTTTCTGGAGGTTATCCGTATGTTGCACGATACGGATAATTTTCATATAATAGTACAAATAGAATATGTGATAGACCTATCACCTCAAAGAGAAAGGAAATTCTATGTCAAATCTATCTGTTAATGCGATTCGTTTTCTAGGTATTGACGCTATCAATAAAGCCAACTCAGGTCACCCAGGGGTGGTAATGGGTGCAGCACCGATGGCTTACAGCCTTTTCACTAAAGAACTTCGTATCAATCCAGCTCAACCAAACTGGATTAACCGCGACCGTTTCATTCTTTCAGCTGGTCACGGATCAATGCTTCTTTATGCCCTTCTTCACCTTTCTGGTTTTGAAGATGTGAGCATGGATGAGGTAAAGAACTTCCGTCAATGGGGCTCTAAAACTCCAGGTCACCCAGAATTTGGTCATACAGCAGGGGTTGACGCAACAACAGGCCCTCTAGGACAAGGGATTGCGACTGCGACAGGTTTTGCACAAGCAGAACGTTTCCTTGCAGCTAAGTATAACCGCGAAGGTTATAACATCTTTGATCACTACACATATGTTATCTGTGGAGATGGTGACTTGATGGAAGGTGTATCAAGTGAAGCTGCTTCTTATGCAGGTTTGCAGAAACTTGACAAATTGGTTGTTCTCTATGATTCAAATGATATCAACTTGGACGGTGAGACAAAAGATTCCTTCACAGAAAGTGTTCGCGATCGTTACAATGCCTACGGTTGGCATACAGCCTTGGTTGAGGATGGAACAGACCTTGAAGCTATTCATGCTGCTATCGAAACAGCTAAGGCTTCAGGCAAACCATCTTTGATTGAAGTGAAGACGGTTATTGGATATGGTTCTCCAAACAAACAAGGAACTAATGCTGTACACGGTGCCCCTCTTGGAGCAGATGAAACTGCAGCAACTCGCCAAGCCCTCGGTTGGGACTATGAGCCATTTGAAATCCCAGAACAAGTTTATGCTGATTTCAAGGAAAATGTTGCGGACCGTGGCGCATCAGCTTATGAAGCTTGGGTAAAATTAGTTGCTGATTATAAAGAAGCTCATCCAGAACTGGCAGCAGAAGTAGAAGCCATTATTGATGGACATGATCCAGTTGAAGTGACTCCAGCAGACTTCCCAGCTTTAGAAAATGGCTTCTCTCAAGCAACTCGTAATTCAAGCCAAGATGCCTTGAATGTAGTGGCAGCTAAGTTACCAACCTTCCTTGGCGGATCAGCTGACCTTGCTCATTCAAATATGACTTACATCAAAACTGACGGACTTCAGGACGATGCAAATCGCTTAAATCGTAACATCCAATTTGGTGTTCGTGAATTTGCAATGGGTACTGTCTTGAACGGAATGGCTCTTCACGGGGGACTTCGAGTTTATGGTGGAACTTTCTTCGTATTCTCAGACTACCTTAAAGCAGCAGTTCGTTTGTCAGCCTTACAAGGTCTTCCAGTGACTTATGTCTTCACTCACGATTCAATCGCAGTTGGTGAAGATGGACCAACTCATGAACCGATTGAGCACTTGGCAGGTCTTCGTGCGATTCCAAACCTCAATGTTTTCCGTCCTGCTGATGCACGTGAAACACAAGCAGCTTGGTATCAAGCAGTCAAAAGTGAGAAAACACCAACTGTTCTTGTCTTGACTCGTCAAAACTTGACTGTTGAGGAAGGAACAGACTTTGACAAGGTTGCGAAAGGTGCTTATGTCGTTTATGAAAATGCAGCAGACTTCGACACTATCTTGATTGCGACTGGTTCAGAGGTTAATCTTGCTGTTGCAGCCGCTAAAGAATTGGCAAGTCAAGGTGGTAAGGTGCGCGTAGTCAGCATGCCATCTACAGATGTATTTGATGCACAAGATGCAGCCTACAAAGAAGAAATCTTACCAAATGCAGTTCGTCGCCGTGTAGCAGTCGAAATGGGAGCAACTCAAAACTGGTATAAATACGTTGGTCTTGATGGAGCAGTTCTTGGTATTGATACCTTTGGAGCGTCTGCACCAGCACCAAAAGTTTTAGCAGAATATGGATTTACAGTTGAAAACTTAGTAGAACTTGTAAACAACTTGAAATAAGAAAAATCAGGGCATTTGCTCTGGTTTTTTATTGACCTAAAATCAAGGTGCAATCTTGTAAAAACAAGTGAAATTTGATATAGTAGTTTTATCTGAATTACAAAGGAGAAAAAATAATGGGTGGGAATTTAACATTCTTGATTATGCTTGTTTTGATGTTTGGCTTGATGTTTTTCATGCAACGTTCTCAAAAAAAACAAGCTGAAAAACGTATGGAGAGCCTCAACAAACTTCAAAAAGGCTACGAAGTCATCACTATCGGTGGTCTCTACGGTACAGTTGACGAAGTTGATACTGAAAACAAAACGATTGTACTTGATGTAGACGGAGTATACTTGACTTTCGAATTAGGTGCAATTAGAACAGTTTTGCCAGTCAAAGAAGCTGTCACACCTGAAGGTGCAGTTATCGAAGAAGGCAGTGCTATTGAAGAATAAAACGGGGTTAATCTTATACCCCTTTTTCTATGAAGATGAGGGACAATGATGAAAAAAGTTGTTTTTGTTTGCCTTGGCAATATTTGTCGTAGTCCTATGGCGGAATTTGTAATGAAATCCCTGACCGATAAATATGAGATTCAAAGTCGAGCGACTTCTTCCTGGGAACACGGTAATTCAATCCACAAAGGAACGCAAGGAATCTTTCGAAGTCATGGCGGTCCTTATGATACTTCAAAAACTTCCCAACAAATTTCTAAAAAAGATTTTGAGTATTTTGACTATATCATTGGGATGGATGAGTCTAATCTCGCTGATTTGCGTCAGATGTGTCCACAGGATCAACAATACAAGATACAGCCTTTTGCATCTGAAAGCGTTCCAGATCCCTGGTATACAGGTGATTTTGAAGAAACTTATGACCGAGTTTTAACAGGTTGTCAGGCTTGGTTAAGTCGCTTAGAAAATGAGAGTGAACATGGAAAATTTAAAAAAACTCTATGAAAAATATAGTGTCTATTTAACACGTCCCCGTTTAGAAATTGCGACAGTGATCGTCATTGTTGTCTGTGCAGGTCTCGTATTTCTGACCAATCTTCCAAAACAGGGCGTTCTTAAGCTTGATAACGATGCTATTATTTATGACGGGAGCCTAGTTCGTGGTAAGATGAATGGTCAGGGCACTGTTACCTTCTCAAACGGTGATACCTATACTGGAGAATTTAGCAATGGTGCCTTCAATGGCAAAGGTACCTACCAAGCTAAAGCAGGTTGGGTATATGAGGGAGACTTTGTAAATGGCCAAGCTGAAGGAAAAGGAAAACTGACTACCGAACAAGAAGTAGTCTATGAAGGGGACTTCAAACAAGGTTTATTTCAACAAGCACAATAACCTCCTCCTAGAAGGAGGTATTCTTCCAGAACAACAGAAAGCGCTTACATGGAAATAAAAACGGCTTACAAGACTGTTTTACAACTAAGTTTGTGAAAAATAAAACTTTTATGGAATAATTCACAAACTTTAAGTGAAAAAGTGCATGTGTGGGTATATTTGAAATTGTTTTCACAAACAAATAAAAAAAGTTTGTGAAATGTCTATGAAACTGTTTACAAACGTTTAAAAAAGAGTTATAATAAACTTGTGAAAAAATTAACAAAGGACTTACAGTCCTTGAAAGCTATGGAGGAAAATATGGCTGATAAAAAAACTGTAACACCAGAAGAAAAGAAACTCGCTGCTGAAAAGCATGTCGATGGTTTGGTGCAAAAAGCTTTAGTTGCCCTTGAAGAAATGCGTAAACTTGACCAAGATCAAGTTGATTATATCGTAGCAAAAGCTTCAGTTGCAGCACTTGATGCTCACGGAGAATTGGCTTTACATGCCTTTGAAGAAACAGGACGTGGAGTATTTGAAGATAAAGCAACTAAAAACCTATTTGCTTGTGAGCACGTAGTAAACAACATGCGCCACACTAAAACAGTTGGTGTTATCGAAGAAGATGATGTAACAGGATTGACTCTTATCGCTGAACCAGTTGGTGTTGTTTGTGGTATCACTCCAACAACAAACCCTACTTCAACAGCAATCTTTAAAGCGTTGATTTCATTGAAGACTCGTAATCCTATTGTCTTTGCATTCCACCCATCAGCTCAAGAATCATCAGCTCACGCAGCTCAAATCGTTCGTGATGCAGCGATTAAAGCAGGTGCTCCTGAAAACTGTGTACAGTGGATTACTGAACCATCTATGGAAGCAACTAGCGCATTGATGAACCACGAAGGTGTTGCAACAATCCTTGCAACAGGTGGTAATGCCATGGTTAAAGCTGCATATTCATGTGGTAAACCAGCTCTTGGGGTAGGTGCCGGAAACGTTCCAGCTTATGTTGAAAAATCAGCTAACATCCGCCAAGCTGCTCACGATATCGTAATGTCTAAATCATTTGATAATGGTATGGTCTGTGCATCTGAACAAGCGGTTATCATTGATAAAGAAATTTACGATGAATTTGTAGCAGAGTTCAAATCTTACCACACTTATTTTGTAAACAAAAAAGAAAAAGCACTTCTTGAAGAGTTCTGCTTCGGCGTGAAAGCAAACAGCAAAAACTGTGCTGGTGCAAAATTGAATGCTGACATCGTTGGTAAACCGGCAACTTGGATTGCGGAACAAGCAGGATTTACTGTTCCAGAAGGAACAAACATTCTTGCTGCAGAATGTAAAGAAGTTGGTGAAAACGAGCCATTGACTCGTGAAAAATTGTCACCAGTTATCGCAGTTTTGAAATCTGAAAGCCGTGAAGATGGTATTGCTAAAGCTCGTCAAATGGTTGAATTTAACGGTCTTGGACACTCAGCTGCCATCCATACTGCTGATGAAGAATTGACTAAAGAATTTGGTAAAGCTGTTAAAGCTATTCGTGTTATCTGTAACTCACCTTCTACTTTCGGTGGTATCGGGGACGTTTACAATGCCTTCTTGCCATCATTGACACTCGGATGTGGTTCTTACGGACGTAACTCAGTTGGGGATAACGTTAGCGCCATTAACCTCTTGAACATCAAAAAAGTCGGAAGACGGAGAAATAACATGCAATGGATGAAACTTCCTTCAAAAACATACTTTGAACGTGATTCAATTCAATACCTTCAAAAATGTCGTGACGTTGAGCGTGTCATGATCGTTACTGACCACGCTATGGTAGAGCTTGGTTTCCTTGATCGTATCATCGAACAACTTGACCTTCGTCGCAATAAGGTTGTTTACCAAATCTTTGCAGATGTAGAACCAGATCCAGATATCACTACAGTTGAACGTGGTACTGAGATTATGCGCTCTTTCAAACCAGATACAATCATCGCTCTTGGTGGTGGATCACCAATGGATGCTGCAAAAGTAATGTGGCTCTTCTACGAGCAACCAGAAGTGGACTTCCGTGACCTTGTACAAAAATTCATGGATATCCGTAAACGTGCCTTCAAATTCCCATTGCTTGGTAAGAAAACTAAATTCATCGCGATCCCAACTACATCTGGTACAGGATCTGAAGTAACTCCATTTGCCGTTATCTCTGATAAAGCAAACAACCGTAAATACCCAATTGCTGACTACTCATTGACACCAACTGTGGCAATCGTAGACCCTGCTTTGGTATTGACAGTTCCTGGATTTGTTGCTGCAGATACTGGTATGGACGTATTGACTCACGCAACTGAAGCTTACGTATCACAAATGGCTAGCGACTACACTGATGGTCTTGCTCTTCAAGCAATCAAACTTGTATTCGAAAACCTTGAAAGCTCAGTTAAGAATGCAGACTTCCACTCACGTGAGAAAATGCATAACGCTTCAACAATCGCTGGTATGGCCTTTGCCAATGCCTTCCTAGGTATTTCTCACTCAATGGCTCACAAGATTGGTGCGCAATTCCACACAGTTCACGGACGTACAAATGCAATCTTGCTTCCATACGTTATCCGTTACAATGGTACTCGCCCGGCTAAGGCAGCTACATGGCCTAAGTACAACTACTACCGTGCAGATGAGAAATATCAAGATATCGCTCGTATGCTTGGACTTCCAGCTTCTACACCAGAAGAAGGGGTGGAATCTTACGCAAAAGCTGTCTACGAACTTGGAGAGCGCGTAGGTATCCAAATGAACTTCAAAGCACAAGGTATTGACGAAAAAGAATGGAAAGAACATTCACGTGAATTAGCCTTCCTTGCTTATGAAGACCAATGTTCACCTGCAAACCCACGTCTTCCAATGGTTGACCATATGCAAGAAATCATCGAAGATGCTTACTATGGTTACAAAGAAAGACCAGGACGTCGTAAATAATTGATTATCAGCCAAAACCGAGGGTAAACCTCGGTTTTTTATGCTTAGAGAATATATTTTTATTAAGAAATGCATAGAATTGGAGTAGGCTGCGAGGCTAAGTAAAGAAATGAAAATATTACCAAAGCTTATCAGAAAAACAAGGCCAGCGCTTGCAATTAAACTCAAATAGTTATATAATAGGTATGTTGAAAGGTGATTTGTAGTGATTCAAGTTACTCTTTTCACAATAAAATTTTCATGATTTTCATAAGGAGGAAATCACTAATGGTAGTTAAAGTTGGTATTAACGGTTTCGGACGTATCGGTCGTCTTGCTTTCCGCCGTATCCAAAACGTAGAAGGTGTTGAAGTTACTCGCATCAACGACCTTACAGATCCAGTTATGCTTGCACACTTGTTGAAATATGACACAACTCAAGGTCGTTTCGACGGAACTGTGGAAGTTAAAGAAGGTGGATTTGAAGTTAACGGTAAATTCGTTAAAGTTTCTGCTGAACGTGATCCAGAACAAATTGACTGGGCTAACGACGGTGTAGAAATCGTTCTTGAAGCAACTGGTTTCTTTGCTACTAAAGCAGCTGCTGAAAAACACTTGCACCCAGGTGGAGCTAAAAAAGTTGTTATCACTGCTCCTGGTGGATCAGATGTTAAAACAGTTGTATTTAACACTAACCACGACGTTCTTGACGGTACTGAAACAGTTATCTCAGGTGCTTCATGTACTACAAACTGCTTGGCTCCAATGGCTAAAGCTCTTCAAGATAACTTCGGTGTTGTTGAAGGATTGATGACTACTATCCACGCTTACACTGGTGACCAAATGATTCTTGACGGACCACACCGTAAAGGTGACCTCCGTCGTGCTCGCGCTGGTGCTGCTAACATCGTACCTAACTCAACTGGTGCTGCTAAAGCTATCGGTCTTGTAATCCCAGAATTGAACGGTAAACTTGACGGAGCTGCACAACGCGTTCCTACACCAACTGGTTCAGTAACTGAATTGGTAGTTGTTCTTGAAAAGAACGTTACTGTTGATGAAGTGAATGCAGCTATGAAAGCAGTAGCCAATGAATCATACGGTTACACAGAAGATCCAATCGTATCTTCAGATGTTGTAGGTATGTCTTACGGATCATTGTTTGACGCAACTCAAACTAAAGTTCTTGACGTTGACGGTAAACAATTGGTTAAAGTTGTTTCATGGTACGACAACGAAATGTCATACACTGCACAACTTGTACGTACTCTTGAATACTTCGCTAAAATCGCTAAATAATTCTTGAGTTGATAAAAGCAAGGCCAACTGGTCTTGCTTTTTTGGTATCTATAAGAAAAAATGGATGAAAGTGTCATCCATTTTGGTTTAATTCTCTTTCAAATGTATCTGATAGCGCAGTAAAGCTTAATTTGTTTAAGGTCAGAGGATGGACAAAGGAAAGTTTAAATGCATGAAGCATTAGTCTCTTAGTTTTTGAGTGTGGGTTGTAGAGCGGGTCTCCTAGGATTGGATGAACGTGGTGAGATAGATGAACTCGAATCTGATGAGTACGTCCTGTTTTTAATCGACAACGAACGAGACTAGTTTTGTTTTGAAATTGTTTCAATCGAGTTACATGAGTTTCAGCATATTGACCATTTTTGAAATCCACCACCCGTTTTCTACGATCGTGACGATCGCGACCGATTTTGTCTCGAAAGACAAGCTCTTTAGTTCCTATTTTTCCCTCAACCAGAGCCCAGTATTCGCGGGAGATTTCTTTTTTCTCCAATAATCGATTGAGGATGGGCAGTATAAATGGATTTTTAGCAAATAGTACGAGTCCACTTGTTTCTTTGTCTAGTCTATGAACGACATAGCAAGTCTGGCCTACATAGGCGGTGACATGATTGAGAAGAGCAATCTCATCTGGTTGATTGCCGTGAGTCTTCATACCTTCAGGTTTGTTAACGATAATCAAATGTTGGTCTTGGTAGACTTCTTGGACAAGATTAGGATTCCCCAAAACAATTTCTTTTGTAGGATAATCCTCCTCATCGAAAATCAGTTGGCATTCATCACCAGCTTTGACAGTTTGATGCCAGTGGACTTCTTCTTGATTGATGAGAATGTGCTTTTTAATTCTCAAGAAATGCCGTATTTTTCTCGGAATGAGTAGTTGTTCTTCCAAGAAGACTTTGACAGTCATTTCAGGAAGAGAATCAGGGATAACAAAGGTAAATTTCATACAGATATTGTAACAAAAAATAGATTATTTGGATAGAGAAACTAGCTAAATTCTTGTCTTCCTATGAGGAAGATGATAAAATAAACGCATGAAATTAGATACATTATTTGAAAAGTTTCTTTCTTTATTTAAAAAAGAAGAAGTTGAAATGGAAGAAATAGAAATCGACGAAGCTAATGACGAAGCTGATAATGAAGAAAATACCTCGACTAATTTAAGACGGTCAAGAGGTGGGCGAAAGAAAGTTGGGCAAGTCGGACCCATTCGAAAATTTTGGCGTCGCTATCATCTGACCAAAATCTTTCTAATTCTTGGACTAAGTGCAAGCTTGTTTGTTGGGGTTTATCTATTTGCCTTGGCTAAATCGACAAATGTTACAGACTTGCAGAATGCTTTGAAAACACGAACGGTGATTTTTGATAGAGAAGAGAATGAGGCTGGTGCCTTGTCAGGCCAAAAAGGAACCTATGTTGAGCTCTCGGAAATTAGTGAAGATTTGCAGAATGCTGTTATTGCGACAGAAGATAGAAGCTTCTATAAAAATAGTGGAATTAACTATGGTCGCTTTTTCCTAGCAATCCTAACAGCTGGTCGCTCGGGTGGTGGTTCTACAATTACCCAACAGTTAGCGAAAAATGCTTATCTTTCACAAGACCAAACTGTTCAGAGAAAGGCTAAAGAATTCTTTCTTGCTTTAGAATTAACCAAAAAATACAGTAAAAAAGAAATTCTAACCATGTATTTGAACAATGCCTACTTTGGTAATGGAGTTTGGGGTGTTGAGGATGCTAGTAAAAAGTACTTTGGTGTTTCAGCATCGGAATTAACTCTTGATGAAGCCGCCACTTTAGCAGGTATGCTTAAAGGCCCAGAGTTGTACAATCCTCTGAATTCTATTGAGCATTCAACTAATCGAAGAGATACTGTCTTGCAAAATATGGTGGCTGCAGGTTACCTTGATAAAAATAAGGAAGCAGAAGCAGCAAGTGTTGATATGGCTTCTCAATTGAAAGATAGTTATGAAGGGAAAATATCAGACTACCGTTATCCTTCCTATTTTGATGCAGTTGTTAATGAAGCTATTGAAAAGTATAATCTAACAGAGGAAGAAATCGTTAATAACGGTTATCGAATTTATACGGAGCTAGATCAAAATTACCAAGCAAATATGCAGGTTATCTATCAAAATACTTCGCTCTTTCCGACAGCTGAAGATGGGACACATGCAGAGTCTGGTAGTGTCGCTTTGGAGCCAAAAACGGGTGGAGTTCGAGGAGTTGTTGGTCGAGTGGCAGGGGATGATAAGACAGGTTTCAGAAATTTTAACTATGCAACCCAGACCAAAAGAAGTCCAGGTTCAACGATTAAACCTTTAGTAGTCTATACACCAGCAGTCGAAGCGGGTTGGGCTTTAAATAAAGAATTGGATAATCATACCATGGAATATGGAGACTATAAGGTTGACAACTACGCTGGGATCAAAACATCACCAGAAGTTCCAATGTATCAAGCCTTAGCCGAGTCTCTAAATCTTCCTGCTGTAGCGACAGTTAAGCAACTTGGTATCGATAAGGCTTTTGAATCAGGTGAAAGATTCGGACTTGATTTAACGAATGTTGATCGTGTGCTAGGTGTAGCTCTAGGTGGTGGGGTGGAGACAAGTCCGCTACAAATGGCGCAGGCTTATGCAGCGTTTGCAAATGAAGGTTTGATACCTGAAGCGCATTTTATTACTCGTATTGAAAATGCGAGTGGCCAAGTCATTGCAACTCACAAAAATTCTCAAAAACGTATAATAGATAAGTCAGTAGCCGATAAAATGACCAGTATGATGTTAGGTACTTTTACAAACGGTACAGGAATAAGCTCCTCGCCAGATGACTATGTTATGGCTGGGAAAACTGGTACAACTGAAGCAGCTTTTAACCCAGTATATACAAGTGACCAGTGGGTTATCGGATATACGCCTGATGTGGTGATAAGTCATTGGCTTGGTTTCCCGACTACGGACGAAAATCATTATCTGGCAGGTTCGACTTCGAATGGTGCTGCTCACATTTTTAGAAGTATGGCGGAAACAATTCTTCCTTATACACCAGGTAGTACCTTTACAGTTGAAAATGCCTATAAGTTGAATGGTATTGAACCAGAAAACACACGGAAACAAACTACAAGTGATACTAGTACGCAGTCGGATGATATATTAGCAGATATTCGTGGACGAGCACAAAATCTGGTCGATGAAGCAGGCAAAGCTATTTCAGATGCTAAGATTAAAGAAAAAGCCCAGACAGTTTGGGATACCATTGTAGATCTGTTTCACTAATACGTTTATAAGCTAAAAGACAAGGATTCAAATCTTTGTCTTTTTTCACTCTCACTTGTCAGCATTTACAACTTCCATAACATTACAGACTTGAAAAAACACAAGATAGGAAAGACAGCCCCTCTTTCCTCCTTTCTCTGCTATACTACAAGCAGAGAAAGGGGGAAAGCAAATGCTTGAAAAGAATTATGCAAAGGTAAAAGGAATTGTTCATAGATGCCGAAAAGATTATTATCTTCATCTATGGGAAAAAGAAGACTGGGACCAAGAAGGCATGATCTGTCTCCATGAACTTCTAGAACACCATCCAGAACTAGTGGAAGAAGAAAAGAAACTCTACGTCTACTTTAAAACAAAATTTCGGAATCGAATCCTTGATAGCGTCAGAAAACAAGAGAGTCAAAAGCGTCGCCTAGACCGAATGTCCTACGAAGAAGTAGGGGAGATTAGCCATCGCCTACCAGAAGGAGGTTTATGGCTGGATGATTATTATGCCTTTCATGACTTGTTAGGTAATTATAGAAGAAAGTTGC
>NZ_JASHDM010000014.1:0-52572 GCF_047463655.1 Streptococcus infantis
TAGTATACCCGTTTTTCTTGTATTGTGCTAGCCAATTAAGAAGTATAGTACGACTTGGGAGGCCGTATTCAAGAGAAACTCTATCTTTAGTCCAGCCTTCATGTAAGACTTTATTAATCATTTCTTGCTTTAAATCAGGAGAATAGTAACGATTTTTTCCTTTTTTGACGAACTCTATTCCATAACGATCAATTAATTTAATCATGTACCTAATATTAGAATTGTTTATCCCAAATATATTTGAAAGCTTCTCTAAGCTATATCCTTGTTTTCTAAGTTCATAGATCTGAACTTTATCATCATAAGTTAATTTCATAATAAAAATACCCCAAAAGTTAGATTTTTTCTGTCTAACTTTTGGGGTTCAGTTCATTCTACCTGTTTTTATTTATTTCTTAGTAGCCACCCATCATTGATGGATCCATAGCTGGCGCTGGTGCAGCGGGTTCTGGTTTGTTAGCTACGACTGCTTCTGTTGTTAGAATCAAGCTTGCTACTGAAGCTGCGTTCTGAAGGGCTGAACGGCTAACCTTAACAGGATCGATAATTCCTGCTTCAATCATGTTGACCCATTCACCTGTTGCAGCATTGAATCCTGTTCCAAGCTCTGCATTTTTCAAACGATCAATAACAATTGAACCTTCATATCCTGCATTGTAAGCGATTTGACGTACAGGTTCTTCCAAGGCACGAAGAACAATGTTGCGTCCTGTTGCTTCATCACCTTCTAACTCCAAGGCCGCAACAGCAGAGATAACATTGACAAGGGCAGTACCACCACCTGCAACGATACCTTCTTCAACAGCTGCGCGAGTCGCATTGAGGGCGTCTTCGATACGGAGTTTCATTTCTTTCAATTCTGTTTCTGTTGCAGCACCAACCTTGATAACTGCTACCCCACCTGACAACTTAGCCAAGCGTTCTTGGAGTTTTTCACGGTCAAATTCTGAAGTTGTTGTTTCAATTTGTGATTTGATGACAGCAACACGGTTAGCAATTGCTTCAGGATTACCTGCACCTTCTACAATGACTGTACTATCTTTATCAACAGACACTTTAGCTGCTTGACCAAGCGCTTCGATAGTAGCATCTTTCAATTCAAGACCAAGATCTTCTGTAATAACAGTTCCGCCTGTCAAAATCGCGATGTCTTCCAGCATAGCCTTACGACGGTCACCAAATCCAGGTGCCTTAACAGCAACTACGTTGAAGGTTCCACGAATTTTGTTCAAAACAAGAGTTGGAAGAGCTTCACCGTCAACATCGTCTGCAATAATCAAGAGTGGACGACTGCTTTGAAGAATACTTTCTAGAAGTGGCAAGATTTCTTGGATATTTGAAATTTTCTTGTCAGTAATTAAAATGTATGGATTTTCTAGGTCTGCGACCATTTTTTCATTGTCAGTGACCATGTACTGTGATAGATAACCACGGTCAAATTGCATTCCTTCTACAACTTCAAGCTCGGTTTCCATACCACGTGATTCTTCAATGGTGATGACTCCATCCTTGCCAACTTTTTCCATGGCTTCAGAGATGTACTCACCAACTTTTTCAGAACGAGAGGATACTGCAGCGACCTGAGCAATAGCTTCTTTATTGGCTACTGGAATAGCATTGTTCTTCAAGGCTTCAACAGCTGCAGCAACCGCTGCTTCAATCCCTCGTCGTATACCAATTGGGTTTGCTCCTGCTGTAACGTTTTTGATTCCTTCACGAACGATCGCCTGTGTCAAGACTGTTGCAGTAGTTGTCCCGTCACCAGCGATATCATTCGTCTTAGAAGCTACTTCTGATACCAATTTGGCACCCATATTTTCAAAATGGTCTTCCAATTCGATTTCTTTAGCGATTGTTACACCATCATTGGTAATCAATGGAGAACCAAATGATTTTTCAAGCACAACGTTACGACCTTTAGGTCCCAAAGTTACTTTAACAGTATCTGCTAGAATATCAACGCCACGAACCATTGCTGAACGAGCATCTGATGAAAATTTAATGTCTTTTGCCATACTTACTTTCTCCTATTATTCTTCAACGATTGCCAAGATACTAGATTCACCCACGATGAGGTATTTTTCATCCCCATCTTTAACATCAATACCTGCATGAGCTTCAACTAAAACATGATCTCCAGCTTTTACACTTGGAGAGACTAACTCACCGCTCAAGGTACGAACACCTTGTCCAGTAGCCACTACTATAGCTGTTTTCGTTTCTTCTTGGGCTGATTTTGCGAGGACAAAGCCTCCAACAGTTTGTTCTTTTTCTTCAATTTTCAAGACCACACGGTCTCCTAATGGTTTCAACATCTGTTTTCCTCCATAATACAATCATATTATTAGCACTCTTTACACACGAGTGCTAAACCATAGTTCTATTGTATCACTTGGTCAAAAATAGTCAAGAAAAAAGTCTGATTTGTAGTAAAAAAAGAGTTGGAGAAAAATCTCAAACTCTTTTCATTTTAGAATGGAAGTTCCTCCTCTTCCAAGACCAGGTCTACCAAATCTTGTCCTGCATTATTTTCACGTATAGCACGTTGGGCACGGCTTTCTAAGAGTTGGAAACCCGTACAGAGAACTTCTGTTACATAGTTGGTCTGGCCATTCTTCTCAAACTTACGGGTACGAAGTTCCCCATCCACAGAAATAAGACTGCCTTTGCTTCCATAACTCGCCAAGGTTTCAGCAAGCTTGCCCCAGACTACAATATTGATGAAGTCTGCTTCACGTTCCCCGTTTTGGTCTTTGTAACGACGATTTACTGCGATAGTTGCTCGTGCAACGGACTTGTCATTGTTGGTTTTGTGCAATTCTGGTGTTGCCACAATTCTTCCAATAAGAATAATTTTATTATACATTTTTTCATCCTCCTACTTATCTATTCGAAGGAATTCAAAAAAAGTTACAAACTTTGTAACTTTTTTAAATAATATTAATCTCTATGAATCATAAATCCAGTTGCCTGTTGATTGGCCATGATGGTCATATCTGTGATTTGTACACGTCGTGGTTGACTGGTCACATAAACTACAGTATCAGCGATATCTTGCGCCTGCAAGGCTTCAAATCCCTGATAGACTGTCGCAGCCCGTGCCTCATCTCCATGAAAACGGACCTTTGAAAAATCAGTTTCTACAATACCAGGTTGAATAGTGGTCACTTTGATATCAGTCGCAATGGTGTCAATCCGAAGCCCGTCTGAAAAAGTTTTAACTGCAGCCTTGGTTGCTGAATAGACTGCTGCACCAGCATAGGCGTAGATACCTGCAGTAGATCCCATATTGATGATATGGCCTTGATTAGCTGATACCATGGCAGGCAAAATACAGCGTGTAACTGCCATTAAACCCTTGACATTGGTATCCAGCATGGTCAACATATCCAACTCTTCATAGTCCTGATAAGGTGCTAAACCGAGAGCCAGCCCAGCATTATTAACTAAAATATCAACCGAACCTACTGCTTCAAGAATTTCTGAACAAACAGTCTTAACCATTGTCATATCGGTCACATCAAGGGGAAAGGTCCAAACTTTTTGATTTGGAAAAGCTTCTGCAAACTCAGTTTTAAGAGTTTCGAGTCTTTCTGTTCGACGCCCTGTAAGAACGATATTTTCACCTTTTTCTAGATAGGCACGCGCAATAGCTTCACCAATACCTGATGTTGCACCTGTGATCACAACATTTTTTGCCATCTTACTTTCTCCTATCTAACTTAACAAATTTAAGCTGTCCAGTGTTTTGCTGGGTCAAATGGTGTTCCGACAACTTGGTCTTCTGACAATTCAATGACACCACGCTTTTGTGGAGCATTTGGTAAGGCAAGTTCACGAGGACTGCACATCATCCCAAAGCTCTTTTCACCACGAAGTTCCCCTGGGAAAATGAGATTCCCTTTTGGCATCATGGCTCCAGGAAGAGCAACAATGGTTTTCAAACCAAGACGCGCATTTGGAGCACCTGCCACGATTTGCACTGTCTTATCATTTCCAACAGCAACTTGACAGATGTTCAAGTGATCACTATCTGGATGTGCCACCATCTCTACAATTTCTCCAACCACAAATTTCGGTTCCTTGTCATTGATAATCTCTTCGGTAAAATCTTGAGCTTGCAATTCTTGGTTCAAACGAGCTACTTGATCGTCTGTCAAGAATACTTGGCCACGTTCCTCAATTTCGAATAAGCTAGAAACTTCAAAAATATTCCAAGCAACAGTTTCACCTGTTTCCTTTAGGAAAATACGCGCCACATTGCCTTTACGTTCAACATCTAGTTTAGCATCGCCACTGTTTTTCACGATGACCATAAGGACATCACCGACATGTTCTTTGTTATATGTAAAAATCATTCTTTCTTTTCTCCTATTTTAATCCTGCTAAAAAGTCGTTAATTTGTTCTTTGGTTTTACGGTCACGATTGACAAAGCGTCCAATCTCCTTGTCCTTGTCTAAAACAACAAGACTTGGAATCCCGTAAACATCCCAAAGTTTGGCTAAGTCCATGTACTCATCACGGTCTACTCGTATAAAGGTAAACTCTGGATTTGATTCTTCAATCTCTGGCAAGGCAGGGTAGATATAACGACAATCGCCACACCAATCCGCAACAAAAAGGAAGACCTTCTTGCCATCCTGCTCTACTAGATTTGCTAATTCTTCGATACTCTTAGAAGAAATCATAAGACTTCCTCCTCATAGATGAGATCTTCATCTTCATAGACAAAGGTATAGTGACGACCATCTTCAAAAATGACACCACCAATGAGACGTTCTAGGCTACTTTCGTACACTTGGACATAGAGTGTCGCAATTTCACCCATCTCTGAAAAGGAGTCACGCACAATAGCGGTCAACTCTTCCTGCGTTTTCATGAGTTTATGGTCATCAGCTACTTTCTTAGCTCCAAAAGCAAGTGCTCCGAGGCCTACTAATGCCAAACCTGTTTTAATGATATTTTTCGTTTTCATGCTAACATTGTAACACAAAAAGATAAGTAGGACAAATCGTGAATGCTATTTTCGTTTGAACTATATGTACCTCATTTCAAGAAATATTGACTCCTATCTCCTCCTATGGTACAACACCTCAAAGTAATGATTTACTTATCCATAAAATTCTAAGGAGACTCTATATGAACAAAGAAAGTTATTTTGACGGTGGATTACTCAGCTTTATTGGACACTCGATTGTCGCTTTTTTCATCATCGCCTTAACTCTAGAAATTGCCACACCTTGGGCCGTTTGTTTTATGCAAGGTTGGAAAGTCAGACATACTGTCATCGATGATCAACGTTTATATTTTGATGGAACTGGTGCCCAGTTATTTGGAAATTGGATCAAATGGTTCTTACTGACGATTATCACTCTTGAAATCTATTCATTTTGGTTAAAAATAAAAACAGAACAATGGATTACCAAGCATACCCATCATATGTAAAAAGTGCGGTTTATAGACCACACTTTTTTTATAGCTCTTAATAATATCTCTCACCAAACAAATCCTCTGGCAATTCATGAAAACCCTTGCCTGCCTTGAAATTTTCAAACTTGCCTAGCAAGAACTGGTAGGCATCTAAGCGGCTTTCATAGCGAATCATGGCATCTTTAGCACGCTCATCTTGATCTTCTTCATAGACCTTTTGGCTTTCCTTGAGCGCCATATCATTAATCATGATTTGGGTATTAACCCAGGCTTCAAATTCCTTCATAAATTCTTGTTCGTAACTCATTGTCTCTCCTTATTCTATTTCGCGATAGTAATCTGTATCAATCTCACGGTATGGTTGAATGTCCTGAACGTATTCTAGGACTCCTTGAAATTTCCCTGTCTCATCGTGTACAGCAGCATAAGTGATATGGACAAACTTGCCCCGTGACTCGGACTTGAACCACATCTCGTACTTGTCTTTTTTCCCTTCACGAAGACCTTGCATAATGGTTTTTACCTTATCCAAATACTTGGGTGGATGACATAGTTCGACATTTCGTCCAACTTGAGACGGTGTCCGCTTGAAAATCATCACATCTGCTGACGTATTGTCATTGTAATACTGGAAGATATCATCCTTATTAACAAAGGTAATCTCCATAGGAAGGTGATTAAGGATAAGATTAGCTTGTTCAACTGAAAGATAGCCATTTCCAAAAGCCTGCTGGCTATTGCGATCTAGCACCGTTTCCTTTTCCTTTGGTGTAAAGGTGATAGTAAACTGACCTTCTGGTGTATCGATCACTTGCTGAACTTGTCCATCTACAGCTTCTGGCTGACTTGGTTCTTCTACACTTTTCTCCTCAACAAAACTTTGACGCTCAGGAACCCATTTCTCAGACGGACGGATAATAGCATATCCATAGGCATCACTTTCCTCAGCAATCTGAATCCAGTCATCCTGGGTGAAGGATTCGAGCAGAATCATGAGAAGAATGGACTCTTCCTTGAAAATCATACTCTCAAATTCAGTCGCAAAAGCCTCAAAATCTGCCTTTACAATACTAATGGATGCTTCTGGTAGTGACCTAACTGTCCCCAAGGCTTTTTGATAGAGTTCCCTAATCTGGTCATCGACTCCCCACATGACTTTTGGAGGCGAATCATGTCCATAACGCTCCATGATAGGAAAGAAGAGTTCTTCCTTGCGCTGGTAGTGGATATCAAATTGACCAACAAGCCCCATCTGACGCACCAAACCCTTGCGCATCTCTGCAAGCATTTCCTCGTCTTCCATAGACTCATATGTGTCTAACAATCTTCGAACACGAATCAAGGCAGCACGGAGAGCTAGATTTTCATCCTTAAAAACACGCACAGGATGACCTGGATGCTCTGTATCTTCAACTTCGACACCCTTAACAGCATTCTTAAAGAGATTGGCATGGACATCACAGAGCTCCATGACGTCTTCAAATGTCACACCTGAGTCAGAGTTCATCAACTCGTGCTCCATGAGAGAAATCTCGATAGCTGATACACCTGTAAAGGTTGCATCAAAGCGTTCCTGAACGGATTCAGGGGAGGCTCCATTATGCAATTCTAATAAAATATCCCGTAGGATATGAATACGTTCATCTGCCATTAGTCTATTCCAATCACTTCGTAACCATTTGCTTCAAGTGTGCGCACAATCTTATCCATAGGAGTTCCCTCCAGCTTAGACCCCTGTTTGAGCGATACTTTTCGTCCGACTGTATTTCGCATCAAAGGATTTGCAAGAGGTTTAAAACCGAGTTCTACTAGGATATCTAAAACTTCTGGATGTTTATCCACCACTTCCGCAACAGGAATAGATACATCAATGATATTGTCCATCATAACCTCCATCATATTCTCTAACAGTTTTTTCTTTTTTATTATACCACAAGGGCAAAGATTAAAAAACTAGCAGTAGAAGACTTGCTAGTTTATTTCGTATAACTTCATTATTTCTAATTATATAGACTCTTCCTAGTAAGACCTCAAAGTCTTATCCTTACCATGATCATCAGAGAAGTTTGAAAAACCAATCTATGATCTTGAAAAGAATCTTATAGAACAGTAATTGGAAGGCGAAAGAGATTAGAAACCAGAGAATTTTTATCAAACCAACAATTGGTGTTATAAAAAGAAGAGTGAAGAGTCTCCAAAAAGATTTCATTCTTTATCCTCCGGCTTCATTAACCAAGTAGCTGTATCCATAAGCTTATCTACGAGAACTAATTTTCCCAAACTAACGACTATGTTTTCATCTTTTTTTATGGTTTCTGCAACTTTTAAAGCTTGCCTTGTAAGAAGATAATTACCGTAGGTTTTGGCCAGTACTGTTATGATCCCCATGTCAATCTCCTTCTATGATTTCCACTTCTTTTCGGATAGTGGCAACATCTCTTTGATATTGTGCTTCATCGTAGTTAATCAATTTGGACAATTCTTTTTGCAATCTTTCTCCCATGGGTTTCATGGTCGCAAAAGTTAAACCACCTGATAGGACTCCACCTAAGATAGGAATAACTTTTCCCATCCCCTTAGCCAATCCTCCCTTGGTCAGATTCACTCCAAAGATTTTCAGAACTTTTTCCAAAATTGGATACCAAAGAGTCTTTGTCAAAGACTTTTTATTTACAATTTTCATCACTTGCTTAGCAACTGTAACACCACCAGAACGAAGTAGAGCGCCCGCACCATTTACTCCCAACATCACTCCCAGATAGAGCAAGAGGGTATTTTTAGCTTCTTCGCTCAGCTCATTTCGCGAAGCCCAGAGATCATCGTATCCGTAAATATAGCCTATCTCCTGAGCTAGTTTCAGTGAAAATGCGTAAAACTGGGCTACATCTGCTGGTATAGTAACCGCCATAGCAAGACCTCCAGGTAGACCTGTTAAAACGGATGTTCCACTTGCCAGCAAAACATTATCTTTAATACAGGCATTGGCCACTCGATCTAAGGTTTCCTGAGGTAATAAAGCTGTCGGCCCTTCTTCCAATAATCTAGGAATATCCTTTGAAGCCACTTCCTTAGAGAATTTGTCCATTAAAAATTTTGACCGGTTCACTTTGACGACAGGAAGTTTTACTACCTGTTGCAACACTTGCATCGCCACATCTTCTTTAGCCATCTCTATCTCCGTTTTTCATTCGTATCAAGCTTTATCTTATCATATTTATGGAATAAATGATATTTTCAAGATTTATTTTATTTTCTGAATTTCTATTTATATAATCTGACTAGACAATGACCGACTTATAGCCACAAAAAAGAGGGTTGCCCCTCTTTCTTAATGTTTATCCAGATTGCGTAGCATCTCGTCAATCTTGTTTCCATATTCGATGGATTCGTCTTTGACGAAAGTTAAGTCTGGAATTTTGTACAATTTCAAATTGCGACCAAGTTCACGTTTGATAGTACCAGTTGCTTTTTCAAGTCCGACTTGAGCTTTTTGATTATCTGAAGCCAGGTTACTCAAAATAGTGTAGTAGACCTTAGCAACAGACAAGTCACCTAGCATCTGAACATCAGTGATAGTCACACCTTGGACACGTGGATCACGGACTTTCTTTTGCAAAATCTCATTGACTTCGCGCTTGATCTCCATGCCCACACGATCCGTACGGAAATGATTTGCCATGCTTCTTCCTTTCTCTCAATTGAACCAAAAGCTAGGCCAGCAGACCTAGCTTTGTCTAGTAGATAGAGGAACTAGAGCCATTTGAATCTAGGAAACAAGCCTTAGATAGAACTACGGGTTCATCAAGGCGCTGTTGACGACGAGTCAAATCGGCTATCGTTTCTCTATTATCGTTTGATTTCTTCCATGATATAGGCTTCAATCACATCATCCATCTGGATATCATTGTAGCCATCAATCATAAGACCACCTTCACGGCCGTTTGTAACTTCTTTAACGTCATCTTTATAGTGTTTCAAGCTAGCTAGAGCACCATCGTAAATAACAACACCATCACGGATAACACGGACTTTAGAGTCACGGGTAACTTTACCGCTGGTAACCATGAATCCTCCGATTGTTCCCACTTTAGATACCTTGAAGGTTTCGCGGATGATCGCTTCACCAATAATTTTTTCTTTAAATTCTGGGTCAAGCATCCCTTTCATGGCTTCTTCCATCTCTTCAATCACCTTGTAGATGATGCTGTGGAGACGGATTTCTACATCGTCAGCTTCTGCTTGTTGACGAGCTTGTGGTGTAGGACGCACGTTGAAACCAACGATAAAGGCATTTGAAGCCTCGGCAAGAGTCACGTCAGATTCATTGATGGCACCGACAGCTGCATGGACGATAGTAACTTTCACGCCTTCCACATCAATCTTTTGAAGTGATGCAGAGAGAGCTTCAACAGAACCTTGTACGTCGGCTTTGATGATGACATTAACTGACTTGAGTTCTCCTGCTTTAAGGGTATCAAAGAGATTTTCAAGGCTGACACGTTGTGTAGCTTGACGTTGCTTCATAAGAGCACGTTTAGCACGTTCTTCACCAGCTGCACGAGCAGATTTTTCATCCTCGTAAACGGCAAAGTGGTCACCGGCCATTGGCGCTTCGTTCAAACCAGTGATCGATACTGGTGTTGATGGGCCTGCAACCTTCACACGACGTCCAAGGTCGTTGGTCATGGCACGAACACGTCCGAAAGTATTTCCGACAACGATTGGATCTTGAACGTTCAAAGTACCTTGTTGAACAAGGAGGGTTGCAACCGCACCTTTACCTTTATCCAAACGGGCTTCGATAACAGTACCGATGGCGCGAACTGTTGGGTCTGCTTTGAGTTCTTGGATTTCAGCCACAAGAAGTACAGTTTCCAAGAGTTCATCGATATTTTGGTTGAACTTGGCTGAGATTTCTACAAACTCAGAATCTCCACCCCAAGCTGTTGACATAACACCATGTTCAGCCAATTCACCGATAACACGTTCTGGGTTGGCACCTGGTTTATCGATTTTATTGATAGCTACGATGATTGGGACATTAGCTGCTTTTGAGTGGTTGATGGCTTCGATAGTTTGAGGCATTACCCCGTCATCTGCCGCTACGACCAAGATGGTAATATCGGTAACAGAGGCACCACGCGCACGCATAGAGGTAAAGGCTGCGTGTCCTGGTGTATCAAGGAAGGTAATCTTCTTACCATTTTCCTCAATCTGATAGGCACCGATATGCTGAGTGATACCTCCGGCTTCACCTGTTGCAACACGAGAATTACGAAGGGTATCCAAAAGGGTTGTTTTACCATGGTCAACGTGTCCCATGATCGTTACAACTGGTGGACGCTCTACAAGTTCATCTTCATTGAGATAACCCTCTTCAGCAAAGAAACGTTCAATATCAGCATTGTCGACTTCAACCTTTTGTTTCGCATCAATACCGTAATCTACCATGAGGAGTTCGATTGTTTCACCGTCCAAGGACTGGTTTTGTGTCGCCATCACACCCATCATGAAGAGTTTCTTAACAATCTCAGCTGGTTCACGTTTGATACGTTTTGCGATTTCCGCAACTGTCATACCATCTGTATATTCAAATTCTGTTGGCAATTCATGGAACTTACGCTCTGTAACAGGTTTTGGTGCCTGATTACGGTTATTTTTGTTATTGCCTTTTTTATTCTTTTTGTTGTTGTTCCAGTTACTATTTCTTTGATTTCTCACTTGATTTTGACTACTTCGATTCTTTTGTTGTTTTCTAGGACCATCTTCTTCGTGATCGAAATCATCACGTTCTTTGTCTGGTCGGGCTTGTTTCTTACGACGTGTATCCACTACAGGTTCTTTAGCTGCAGGAGCTACTTCAACCACTGGTTGAACTTGCTGTACTTGTTCAGCCAATTTAGCAGCTTCTTCAAAGATTTCCTCAGGTTCCTTGCGTTTGTTTGCTTGGGCCAAGGCTTCTTTAGCTGCTTGAGATTGTTTGAAGCGTTCCTCACTTGAACGAGCATATTCTGCATTTTGCTCTGCCTTTAGAGCAGCTGCACGGGCTTTAAAGTCAACACGTGGGCCTGATTGATTTGGACGTTTGTCCTCTTGCTTGCGGCGATCATTTCCACGATTTTGCTGACCTTGCTGTTTCTTAGCTTGGTCATTAAAGCGACGATTGTCGCGATTGCCTTGACCTTGTTTACCACCATTACGGTCATCATTTTTTTGACGATTCCCATTTTGTTGGTGGTCACGGTTATTGCCCTTATTTTGCTTGCGTCGTTCAGCCTGCTCTTTTGCACGTGCTTCACGCTCAGCCTTAAAGTTTCGACTCTGCGGTTTTACTGGCGCCACTCTTTCTTCTTTAGGGGCAACCGCTGCTGCTGGTTTTGCCTCTTCCTTAGCTACAGCTGGTTTAGCTGGCTCAGATTTTTCGGCTTTCTTTTCTGTACTTGCTTTTGGTTCTGCAGGTTTTGCTTCTACTTTCGGAGCAGCAGACTTAAAGCTGGCAGCGATTTTTGCAGCGACAGCTTCTTCCACACTTGATGAGTGACTTTTCACATCCAAGCCCAACTCTTTTGCACGCGCTACAACTTCCTTACTTTCTTTTCCAAGTTCTTTTGCGATTTCGTACAATCTTTTCTTAGACAAATCATGTCCTCCTCTTCTATTCCATAAGAGACCTCATTTTCTTTGTAAATCCAGCATCTGTCACAGCCAAAACCTTTCTTGATTTTCCGACTGCTATGCTTAATTCCAGTGTTGAAAACACGGTAATAACTTCTACTTGATAATAATGACTTTTATCCTGAATCTTCTTGGTCAAGTTGGGAGCGGCATCATGAGCGAGAAATACCAGCTTTACTTTCTGGTCTTGAATGGCCTTGACAACCATTTCTTCACCCGAGATGATTTTCCCTGCTCGTTGAGCAAGTCCCAAGAGATTGGTAATTTTTTGCTTATTCAAGTCCTAACTCTCTTCTTTTCACTTTGTGATCGACATAGGCAATCAACTCGTCATAAAAGCTTTCTTCAACTTCCATACTAAAGCTACGGTTAAAGACTTTTTTCTTTTTGGCCTCAAGGGCTTCTGCATTGTCTAGCTTGATATAAGCGCCACGACCATTAGCCTTGCCTGTTGGGTCGATAAAGACCTGTCCTTCTTTGTTCTTGACAATACGGAGTAAATCTCGCTTATCAATCACTTCATTAGAAACAACAGACTTGCGCAAAGGGATTTTTCTAGTTTTCATCCTTCCCTCCTCTAATCAGCTCTTATTCTTCGACCAATTCGTCTGTTTCTACCTGGTCAGCTTGTTCTGCTGCTTCCATGGCTTCAAACTCACTTGCAGACTTGATATCGATACGATATCCTGTCAAATGAGCTGCCAAGCGAACGTTTTGTCCACGGCGACCGATGGCAAGAGAAAGCTTGTTATCTGGCACAACGACCAAGGCACGCTTGCTGTCGTTTTCATCAAAGATAACTTGGTCAACTTCAGCAGGAGCGATAGCGTTGTAGATAAATTCAGCTGGATCAGCAACCCATTCGATAACGTCGATGTTTTCTTCGATTGGCACCATACGATCGCTCTTGGCATCGTAGCGAGCTGGGTGGAATTTGCTAGTGATTTTCTTAATGTTAGCTCCACCACGTCCAACGATTGTACCAATGGCGTCCACGTTTGGATTGTGACTGCGAACGGCAACTTTAGTACGGTCACCAGCTTCACGAGCAACACTCATGATTTCAACAGTTCCGTCATAGACTTCTGGAATTTCTTGCTCCATCAATCGTTTGATCATTTCTGGATGGCTACGGCTTACAAAGACGTTCACTCCGCGAGGATTGTCTTCAACCTTGTAGACATAAACTTCGATACGATCATGAGAAGCAAAAACTTCTCCAGGGATTTGGTCTTGTTTTGACAATTGAGCTTCGATGCTGCCAAGGTTGACATAGATAAAGCGATTGTCAAAACGTTCTACCGTACCAGACATGATTTCTTGCTCATGCTCTTTGTAAGTATTGTAGGTAATGGCACGTGTTTGCTTACGCATTTTTTCCATGATAGTTTGTTTGGCAGATTGAGCTGCTACACGACCAAACTCACCTGGTGCTTCTTCAAATTTAATCTTGTCCCCAAGCTCGTAAGCTGAGTTAATGGCAAGAGCATCTTTTAAACTGATTTCCAAACGGCTATCAAATACTTCATCAACAACTTCACGGACAGTATAAACTGTAAAGTCACCTGTCTTTTCGTTGAAATCAATGGCTACGCTGTCTGATTGACCATAACGTCTGCGATAAGCTGAGCGAAGTGATTCCACCACTGCATCAATGATGTCTTCTTTTTTGATTCCCTTGTCTTCTTCCAAAATGCGGAAGGCCTCTAGCATTTCTTTACTCATCTTCTATTCACTTTTGAATCTTCAAAAGCTTCCTTTCTTTTACTATAATTTTACTGCTAAACGTGCTTTTGACACCAAACTGTATGGGATTTGGACCGTTTTCTTACGTGTCTTGTCCATATATTCCATAGTCAACTCATCCTCTTCAAAGGCTAGCAAGTTTCCTTCAAAGACCTTTTGCTTATCGATAGCTTGGTAAAGACCAACATGGATGTATTTCCCGACTGCTCCAGCGACCGCTTCCTTGGTTTTCAAAGGACGTTCCAAGCCTGGGCTGGTGATTTCTAGGAAATATTGTTCAGGGAAGGGATCTGGCTTGATAGTATCTAGGACAGGACTGATAATCTCTGTCAAGTCCGCTGTGTCGTTCAAGGTAATTCCCTCTGGTTTATCTACAAAAATACTAAGAATCATGTCACTGCCAATCTTTCCGTACTCGATATCAACGAGTTCAAAGGGAGCTTCAATGACAGGTTCTACGACTTCTCTGACTAATTCTACGATAGTTGCGATTGCGTCCACCTCCTCATAAGCAAGAGGCGAAGATATTTCCCCGCCTCACTTTCTCATATTCTTACTTACAGTATAGCACTTTTGACTACTTATGTAAAGTATAAGCACTCAGAAGGCTTGATTTTAAGCTTTTTCTTAAAATTCTGCACGATTTTCCAGAAAAGAATCTATTATGGAGAGACGAGAGTGTCCCCACCGAGCAATCTGAATTCCTTACAAATCAACCACCCTCATCAAAACAACAGATCCTTTTCAATCTTTCACCTCTTTTGACTGTGAAATTCCTAATAACCCCAAATCATATTTCCATGATAAAATGCGTCTCACAGACTCATCAATACGCTCTTCTGTCAGCTCTCCTGAGGAGACTTTCTTTAATAAATAGGGAATCTGAGTTTGGTACGAAGATCCTAAAATCAAATCATTACCCGCTAAAATTGCTTGAAGGGCAGCTTCATCCTGATTGACAAAATCAGCCAATCCTGCCATATCGAGATCATCCGTCATAATAACTCCATTGAAGTGGAGTTCCTTGCGAAGAATATCATTGATTTTTGGTGAGATCGATGACGGAACAGTATCAATCTTGGATAGAATATTGTGCGAAACCAAAACACTATCCGCACCTGCATCTATGCCAGCTTGAAAGGGGAGAAAATCTGCTTGTCTTAATTCATCCAGAGAACGGTTGTCTTGGATAATAGCAGTATGGCTATCTCCATTATCACCATATCCAGGAAAATGCTTCAAGGTTGACCCAACCTTAGTCTTTCCAAGTTCTTCTACAACCTCCTTAACATAACTTGCAGTCGTTTGGGCATCTTGTCCAATGGTTCGATCATAGATGAAGGCTGATGGATTGCTGGCAAGATCTGCAACTGGAAAGAGTCCAGCATTGATGCCAACAGATTTTAGTAGCTCTGCCTTCTGCCTAGTATCAGAACGTATTGCCTCCATCCCACCCTTTTGATAAAGTTCCAAAGGAGATTGGAAAGGAGTCTCTAAAATCGAACTGATACGAGTCACGGTTCCGCCTTCTTCATCTGAACCAATCAATAAAGGAATCTTTGAAGCAGCTTGGTAGCGATCTGTCAAAACCTTCATATCCTCTAGGGTTTGTCCTTGAAAATCTCTCCCAAACAAGAGATAACCTCCAAAATGATAGGACTGAAGGTCTTCTAGCTGATGACTAGAAGGAACCCTAGCCCAGAACAACTGGCCTACTTTTTCTTCCAAAGTCATCGAGACTAATCTTTCTTCAATAACCTTATTCTTCTCTGTTTCACTAGTTTGAGTAGCTTTCTCAGTTTTTTCTACTTGCGACTCCACTTGTCTATGATATTGATGGTCGGAAAAAATCAAACCACCTATCACAAGGAAAAAGAAAAGATAGACTACAATCGGTTTTATTCTTCTTCTCATAACACCTTCATTATACCACTTATCCGGTTGCAAGTATACACTTACCAAAATCTCCAATGAACTAACATCAAACTAAAAAGGCTTAGCTCTATGTACCGAACTAAACCCTTGATAAAATTATATATCTAACTTTTTGGTTATGATAGAGTTTTTGATTGATATATTTTTTACATTAAAATTGAGCTTCAACTCGGTAGATAACTTGCCCCTTGTTAGAGAATTTTTGCTCATATTCTGTCATGACATTGCCTTCAAAATCGCTGGCATGTAAGTCTAGCCAGACACCGTTGATTTTCATGCCATACTGAGAAAAGCTCACTAGGCTATATTCAAACAAGCCACGGTTATCCGTTTTGAAATGAATCTCACCGTGTTCAGGCAAGATACGCTTGAAGGTATCCAAGAAACTCTTATAGGTTAAACGACGTTTTTCGTGGCGCTTTTTAGGCCATGGATCTGAAAAATTCAGATACAAGCGATCAATCTCACCATCTTCAAAGTAGTCAGTCAAATCTGAACCATCAACCCACAACAACTTGATATTGGGTACAGCGACTTCCAAAACCTTGTCCAAGGCATAACTCAAAACGGACTTTTGAATGTCAATCCCGATATAGTTGATATTAGGGTTTTGCTTGGCCATACCTGTCACAAAAGCACCCTTACCACTACCAACCTCAACATGGATAGGATTGTCATTTCCAAAGAGGTCTCGCCATTTTCCTTTGGCTTCTAAAGGATTTAAGACAACATACTGAGGATTAGCCTCTAGTAATTCTGTTGCCCCTTTACGATTTCTAACTCTCATCTCTTCTTTCCATACTTGTCACGGAAGATACGCAAGGCATAAATCTCCCGATTGACATTTTCTAGATCTTCATTTGTATAATATTTGGCAATCTGGCTCAAGAAGGATAACTGAGCATACCAAAATAGTTTGTTGATGACTGTTTGGTTGTATTTGTAACCGTAATAAGTCAACCACTCTTTCCACTGATAGTCTGGAATATAGTGACATAGCATATGCGCCACATCAAACATGCGATCCGTTAAACGAACGGAATCCCAATCCACTAAATAAACAAGACCGCTCTCTGTCTCAATCCAATTACTATGTCGTACATCTCCATGAACGATCGTTGCATAATCTTCCCTAAAGTTTGGCAAACTTCCTCGCAAATCCTCTACTACCATTCTTAGATATTGATTGTTCTTCAAGGATTCTGGAGCATCTTTTAACCAAGCCTGAAGCAAGTCAAAAGGTGTTTCTAAAGAATAGCCCAAACGAGTCAATTGCGTCATCAAAGGACGCGAACGATGCAAGCGGCTCAAAATATTGATAATCTGCTTGCGATTCATATCATAAGGGGTCAAAATTTTACCATTCAACCATTCTTGGGCACACATATCACGCCCATCCGATAAACGGCGAGTCCATAATAATTGAGGAGCGATTTGTTCCTTGGCTAAACCAGGTAGGATTGGAGAGGTGTTCATTTTAATAAAGACGCGCTTCCCATTAGGGTAGCTTCCCATATAAGCTTTCCCGCTTTTCCCAGGTATAGGGGTCAGCGTTAGCTCAATATCACCCAAGTCCATTTCTTTCCTCCGTATAAAGTTTCCTTACTATTCTACTAGTTTTTAGCCTATTCGTCAACCGCTCCACACCCGATTCTCAAAGAAAAGCCTCTGGGATGGTGTGGGCTATCATTATAGAAAGAAAAAGGTAAGCACAATCTCCTACTTACCGTTCATGATTTTTATAAATAATATAAGAGTGGCCAACTGTTGTAAAACATGTGGACTAGAGTAGAAACCCATAGATTTTGGCTCTTTTTATAAGCAAAGCCTAGCAACAAGCCCCCAAGTAGATAAAAAATAAACGAAGGGACATTAGAAGGTCCATGCATGAAAGAAAAGAGAGAAGAAGTTAGAACAAGCCCTAACCACGAATTATCAAAAACCGCCCCCTGAAGAAGTCCTCTAAAAATGAGTTCCTCCTGGATGGGTCCAAAAACTGAGGTAGTCAAAATCAAAGACAGGGAAATTCCTCTGCTGACTTCCGCCAAGTGTTGAGCTCCTGCGCCAGAAGAAACAGCGAAGAAACGAATATAAACTAGCGTCTCAAGCACACTTAGAAGAAAAGTTCCAATGAAGAGCAAGAGTTGTTTCTTGCTTAACATCCCAAAAGAAATCATTTCAAACTGTCTAGCATAAGCAACACTCATCGAGGTTACAAGAAGACTTACAATAATCAGTGCAGGTTCATTTTGAAAAAAATCCCCATGGTTAATCGTATAAGGAACTGTAATTACGATTATTAGTACTAAAAATCCAAAACAAAAGGCATGAAATTTATTAAAAAACTCCATAAAATTATCCTCCTCACCAAACAAACTTCCTACGCGTCATCCTTTAGCTCCAGTCTTTCCAAAACAAACCATTTTAGTAACCAAAATCCGACCACATAACCAGCTCCTAAGAATATAGCAATTAAAGCTAACATGGGACTCAGGAAATAAAAGACCACCACAGATACAAAGGTTAGCACAAAAACATTAAAGGCAATGGTGTCAGAAGCCAAGACCAGAATATAGGGTGTCAACCAGTCTAAAGTTTTTGAATCTAGGAAAAATAAGTGTTTATACATGATGACCTCCTCTATGGCTAAAAAGCAATACTTTGTTTTTTTACCCCAAGACCCTATGTAGAAAAGTGAGCAAAAATGGTAAGTTTGCGATGATATTATTGATGATATGAATCGTATAAGAAGGATAGATAGTCTTGGTATAGCGTGTCAAATAACCAAATATACACCCAACTGCTGTATAAACCAGAAGGTCTAGTAGACTAGGAAAGCTTGAAAAATGAGGTAAGGCGAACAAAATCGACGGAAATAGAATATCCAGTCCCCATCTTGAATTATTAAAGAAGGCATGTTGAAGCAGTCCCCTACATACCAATTCTTCCATCAGAGGTCCTAGTACGATTAAGGTTAGATAAACACCAAACTCCGAAAAATTGGTCTCACTATAGACAATAAATAAATTCCAACCTTCGTTTGTCCCCTGAACATGTTTAGCGGTCAGATAGTTAAAGCTTATAAGAACGACAGCGGCTAACATCGTCAGAACAGAATAACTCAACCACTTTTTCCTAGGGATACGAAAGAGATAAGCATGACCCGACCTGATCAAAATCCAAACCATAAGGCCGATAAAGAGAACACTGATGATGTTTCGAATCCAGATAACATTTCCTACCCAAGACGAGAACTCCCAATAATTTCTCCAAAATTGGGTAGTCCAAAACAATCCGAAAAACAAAAATAAATAACAAAGGACTGCACTTGTTTTGAAAAGAATAGAATATTTTTTCATAGAAGCTCCCTCATAACTTTGCTATCGTAACTATCAACAATTATCATTTAATTCTCCATATTCAGTCTCGGTAGCTATCACCATGACTTTGATAAGCTAATACATCTACCCTTGTGTACTTTTGTTGCTGCTAAAAACTTTATATTTTTCATCATCTAGGCAGTCAATTCTTTTCAAAATGATAGACCATCATCTTTTTCTACCTAATCATTTTATAATACTTGATAGTCTCGATGAAAAGCCTTGGCAGATACCACTCGATGATTTGTGAGGTCAAGATAATCTCCTGGATAGCCAAGGACATACATACTATAACCAGCAAAACCTCCTCCTGCTGTTCCGACTAGACCAATTTTGAGATTGGTTACAAGAGAAGACTGAAGTCCTGCCATTAAAATTCGGACATGATTGTCTAGCCATACTATGTAATTCTTTTGCAAGGCGTCTTCTACCCAATCTGGTTTAGGAGTATCTTTATCAATTTCCCAAACTTCTACTATTTGATTTTTATATTTTGCTTGCATCTTTTTAATCTTTCAGGACTCTTGCGGGATTTTTATGTTCTTCTTACCTGGTCTATGTCTTACCAGACTATAGATCGTAACAGGAGTACTTACCAGTACAAGAACATTTCTCCAGAGTTCATTAGAAATCATGAGTACTCTTATACAAAGAACAAGCGATATCAATATCACTACAACTCGGGCAAAGCAATCTAAAAAAATACACATACTTTTTCATAGGATTCCTCCATCTATTGATTTCACATCTACTAGGTCAGTTCTATAGTCACTATGATGCTAACTGACCATGCTTGATCTGCCTTTGTAAATTTAACCATTGTCAACTACTAGAAGAATGATAAACAATTGTAACAAATATGGACTAAAATAGGCACCGATAGATTTTGAGTCTTTTTATAAGCAAAGCCCAGCACCAAACCTCCAAATAGATAATAGAAAATGATCCATTCTAGACCTATAAAACTTCTATTTTCAAGATTCAAAGTGGCTTTTTCTCCATTTTTTATTGAACTGAACGAAAATATAAACCGAAGCAAAGTATGCTAGTGCATTCATTACATAATACCACTCATTTCCTCTAAGCGGATAAAGACAGATTTGCATGATTACATACAAGATGACAATCGTAATTATTTTTTTCGCCATAAGAATCACTCCTTTATTTCAGTTTAGTATTGGTATCCTTGTAATTTTTAGTATAGCACTGCTTTTTTAGGTTTTGCATCCAAATCTTGAATGGTCATCGAGACATCTTAAATTGCAAAAACTGCATTAGCCCCTACTTTTTATAATACTTCAAACCCCAAATGAGCAGAAGCATGATAATCAAGCAGAGAACAGCACCAATATAGCCAATCAGTTGCTGATAGGATTCGACTGCTGTCATACCTCTATACAAACAAATAATAGACATAAAGCATGTCAATCCGATGAACATAAGTTGGTTGGTTCTAGGACTAACCAAATCATCATCTTCAAACTCTCTTATCCTCATCTCCCTAGTGAGGTAAACAGTGACCAAAATGGAAGCTAAGTTAATAACCACTAAAAGAAATTGGAAAACTAAGGAAAAATTTAAAAACTGACGAGATAGAAATAGATAAGTAGAGACAAGCAAGGGCAACTGACCTAGGAACAATCTCGCAAGGAAGATGTTCCGTTTTTTAGCAAGAATAGTTTTCATTTCTTTGCTCCTTTCTTTTTCATTAAAGCAAAATAGATTATAACTGCAATCAGATAGGCTATGGTATAAAATAAATGATACCAATTACTCTCCCCAAGCGGAGACATGATTAGATACAAGATGAAAATGACAAGTATTTTTTTCTTCATAAGACTTCCTCCTAAATATTTGTTGAGCAAGAACCTTTACACTGCTAGTATAGCACTCCTTTTGACAGTAATTCCCCCAAATCATAAATGGTCATCGAAACCTCCTAAATTGTAGAAAAAAGCAAACACGAAAAATATGCTTGCCCTAATAAACCATAACCAATCAAAATGCACCCATCCTTACTTCCCTTTCTTTTGATACATTCTCATGATAGCTAGGACGATAAAGACTACCCAGCTTGCTAAAACTAGAAGGGTGAGGCCTGTATGTATGATTTCAGGTGTCCTCTCTATTTGGCTGATGAGACGGACTAAGGACATCACTGCCATCTGAATGAGGAGTATGGATTCTGCCCTAACCAATGATGTCTGCTGATTTTCAACTGCATGTAAAAAGGCTGGCAGCAAGACACAGGTTGCAACAATTATAATCAGATTAGCTCCTATAGTTTCTCCCTCATTGACTAGAGAAAACATGAGAAGATTTGAAAGGATAATTAGTAGAGAACAAGCTATAAAATATGATTTATTATTCATATAGGATACCTCACAAACTATAGTATTTTATTTCGAACCCAAGAAATATTCTTCAAACTACTGCAACACCATCTCGCCGTATAGCAGTACCGTCTATGACTAGTTTCCTAGTTTTCTTCAAATACTGATTTTTTATTGAAGACAAGAATGGTAAGCTTATTATTCTGAATGGTATCGTTATTTTGGTAAGGAGAAAGTTTTTTGTTCAATTCAAGATGTTTCGATAACTATTCAAGATTTGGATGAAAATTTATTTAAAAATAGTGCTATACTAAACTTGTCACATTTGTAACACAGCAAAAATCTATATTCGGAGGCAAGTAATCTTGAAGAATAAGATTTATTATATAGCCAATATTTTTTATGGAATATTACTATTTTCTATTGGATTAACATCAAAAGTATTTAGTTTTAGCAGTTTAATGTCCATAATTTTAATAACTCTATCTATAATAGGATTATTAAAAACTAAAAATAAAAAGTAGATATAGCAGAATTAAATTTCAAAAATTAGAAACCTCTCCCGATGGTTGATGATAGAGAAAATTATTTTATACAAGCAATTTACTGTAACTCAAAATTACTTTGATTAACTATTCAGCCATACAGACCGAGAAACAAGAATTCTCGGTCTTATTTTCATCATTCTGTATGTATCATAGTAAGCACCTGACGAAAGACTTGATCTTGACAGGTGGTATTGAGACTGGCATTGGGATAACTTTCCACAATCTTCATGACGGTATAGAGACCAACACCTCGGTCCTCCCCTTTAGAACTAACTCCAAAAGAGAAGATTTCAGAAACATCTATACCCTCTTCTTTGATGGAGTTTTCAATGATAAAGGTCTCCTGTGCGCCATTTTTTATAAAGGCGATTGAGACATGAGGTTGACTAGCCTCTGCACTAGCTTCAATAGCATTGTCACAAAGGATAGACACAATAGTCAGAAAATCAAGCAGACTCATACTCTCGACTTGAATCTCTTCAGGAACTTCGACATTAAAGACAATATCCTTTTCTCTGGCTTTTAGAAATTTCCCTGCTAGAAGACTTTTGAGGGCACGGTCACGAACATTTACCAATCTGCCCAGGTCATATTTATTGTCCTGCAATTTTTGGCTAGAGTCCTTCAAGACGGAGTCGTAGACCTCTTTTATCTGCTCCATATCCTCCTCTTCAATGCCCAGACGTAAGCTGGTCAAGAGGTTGGTGTAGTCATGTCGAAAACTCCGCACTTCCTTGTAAAGCTCCTCTATATGCCGACTATAGCGTTCCATATCTCTGTAGCGCAAGTCCTGTTCTTGGTTCAGTCTCTCATGGAGTTTGTCCTTCAAATAGCTATCCAATTTCTTGATAATCCCCATAAAAAAGAGCAAGTAAAAGACTAGGATCAGATGGCGAACAGTCTTTGATTGAATACTTTGTTCATATTCAAAGAAAGACAGATTTTCCATGACTAGATAGTAGCCCCCCATTATCCAGTTAATCGTAGTCAGGGACTTTTGAAAACCTTTATCGAGAATCTCCTTTCTCAAGCTAGTGAAATCATAGTCTAACCATTTCAAAAAGGCTAGAGAAATGAAGAAATTGAAAATTATTATACATAACCCAGTAAATGAGTAGTCATTATATACTTGCCCTTGTCCCAAAAATGGAAGCACAAAATAAGAAATACCTCTATAAAAGAGATTCACCAATATCATTGGAAAGAGACCATAAAAGAAAAGGAGTTTTTTAGGAAGCCCTCTTAACAATAAGAAAGATAAGCCGATACCGTACAAGGGTTCCATAAAATAAGATAGGTAAGTATTTCCTACTATATAGCTAATCATTACAAAAACAAAGGCCAATAGTATCTTAAAAAGAAAGGCCTTAAAAATTCTCTCAAAAGTAAGACCAATTCCATCCACCTTAAAGAAAATGACAATTTCTAGTCCCTGAGTAACAAGTGTATACAATATAATCCAAATATTATACATAAGTTCTCCTAACTCAATGCAAGTTATTGATAGCCTCAGATACTTCCCTGACCTTATAACGCGCTATCATACAGCTTCCACCATTAGGAAAGAAAAGGAGTTTCTCTTTCTTATCCAAACGAACTACATTAGTTGGATTGACTAGAAAAGAGCGATGGCACTGCAAGAGACGGGGCTCCTGCTTGAAAACCTCCTCTAAACTCGCCGTAAATTCCAGCCTGTCCGTCTTGGTATAGAGAATAACACGATGGGGTCTTGGAGACGTTTCGAGATAGTAAACCTCTTTAAAGGGATACTGGAATTGGGCGAATTTTGATTTAAAGTAAAAGCAATCTTCCGCCAAACTTTTACTATCTTGACTATTGGCATAGAGGAGGGCTGTCTCGATCCGAGATTCAAACTCCTCTGCAGAAAGGGCCTTATCAATGTAGTCCAAGGCTGAAACTTGGTAGCGAAAGGACAGGGGCATAAACTCTGAGTGAGTCGTCACAAAGACAATCAGGGCATAAGGATCCCGATCTCGAATCTTTCTAGCCACTTCTAGCCCCTTCATCTCTTCGTTTCGAATCTCAATGTCCAAAAAGAAAAGCTGATGCGCCCCCTTCTCATACACTTCTGCCAGTAGTTGGTCTGGTTTCCCAAAGACTTCAAAAGACCTGGGAATGATACTCTGTTTTTTCAAAAGTTTTTCAATCGTCGTTTCAATTCTTGCTTGTTGGGAAAAATCATCTTCTAAAACAAATATTCTCATCTTCTTACTCTCCTTGTTTCAACCATTTTTGGCGAATTTCTCTATAACGACGCCTGGAATACTGAACAGCATATCGTCCTTCTTCTCCAAGAAAAAGAGTCTTTGATTGGAGTTCCATGGATTTTACTCGTTCAAGGTTAACCAGAAAATTTCGATGACATCTCATTAAAGTTTCCCCATATTGTTTCTCAAGCTTGCTTAAATTTTGAAACAGATCAAAGCTAGCGTCTTCTGTAACAATCTGCACGGTATGGGCTTTACTTGGATGCGTTTGGATGTAGTAGATATCCTTTATGTTTAATTTGAAAATTTCTTTATCTTTTTGGATGATGATATAGTTCATGGATAAAACCTCCTGAAGAGAGGATACCATAAGTCTAGAAACCATTTTTCACCAAATCCTAAACGGTTCTCAAAAATTCCTAAAGTGTCGAAGTTTTTCCGAAATGACTATGATAACCTTACAACTATTTTATCATAAAATCCCGCTATTACCATTCAGGAAATTTCAATGACAATTAAAGATTTGTAGGTAAAAAAAGAGTAAAAAGTGATAGGCTAGGATTATAGAAAGACAAAGGCTTTAAACAACTTTAAAATCATTACAAAGGAGGAATTCTCATGACGGATACAGATCCAATCAAAAGAGCTCAGACACTGATAACTGAGTTAAACAAAGCTTACCAAGTCTGCAAACAAGCAACAGCTGACGATGTCCGTTTCCAGGAGCAACTGGACAATATCCTCCGCTTTCTCTCTAAAACTGAGACAGTGGATAATCGATTCTTGATTGAGCTGGAAAAATTTTACCAGACTTCCAGTCTTCTCATGGGCCTCAGTGCTCTCAATCCAGACGCTCCTACTCGCGCCGCTTGGAGAGCCTATGACCGCTTCCACTTTGACCAAGTCAAAACCAAGTTGAGTCTCTACGGGCCAACTATTATCTTGTAGTAACTAAAAAGAAGCTGAGACAGATTGAACTCAACTTCTTTTTTAATATCATATAAGCAATGTTATACTCAATGAAAATCAAAGAGCAAACTAGGAAGCTAGCCGCAGGTTGCTCAAAGCATCGCTTTGAGGTTGCAGATAAAGCTGACGTAGTTTGAAGAGATTTTCGAAGAGTATTAGTCCTGCATCTGACGTTTCACCTGATATGGGAGATACAAGATTTGCAAGACCAGTCCAGCTCCAAGGAGGGCTAGAAGGGCTAATTTTTCTTGGAGGGTAATCAAACCAACTACCAGTTGAACCAATAAAACAAAACCAGTCAATCCTCGGACAACTGCCTGTAATCCTTTTTCCTTTTGCCCTTTGTCTAGCGGGAAAAGTTGGGTCAAATATTGGTAGTCAAAAGCATGATAGAGGGCCAGCAACTGAAAGAGCAAGAGATAGTTAAATAAAACCACTACTGCTGTCGCTATCCAAGCTTGCTCGATAAAGATCAACGCCAGCAAAGATAGAAAGAGGAGACGAAGACTGAGGGCAAAAAGATCTCCATTTCGCAAATAAGAACGAAGATAGAGGTTCTGCCAGATCTTGCTCGGCACCTTCTGAACTGCTTTTAGGATAAAGTCTAGATAAGCTCGTCGCTTGACGCTGTTTGAAATTCCCTTAACTTGGGTAAAGAGGGCAAAGAAACGGAGTAAAAACTGCTTGCGTTTACTTTCTTGGGCAATCACATAGTCCCAGTCCAGATGATTTGCACTAAAAAACTTGCCAGCTTTTTTCTGAAAAAGGAAATATTTCCCGACTCCCAACAGAAGAACATAGATACCAAAAACTCCTAAGCCTAAGCCCATGGCTAAAAATAAAGGAGCAAAAAATAGCAAAAAGAGAGTCTGTACACTAACCCAAAAGATGAAGGAAACTAAACTTTGCTTCTGGATATGTTCCCTTACTTCTTCTTCAGCTACTAAGAGAAAGAGCTTATCAGGCGCTTCCACATAGGTTGCTATTCCTCCCCAAAGTAAGAGTAAAACAGAGACAATCCCAATTAAACCTAGGATTGGTAAATGATTCTCAGGAAAATGCTGGAGCAGTTGACTATACTGATAGGCTAGAAAACCTACTAAGACCAGTAAAAACAAGACAAAGTGGTCATTGAGCACATAGCGCAGATAACCGACACACTCTTTACGAAAAGCCTGCTTTCGCTTTAGAAACAAGTCTTTCATCTGTCCTCCTCTTTGGTCAATGCCAAATAGATATCATTGAGACTTGCTTCTGGCATGGCAAAAACTTGTCTCAACTCTTCAAGATCCCCTTTAGCCCTCACTTGTCCTTTGTGAAGAATGACAAAAGAGTCACACATTTTTTCAGCAGAGTCAAGAACGTGGGTACTCATGAGAATAGACTTGCCTTTTTTCTTTTCAAGATCCAAAAGCTGAATCAAATCCGAAATAGCCAAGGGATCAAGACCAAGGAAAGGTTCATCGACGATAAAGAGACTCGGATCCACGACAAAGGCACAGATAATCATGACCTTCTGCTTCATCCCTTTCGAAAAATGAACAGGAAACCAATCTAACTTCTGATTCAAACGGAACATCTTTAAAAGAGGTTCTACACGTTCAAAAGCTAGTTTTTGCTCAATACCATAGGCCATGGCAACCGTCTCGATATGTTCTCTGAGAGTCAATTCCTCGTACAAACTAGGAGTTTCAGGGATGTAACCAATCTGCTGACGATATTCACGAGGATTGGCACCTAAGGTTAGCCCGTCGATGTTTATTTCTCCACTATAAGGTGTCAAAAGTCCAATAATTTCATTGATAGTCGTTGATTTTCCAGCACCATTGAGACCGATCAAACCGACCAACTGTCCACTCTCGACTGTAAAGGACACATCTTTCAAGACAGGAACATGAACATAGCCCCCAGTCAGGTTTTTAATTTCTAACATATTTTCTCCAAATCTGGTATAATGTAGCTATATTATATCAAAATTCAATACAGTAGAGGTAGATTTTATGTCAGATTGCATTTTTTGTAAAATTATCGCAGGAGAGATTCCCGCATCAAAGGTTTACGAAGATGATCAAGTTCTTGCCTTCCTTGATATCTCACAAGTAACACCTGGTCACACCTTGGTCGTACCAAAAGAACACTATCGCAACCTTTTAGAAATGGACGCTACAAGTGCCAGCCAACTGTTCGCCCAAGTACCAAAGATTGCTCAAAAAGTCATGAAAGCTACCAAAGCTGAAGGTATGAATATCATTGCCAACTGCGAAGAAGTTGCTGGACAAACCGTTTTCCATACCCATGTCCACCTTGTCCCTCGCTATAGTGCAGATGACGACCTAAAGATTGACTTTATCGCACATGAACCAGACTTCGACAAACTTGCCCAAGTCGCTGAAACGATCAAAAATGCTTAAGGAGTCACTATGAAACTATCAAACTTACTACTTTTTGCAGGTTCTGCAGTCGGTTCATACCTCCTCGTTAAGAACCGCCAAGCTATCACTGAAGAGGTTCTAGATACAACTGATCGTGTTGAAGCCATTAAGGATGACTTGGATATCATCCAAGATAGCCTGCAAATTATCGACCAACAAAAAGAACTCATCAAGGAATATCAAAAAGATTTGACCTATAAGTTTAAAGTCTTTGAAAAAGACCTTCAAGCAAGACTTACTGTGATAAAAGAATTACAAGAAACTGAAGAAAACTAAGGAAAAGAAAATCTCCAACTTTCCTTATTTCCCCTTTAAATCCATTTTGGGTTAGCAAATCCTAACATACAAGGGAAGGCATGAAAATGAAACAGTTTTTTAAAGTTTTGACGCGGATCATCCTGATTATTTGTGGTGGCCTCTGCCTTCTTGCAGCTCTAGCATTTCTAATACTGGCTAATCTGTTCAAGGCCTCACCGAGTGACATCCGAGAAGGAAATGAAGCCTTAAAACAAATTTTTATCTCCCTTGACCTGCCTCCTGAAAAAGTAGAATCAAATGGAAGCTATCAATTCGAGGGTGGAGGCTTAGATTTTTATGTGACTTTCTCTGATGAGGTCGTCAATAGCCACCCAGTCCTAAAAGAAAGTCCTAACCTGACTAAAAACCGACTCAAAGTCTATGTCCTAAACACAGGAGATATTTCCTACCATTCAGTAGAGGACAACTTATTCAATCATGGTTTATCCCAATTTTTAGAGGAGGAAGGCGAGAAGTATTTCCGAGAAAACGGAAATAAATCACATTCTTCTTACACAATTCTAACTTTGAATGATCCGGAAAGCATGAAAAAGGGAATCGCATTCTATGAAAAAGCTTTGACCTTGGTGGATATTCACGATAATTCGGCAATTAAGCACATTGATACCGTCACCATTAAAACTGGCAAGGAAGCGGAATTCAAGCAACTCATCCAGGAGATGGATGCTGCTGGCTTACTCACTCAAAGATCTGAATAGCAGACCAACCAGAGATTATTTCTCCCATGCTAAAAGACTAAAGATTGCACGAAAAAGAGCCCGAAGGCTCTTTTTACTTTATGCTTTATTCTCCTTCAAAGGCATCCTTAATATGGTCAAAGAAGCCTTTTTTCTTTGGATTGACTTTTAGATCACCTGCAGCTGCGAATTCTTTCAAGGCTGCTTTTTGTCGTTCGTTCAAGCCTGTTGGAGTCACGACATTGACAGTAACGTATTGGTCACCAAGGGCACCACCACGAAGGCTAGGCGCACCTTTACCGCGTAGACGGAATCGTTTACCAGTCTGAGTTCCTTCTGGAATGACTAATTCTACATCACCATGAACTGTAGGGATGTCTACTGTATCACCAAGTGCTGCTTGAACAAAATTGAGGTTCAAATTGTAGAAGATAGTGGTTCCTTCACGTTCAAACTTATCACTAGCTTCAACTGAAACCACCACGTACAAGTCACCATATGGTCCACCGTTAAATCCTGCTTCACCTTGACCAGCTAGGCGGATCTGTTGACCTGTTTCCACACCAGCAGGGATTTTCACATGTACGCTATGAGCTTGTTTTTCATGACCTGTTCCGTGACAAGTTGTACATGGATCTTTGATTTCTTTTCCACGTCCATGACAGACATCACAGGTTACTTGGCGACGCATCATACCAAGCGGAGTCTGCGTATCGACATTAATAACACCTGCGCCATGACAGCGTCCACAAGTGACTGGACTTGTTCCTGGCTTAGCACCAGAGCCATTACATATACGACAGCTTGCTTCACGGTTATATTTGACTTCTTTTTCAGCTCCAAAAATAGCTTCTTCAAAGGTCAAGTTCACACGGTATTGGAGGTCATCCCCCTGACGAGGAGCGTTTGGATTGCGCGAAGCACCGCCTCCGCCGAAGAAACTTGAGAAGATGTCCTCAAAACCACCGAAGCCACCTGCTCCGTTGAAACCGCCGAAACCACCAGCACCACCAAAGCCACCGTTGGCTCCAGCCGCACCATATTGGTCATAGGCCGCACGTTTTTGGTCGTCACTCAAAGTCTCATAGGCTTCCTGAACTTCCTTGTATTTTTCCTCAGCACCAGGCTCCTTGTTGATATCTGGGTGGTATTTTTTCGAAAGCTTACGATAAGCCTTTTTGATCTCGTCTGCCGAAGCGTTTTTTGACACCCCCAGACGATCATAAAATTCAGTATTGTTCATACAAGATACCAAGACCGTAAAATTCGACTGAAAAATAGGAAATCTGACGCTGGAGCGATTCTCCTAGACAGATTTCTATTTTTTCCGAGAATTTAGGTCGGGTTCAATTCCTTTCTTTCATATTGAGTAAGAAACTTTAGAACTCGGGTTCAATTCCCCGAACACTCTTTGTTCCTTTCTATAATTTATAAGTAAATCTTTAGAGGATGTTTTCTATACTTCGCTTCACTTGATCAAACTCTTCATCTGATAGAGTAAATATCAAATCCTCTTCTGAATATTCGTTCTGTTCTTTAAAATAGTTGTCAGTATTTTCTGTCAACCCTAGACTAAGAATTACTTTTCTTGCAAACTCTTGGTGCGCAAAGCCTATAGCCGTAATGATTTGTTTATCTTGCACAAGCACTTTAGGTTGGAAATTCTCACGTGGAAGAAATTCAAAATAGTCAAAGAAGTTTTGCCAAATTCCACCTGTAAATTTCGTGTCCTTCAACAAGCCTGCTTTCGCCAATAAAAGAGGCGCTGAAGAAATGGCGGCAATGAGGATATCTTGCTCACCAAGGTTCCTCAAGAACGAAATCAATTTCTCATCCTGTAGGGCAGGTCCTATGTTTACCATTCCTGGCAAAATCACACAAGAATACTCTTCTATACGGATCTGATCTAGTGTTTTGGTCGGTTGACAGGGCAAACCATCCTCAGAGACCACCATCGAATGATCTGAAGCGACATAATCAATCGTGATGTCAAAAGACAGAACTAAAGTACTTGTTAAAGAGGATATCTCATAAAGAGAAAAATTAGGATAAATGATACAAAGTACTTTTTTCATACGCAACATCCTCTATTTTATCGAAAAACAGAGGCTGGGTTGCAACCTCTGGATTTCTTCCTATCATTACGACGTTCTAAAACAAAGTCGATTATACTTTGTTTTAGAACTAGTAAGGCGTTTAGGCAAGTCGCCATAGCGATTGCCGTAGAATGACAATCACTTTAGTGATTAGTCATTCTTAACGACCTCGCTCCCCGATTTTCAAGCTCGGGATAAAATAGTCCACTGGACTATTTTATTTCTCCGTAAACTCTCCGTCTACGACGTCATCGCCTGCGTTTCCTGTTGCTTGTGCACCTTCTGCCCCTGCTTGAGCTTGTTGGGCTGCTGCAGCTTGTTCGTAGAGTTTAACCGCAAGTCCTTGAGCTTTTTCGTTCAATGCTTCAAGTTTTGCTTTCATTTCGTCCAAGTTGTTGTCTTCTTGAGCTTTCTTAAGATCATCAAGGGCAGCTTGTGCAGCATCACGTTCTGCATCGAAGCCTTTGCCTTCAGTTTCTTTGATTGTCTTTTCAGTCGCAAAGATAGCTTGGTCTACTTCGTTACGAAGGTCTACTTCTTCTTTACGTTTCTTATCTGCTTCAGCGTTAGCTTCTGCATCTTTCATCATGCGGTCGATTTCTTCGTCTGTCAAACCTGAGTTAGATTGGATAACAATTGTTTGTTCTTTTTGAGTTCCAAGGTCTTTGGCCTTAACAGATACGATACCGTTCTTATCGATGTCAAATGTAACTTCGATTTGTGGGATACCACGAGGTGCAGCAGGGATATCTGTCAATTGGAAACGTCCAAGAGTCTTGTTATCTGCTGCCATTGGGCGTTCACCTTGAAGAACGTGGATATCAACGGCTGGTTGGTTGTCTGCTGCAGTTGAGAAGACTTGTGATTTAGATGTTGGAATAGTTGTGTTGCGGTCGATGAGTTTTGTGAAGACTCCACCCATTGTTTCGATACCAAGTGACAATGGTGTTACGTCAAGAAGGACAACGTCTTTGACATCACCAGTAATCACACCACCTTGGATAGCAGCACCCATGGCAACAACTTCGTCAGGGTTTACTGATTTGTTTGGTTCTTTACCAGTTTCAGCTTTAACAGCTTCTACAACGGCTGGGATACGAGTTGAACCACCAACAAGGATAACTTCGTCGATTTCTGACAAGCTCAAACCTGCATCTGAAAGGGCTTGACGAACTGGAACTTTTGTACGTTCAACAAGGTCACGAGTCAAATCGTCAAATTTCGCACGAGTCAAAGTCATTTCCAAGTGAAGAGGTCCAGCTTCACCAGCAGTGATGAACGGCAAGCTAATTTGAGTTGAAGTAACACCAGAAAGGTCTTTCTTCGCTTTTTCAGCTGCGTCTTTCAAACGTTGAAGAGCCATCTTGTCTGTTGACAAGTCGATGCCGTTTTCTTTCTTGAATTCTGCTACCAAGTGGTCGATGATTTTTTGGTCAAAGTCGTCACCACCGAGTTTGTTATCCCCTGCAGTTGCCAATACGTCGAAGACACCATCACCCAATTCAAGGATAGATACGTCGAATGTACCACCACCAAGGTCGAATACCAAGATTTTTTCTTCTTTGTCAGTCTTATCCAAACCATAAGCAAGAGCTGCTGCAGTTGGTTCGTTGACAATACGTTCTACTTCAAGACCAGCGATTTTACCAGCATCTTTAGTTGCTTGACGTTGAGCATCGTTGAAGTATGCAGGAACTGTGATAACTGCTTTGGTTACTTTTTCACCAAGGTAGTCTTCAGCGTAACCTTTCAAGTATTGAAGAATCATAGCTGAGATTTCTTGTGGAGTGTATTCTTTACCGTTAGCAGAAACTTTTTCAGAAGTTCCCATCTTAGATTTGATAGAGATCACTGTATCTGGGTTTGTGACTGCTTGACGTTTTGCAGCGTCACCAACGATGATTTCACCGTTTTTGAATGACACTACAGATGGAGTTGTGCGGTTTCCTTCTGGGTTTGCGATGATTTTGCTTTCAGTTCCTTCAAGAACTGCTACTGCTGAGTTTGTTGTACCTAAGTCAATACCGATAATTTTAGACATGTGTTTTTCTCCTTAAATTTATCTTCTTTTTTTCTTTTTGATACTCTTCTTAGGTGGCGACGCCGTCAGAGCTTGACTTCGTCAATCTCTTTGACTAAACTTTGAGCCTCAGGTCTCAAAGTTTGCGAAAATACCGCCACGGCGAAGAGTATCGCCTTTGGTTCGCTTCGCTCACTATTGGCAAAGCCAAACCAATGTTAATCTTTCTTTCATAGTTTAGTGTCGTTTCGGACAAGTTTCCTATTATGTTACGACACGAGAAGTCGAAATCGATATTATTTCGACGACGAGTTAGTAAGGAGGCTAGGCAAACGCCATAGCGATTGCCGTTTTCTGACGAGTTGCTTTAGCTACCGTCAGAATTGCCTAGTTATAAACCACTACCATAGCCGGTCTTAGGATACGGTCATGGAGTTTGTAGCCTTTTTGGAAGACTTGTGCGATGGTATCTGCTGGATGTTCGTCATCTGCTGGGACTGTTTGAATTGCCATATGGTAGTTATGGTCAAATTCACCATCTGCTAGAATTTCTTCAATTCCTTCTTCTTTCAGAGCATGTACCAAACTTTCTTGGACCATTTCCAAGCCCTTCTTCACATCATCTGTCAAACCTTCGACGGCAAGGGCACGTTCAAGGTTATCCAGTGATGGCAAGATTGCTTTTGCCAAATCTTGGCTGCGGTAGCGTTGCAAGAGTTGACGTTCTTCGTTAGCACGGCGCTGAATGTTTTGCATCTCTGCATGAGCACGAAGGTATTTGTTTTCAAATTCTTCGGCACGTTCATTTGCCAAGTCCAGTTCAGACTTTTCAGGTCTTGTTTCTTCAGCTGTTTCCACAACTTCCTCTTCTTTTACTTCTTCATTTTTAATATCTTGGGCCATTTTCGCCTCCTTTAATGATTTCAATCTTATACTCAATGAAAATCAAAGAGCAAACTAGGAAACTAGCCGCAGGCTGTACTTGAGTACGGCAAGGCGACGTTGACGTGGTTTGAATTTGATTTTTGAAGAGTATTAATTCACTTCATAGTGATTACTGCTGAGATAGCGGTAAAAATCCGTCAACTTCATAGTCAGAACTCGATTGACAACATTGAGTTGATTAACCAATTGTTGATAATTCAAATTGACTGGACCAATAATCGCAAGAATTCCAAATCCACGATAGGGAATCAGGAACTTACTGCTAATCACTGCTAGGTCAGCAAGACAAGATTCTTGGCTATCCGCAACTCGGACACTCTGCATCTGGTCTCCAATCAAATTCTCTCGAATTTCCAAAGCTACCTTTTGTGGATGATCAAAGAATTGATATGCCGCTAAATTAGCGAAATTCAGAAGATTGACTTTTCCAGAAACCACGATATTTTCATTGAACATTTCTTTGAAGATATGCTCAATAAGATCCATAACATTATCCGTTGTTGTAAAGTAACGTTGGATAATTTGCGGAATCTCTGTCCGAATCTTGTAGTGAATATCCAAAACAGTCTGTTCCAGGAAACGTTCTTGAATCATGGTCTTGAGGCGATTCAAATCCTCCTGCAAGAAATTTCTCGGAATCAAAAACTGACTGGTAACTGTTCTAGATTCATCAAGCGTAAAAACTGCCAGAGCTGTATGTTGTCCGAGGACAACGATATCAAAAGCTGTTAGCTTCTGCCTACTTGGTTCGACATCTAGTGCTACAACCGTACAACCACTCAAGTCTGCCAAGATTTTCGTTGCCTCTTGAAGAATATCCTCAAGCTTGAAGAATTCTTGATCAAAGGCTTTTACAATCTCATAAACTTGATTTTCAGCTAAACGGTCAAAGGATAGGGAGTGTTTGACATAGTATTGAAATCCAGCCACACTGGGCATCCGACCACTGGAAGTATGAGCCTTTTCAAGTAAACCTTGCTTTTCTAGAGCTGCCATATCATTTCGAATGGTAGCACTACTAGAGTTGATAGACTCTTGCAAGGCTTTGGATCCAACAGGTTCGTGCGTTTTGGTAAAGATGTCAATAATCAGATTTAAAATATTCTGCTGACGTTCTGTAACCATCTCGCTACTCCTCTCTGATAGATCGTTTTAGCACTCGATACATCCAAGTGCTAACTTATGATTCTATTATACACCCTTAAAAGAGAATGTCAAGACAAAAACTCAAAAAATTAGCACTCTTTTGCAAAGAGTGCTAAAAATCGGTCTGAGGACCTAGAAAATCATCTTACATTCTCAAGATATTTCTTTTTAAGTCTGTAAAAACTATAGATTAGATAAGTAATCATGAGAGCATATAGGGCAAAAATAAGGAAGAAAGACTGAGAGAGACTTTCGCGAAACAGGCTCATACATACAACTAGACCACCAGAGATAGAAACTGTAGCTGTACGAAGTCTAGATTTCACATCAGCCCATTGAAGACGATTGTCCATTAAAGATTGATCATTTAAATCTACATCACAAGTTTCTTTTCGAAAAACAGAATAAGAACAATTTTCCACAAATTCCCATCCTCTATCCTTAACACTTTGTAAATCTACCTCATTTTTTCTAAGGTGGCTAGTATTCCACACACGGTACATCACATCATCTGGTCGGCATTGTTCAAAATAGAAAAAACCAAAACGATTCGATTTAAATTTCCAACCTTTCAAATGCATCTCATGCAAATAATCTTCTACCTTATCCAAATCAAAAATGGTAAACATTCGAAATTGTACTTTGCTATTCATTGTCTGACCTCCAAATTAGAAAACATGCATGGTCTTATTTATCGGATAATTCTTTCCACTTTTGAAACAATCTCCAAAAAATATAAGAAATCTGAATCGCAAAAACGATCAATAAAGTACAGTCTATGCTAATAATCAGAAACATTCCCCAACTGAAATAACCTCTTCCACTGAGTGACTTTGAGAAAACCGGTAGTAGCGCTGAAAAGAGAAGCAAAATAGGAAGCATCCGCATTATTAAAATGCGCTTGACCATTGCTAACTTCCCGGTCGCATCATTATAAATTTCAAACTCGGCATCCGACTCAACTCCAGAATAAAGCTTTCTAAAGTAGGAAAAACCATTAAAGTCTGTAATATGCTCCCAGCCACAATCTTTAAACAGTTGTAAATAGGAAGCTCTCTCTGATTTTTTCATAGGATAAAAGTCCAACTGATAAACCACCTGCTCCGGTTGGCACTTTTCAAATGTATACTTAACCGCAACTACTAAGTTAGAATAACTTACTTCCTTAAGTTTCCAGCCCTGCGCATGCATTTCTCTAAGATAGAGAGCCTCTCTATCATAATCCGCAATGGTACAAATCCTATAAACAACTTTCTTTTCCATCAAAGCTCCTCCCGACTGTTTCTGTAGAGCCGTTCAATACGTTTTAACTCAATCTCTAAAACTTTTCGGCCCAAGTCTGTTATCTGATAGATTTTTCGTTTTTCCTCTTCTCGGACAAAGGAAATCAAACCGTCTTTTTCCATCTTTGACAGGGTTCCATACATGGTCCCAGGACTAATTGAAACCTGTGAATCTGTCATCTCTTTGACCTTTTGTGTAATACCATAACCATGGTTCTCCTTTTGCAGACAGAACAGAATATAAAAACCTGTTTCAGTCATGGGAAGGTAGACCCGTCTAATCTTATCTGTTAATCCCATTTAACAAGACCTCCTATTCAGTTCGATATATCGCACTTCGTTATACAAAATATATCACACCTCGATATAAATTGCAAGAAAAAAAGATTGCCCTCACGGACAATCTTATTATTTGTTATTAGTAAAGATCTAGGTAGTTATCAACTTCCCATTGTGAAACGAAGGTTGCATAACTTGCCCATTCGATTCGTTTAGCTTCAAGGAAGCTGGTGTAGATGTGATCTCCTAGAGCAGCCTTAACCACCTCATCCTCAGTCAAAGCCTTCAAAGCGTTGTGAAGAGTTGATGGAAGGTCTGTAATACCAGCTTCCTTACGCTCTTCTGCTGTCATGATGTAGATATTTTCTTCGATAGGAGCTGGTGCTTCGATTTTGTTTTCAATACCATGCAGACCAACTTCCAACAGAACCGCCATAGCGATGTACGGATTAGCCATTGGATCCACTGAACGCAACTCAAGACGAGTTCCCATACCACGTGAAGCAGGCACGCGCACAAGTGGCGAACGGTTACGACCAGCCCAAGCAATGTAAACAGGCGCTTCATAGCCTGGAACCAAACGTTTGTATGAGTTCACTGTTGGGTTGGTAATAGCTGTAAAGTTGTAAGCGTGCTTGATCAAACCTCCAAGGAAATGATAGGCTGTTTCTGATAGTTGCATACCTTTTGGATCATTTGGATCAAAGAAAGCATTGTTCCCTTCAGCATCAAACAAGGACATATTACAGTGCATACCTGATCCAGCAATACCAAATTTTGGTTTGGCCATAAAGGTTGCGTAAAGCCCATGTTTGCGAGCAATAGTTTTAACAACAAGTTTAAAAATTTGAATCTTATCACAGGCACGGAGAACTTCATCGTACTTAAAGTCAATCTCGTGTTGTCCAACCGCAACCTCGTGGTGACTCGCTTCTACTTCAAATCCCATTTTGGTCAAGACGTTAACAATCTCACGACGAGTGTTATCGGCAAGGTCTGTAGGCGCCAAATCAAAGTAACCACCCTTGTCATTTACCTCAAGAGTTGGATCACCATTCTCATCCAGTTTAAATAGGAAGAATTCTGGTTCTGGTCCAAGGTTGAAAGACTTGAATCCAACTTCTTCCATGTGGCGAAGAGCACGTTTGAGGTTTCCACGAGGATCTCCAGCAAATGGTTCCCCTTCTGTTGTATAGACATCACAGATCAATCCTGCGACACTACCGTTCTCATCTCCCCAAGGAAAGACTGTCCAAGTGTCCAAGTCAGGGTAGAGGTACATATCTGATTCGTTGATACGAACAAACCCTTCAATAGAAGATCCATCAAACATAGCCTTGTTTGACAAGACCTTGTCTAGTTGTTCATCTGTAGCAGGAATTTCGACGTTTTTCATAGTTCCCAAAATATCTGAAAACATGAGACGGATAAAGGTTACATTTTTTTCCTTAACTTCACGACGAATATCTGCAGCTGTGATTGGCATGGTTTTTCTCCTTATATATGACGACTTGCGGTTGCCTAACCGCGACCAAAAGGTGATTGTTGAGAAGCGAAGCGACTTTGCTGGAGAACTTCATTCCGAAGCGCTCTACGCACTTCAGTTTGACTCACTGGTTTCTTAGACTTCGCCTCACGTTCAGCATATTTTTTCTTGATGGCAGCAATGTTAAGACCTTCAGAGATATAATCTTTAATCTCAAGCAATCGATCCATGTCATTCAAAGAATACATACGGCGATTGCCCTCGTTACGATCAGGCTTAATCAATTCCTGGTCTTCATAGTAACGAATTTGGCGCGCCGAAAGATCGGTCAGTTTCATAACACTGCCAATAGGGAAAACTGCCATATTGCGACGAAATTCTTTTTCCTTCATGTACACTTCCTTCTTTCTGTCTATTATAGTCTAAAAAAATTCAATCGTCAATCAATAATGTTATATCTTATAACATTATTTTTCTTTTTTCTCTAAAATACTTCGTAAACGATCAATATCGTAATTTACAAGAATTGCCACAAAAACACCCATAAATGTTTCAAAAACTCGGGCAAACACGTACAAAACAGTCTCACCATTTGGAATTGATAAGGTAATAATCAACATAGCCGCAACTCCACCGATAACACCTGCTTTATTGTTCATAGCAACATTTGTCATAATGGTTAACATGGTGCAAATTGGAACAACAAGGAGGGTTACCCAGAAGGAGCCGTGAAAAAGATTATTTAAGAGAAAGAAAATCAGGGCATAAAAACCACCGATACTATTTCCGAGAATACGAGAAGTACCAAAATGAACACTCTTGTCAAAGTCTTCTCTTAAACTAAAAACTGCAGTCAAGGCTCCAATCTGAAGTCCTTTCCAACCAAAAAAACCAAAAATCATGAGAACTAAAAAAACAGCGATCCCTGTCTTGAAAGTTCGCATCCCTAACTTAAACTTGGATTTGTCAAATCTATACTTTTTAAAATAACTCATCATTTCAACTTTCTATTTCCATTTTACCATAAATTTACCTATTTTTGAGAAGGGGATGCAATAAACTGATGGAAATAAAAAAGAGAAGGAACTTAATCCTTCTCTATCTGATGATTCCACACTCTCTTTTTAGAACAAATACATGAAAACTAAAGTCAAGAGACTAGCGAGCAAGCCCACTCCCCAGAAGAAGAAGTCGACCTTCCATTCACTCCAGGCTTGCCCTTTTCCAGAAAAACCACCCAGCTCAAAATGGTGATGAACAGGTGTCATCCGGAAGATACGCTTACCTCCACTCAGTTTAAAATAGCTGACCTGCATCATGACAGATGTTGTTTCAAAGACATACACTAGACCAATCAATAGAAGAGTCCACTCTTGGTGAAGAGCCATTGAGATAGCAGCCAACATTCCTCCAAGGGCTAGACTTCCTACGTCCCCCATAAAGACTTTAGCTGGTTTGTGGTTAAAGACAAAGAAGCCAAGCAAACCACCAATCATGGCTAAAATTACTAACAGGATATCTAACTGGTTTTGCACATAAGCAATCACTCCGTAGGCAGATAGACTAATCACCACCGAAATACTTGCCAAACCATCAATTCCATCAGTCAGGTTAACTGCATTTGAGAAACCAACTAACCAAAAGAGGGCAAAGAGAATGTAAAGAACACCTAAATGCAAGGGATAACCAAATACATTTAAGATATCTCCTCCTCTTTCATAGAAGAAATAGAAGATCACTCCTCCGACCAACTGAAGCAAGAGCTTCTGTTTAGGATTAAGTCCTTCATTGATTTTGCGGAAAACCTTGAGGAAATCGTCCAAGAAACCGACCAAACCATATAAGACCAGGATAAAGAGGATCATTCCGACATTATTGGTTAATTGATTAGTCACGAGAGCAAGGACCAGACTAACTAAAACTCCTGCTAGGAGAAAGACGAGTCCCCCCATTGTTGGTGTCCCGGCTTTTGCTTGGTGTTGTTTGACATCTTCATGCATCTGTTGACCGGTAATCTGTGCTTTATGGTAAAAACGGATAAAGGCTGGAATTCCTATGACTGTTAGAATAAAGGCAATCACTCCAGCAAAGATAGAAATAAGCATTCTAATCTCCTAATGTTATTTTTATTTTCTGTAAATCTTTTAAAGCTGTATTGGCACGAACACTTTGCTTTTTAACAGTTTCTCCTGTACCTTCAAACTCAACTTGGATATTCAGCCATTTGGCAAAGGTTTCAACATTTTTCTTAGACCATCCATATAAGTCAGGCATCTCTTCTACCTTATCTGAAAGGAGTAAGATTTGCTGATTGGCGTCTAGATTGGTTCCTTCTGCTACAGAGCTTTCTTTGATTTTTGTTCCCGAACCGATAACAATTGGTTGTACAAGGTTACGACGGAGTTCCTCAGCTAGATCTCCAGGGCTATAATCCTTCATTTCTGGCATGGAATAACTAGTTGTAGATGTTACCTGATCCAAGCTTTTAGCTGTTGATTGAAGATTGAGTGTATCTTTCATTGCTGAAGCTCTTTCCAGAATAGGGTTGGCAAATTCTCCTAACTGTATTCCTGAGTAATGTTCTGGCTGTTGAACGGTCACATAGAGGATGAAATCTGGATTTTCAGCTGGGTGCATAGAGACAACTGAGAAAATATAGTTGGTTGAACCTTTTAGATATCCTCCATTTTGTTCATCCGCAATCTGGGCAGTCCCTGATTTCAATGCCACATTATAGCCAGGAACGTTGATTGTCCCTTTTCCTGTACTATGATTGTACATTGTACCATAGGTAGGATCTGTACCAACCATCACCATGTGATCTCGAGTCAGGCTAGCTGCTTCCTTGGACACAGGATTTCCCACAACTTCCTTTTGTGACTTACGTACTGTTTGATCATTTGGATCATAAAGGGCACTGATAAATTTAGGCTCCAACATAACCCCATCATTGGCAATAGCCGTAAAGGCACGAAGCATCTGGGTTTGCGTAACAGAAATCCCTTGACCAAAGGAACTCATGGCAATATTAACGATATTATCTTCAGGGAGTTGACCAGCATACTCTTCACTCATCCCAAACCGAGTCGGAACTCCAAATTTGAAACGATTGAGATAGTCTAACCAAGTAGCATCACCCATTTTCTGCTCAAGGAGAGTCATACCGATGTTACTAGAGTGAGCAAAACCTTGCGAGAAGGTCATCATTCCACCACTAGTCAGACCTTCATTGACATCCCAGTCTTTGATGGTAGCATCCGCCACCTTCAGTTCACTACTGTTGAAATATTCTCCTCCAGGGAAGGTATTGTTATCTATAGCTGCTGCTAAGGTCATGACCTTCATGGTTGAACCTGGTTCATAGTTACTTTGGTAAAGGATATCACGCCAGACAAAGTCCTCTGTAATCCCTTCTTTGGTATCAGCATCAAAGGTCGGCCTTTGAGTCGTGGCCAGAATTTCTCCTGTCTTGGCGCTAACCAAGGTCGCAGTCATATACTTGCCTTTCACTTTTTCCTGGAAGGCATCCATTTGGCTTTCCATAAAGGATTGCAAAGGACTAGATATTGTCGTGTAGACATCTTTTCCATCTACGGTTTGTTGAGTGACTTGTTCCGTACCTGGAACGATATCCCCCAAACGATCCTTTTCATAGGTAATAATACCATCTGTCCCTGCTAACAATCTATTCAAGGAGCTTTCAATACCAGATGTTCCAATAAGGCTCTTTGAACCATCTTCATTTTCATGAAGCTGGGCTAGACCAATGAAGGATGAAGCAAATTTCCCATTTGGATAACTTCGATTGGGGCTTGTGGTAAAATCCACTCCCTCAACCTTGGCAGCTTCTAGATCCTTTTTTATGGACATCATATTTGCGTAGGTAATCCCATTTCCTTTAGTACCAAAGGAAACCTGTTTGAGATTGGGTTGAGAGAGTTGATCTTTGACGTAGGTCTCCTCCATATCCAAATACTTATGGAAAATTTCGGCTACCTTATTGTACTGAGATTCCTCAACATATAGAATATCTCCATTCGCAGACTTATAATCCTTATCAATGACCGCATAAACATTGTAGGAGGTTGCATCTTCTGCAATCGGAGTTCCATTACGATCATAAATGGTTCCCCTCTTAGCAGGGACTGTTCGAGTTGTTTGATGAACCTTATAAGCTTCTTTGACCAGGTCAACACCAAACTTCTTTCCCGTACCAATAATCACCGCAAAGTTAACCAAAAAAACAGCAAAGAGAATGACAGCCAAGAGACTAAGGCTTTTTCCAACTCGTCTGCGGTTTTCTAGAGGAGTTCTGCGATTCTTAATGGCAAAGTGTACTATTTTTTCTTTCCATGTTTTCATATATTACTCCGCCGATCGGATATTTCCATTGTTTAATTGCAAGTCTTGCGAATCCGCGACACCCGCCAGACGTTCTGAGCGAATCAATTCATTGACTTCTTGCTTAGCGTCGTCCAGCTCCGTCTTTTTCTCCTCAATCTGTCTGTTGACAGTTGTCAAATCACTTTGAACTTGTAGGAGCTTGGTTTGCATATAGACCACACTGATGGCTAAGACAAGGGCTGTAATGGCAATCGAAAGGTAAAAGGCCTTCTCAACACGTGAAAATCTCTTGATACGAGCTTGCAGTAATTGGCTCGTTGTTTCTCTTTTTTCTACCATTTTATCCCCTTACTTATGAATTTTTCGAGCTACTCGTAACTTGGCTGAGTGGGAACGATTATTGGCCTCCAACTCCTCCTTGCTTGGTAGAATCGGTTTGCGAGAGACTAATTCCATCTTGGGCTTAAGATCATCTGGGATGAAAGGCAAGCCTTTTGGCACTTCCACTGTTGAAGCTTCCTTGAACAATTGCTTGGTCAAGCGATCTTCCAGTGAATGAAAGGTAATGACTGAGATTCTTCCGTCCACTGCTAGTAATTCCATAGCTTGTTGGATGGACTCATCTGCAGCTCCTAATTCATCATTAACCTCAATACGGATGGCTTGGAAAATCTGCTTGGCCGGATGACCTTTTTTCTTGAGTTCCTTGGCAGGCTTAGCAGACTTGATAATCTCGGCCAATTCTGTCGTGGTCTCAATCGGCTTCAGCTCACGCGCCTGTTCAATCTTCCGAGCGATCTGTTTGGAGAATTTGTCCTCGCCATACTTGAAGAAAATACGAACCAAGTCATGATAGTCATAGTGATTGACAACCTCATAAGCTGTCAAACTAGCCTCCTGGTTCATCCGCATGTCCAGTGGCGCATCTTTTTTATAAGAAAAACCTCGTTCACGCTGATCCAATTGCGGGCTCGAAACTCCCAAATCATAACAAATGCCATCAATTTCTTCTACACCTGCTTCCTGCAAACGTACCTGCAAATGACGGAAGTTGTCCTTGATGAAGGTAACCATTCCTTTTTCGATATAAGGCGCCAGACGTTTTTGGGCGTTGTCAATGGCATTCTGGTCCTGATCAAAGGCATAGAGATGCCCCTTTTCACTTAATTTACTTAATAAATACTCGCTATGGCCTGCTCCACCCAAGGTCGCATCAACGTAAATACCGTCAGGTTTTACATCAAGCATATCAATGGTTTCATGGAGCATGACCGTTACATGATGAAATTCTTTAGTCATATCTTATCTATTTTACCACAATTCTGACTAGCTTGCACTCGCTAAAGCAAAAACCTTTCCTTACTACTTTATCACTTGTATTCAGCAGGCGATTCTGCTACCTGAGCTAGTTCTACACGCTCTTGAGGATTCAAGTGTTGGCGAACAGCCTCTGCTACTGCTCTTGGTATACCAACTGCGACAATCTCATCCACGCTGGCTTCCTTGATTTTTGTCAGAGATTTGAAATATTTCATCAAATTCTGCTTGCGTTTTGGACCCAAGCCCTCAATTCCATCCAATTGAGAGGAGAAGGAATTTTTAGAGCGCAGTTGACGGTGGAAGGTGATGGCAAAGCGATGGACCTCATCCTGTATGCGTTGCAGGAGGAAAAATTCCTGAGAATTACGAGATAACTCCACCACCTCAAGCGGATCTCCAAAGAGCAATTCATGGGTCTGGTGCTTATCATTCTTTTGCAAACCTGCAATGGGAATATCTAACCCCAACTCTTCTTGAATAACCTGCTTAGCGATATTAACCTGACCTTGACCACCATCAATCACAATCAAATCTGGCGGAGTTAAAGCCTCACGTTGAACTCGACCATAGCGTCTGCGGATAACCTCTCGCATACTTGCATAGTCATCTGACCCTACAACTGTTTTTATCTTGTACTTGCGGTAATCCTTCTTGCTCGGTTTCCCATTGACAAAAACAACCATGGCAGAAACTGGACTAGTCCCCATGATATTGGAATTGTCAAAGGACTCGATACGGACTGGGGTTGGAATTTGTAGCAAGCGCCCCAGATTTTCAATAGCCCCTTGTGTCTTCTCAACTGATTTTTCTAGTAGGTTAAATTTTTGCTCCAAGCTTACACGCGCATTTTTGATAGCCAGATTGACCAGCTGTTTTTTCTCTCCACGCTGGGGCTTGAGAATCTTAGTATCCACCAAGGCTTTAACGGCTTCTTCATCGATATCCTTCGGAATCAGCACCTCATTAGGAACCAGGTGAGATTTTTCTTGATAAAACTGCCCAACATAAGTCAGGAAATCTTCATCTGGATCATTGTAGTAAGGAAAAAGGTTGACATCACGCTCAATGAGCTTACCTTGACGGACAAAGAAAACCTGAACGCACATCCAACCCTTATCTACATAATAGCCAAAGACATCGCGATTTTGGAGATCCTTGGCCATAACTCGTTGCTTGGTCCGAAGGGTTCCAATGGCCTGAATCAGATCTCGATATTCAGCTGCACGTTCAAATTCCATACTCTGAGCTGCCACATTCATCTTTTCCTTGAGGTCATCGATGATTTTATCATCCTGCCCCTTTAGAAAATCAGAGACTTCTTGAGCCATGGCTTTGAAATAAGCCTCGTCTTTCTTACAAATGGTGTGAGCCACGCACTGGCCGATATGGTAATAAAAACAGACCTTAGACGGTGGATTAGTACACTTACGAAAAGGAAAAATCCGATCCAGAAGTCGCTTGATTTCATTGGCCGCCCCCACATCAGGATAGGGACCAAAATAAAGACCACCGTCTTTCTTGACCTGACGAGTGATAATCAGGCGAGGATAGCGCTCATTGGTAATTTTGATGAAAGGATAGGACTTATCGTCCTTGAGCATAATATTGTACTTGGGCTTGTTTTCCTTAATCAGGTTGATTTCCAGAAGGAGAGCCTCAATATTAGACTCCGTGACAATAAACTCAAAATCTACAATTTCAGACACCAAGGCTTCTGTTTTGGTATCATGGCTCCCACGGAAATATGATCGCACACGATTGCGCAGATTTTTAGCCTTCCCAACATAGATGATTGTGCCGTTTTTGTCCTTGTGAATGTAACAACCAGGGCTGGTCGGCAAGAGCTCCAGTTTTGATTTAATCAAGTTATTCATAGTTCCATTATAGCAAAAAGCTCCCCTCATTGCTTACATCAGGGAGCTCTATTTTTCGTTTGAAAATCACCTATTCTCCAGACTCATATAGTTCTTGAACTGCTTGAACATCTTGAGCCTGAATACCATAATAAGAACCTGCTGGCTGCATGACTGACACTTCATTAGTATGTTCCAAGCCAATGGCATGTCCTAACTCATGCTCTGCTGTATGCAAGATACGATCATAGGTATAGCCATAGCTTGGATTAGATAGATAATAATGATTCAAACGAACTGTTACCGAAGTAAATTGTTTAGTAAGGAGATTTGTCTGACTCTCCGCCTCACCGGCAACAGATGTGGAACCATCATTCATTTCAGTCGCAAAAATAGTTGCTTGGTCAGGTTCTGTCACAACTACAAAATTAAAAGCACCGGTCTGATTCCAATTGGTAATAGCCTCAGCGTAGGCCTTTTGGAAGGTTGCATCCATTTGGGGATCGATATAAATTGTCGCCTGCGCTTGGGGCCATTTTACTCCTGAATCTTGATGATGATCAGTCTGAGACAAGCCTTGCAACTTACCAGTTTCTTGCCATTGATGCCAACCTGCTTGACCAACTTGAACAAGTTGCCCCGCTTGATTGAAGATACCAGATAAATCTCCCGTCACATACCAGAGAATCCCTAAAGCAATGAGAATTAAGACTACAAGAGTCCACACAAGGCGCCAGAACATGCGCCAAATCCCTAGTAACAATCGACATAGAACACGAATAATCCAGAACATGATTTCCCGCCTTTCTAAAAAAATAAGAACCCATCTTTAAGCCATGGATTCCCATTCTAAAGATAGATTCCTTATTTTACTTGAGTAAGCTGAAAGAAAACTAAAACTAAGACAAGCGTTCTTCCAAAACAAAATCAATTGGCAAGGTAGCCAAAAACCGTTCCAATTGTTTTTCCCAATAATACCACTCATGGGTCCCTGCACTGTGGCTATAGGTCACATCAAAACCAAGTTTCTTGAGATTCTTCACTGCTAGATTATTGGCAGCATACAAGAAATCTTGTTCACCACACCAAGCCCAGAGTTTGGTCTTCTTGTCTGATTTGTTAGCAAGAGTTTCAAGTGAGTAAGGACTAGTTTCCCAGTTATCAAGCTTACCAAAAACACCTCGCCAGTAAGCAAGCGACCCAAGATTTTGACTTTCTGGAGAAAACTCTTCGAAACTGAGAGCACCAGAAAGACTAGCTGCATGTGAGAAACGGTTGGTTGATAGGGCCAATTTAAAGGAACCGTAGCCTCCCATTGATAGACCAGCGATAAAAGTCTTTTCACGCTTGCTAGTCATATTAGGGAAGAAGCGTTTGAGCACTTTAGGCAGTTCTTCTGCTAGAGCTGTATAGTAGTTATAGCCATACTGAGTATCTGTGTACCAGCCATTACTTGTATTTGGCATGACAACAATTAGATTGGTCCCTCGCACCAAGCGCTCTACATTGGTCCGTTTGAGCCAGCTATTATGATTCCCTGACATCCCATGTAAGAGATAGAGGACAGGAATATCTGTAGAATCTGGCTCCTCAACCCGAGACGCATCTGGGTAGAGAACATTCACTCCCCACTCCATATCTAAAACTTCTGAGTAATACTCAATCTTCATTACTGCCATAACTTGCTCCTTATTCGTTTAAGATAAGAAAAAGCCGAAACTCGACTTTCTCCTGCTATTTGATTCTATTTTGCTTCCATGACTACTGGTAAGATAGCTGGACGACGCTTGGTTTGGTCAAAGAGGAACTTGGCCAAATGATCACGTACCTTACCTTTGAGCTCTGCCCAGTCAAAATCTTCACCTTGTAGATAGTCTTCTACTGTTTGATTGACTAGCTCTGTACTTTCACGCAAGATATCACGACTCTTCTTGAGATAGACAAATCCACGCGTGTGCACTCGAGCTTTAGCGATGATTTTTTTCTCACGACGGTTAACAGTGATAGCCACGATGAAAATACCATCTTCTGACAAGACTTTACGGTCACGAAGGACGACATTGCCGACATCTCCGATGGCATTCCCATCAATCAAGACATCTCCTGCAGTAACTGCACCAGATGGGACAAAGTCCCCATGCTCATAAGACATGGTAGTCCCTTTTTTAGGGATAAAAATACGTTCTGGCAACATACCAACTGCCATAGCAGCCTTAGCATGGGCATCCAACTCACGGTATTCTCCTTGGATTGGGAAGAGATATTTAGGTTGCAAGAGATTGATCATCAATTGCAAATCACGCGCATTCCCATGTCCTGACACACGCAAGCTATGAGTAATTGGCTTGACTACACCGCCTGCTTGGTAGACCATATTTTCCACACGTGCCATAACCGCTTCCTTGGCGATTGATGGCGTTGTAACGATATAAACTAGGTCACCTTCTTTGATTTCAACATAACGGTGACGACCGATAGACATTTTGCGTAGGCCGTTAATGGGTTCACCCATGCGTCCAGTTTCAAGGATAATTAATTCGTGATCTTCAAAACGAGACATATCTTTTGGTTTAATCAAAAGATTTTCACTTGCTAGAGACAATTTTTTCAAGCGAATCGCTGTACGGACGATATTTTCAATATCAAATCCTGTCAAAACAACACGGCGTCCTGTCTCCGCGGCTGCATCAAAAACTTGCTGGATACGAGAAAGGTTACTTGCAACTGCAGCAACGATGATACGTCCATCCCAGTCAGAAATGGTTTGCGTGATTTCTACACCAACTTCATTTTCACTAGCTACTTGGATATTGCTATCTGCATTTGCTGAGTCACTAAGCAAAGCCAAGACACCTTCGCGACCAATCTCTGCTAAACGCCCAAAGTCAGTGGCGTAAGATTCACTAGCTGTTTGGTCAAACTTGAAATCCCCTGTATAGACGATGTTGCCTTCAGATGTTTTCAAAACCACACCCAAACTTTCTGGAATAGAGTGGGTTGTACGGAAAAAGGACACTATCGTTCCACCAAAATCAATCTCTGTATTTTCATCAATCACATGGAAATCATCAAATTTCTTGACGCTGTCATTTCCCTTAACAAAAAGTTTAGCCAATTCAATGGTCAACTCTGAGCCAAATACAGGAACCTTAGCTTCTGCCAAGAGATAAGGAAGGGCGCCAATCGCATCTGCATGCCCGTGTGTTAAGAAAACCCCAGCAATACGGGCGCTATTTTCAAACAAATAGTCCATATTTGGAATAACGACATCGACACCCAACTGTTCATTTTCAGGATATTTCAAACCTGCATCTAATACAAAAATCGAGTCGTTAATTTCTGCGATGTACATGTTTTTACCGTTTTCACGTACACCCCCAAGTGTTGTTAATTTAATAGTATTCATTTTTCCTCCGAATAGTCACTTCAACTGTTTGTAGAGCTTTAAAAGCTCTCTTTTTCTGAAAGTCCAATTCACTTTCAGCCGAATCTTTTCCATTCATTATACCATTTTTTTACTAATTTTCAAAATGAATCTTACAGATAATCGCACTTCAACTACCTCTTTCCGTTCAATAACGGACAAAACAGCACTAATAAGAGGATCAAATGAGACAATTGTTGCTCCCATCCTGTCTAATCTTCAAATAAGTCAGCAACATTATAAAGCACTTCGCAGTCACAGTAGGCTCCATTTGCTTCTAAAAATCCCAAAATCACTTCAACTTCTAAATCACGCCCTTTTAGAAAGAATCTAGTCAAGGTAAAATCAGCAGGACAAGTCAGCGACTCTAACTCCTGATCCAAAAAATCAAACAAATCTAAAAAGGTCTCCCTTGGTATCGGTAAACTAGCTTCAAATTCTTTCTTCTGTTGCTGCTTATACTCTGCCAGTAATTTCTTTTTCTTCTCTTTTTCCATTTTCTACTCCGACTAACTTCTCTGGTACTTTTGAGACTAATACTCAATGAAAATCAAAGAACAAACTAGAAAGCTAGCCGCAGGTTGCTCAAAACACCGTTTTGAGGTTGTGGATATAACTGACGAAGTTAGCTCAAAACACTGTTTTGAGGTTGTAGATGGAACTGACGTAGTCAGTATCCTACATATACGGTAAGGCGACGCTGACGTGGTTTGAAGAGATTTTCGAAGAGTATAAAATCAAACTAAAAGGACTCAGCCCTGTGCAAGACAGAACCAAATCCTTCGCTTGAATTATTTGTGTAACTTTTTGAAATCGATATAAATCAATTCTAGACTTACAATTTTTTACTTACCAAGGTAGTATTCAGAAACTACGTTCAATTTTTCGTCGAATTCGAATACCAATGGTGGGAAGTTAGGGATTTCCACGTCCATGATTTCGTCGTCTGACAAACCTTTGATGTGTTTTACAAGGGCACGGATTGAGTTACCGTGAGCTCCTACGAATACATTTTTACCATCTTTAAGAGCTGGAGCGATTTTATCTTCCCAGAATGGAAGAGCACGTTCCAAAGTCACTTTCAAGTTTTCAGCATCTGGGATAACTGAGTCGTCAAGTGAAGCATAACGACGGTCTGTGTGAGCTGAATATTCGTCATCACGAGGCATTGCAGGAGGCAATACATCGTATGAACGACGCCAGATGTGAACTTGCTCATCACCAAATTGCTCAGCAGCTTCAGCTTTGTTTTTACCAGTCAAACCACCGTAGTGACGTTCGTTCAAGCGCCATGATTTTTCAACTGGAACCCACAATTGGTCAGATGCTTCAAGAGCCAAGTTAGTTGTTTTGATCGCACGTTTCAATACTGAAGTGTAAGCTTGGTCAAATTCGATACCAGCTTCTTTGATCAATTTACCAGCGTCAATCGCTTGTTGTGTTCCTTTTTCAGACAAATCAACATCAGCCCAACCAGTGAAAAGGTTAGCTTTGTTCCATTCAGACTCACCGTGGCGAGCAAAAACCAATTTTACCATTTGATGGATACTCCTTTTATTTTCCGAGGTTTCCCTCGTTTATCTATTCTATTTTACACAATTTTTCACAAAAAAGCTAGTCAAAATCGACTAAAAAGAGAAGAGGTGACCTCCCCTTCTCTCAATAAACAACTATTCTTGAACTTGAAATTGTTTCAAACTTGTTAGGAATAGGGCACCACCGATGACAATGACGATACCACCAATCCAGCCTAAAAATGGAATCAATCCTACCACAGAACCTACGATTAACAAAACAGATGGCGCCATTGATATGCGCTTATCATCCTTATAGTAGATTAGAGAGAGAATCCCAAGAATGAGAGTTGCGATTTTTACTAAGGTAAAAACAATGAAGATGATCGCTAAAACTACTCCTGCAAAATCTTCATTCGCAAAAATAGATGCAACCATTAATATTACGACTGGCAAAATTGCCAAGAGTGAGCCTGAGATAGTCCCAATAATTCCAGCAATTTGCGCTAGTGTTTTTGTCTTCATAAGTGTCTCCTTCAAATTTTGATAATTGTTATTCTACCATATTTTAGGTTAAATTCAAAGCTTTTCCAAGTAGACCACAATATCATCAGTGGCACTTTATTTTCCTTGATTCATATAGTAAATTGAAATAAAGTATGAACAATTCGATTAGGAAAGTCAAACTAATTTCTAGAAATATTTTTAGCAGTCGTAATGTACTATTCTAGATTCACTTTGCTATATATAGTGGATTGAACTTAGAGTAGTACAATATAGATTCTAAAACATTTTTAGCAGTCTTGGTGTACTGTTCTAGATTCATTATACTATATTATAGATAATGCAAGATTCCATAGAATGGGCAAGCTAGAGCTCTTATGTGAAGAATTTGGGCATAAACTTTTACCACTTCCTCCCTACTCACCTGAGTACAATCCTATAGAGAAAACATGGGCTCATATTAAAAAGCATCTCAAAAAGGTATTGCCAAGTTGCAATACTTTTTTCGAGGTTCTTTTGTCCTGTTCTTGTTTCAATCGACTATAAAAGACTTTGATTATAAACAATGACATAAGAAAAACGAGCATCTCCAACTATGGAAATGCTCGTTTTTTTGATATTTAGAAGTGAGTTTTTACCCAGCTTCTTTTCTAGCAATCTCATAGAATCAAGATTCTAAGATTTGCTTTATCCGAGTAATGGTTTACTCTTCTTCCTTACGTTTTTTAGAGATAAGGAGTCCTCCTGTCACTGCTGCAAGAAGTGCTAGTCCAAGTGAAGCGTTAGATTGTTTAGTACCAGTGTTTGGCAATTCTTTCGCTCCTGCTTTCTTAGATGGTGCTTGAGCAGATGACTCTTTAGTAGCTTCTTTAACAACTTTATTAGCTGCAATTGTTGCTACTGATCCGTCCGCAAAGGTTACAACTACTGATCCGTCATTGTTAACTTTAACATCTGTCGCAGTTGGGTTAGCTTTCTTAACTTCTTCAGCTACTTTAGCTTTTTCTGCATCTGTCAAGTTGTTAGGATCTACTACTGGAGTAAGAGCTGGTACTTTAACATTATCCGCATCCTTACCATCACCTTTACCAACTGTTTTCTCTGTTGGAGTTGATGTATTGCCTGATGCATCTTTTGCTACGGCAGTCACTTTATCACCAGCTTTCAAGCCAGATACTGGAATGCTGAAGGTTCCATCTTCACCTGCTGTGGCTGATTTCTTAGCTCCGCCTGGAAGAGTGACTTCGACTGTTGAACCTGGCTCAGCTTTACCTGTGACGGCTTCATCTCCAGCTTTAACTGGGTTCACAACTGGCGCATCTGGTGCTGTCTTATCATCGGCTTTCGCTACTGTTGCTGTAGTTGGTACTGATGTGTTTTTAGCTGCGTCTGTTGCTGTTACAGTAACTTCGTCGTTTTCATTCAAGCCTGAGACTGGAATGCTGAAGGTTCCATCTTCACCTGCTGTGGCTGATTTCTTAGCTCCGCCTGGAAGAGTGACTTCGACTGTTGAACCTGGCTCAGCTTTACCTGTGATTGCTTCATCTCCAGCTTTAACCGGGTTCACACTTGGTGCTGATGGAGCTGTCTTATCATCGGCTTTCCCTACAGTTGCTGTAGTTGGTGCTGATGTGTTTTTAGCTGCGTCTGTTGCTGTTACAGTAACTTCGTCGTTTTCATTCAAGC
>NZ_JASHDM010000015.1:0-47369 GCF_047463655.1 Streptococcus infantis
CTACTAATAACCTCATTAAGGTCATCAAGCGCAATGCTTTTGGCTTCCGGAACTTTGAAAACTTTAAAACTAGAATCCTCATTGCTTTGAACATCAAAAAGGAGAGAACCATGTTGGTCCTCTCCAGATTATAACTTTTCATCAACCCACTACAGTTGACAAAGAGCCAAAAAACATAAACTTCTTAGTTTTTGTCTGATTCTTCGAATGGTGAAACTTCTACAACTTCTTCAGTTTCATTGATGGTTACTACTTCTACTTGTTTCGTTGGCATGGCTAACAAAACTAAAAGAACAAGAGGTCCAACCATCGGAATAAAAATGATAAAGATTAGAGCCCAGTGGAAACCAGCATCACGTAGTCTACGAACTGTCAATGCAAGTCCAGGTAAGAAAAGTGCTATACCGAAGATCATATAGATAATAGCAATTCCACCCAAGGCCATAAGAACCGCCTCATTTCTTGGATTTGCGAGTGCCTTAAAATATACTGAGTAAAAAGGGACAAGGAGAATCATATTTCCTAGCCAAATCCACCAATACTCTGAGCGTGTTGAACGGCCTGTAAAATCTACATAACCTTTAAAGAAATTCTTATATGCGTTAATCATAAGTTACTCCCTATTTTTTTAATTCATACGAAATGAAAATGAAAGAGCAAATTAGAAAGTTCGTTATAAACCATATCTAAGTACAGTCAAACGATGCAGACCTCATTTACTTTGATTTTCAAATAGTATAAATTTAATTTACCATAAATGTTCAACAATAACAAGTTTGTTCAAAAAATTGGTGAAGGAGTAGCAGTTATCAATAAAAGGTATGATTCCACTTACCTCTAACATGAAGCTAGGAATCATACCTTTTTTCTTTTTTAATGAATGTGAGTTGTTTCGTTAGCAAAACCGATAATAGCTTGCTTCAACTCTGAACCTTGCAAGGCACGGAATTCTTCAATCTTTTGATTAATGACTTCAAGTGGCATGACATTAACCTTACCAACAAAAATCTTATCCATGACTTGATTATCAACTAATTCAGTAGATACCAACAACTCCTCATAGAGTTTCTCACCTGGACGAATCCCCACTTCTACAATCGGAATTTCATTTTCAGTACGTCCGCTGAGAAGAACCATTTTCTTGGCCAAATCATAAATCTTAACTGGTTTGCCCATATCAAGGATAAAGACTTCTCCATCTTTAGCATAAGCTCCTGCATGAATCACCAAACGGCTAGCTTCTGGAATGGTCATAAAGTAACGAGTCATACGGAAGTCTGTCACAGTCACTGGACCACCCTCTGCAATCTGACGCTCAAAGACTGGAATCACACTACCACGGCTACCAAGAACATTCCCAAAACGAACCGCACAATAGGTAGACTGACTACGTTGATTGAATCCTGTAACAATCAACTCTGCCACACGTTTGGTAGCTCCCATTACGTTTGGTGGATTAACGGCCTTATCGGTCGAAATCATAACCATCTTCGGTACCTTAGCAGCATCAACTGCCTTGGCAACATTATAAGTTCCGAGGATATTATTTTTAAAGGCTTCTTTTGGATTACGTTCCATCATTGGCACGTGCTTATGGGCAGCAGCGTGGTAAACAATGGCTGGTTGGTACTGCTCAAATACTTGAAGCAAGCGATCGTAGTCTTGGATGTCTGCAATCACAGGAACATAGTCAATTCCTTGGAAGCTACGAATCAATTCATGATAGATCAGATAAATAGAGTTTTCCCCATGCCCCAAGAGAACCACGCGCTCTGGATTAAAGCGACTAACCTGACGGCAAATCTCAGACCCGATAGAACCTCCTGCACCTGTCACTAAGATAGTTTTTCCAGTAATTTCTGAGCCTAGGCGTGACTCATCTAGTTGAATTTCTTTACGTCCCAAAAGGTCCGTAATATCGATTTTTTGGAAACCACCTACCTGAGGATGCAATCCTTGTACAACTGACTCAATCTTGGGCATCTTATAACACTTCAAGCCAAGTTGGTTACACATTTTTAGGATGCGTTCATATTCTGATGGATCGAGAGAAGGAATCGCAACGATAACTTTTTCAATCTGATGACGTTTAGAGAGTTCTGGCAACTGTTCATAAGATCCTAAGACTGGGATTCCACCTAGTTTTTGACCTTTTTTCTTTTCATCATTATCCAAAATACCCACTAACTCAAGATCACTCGTAGGATGTTGGTAGCTGTTCATAAAGAGAGCTCCACCGTCTCCTGCACCAATCAAGAAGGTACGACGATGTTCCCCTTCTCCATCACTCTTTTTACGTCTTGAATAGATCAACTGCCAAGTAATACGTGGGAGCAAGATCAAGAAGGTGCTGAGCAAGATAAAGAGAACGATGAAACGCACTGAGAAAAGTGGCAAGAAGGCATAGCAAAGGAGATAGGACAAGACACTGCTGACACTTACTCCGATGAATATCTTCATAAAGTCTGTGATTTTGCTATAGCGGCTAATACTAGCATTGAGCCCCCAGAAGCCAATCATGATTTGATAGAAAAGGAAGGTCAAGCTTGTATAGATGACATAGTCCACAGGAGTTGGATTGATCAATCCATAAAACAAGATATAAGAAACAATGATTGAGGAAATCATGCTGGCAGCATCAAAAATCCCCCAAAAGACTTGTTTTTGTTGTTTATTTAACACTTCAACCAGATCAATTACATAATCTGTCATTTTTTTATTCATGTGAATGGTATCCTCCTACACAAAATCACATTTTCTAGTAATTACTAGAGGTTTTTTTAACTGATTAGCTATTTACTTTTTCTCAATAGTTTTAAAAATATAAACTGTCGGACAAATCCTGGACATAGGGCAACGACAACTTGGATTAAGACACTTTTCAGATATTCGCCATAAGAAATCTGTCCACGCGCGTGCATTCTTTGACGTGCTTGGCGATAGAGTTTGAGATAGCGAAGGCCACCACGGCGTTCAAACATCCCCGCTCCCACGCGCACCTTACACAGAATCTGATCCACATTCCCAGTTCGAGCTCCAGCGCTAATCATATTAAGCCAGAGCAAATCGTCTTCCATATAGAGCCCATCTTCGTAGTTACCTGCCTTGAGAACCATCTCTTTTTTAAACATAACCGTCATATGATTAAAGGCACTTCTCATACGTTGGTAGGCGATAATCTCTTCGTGCTTAGTCGGCACACGACGGTAAGAAACAATTTCATCAGGTTGATCGATGAATTCTGCGATATGGCCGCCTAGTAGAGCCAAGTTTTCCTTTTCCATCAAGTCAAACTGCTGTTCAAAACGATCTTCAACAGCAATATCATCCGTATCCATACGGGCAATGATGTCATACTGGCACTGCAAAACACCATACTGTAGTGCCAGGCCTAGGCCACGGTTTTGCTCCAGTGGACAACGTTTGATTGGAATACTTGACTGTGCTGCCAATTTTTCCAACACTTGATATAGTTCAGGTGTCAGTGGACCGTCTTCAACGATAACCACTTCACTAGGTTTGAGCGTTTGATGTAAGATACTTTTTACAGCATCTTCTAAAAAGACAGGATTTTCTTTGATGTAGACTGACATCAAGACGCTAAATTTCCTATTTTCAGACACAGTTTTTCTCCAATGTATATATTTTCTTTCACTATTTTATCACAAATTTCCTGACTTTCCTATTTTTATTTGAATCCCAGAAAAAAACTAGTAAATCTCTCCTTCTTTTTACCCATGATTTCACTGAGCTAAATAGCCGATTCCCTCACACCATCTTGACATCTATGGGAAAAAGCCTTAAAATAAGCTGTTATCAAAATCAGTTTATTGAGGTGCACATGAACAAACGATCACTCTTTTTTATTCTAGGAATTATCTTAATCGGAGCGGTCTTAAGAGCTCCTTTTACGGCCTTACCAACTGTTTTGGGAGATATTGCTCAAGGTTTAGGAGTTGAGGTCAGTTCACTTGGGGTTTTGACCAGCCTTCCTCTCTTGATGTTTGCTCTTTTCTCCTCTTTTGCGACGCGTTTGGCTCAAAAGATTGGACTTGAGCATCTTTTTACCTACAGCCTCCTCGTCTTAACCATCGGTTCAGTGATTCGTATCTTCAATCTTCCCCTTCTCTATCTGGGAACCTTACTCATCGGAGCAAGTGTCGCTATTTTTAACGTACTTCTTCCTAGTATGATTCAGGCAAACTACCCACAAAAGATTAGCTTCCTGACAACGGTTTATGTTACGACTATGGGAATCGCGACAGCACTAGCTTCCTACCTCTCTGTACCCATTACTCAGGCAACATCTTGGAAGGGGCTGATTCTCTGCCTGTCCATGGTCTGCCTGCTAACCTTATTGGTCTGGTTCCCCAACCATGGCCACAATCATTTTCTAGAAGGGCATGAAGAGAAAACAGAAAAAGAGAATATCCTAAAAAGCAAGCAAGTTTGGGCTATTATTGTCTTCGGTGGACTACAGTCCTTACTCTTCTATACCAGTATGACCTGGTTACCAACCATGGCCATCAGTGCAGGGCTAGCTCATACGGACGCTGGTCTTCTGGCTTCTATCTTTTCACTGATTAGTATCCCCTTCTCGATGACCATTCCAAGTTTAACAACTCATTTGTCCAATCGTCACCGTCAAATCATGCTGACAGTCATCTCTCTGGCTGGTATGTTAGGAATTGCCATGATTTTATACCCAAGCAATAGTTTCCTTTACTGGTTAGTAGCCCATCTCTTGATTGGTACTGCTTGTAGCGCTCTTTTCCCTTACCTCATGGTTTGTTTCTCCATCAAAACCAGCTCTCCTGAAAAGACAGCCCAATTATCTGGGTTTGCCCAGACTGGTGGTTACATTCTAGCCGCCTTTGGTCCTACCTTGTTTGGCTATAGTTTTGACATGTTCCAATCTTGGGTCCCAGCTGTAATGGCTCTCCTCATCATTGATATCATCATGACAATCGCCCTCTTTATGGTGGATCGAGCGGATAAAATCCTCTAATCTTCTAGTTTTTGCTAGAAGATTTTTTATATATAAAAATTTTACACATATTGCTTGACAAGGCTTACATTTAGATGTATGATGTATGTGTAGAATAATTATATATAAAATTTTTACATACTAAAAAGGAGGTGCCCCATGTATTTTCCAACATCATCGGCCTTGATTGAATTTCTCATCTTGGCCATCCTAGAACAAGGGGATTCCTATGGTTATGAGATTAGCCAAACCATTAAACTCATTGCCAAAATAAAGGAATCCACCCTCTACCCCATCTTGAAAAAACTGGATACCAACCGCTATCTGACTACATACTCTCGCGAATACCAAGGTCGGATGCGGAAGTACTACTCCTTGACAGAAATCGGAGAGGAGCAACTCTTTGTCCTTCGAGAAGAATGGACACTCTATACTGACACTATCAACGGCATCATAGAAGGGAGCATTCGCCATGACAAGAACTGAATATTTGAATCAGCTTGAAGCCTATCTGATGAAGCTTCCTCAATCTGATCGCATTGAAGCCATGGATTACTTCAAAGAACTCTTTGATGATGCGGGTCCAGAAGGTGAGGAGGAGCTTATCGCTAGCCTGGGAAGTCCAAAAGAAGCTGCCCATGATGTCCTGACTACACTTCTTGATAAGAAAATCAACGAAGAAAATTCCAGCAAGAACGACCGCCATATTTTACGCATCGCTCTACTAGCCCTTCTTGCAGCTCCTATCGGAATTCCAGTCGGAATTGCTCTTCTCATGGCTATCATCGGGATTTTTATCGCTGCTGTCAGCGTACTTATAGCCTTCTTTGCTGTATCAGTAGCTGGACTAATCCTAGGAGGCGTTCTCCTATTTGAAAGCTTCTACGTTCTAGCTGAATCGACATCTGCTTTTATACTGATTTTTGGTGGAGGTTTACTGGCAATCGGAGCTTCGTCCCTAGTTTTGCTAGCAACTTCCTATGTAGCACGTTTCTTTGGATTACTAGTCCTTCGACTTATCCAATGGATTCTTAATAGAGGAAAGAGAGGTGAAAGACATGCGTAAATGGACAAAAGGATTTCTTATCTTTGGTATTGTTACTAGTATCATCGGTTTTTCAATGATGATCATCGGCATCCAAACAGACGGTGTCAGAAGCCTCCTTGCAATGTCACAAAAACCAGTATTTGAAAGTCGAATGGAAGAGCTCGTTTTTGACCAAGATATTGAAAATCTAAACATGTCACTGAAAGAACATTCGCTCGTCATTACGGAGTCAAACGATGATAAGATTCACCTTCAGTATCACCCGACCATCTCTGAAAAAGAAAATCTTCAACACTCTATCAAAGAGAAAAGTCTTGAAATAACTGATACCAAATCAACTACACGTCGCTCTATAGGTTCTAGTATCGAAGGTATCCTCTTTATAGCAAGCGGAATTTCTAGCCGCAATGATGAAGTTGTTCTCTCATTACCAAGAGAAAGAGAATTAAAAAATCTAACTGCCCAGGTAAACCATCGTATCCTTTCAATTGCCAATGCAAAACTCAGCAATGCCAAGATTCTGTCAAATGGATATCTCCTTCGTATCACTGATAGCGAGATCAAAAATAGCCAACTGATCACAACTGGAATTGTCAATGTATTTGAAACCAGTCTAACAGATAGCCGCATCCAAGCAGACCATGAACATATCTCTGCTGAGGATATTCAAGTACATGGTAAGGTAGAGCTAGAGTCAAAAAAAGATATGATCATCAAGCTAGCTAAAAAAGAACTTGAGAGAATTAATGTAGAACTTTCTTCTGACCATGGTTCCATCTATCATCGTAGTCGGGAAGGATATAATCCAAACGAGGAAAACATGGAAGATGAAGAGTTCTCTAATCCTTACAAATCAGAGAAAAAAGATACACAAGATTTACTTGTCGCAAAAGCTGGTCAAGACATCAATCTACCAAAAGAGGATGTTCGCTCGCCATCTTATAGACATCATGAATAAAAAGTTACTAATCAAAAAGGAGGTCTCATCATGACTCAAGAATGGTTCGAAAGTGCTGATTTCGAGAAAACAGCCAACAATGAGAAAAAAGATAACCCATCTGACCCAGTCATTCCCCAAGAAGAGTTAAAAGAAAAAGAAGAGTTGCCAGTAGTTGAGGAAAATTCCCAAGCTATTCCAAAAGATAAGGAAACTAGTGAGGAAACTGTAGAGACTGAAGAGCTCGCTGAAAAATCAGAAAAGATAGATAAGTCAGAAGAACCTGTAGAGACTGAAGAACAAGAAGAACTGGCAACAAAGACAGACCAAGCAGAAAAATCAGTTAAGGAAGCACCTCAGCCTAGAAAATCTTTGGAAAGTCCATTTATCCCAGATCCTGTCCCTACAAAAACTGCAATCTTCAAAGAAGAATTGGCTGATTTTTGGGTATGGTTACAAGGTGCTCTTAAAGAGCCGACAGCTCGTTTTGATACAGATAAAAAAAATAGTTACACCGCCTTTGCCCTCCTAACTATCTTTTCTGCTACGAGTTTCCTCTTTACTGTTTACCACGCCAAGCATACCTACTACGGTCGCATGGCAAGTATCGATGCCGACTTCGTGGAACAATTCCCATCTCTCAATCTCTTCTCGGTCTTCTCCATCCTAGTAGCGACAAGTCTCTTCTTCTTTTCAATTCTCATGGGTGGATTTGTAGTCAAACGTTTTGTCGATCAGGACAGTGATTGGACATTGGAAAGAGCCTTTCAAGAGTACAGTAGGCTCTTCGCCCTTCCTATCCTACTGATAGGCGTCGCTAGCTTCTTTGCCTTCTTTAACGGCCTACGCTTTGCAGCTCTTCTCAGCCTCATTAGTCTGGGTATGGTCCTACTTGCAAACCTCTACATCATCTCAAGACCGAGTAAGGATAGTAAAACTGATCCTTTCTACCGTCTTCTCTTCGCAGTCCTCGTCAACGGAAGCATCCTATTTCTCTTCTTCCTAGCAGAAATGGCACTGATTTCTGATTATCTCCGAATTCTAGCTTTTATGTAAGATAAAATCCTGTCACTCTGACAGGATTTTTCTATGTCAAAAAAGCAAGTCGATTGACCTGCTTTACGTTTCTTGTGCTAATGCTTTAAGGATGGGTTGTATCCCTAGACTTCAGTAGTATGATAACGTTGCTATGAAGTTCGTTATTCCAAATATTATGCAAACTAGTTATATGTCAAACTAAGATTAAAAACCACCAATCTCCATTTTTTAACTTTTAATGAAATTCATCCATATTAATAACTTTGCTTGCTCTAGCAATAACATCCTTATCATGAGTCACGACAATAACAATCTTTTCCTCGTTCACTAATTTCTCAACCTCATTTAGAAATAATTCAGTTGAGTTTCTGTCCAAATTTCCTGTAGGCTCATCAAATAGATAGATGTCCTTTTCTTGCGATAAACTCCTCATGAGTAGAATTTTTTGTTTCTGACCTTGCGAAATATTGGTGGCTTTCCCATCAATCTGATGACTCAGAGCTATATTGAGGTTCAGACTATCAAGATTATTTGATTCATAGTTTTCCTTATTAAATAGGGTGAAATTAATATTTTTTGAAACACTTCCAGGGAACACATGAAATTCAGATGAATACACGCTTAAATAATCCAAAATATTAGTCTCCTCTAAAGTTGAAAAACTTTTCATCCCATTCAGTACAATATCACCCTCTGTTGGAGAAGATAATCCCTGAATAATATTCAAAAGAGATGATTTCCCAGTTCCATTACCGCCTGTAATAACGGTTAATTCACCACTATTAAACTCAAAATTTAATTTAGTAAACACCAATCTTTCATCCCATTTTTTACATAAATTCCGACATGACAATTGTTCAATTTTAGATACTGGAATAGTAGCAAGATTACTTTCCATCCCTACTTCCTCTAGTCCAATAAACTCAAAAGAATATTGACTTTTTTTCAATGCTACCCAAGATGTAATTAATGAACTTAAAATGCTGGATAACAGTAGTAGAATCAAAATACTATTCGAATACTCATATAAACGTGCATAGTCACTAATAGCATTTACAGTAGCAATCAACAATGATCCAGTAAGAGCAATAAATATTTGAGTAGAGGCTAATAATCTATTAGTAATCTGTGAAGTATCTAATTTAGTTCCTAAGAGTTCCTCTAATCTTTTATTAAATTCTTTTATAAAATCGTTAGATTTTTGGAAACTAATAATATCTTGCAAACCATAAATTGTATTTTCTACAAGAGAGCTAAAGTTAGAACTATTAGCGATGAATTCTCGCTGATTTTTTACAACCTTGCGCATCTCAAAATTGACATATAAACCAAGAATAGCTATACATAAGCATGTAACTGAAAAAATAATGATATTCAATTTTAATAGCAATAATAGTAGCAAGAAAAACACTAAAAGCTGGACCTGTAAGTAAAATTTTTGCACAATACCTGTTGCTGATAATAACAAATTCCAAAAATAACTACTAACATACTCATAATTTTTCATTAGAGAAAAATCATTTAATTGGTCCTGATAAAAAGAGGACAGAATATCATTTAAAAAATCATTTTCAATCTTTCCTTTTAATCTCGTTTCCAAAATAGAGAACTGCCAATACAAGTATGAACCTAATATTATTGAAGCTAGGATAAATAGCTGAATACTAAACTGAATGTTAAGTAGACTAGACATTGTTATTTGTAGTAAAAAAGCAATAGCAATAGGCAAACTAATTTTAGCTAGTCCCAAAAAAAAGATAGCAAATTTTTTCCTCCAACCAAGTGAAGCTATAAATCTCTGATACAACTTGTCTGCATAGCTTACAGTAACGATATCTTTTCTATCTTCTAAATTGACACATTCTCTCTTTTTTGGAATTAATACAATTCCTACACTCTGACTAAAAAGTTCTAATTTTGAAATTTTCTTAATTTCCTCATTTGCAGGATCAGAAATAGTCAATGAACTACTGTCTCCATCTAATACAACAATATAATGAGGTAAACCAGCTCTTTCTACTACCATCAAATAAGGAAACGATACGTTATTTAACAAACTAGGAGTATCAATTTGATAAGACTCTGCATCAATACCATATCTTTTTAGCATACCTTCTATTTCAAACAAAGACAGTCCTTGGTGGTTATTATTATCAAATTGTAGACTATCTAAATGTTCTAATTTTGGGAAATAATAAGAAATGATTGTCTTTACACAAGCCATTCCACAATCCAGCAAAGTTGCTTGTTTATAGTGACTAACCATTATTTTCTCCTTTTTCAACACTTATCTTACTATAGCCATCAACTTCAATGATGCTATTCGAAGTTTGATTTGTGGTAGGAACCCTTAAAATTTCTCCTGTATTGTTTGTATGTAAAGTATAAATCCCATCAAAATCTTGAGGAACTGTAATAGATACATCGCCAACAAGAGTATCTATAAATATTTTTTCGAAAGTAGCATTTTTCCCTAAGGAAATGGTTACATATAACTTATCTTTCCCTTCTGAACTCAGAGCCAAATTAAAACCATGTTGTGAAAATGGTAGATATAGACTATCTGAACTCATTTTAACGTTTTTAGATATATTATTCGCTGATTCCTCGGAAACTTTTCCTTCTATTTGAACAGTTGTTTCATCTGAGTCACTCTTTACAACTTTAACATCAATTGCTTGCTTTGAGCCATAAAACTCTAACGTCTTAATACTTTTAGCAGAAAGAGTCCACGATTGTTTTACACTGATTGTCGTCTCTCCTCGTTTTAAGGTTAATAAAACTCCAGCTACTACAAACAATAACAACAGCCCAATTACGATTCCTATTTTTTTCATCACTAGTCCTCCTACTTAAATTCTTTTTTACTAAATACAGCTAAGGCAAGTACAATCACTACTATACTTACCAATACAGGATAGCTTACATTCGTAAGGGTAAATTGACTTACTCCAGGGGAAGCTTTCAAATTTAATGTCATGAGCAAATAGTCCTTCACACTCTCACCAGAGTTTGGAAGAACATAAACCAATAGGTTATCAAACAGTAAAATATAGATTGTATAAATCATACATGATTCATAAACCTTATCAAATATTTGAAAAATTAATAACGAGATACTGATAATAACCAAATAGTAGGGCAGCTGATGTAAAAATGTCGAAACAATCAACACCAAGTCTCCCTCCAAATAGACGAGAGCTGTTAAGCTATAAAAAATAGTCACATACAGGAAAGATAAACAAATGGTTCCCAAAGTTTTATATAAAAATAACTTCCAACGTTGTTTTTCTTTTGTGAGCAGAATATTGATTGTACGGAAACTATAATCTTCTCCCCAGAAAAATAAATTGGCAGAGATAAAAAGCAAAGGAATAAAACCACTCACATTTGAAATTAATACTCGAAATGCTGGTTCATCTTCATTCGATGACTTAAAAAATAAGGAGAATAACAAAATCAATAATCCTATCAACAAACTAGGAAGTACTCCTCTTTTTTCCCAGTAAAATTTATACATATCTGCCTTAAGAGAATTCATGACTCTCCTCCTTTCTTAAATCATCAGATAATATTACGCAAATAGTAGTCCTCAAAACGTTCCTTCTTAATATAAATATCCTGTATCACTAGATTTGAAGCAACACTATATTCCAAGATAGCCATTAATTTTTCCTTTTCTGGCATAACCAGATAGTCATCCTGCTCAAAATGAACAATGTCCTCTTCTTCTAAAAACATTTTTAGAATCTGATTATCACTCGTCGTTAGGAAAATTTTTTCAGATAGATTGTTCGCTAGCATTTGTGAACTCATCACATTTAGAATCTTTCCTTGTTTCATGATAATATACTTATCTGTTATAAACTCCAACTCTGACAGGATATGGCTCGAGATTAAAAAAGTAACTCCCAACTGATCCCTTAAATTCAAAATCATTTTTCTTAAATCTGAAATCCCTTTAGGATCTAAACCATTCACGGGTTCATCTAGGATAATGAGCTCTGGATTATCCAAAAGCGCAATCGCTATCGATAACCTCTGCTTCATTCCAAGAGAATAGTTTTTTACTTTTCGATCCCATGACGGTTCAGGCAAGTGAACTAATTTCAACATTTTTATGATGTCTGTCTTTAAACCAAATCTGGTTTTATAATATTGTAAGTGTTGGCGTCCGGTCAAGTTTGGATAAAGGGCAGGTGATTCGATAATACTGCCGATCTTATGCTGAGAAACACTCTTGATTTCTCCCTTATCAGATTGAATTAGTCCTAAGAGAATTCTCATTAATGTTGTCTTTCCAGCACCATTTTCACCGATAAGACCACATATTGCCCCTTGCTCAATATCAAAGGAAATATTATGGAGAACCTGTTCTTTTCCATATGTTTTATTGATATTTTTAAGACTTAAAATCACACGATTCATCGTTTTTCTCCGTTCATTATATTAAAAAGTCTCTGACAAGGAATGAACCCTGCCAGAGATTTTTAGCTTACATTAACTCCAGCAGAAGAATCCAATACCTGTTAGCATTCCATAAATACCGAGTGGTGAAACAGCACAAAATTGACCTGCCACAATGTATTTTTTATGTTTATTACTTAGTTTTTTCATCACTTAACCCTCCTTTTAATCCCAACAAAATATACCTACTCCATATCGAAGACCGATAATACAAAAGCGACCTGCTACGATGTGCTGTTTATTTTTGTTACTTAGTTTTTTCATCACTTAACCCTCCTTTTAATCCCAACAAAATATACCTACTCCATATCGAAGACCGATAATACAAAAGCGACCTGCTACAATGTGCTGTTTATTTTTGTTACTTAGTTTTTTCACTACTTCATCCTCCTATTTAATCCCAACAAAATATGCCTACTCCATACCGAAGACCGATAATACAAAAGCGACCTGCTACAATGTGTCTTTTGACACGTCCAGTTAGTTTTCTCATCAGAAAACCCTCCTTTTAAAAAATTTTTTTATAATAACTAAATGAGATTCTCATTTCAGTTATTTATTAACTGTTTTAAATCTTTAGATAACATTTCTTCGCTTCCTTGTTCTACATAAATTTCTTTCACTATCCCATCTTTATCCACTATAAAGATAGTTGGAATAGCTTTTACATCAAAAAACTTAAAAGCTTGTAAATCTTGATCTATATAAACTGGAAAGGTAAAACCCTGATCCATTAAAAATTGATGAGAGGTTTCAAGTGTTTCACGTTCCCCATCGACTATATCCACCATAAAGAAATCAACTTTATCTTGATATTTATCATAAAGGTGCTGAATGATTGGGAGTTCTTTTTGACAATCAGGACACCAACTAGCCCAGAATACTACAACCTTTGGTCTAAATTTGTAATCTGATAATTGAACCTGTTCTCCCTCATTGGAGGTTAACAATACATTCTTGAATGTTGTATTTTTAGTTTTTGAAATATATTGTTTTATTTCCTCTTCTTTTTTTAAGAGAAGCTCTTGTTTTGTTTCTTCTTGATGATGAGATTCTTGGTTTTTATAGTAAAATCCTGCTAAAAATAAAGATGCTATCACAAGAAGAATCATTGTCTCTACAACATGTTTTTTCGACATCATGGATTGTCCTCCACCTCTGAAATTTTAAAACTTTCGATAATAGATAATTCTTCTGGTAAGATTAAAACTCGCTCTTCGCCAGCATCTAAAATTGCTAAACGGAATGGTTCCTTGTTCAACTCTATTTGTACCAACCTTTGCTCAGTCGTGTTATTTCGAATTATCAAACTGTGGCGAGTTTGTGTAAAAGTCTCTAGTGAGATACTAAAATCTTCCATTTCCATCTCCTATCCAGAAAACCAAAAACTAAGACTTAAGAATACTGCAAATCCAAGCATTTTTCTTTCCTCCTTATCTCTTGTTCTTTATGGTTAAAGTATAACGCTTTCAAAAAGAAAAAAACATGACAAAAATGTCATGTCAGCTCTTCATTTCCTCAAAAGTTTTTAAATCTCTTTCTTTTTCTCCCAATATACGCGCTTCTAATACTGAGTCCCCAAATGCTTGAGCACAAACAATAGCTCTGTCATATAATTGGATAGCTTTTTCCTTATCCTGTTTATGAAATAAGGTACACATAGCTTCTAGCATATCAACAATTGGCTTGTTTTGAAAATCCTGCGATATAGTCATCAATGCGTTCATTGCCTTAACATAAGGCTCAAAAGTAGAGTAAGATTTTTCCATCCATTGAACAGCTAAAGAATCAAGCACAGTTCTCTTTAACATATAGGCTGTCTCTAAATCTGATGAATTTGTTTCTCTCATAAGCTTTTTAGAAAGCATCCAAAATAGTTCAGGATTATACTCAGTCGGTCTTGCTAAACATGAAACAAAGTACAGCTTTATCAAAAGCAAATCATTCACCGAATAGTTTTTCCTTATCTTTACTTGTTCAAAATATTCATCAAGCAAAGCATCGCCAAACCCTGCATCCTCACTTACAAAGACATCAAAACTAGCTTGTAAGGCACTAACTGCAATCTGCTCATCCTCAGGTAGACTGTCATAATAGTGTTCGTAAACTCTGTCAAACAACTCTTCCTTAACCTGGATTCTATCATCATCTCCATAAGTTTGGAACTTAATGAGTTTATCCTTTAATATCAAGTACTCTGAGGGTAAAATTATATGATCCATATCTACTATATGTGAAATTGGACAACCTAGTTTATAAGCTATATACTCTACCTTGGGTAAACTTGGAGAAGATTGACCTGATTCAATTCGTGCTAATTGACGTACTGTTATCTCGCTTTCATCATCACAAATAGCTTCACGAGTGAGATGTTTCATCTCTCGCAACATTCGGATTCTTTTGCCTACTTCCTTCTTAATATCCATATGCTCGATCTCCTGATAGTCTTTTGACAAACAATAGCATCTCTATTTTGTTATATTATACTGTCTTTTGCTAAGATAAGCAATGTTTAAAATCTCGTATTACGAAATATCACTAAGCTACTCTATCAATAAAATAGGATTGCATTCTAAGATATACTGTGAAAACCTAGACTATGACTTTTGCCTATTTTTTCACATTTACTAAAGCTTCAAAATCTTCCCCCAAAACAGGTCCTACCACTATTTGGTTGGCATCCAAATCCTGACAAAGTTCCTTTGGAAGAACTTCTAAGAAGGTTTGATAATCCAGTCTGGCTACTGCTTCATAGTCTTCAGGCTTAGAACCATCTCCAGAGATTTTTACCAAGTCAATCTCCCAGACAAGGTTCTTACCAGCCAACTGTTCAACATAAGGAACAGGAACAACAGGACCTTTTGGCAAAATAGTCTTAATCCCCTGAGCCAGGTGATAAATGCCATGAACCTTACCCTCACTATCTGGGTAGAATTTCGCACTTGCAGGATAAGCATCTGACCCTTGAACCTTCTTAACTAACTCTTCAAAACGTGCCAAGCCATCTTCTTCTAGGAAACTTTCTAAATCCTTCTTATCAAAGTAAATAGTTGATAGAATACCCTGACAGAAACCTAAACGAGCAGCCTTATCAGCTAGATAGTTCTTAACCGTTTCTTGGAAATAGTTTTCCAAATCAAAGTCTGCCAAGCCTTCAACTGCTTCACCAACCTTGCTAGACAAAGTCCGCAAGAGCTCTTCTACTATCTCCCAGTCAGCTCTTGTAATCAAGTCAGGAATAATTACTTGATAGCCGTTTTGAGAGTCAAGGTAGCGAACTTTAAAGAGAAACTGAGATTTTCCCACAACAGCACACTCGATATACTCAAGGCGATCAAGGGGTTGACGGAGGTAGACAGCATCATAACTATGCGACTCTAGGCCTTCTACTAAGCCTAAAATTGATTTAGCTGTAAGAATCTCCTGTTGTCCTAAAATACTTTGTTTATTTGGAATAAAAAATGTTTTCACCATAAATGGACTCCTTTGAAATCGTTTACATATAGTATACACCATTTTCCTGAAAGATGCAGAAACAAATTTAAGATTTTTTGGTCAAAAGCATAGAAAAACAGCCCTTTAGGACTGTTAATGTTTATTATATAACTTCAGAATGGTCTAGGCTCTCACCAATTGCTGCTAGACGCTCGATGACTTGATCTTGTGTCAATTCATGTTCTAAAACATAACGATTACGTGGGTGAACACGACACTCATGTGAGCATCCACGAAGGTACTTGTCTTCATTGTCTTCTGATGCCAAGATACGGCGGTTACAGAAGGGATTTCCACAGTTGACATAACGTTCACATGGTGTTCCATCAAACCAGTCTTTCCCTACGATGGTTGGGTTGACATGGTTGACATCTACGGCGATACGCTCGTCAAAGACGTACATTTTCCCATCCCAAAGTTCACCTTGGACTTCTGGGTCTTTACCGTAAGTTGCGATTCCTCCGTGCAATTGGCCGACATCTTTGTAGCCTTCACGGACCATCCAACCTGAGAATTTCTCACAGCGAACGCCACCTGTACAGTAAACTACGACACGCTTGTCCATGAATTTTTCTTTGTTATCACGAACCCATTGTGGTAACTCACGGAAGTTGCGGATGTCTGGACGGATAGCCCCACGGAAGTGACCAAGATCGTACTCGTAGTCATTCCGAGTATCAAGGACCACTGTATCTTCATCTAGGAGGGCTTCTTTAAATTCTTTTGGAGACAAGTAAGCACCTGTTGTTTCAAGTGGGTCGATGTCGTTATCAAAGTTATCATCCTCTAAACCAAGGTGGACGATTTCCTTTTTATAGCGAACAAACATCTTCTTGAAGGCTTGCTCACTTTCTTCGTCAATCTTGAACCAGAGGTCTTCCATACCTGGAAGGCTGTGAACATAGTCCATGTATTTTTGCGTTGTTTCGTAGTCTCCAGAAACGGTTCCATTGATCCCTTCGTCTGCGACTAGGATACGGCCCTTGAGCCCGATAGACTTACAGAAAGCCAAATGGTCTGCAGCAAATTGTTCCGCGTTTTCGATGGGAACATATTTATAGTAAAGTAAAACTCGAATATCTTTTGTCATAAGATTGATTCTCTTTTCTAAGATTAAATTATCAGAATTTTTCATTCAACTATAACAGTATACTCCCTCAAGAAAGCGAATGCAATTTATTTGACTGAAAATTGAAAACAAGACCCATTTTCAGATCTTGTTTTAACTAAATATTCGGTGAAGAAAAGTTAACAAAAATGGCAAGGTTGCTACAATATTATTAATCACATGGACTGCATAGCCAGGATAGATACTCTTGGTATAACGAGTTAATCCAGCACAACATACTCCAAATGTCGAAAAAACAAGAATATCTAAGAAATTTGGAAAGCTAGAAAAGTGAGGAAGAGCAAACAAAACCGAAGGAAGAATCAGGTCAAGTCCAAGCTTCGAATCTTTAAAGAAGGCGTGTTGGAACAAACCCCTATAAATCAACTCTTCCATCAGAGGACCTAGGAAAAATAAGGTCAGGTAGAGACCAAACTCAGCAAAATTTGTCCCACTATAGCCGATTAGTACAGCCCAGCCTTCAGAGGTTGACTGTACATGTCTTGCCGTTTGAAAATTAAAAGATATGTAAAGTACAGTTACGAAAACTGCCAAAACTGTATACCATAGCCATTTTTTCTTTGGAATAACAAAAAGGTAGCCATGTCCTGCCTTGGCTAAAATCCAAATCATGAGGCCAATAAAGACAAGACTGATAAGATTTTTAATCCAGAAAAAATTCCCAATCTGAGAAGAAAATTGCCAGTAGTTTTGGACCACCAGTGTTAGCTGAGAGAGTCCATATACGAAAAATAAGTAAGATAAGATTGCACTGATTTTAAAGAGTAGATGGTATTTTTTCATATGTCTGTGTCCAACGTTATATGTAAGAGTAAATATCTGATTTTAAATACAGATAATTATATGCAAATACTGTAAAAAGAATCACCACCTTATCTAGAAGACTCTAGACAAGGCAGTGATTGCAATTTTTAGGAATGAATACACGAAATCAATTATTCTTATGATTTTTTGTTTTTCAAGAATTCGTCGTATTGTTTTTGCATTTCATCCAATACTTTTTGGTAAGCACCTTCAGATTTAAGTTTTTCCATCAATTCTGGAATAGCTTTTTCTGGGTCTACAGTACCAGTGTTGATAGCTGTATCGAATTGTTGCATAGTGTTAGTGATAGCTGAGATTTCAGATTTCACGTTGTCAGTGTTAAAGATAAATCCAAGCGCTGGAGATTCTTTTGCAGTTTCCAAGTCTTTCTTAGATTGTGCGATTTGCTCATCTGTAACGTTTTCGTTAATGTAAAGGATCCAGTTGTTACCAGTGTTCCATCCTGACATGTGAGTGTTTCCTTTGTATCCATCAAGGACTTTAACACGGTTTTCTTTACCTGCTACTTTTTCCCAGTTCTTGCCTTCTGGTCCATAAACAAGTCCGTTCAAGAGTTCTGGGTTAGTGTTCAAGAGGTTCAACACTTCCATTGCTTTTTCTTTGTTCTTAGAGTTGTTTGAGATTACAAAGTTTGCAACTTGAGTTGTTTGGTTTTTCTTGATGAAGTTAGTAAATGGTTTGATTTGGATGTCTCTGTTAGCAACACGAGAAAGCAAGCTGCTACCGTAGTCAGCTGGTCCTACTGTCTCTTCGCGAACAAACCAAGTATCTTGAGTAAGGTCATATGAAGTATCGCTAGTTGCCACGTCTTTTGGAATGTATCCTGCTTCATAGAATTTGTGAAGAGTCTTCAAGTGTTCTACGAAACGAGGAACTTCGTAACGGTTAACGATCTTAGTAGTATCGCCTGCAAGGTCGATGACAAATGGAAGTCCGTTTGCAACTGGGTAGTCAAAGTTTTCTGATGGGATAAAGTTTTTACCAACAGCGAATGGCATTACATCTGGAGCTTTTTCTTTGATTTGTTTCAATACTGGTTCAAGTGTTTCGTATGAAGTTACACCTGAGATATCGATTCCATATTTTTCAAGAAGTGGGCCGTTGAAGGCGAAGTTTTGTGAAGATGCAACGTTAGCCGCAACTGGAACTGAATAGATTTTACCGTTTACAGTGTTACCTTTGATGTAAGCTGGGTCAAGAGCTTTGTAAAGGTCAGCTCCTTCTTTCTTGTACAATTCTGTCAAGTCAGCATAAGCACCTTTTTGAGCGTTTACGACGTAGTTATCTGCAAATGCGATATCATAGTTTTCACCTGATGAAGTGATAACTGACATTTTCTTACCGTAGTCACCCCAACCAAGGTATTGGATATCCAATTTAGCGCCAACTTTTTCTCCGATGATTTTGTTTGCATTTTCTAGCAATTCATCCAAGTTATCTGGTTTGTCACCGATTTGGTACATTTTGATAACAGTCTTGTCACCTGAAGCTGAATCAGCAGCTTTTTGGTTATTTCCTTTAAGGTTTCCACAAGCAGCAAGGCTAGCAGCTAAAGCGACAAGGCTAGCAGATGCAAAAGCATATTTTTTCCAGTTTTTCATTATAAAAACTCCTTTTTTTATTTTTAAAGTTATTAACAAGTTGAAATTGTTGATTTTCCTTAACTAGAAAAATCAGGACTAGAGGAGAAACAAGGTTTCTCAGATTTCCTCATTCTTTAACACCACCGATGGTCAAACCTTTTACAAAGTAGCGTTGGAAGAATGGATAGAGAATCGCAATAGGTAGGGTTGCAACTACAACCATGGCCATACGACCTGTTTCCTTTGGTAGGGCAACTGCAAGTTGTCCTGACATACCAACTGACTTGGCAATGTAATCCATGTTGTTTTGAATTTGCATGAGCAAATATTGCAATGGATACAAGTTGTCACTCTTGATGTAAAGAAGGGCGTTAAACCAGTCATTCCAGAATCCAAGTGCTGTCAATAGTGTGATCGTTGCGATACCTGGTAGTGAGAGCGGCAAGCAGATTTGGAAGAAGATACGAGCTTCACTAGCTCCATCGATACGAGCTGATTCGAGGATTGCTTCTGGAATGGTCTTCTTGAAGAAGGAACGCATCAACATGATGTTGAATGGTGATAGAAGCATCGGAACGATCAAGGCCCAAATGGTATCACCAAGGTGAAGCAATTGTGTCACCACGATATAGCCTGGTACCAAACCAGCGTTGAACAACATACTAAGGAGAGCGAAGATTGTAAAGAATTTACGATACTTAAATGTTGAACGTGAGATGGCGTAGGCGTAAGTTGTCGTGATAAAGACGTTTGTCAATGTCCCAACTACTGTTACAAATACTGAAACAAAGAGCGCTTGTAAAATCTTATCTTTGAACTGAGTCAAAAACTCAAAACCATCTAATCCAAATTGTGATGGGAAGAAGCTATATCCATGTTGAATGATACTCTTCTCATTTGTAATTGAGATAATGATAACAAAGATGAAAGGCAAGATACAAGAGAAGGCTAGCAAACCAGATATGATACTAAAGAAGATATCTGCTTTCTTGCTGAAGGAGTGTATGCCAACATTATCAATTTTTGCTTTTTGAACTTTTTTTGCCATATGCTCCTCCTTTCTAGAATAGGGCAGAGTTAGGATCTACACGTCGTGCTAGTAAGTTTGATAGGATAACCAAAATCAAACCAACGACTGACTGGTAGAGACCTGCTGCTGAAGCCATACCGATATCTGCTGTCTGAGTCAAACCGTTAAAGACATAGACGTCCAATACGTTTGTTACGCTATAGAGCTGACCAGCGTTGTGAGGGATTTGATAGAAGAGACCGAAGTCTGCTCGGAAGATGTTTCCGACTGCAAGGATGGTCAATACTGTCACAAGTGGTGTTAACTGAGGGATGGTTACATTGCGGATACGTTGCCATTTGCTAGCACCATCCACTGTTGCTGCTTCGTAGTAGGTTGGATCGATACCCATGATTGTTGCATAGTACATAACACTGCTATATCCAAAGCCTTTCCAAATACCTAGGAAGAGGAGAAGATAAGGCCAGATACTGATGTCAGCGTAGAAGTTAATCCCCTTCATGCCAAGAGCTTCCAAGGCGTGGTTGATAACCCCTTTATCGATGTTTAGGAAAGCATCTGTAAAGAAACTGATGATAACCCAAGATAAGAAGTAAGGGAATAACATAGATGTTTGGTAGATTTTAACCATTTGCTTAGAGCGAAGTTCACTAAGGATTATGGCGATACCAACTGACACAACCAAACCGATAAAAATAAATCCAAGGTTGTAAAGCACAGTGTTTCGAGTGATGACAAAGGCATCTTTCGAACTAAACAAGAATTTAAAGTTATCTAGTCCAACCCATTTACTATTTATAATACTGTGGATGAATCCTTCACCAGTCATATGGTAGTCTTTGAAGGCAACCACATTTCCAAATACTGGGATGTAGAAGAATAGAATCAACCAAAGTGTCCCTGGTAAAACCATTAAGAGAAAAATCCAGTTATCTCTCAAGGTTTTTGAAAACTTGTTCATAATTTCCTCCCTTTTTATTTTTCTAAAACTTAATAATCTCACAATTTTTAGTTTTGATAACGTTTACAAAAATAGTATACTCTTATTTTTAGGATAGTTTAAACTACTAATTATAGAAAAAACTCCACAAATTATTTTATGTGGAGAATTTTTTATATAAGAAGGATGTTTCACGAGAAACGTCTTGCTTGCAAGAGGTGTTGCCCATATTTATTACTTGAAAACTTGTTCTAAAATCGGTTGGTGAAATTCAACAAAATGAACCTGAGCATCTATAATAGCACCTGCTTCACTTTTATCAATCTCCGGTTGCCCCTCAGTATGTAAAATAGTAGGGCGACCATCCATGTAGCCAAAAAGAATCACTTCTGTCCCCGCTTCATTCACATAACAGGCCAAGATTTCAAAGCGTTTTTCTCCAACACCAGCAGTATAACCATGCCATTTAAAAGTATATTTGACTCCATCGACTTGTCCAAATTGCATCATCTGATCCGGAACTGCAAGCCCATAATAACGACCGTATGTTGCTAGGCTAGTCGACTTAAATCTTTCACCTCTACTATCCGAGTAGGATTCCATGGCTATTTTTATATTGTCTGTTAGAGAACTATTGTCTATATCGGGCTCATTCTCTGTAGTGACACTCGTTTTTAATAGAAACTCCTTAAAGCCTTGTGCTAAATCTGTGTTTTCAGTCTCTTCAAAGTTTGCAGTATTGATAGTTTCTAGCGTCTTATCGGTATGCAAGACCTGTGCTTGCCCATCTTTCAGTGTAAATAAGTAGAAATGTTTGTCCTGATTGTCATAGTAGGCATCCAAAACCAAGTAATCATAGGCGTTGTCACTGGACACCCCGAAAATATTCCATCTGACTTTTTTCTGAGAAACAGTTGTTGTTTCTAATTTTTCAATGAGTTCATTTTTTTCATCAAAATTTCTATGCTCTAGTCTATGATAGGACTGCCCCATAGAAGAAGCCCAGCTTGCAAACTCTTCCTGCCATTTTTCGGTATTGTACTGGACTAGCTTCTGAAAATCCGAGTAGTTCTTCATAATCAAGGCTTGGTCAGTCGGATTAGATAGTTGAAGTTCTTCCATGGCTACAAGAGTAGCAGCCATAGGTGATTGAACAGTTGCGTCCTTGACTTCTTTTTCGTGCGAAAGAGCCTTCTGATAGGAATCTGCTAGGTAGTGAAAATAGTTGGTTACTTCCTTGGTTTGTTGGTTTTTTGGTGTTAACGAACTAGTTGCGCTATCTTCTGTCGTCTTTTGACAAGCAGATAAAACTAGCATACTCGCACCTAGGACTAGTAGTAGCTTTTTCATGGTTAGACCTCCAAACTATCCTTATACTTTCATTATACTCCTTCCCTATCCCCAAATCAAAAAACATCTCCATTTATTTAAAAGGAGATGTTTGGCTATCTGTGATAAATTTCTAGGTCGTATAAATGGTCGAAGCTGTCGCAATGGTATGCCATTGGTTGGCTGTTGTTGCTGCGAAGTCCTTGTCTCCGTAGAAATCATTAAATGGCAAGATGTCTACTTCTAGTTCTTCGATGCGGTCAATTTGACCAGCAAGATAAGCCTCAATACGACTTTCTGCTCGCTTGATCCGCTGCAAGAGTCCTCCCATACGGATGTCTACGGTATCCAAGCCAAAGACCTTGTTTTCTTTCAACCATTGGTGGCTAAAGAGAGCATGGAAGTGTTCAATCTGGCTTCTTAATTTTGGTAATTCTTCTCTAGCGATTTGTTGCAAGCTCTCTTTATCACCTGTTTGATAGGCTTGACGAATGCGTCGGCCTACATCCACTTTACTACTTAAAATAGCATTCAACTGTGCCTGAGTTTCAAAGAGATAAGCGTAGATGCCTGCTTTTTCTTTGATAGCAGTAAGAGTCTCAGCTGCTTGGGCAAAGTGTGGTTTGTCCTGCTCAGGAGTCATGTGCTTGTCAAGAATTGGGCAGAGAACATCCTGATAAAAGACATAGCGGTTGGGGTTGATACCATGTATATTACCTGGTAGGTCTGGCAATAGGTTGGCAAGATCAAGTTGCATAAAGTCCTCAACCGATAGGCCTGTATTGGTCTTGAAATGAGCTAACAGACGTTCTAAATCATTGCGGTAGCTGAGTTCTGCCCAGATTTGTAAGCTCGGTAGGATCGAGAACTGGGCTGTTTCACCACCATTATCTCCCCAACCAGTCACGATGACTTCTTTGATCTGATTGGCACGGCAAGCTTTGTTAGCTTCGACAGCAATGAGACGACTGAAATGATTGTGTGGTGTGAAGCCAATCCACTTCCAAGCACCACCTGCAAAGGCGATATCCTGGCTAATTTTGTGGTGGTTATTGAAGTTACGATTGTATTTTTCTTCGCTATCCTGATAATAATCCCAGTAAACCAAGGTCACACGGTCTTTGAGACGGTCTAGGTAAACACGAGTCTCTTCTGGAATTTCCACATCACGGTCATACTGTCCGTCTGCTGACATGAGCTTGAAGAACATATCGCTCCACATCTGGCAGTGGAAACCGTATTTGTCTGCAATATCCAGCACGCGCTCCAAGTGTTGGCACATGAGGAGACTACGATCCACAATACCGTTTAGGATAAGGTAACGTCCCAAACCAACCAGGTGGGCTTCATCCATTCCGATATTGACCTTGCGAGTTTGTAGTTTAGACAACGTCGCAAACATACCGTCAATCAGATCGTAGACTTTTTCTTCGCCGATGAGGAGAATGTCCTCTACATCGCGGAGTTCTTGCACTTCTTTGACGCCCCATTTGACAAAGGCTGACAAGTGGGCCAAGGTCTGGATGCATGGGACAAAGGTCATGTCAAACTGCTGGGCGTATGCTTCAATTTCCTGTAACTCTTCAGCTGAATAAGCCCCGCGGAAATAACCAAAATAAGGTTGCCCTTCAATCTGATAGGTGTCTTCCATGTAGAGCTCAAAGGTTGAATAACCCATGAGAGCCAAGACTTCAATCATCTGCTTAGCAGATGCAACATTTAGAACCGCATTTCGCGAACAGTCAGCCATGTAGGCTAAATCTTCATAAGCCGCTTGCTCCTCAATCTCCACCTTATCACCTTCTGCTAATGCTGTTGCGAGAACAGACAAGGCGCGATAGAGTTGGTGAGGTTTGCGATAAGTCAATTGATATTCTCCGCCCTCACCCTTAATAGAGATAGAAGCTTGGTCAGACTGGGTGACTGCCACTTCTACATCTGGTAGAGAAATGTGCTTTTGAAGTAAGTCTATAGCTTGCTGTTGTTTACTGCTAATTCCGGTAAAATTTACCATTGGTTTTCCTCCTGTAACCAGTTGACAAGGGCACCGTAGAGATTGGCATCTGCCTGATAGGTGCAAGCTTGAATCACTGGAGCAATTGTATATTCTTCATAATTTTCGACAAAAGCATCTACCGCTTTTTGCACCCCTTTGATAAAATCTGGGTTCTGACTGATAGAGCCACCTAGGCTAATGACATCTGGGTCGATTAGATACTGGATATTGAGTAATCCTTGAGCTAGATTACGATTCATACGCTCAATGGCTTCTTGGCAAAGGGCATTGCCTGCTGCAGCCTCTTGATAAACCTTTCGGCCATCCCAGTCTGACTGACCTGATTTTTCAATCACATAACGAACCATGTTTCCTGTAGAAGCTAGTTGTGACCAGTTATTGAGTTTTTCTGCTGGTTCGATAATTGTCATGTAACCAAACTCTCCACCCAAGCCATGGCGACCACGGTGAATTTTGCCATTGATAATCATGGCTCCACCGATCCCTGTGCCAATGACAACACAGGCTGCATTTTCAATCTCAGGATGAGCTAGCAGTTCACTAAGTCCAACACAGTTGGCATCATTTTCTAGATGGACAGGTAGCTGGTGAGGAGCAAGGGCCTCATACCATGAAAAACCATGGATATAAGGAATGGCACTAATTCCCTCAATCACTCCTGTTTCTTGATTGACCGCTCCTGGAACACTCATAGCAATCCCACGATAGTCCTGTTCTGACAAGCGTTGGTCCAACCAAGCTAGCAACTCTTCCAGAGTCTCTGGAGTTGGGGTGCTAGTCTTATCTAAAATCTTTCCATCAGGAGTTAGACTAGCAAACTTAATGCCAGTCCCTCCGATATCAATCGTTGCAATGGTCATTGCTTTCACCTGCAAAAGGAGCGAATCAGCAGTTGGTTCTTACTTTTTCGCTCCTCCTTTCTGTTTATGTTTACTTTTTAAAATTAAATTTCTTCTTTTTGAATGAGTTCTGTACGAATTTCCTGTGGTGCCAATAGTCCTGAATGGACTGGGTATGGGCGTTCCAACAAGTCAAGAATAGTTTGTTGTTTTTCAGACACACGGATATTTTCTTGACTCATGTTGTAGTAACGAAGGACATAACCTTCTTCATTCTCAGCCACCTTAAAGGCTGTTGGGCAGACTTGTGGCAAGTTCAGTGCCGGATGGTTAAAGAGGCTACCCGTTGCTGCAACGCTACCCTCTTGTTTTGCAACTTGAAGAGCTGTAAATGGCACCTGGAAGGCTTTGGCACGACGGAAAGCTGAGAAGCGTTCCCCTGCTTGGTGACATTCTACTGCAAATTCAACTTCGATATCACGCAAGCACTGAGCTTCCGGCGTTGGGAAGTAGCCCCAGTCACCAAGTTCGCCTGAAGCACGAAGAAGGGTTACAGCCATGGTGTCATCTCCAAGAATTTCATACTCGTGCAATCCTTTATTGGATACTGTCACTCCTTTAACATCATCATACAAGCTGACAAAAGCTTGTTGGTGTTGTGGATTTTCAGGATTTTCCCAAGAAGCTGCTGGTTTATTTGGTCTTGTCACAACTTCATAAATGCTTTCAGAATCATTGCTTGGACGAGTGTTATGAGTTTTTACCAAGAGACGAATGCGGTGATCCTTGGCTGTGTTGGTAAAGCGAGTTTTAAAGCGAATCTGTGGATTGTCCACAAAGACGGTCATCTCAGTTTCAAGAGAAATAGTTGTCAACTCTTCTGAACGACCTGCGTCTCGTTTCATAAACTCAATAATGCCTCTTTGCTCCGCATCCAATTTTTCATCTGCGCTAACTGGAATAGTCAAGTCATGTTTGAGCAAGATTTTGGCATAGCGAGCATTGTTTTCTAAGACTTCATAACCTTTCAGTTGAGCATAAATTGGCTCAGTTCCTTTCGGCTGGAAGTAAATGTACTCGTTACCAATATCTCCACGGTCCTCGAATTGGATGAAATCTTCGTAGGCTTCATTCGTAGTCTTGTCGTAAACTGTAATTCCTTGGTCTACACTCACTGTTACGAATGGTGTATCAATGACTCCATTTTGATAAATACCATCTCGGTAATCTACTTGACCTTCAACCAATTGGAAACTTGCCCAAGAAAGAGGAGCAAGGTGAACTGGGATTGTCACGCGCACTTGGCGTGCAATATATGGTTGGCGGAATTTATCCTTAGGCAAAGTATAGCCAAAACTTGCTCCCAAGTCTTCAATCTTGGCTTCAAGGACATGGCCATCCAAATCTTGAACATGGTAATCTGGCAAACTCAAAGCTGCCATTTTCTTGAAGCCTTCTGTCGGGTGCAATTCCTTGAAATCACAAGTCACAACATCCACTACAACACTGACTGTATCTACCTTGTCATGTAATCCAGTGTTGATAACCGTAAATAGGTGGTCACTTTGCGCTTCCTGAGTTGCTATTTTATGTTTCCACTCATTGAGAAGGTTGGTCTTGACAAAGTTTCCAACTTGATTAACCTTGGCAAAACGAACTTCCATTTCACGATGAACTTCGTCAATACTACAACCACAGATACTATCGTGCGGTGCATTTTGCAGAAGTACTTTCCAAGCATAGGTCAATTGATCCTTGTGGTTATGTCCACCAGTGATGATGGTCAACGGTTCCACAACCTGCTCTAACAAGTTGCTATTTTCTTGGAAGGCTTGTTTGAGATAAATACGGGAAGAAGAGGTGTTAGCAAGAGTATACCAACCATCAGTTTCCTGGCTAGTCAACTCACCTGTAACCGTTGATAGGTGTTCAGGAAGTGCACTTTCCACTGCTTGCACATATTCGTCAAAAGAACTGTGAATAAAGGTCACGTCAGGGAAGAGTTCGTTTGCCACACGAATCGCTTCACTAATATTTCTCTGTACAGGCTGGTGGTCACAGCCGTTCATCATCAACCATTGGTTGGTCGATGCATAGTCACGAACGTCTGCTAATTTTTGCTTCCAGAAAGTCAAGGCTTCGTCTTTATCCACTGGAATTTCATTCCCGTTACTGTACCAGTTAGCAAAGAGAATACCGAGTACACGGCTACCGTCTGCCCCTTGCCAGTACATTTCAGAAAATTGAGAGGTGAATTGCTCATCTTCGAGGACTTGGTTGTCAAATCCGATTGGTTTAACACCGCGACCAAAGGCTGCTACGTGAATACCTGATTTTTGAAGAATTTGAGGAGCTTGCCCCATATTTCCAAAGGTATCTGGGAAGTAACCAATTTGAGTAGATTTGCCCCATTTAGCACATTCAGCTTGACCAATCAAGGTATTACGGACATTGGCTTCACTGGAGATCAAGTAATCATCCTGCAAGATGTAAAAAGGACCAATCTTGAGCTTACCTTCGTCGATATAACGCTGCACCTTGTCACGGTTTTCAGGACGAATTTCTAAATAGTCATCGAGGACGATGGTTTGTCCATCCAGGTGGAAACTCTTGAACTCAGGATCATTTTCAAAAAGATCAAAAAGATTGTCAAAAAGTTCCACCAACTGCATACGGTGACTTTCAAAAGGTAGATACCACTCACGATCCCAGTGACTGTGAGAGATGATATGTACAACAACATTTTCCATGAGTAAAACCTCATTCTAACTTAAATTTAAAAATATATTTGTGATTCTTTACAAGAATCAGTGAAGCTAAAGCGTGCTCCTTATACTCAATGAAAATCAAAGAGCAAACTAGGAAGCTAGCCGCAGGCTGCTCAAAGCACTGCTTTGAGGTTGTGGATAAACTGACGAAGTCAGTAACCATACCTACGGCAAGGCGAAGCTGACGTGGTTTGAAGAGATTTGAATATCTAGGTAATCCAAGACTAATTCACAGAACATCATGTTGGCCCATGAGAACCATTCGCGTGAGTAGAGTGTCGGGTCGTCTACGTGGAAGCTTTCGTGCATCACACCCGTTCCACCATCGCAGGCAACCAACTGATCTAGCAGATGTTTCTTCTCTGCCTTATCCGTCGTTGTCAATCCTTGGATAGAAAGGGCAATCGGCCAGATATAGCGGTAGAAGGTATGAGAACTTCCAAGCCCACTTGCGTACTCTCCTTGGTAGAAGTATGGATTTTCAGGGCTCAGGATAGTGCGACGAGTAGCTTGATACACTTCATCATTGACATCACAGTAACCAAGATATGGAGCAGCCAACAAACTTGGTACGTTAGGGTCATCCATGATACTAGCATTTCCTAAACCATCTACCTCAAAGGCATAGATTTTCTCGCCCTTGCTGTTTGTTGTGTAGGCATAATTTTCGATTCCTTCTTGAATCTCAGCTTGGAGTCGTTTGGCATCAGCAATAATACTTTCGCTATCTACTAGATTTAATTCTGCAAAGATTTCCTGCACATAACCCAAGACAACTACTGCAAACATATTTGATGGAATCAAGTAGCTATACTGACAGCAGTCATCACTTGGACGAAAGGCTGACCAGGTCATCCCTGTCACAGCAAAGTCTGGCCCAAAGCCGTCATTTACCAAGGTATCTTCCTTACGATCAGTATCACGGACGAAGCGATAAGGCGAGTTCTTATGATCTTGTTCCACCGTCCAGAGATGAAGGATTTCCTTAGTCGCTGTAACAAAGGTTTCATCAAATTGGCTAGTCTCACCAGTTTCTTTCCAAAGGAGATAAGCCAATTGCAATGGATAACAAAGCGAATCTACTTCATACTTACGTTCCCAAATCCAGCCATTGAGGTCTGTATGGTCTGTCTCATGATGACCCTTCCAGTTCTCCTCAATATTAAAAGAGTTGGCATAGGGATCCTTGAGAATCAAAGTCATCTGGCGTTTAACCAAGCCAGCAATGGTCTGGCGCAAACGAGGGTCTCTTTTTGCCACATGAAGGTATGGTCTAAGCTGGGCAGTCGAGTCACGAAGCCACATAGCTGGAATATCTCCCGTCAATACAAAGGTCGAGCCATCTTCTAAAATCTCAACTGTATTGTCCAAGGTGTCTGTATAGCAACGTTCAAAGACATCAACCCACTCAGGATGCTCCTTGGCACGCTCTGCTACCTCATCTAGCCACTCTCTGACAATTTCTTTTGAATAAACCATAAACTATTTTGCCTCTTTCAAACAAATTTTCATTTTCAGTATATAGCTTTTAGTCCAGAAAATATATACACAAATGTTAGTCATTATTCTACAAAATTGTTATATTTTGAAGTCATTTTCTAAAAGTATCCTTTTTCTGATATAATGTAGAAAACTACTGAAGGAACTACTATGAAACCTATACTTGAAACCATAGATACACGTTTTGGAACAGCTAGTAAACATGCATTTTCACGAGGCAATACCCTACCTTACACAGGTGTTCCTTTTGGAATGAATTACTTTGTCCCCCAGACTAGTGACCAAGAAGGTTCTTGGTTTTTCGATCCCCATCTACCTATCTTTCAGGGGATTCGACTAACCCATCAGCCTAGCCCTTGGATTGGCGATTATTCTTGGTTACTACTGACACCTGTTACAGGAGAAATCAGCGGCGATACTCTCTTTCATCGTCAATCTTCTTATAATCTTGAACGTGCTATTTTTAATCCTCATTTTCTAAAGATTTTTTCTGAGCGTTATCAGATTGAAACGCAGCTAAGTCCTACTTGCTATGGAGCTTCTATTCAACTAAGACAGATACAAGGAAAAAAACTTTCCCTCTATCTTCACGCGGCGGATAAACTGACAGTCGAACAAGTCGATAAGCGAACTCTGGCCCTGAGACAAGAAGGAGAAACTGAAACCAATAAAAGTCCTCTCGTCATGTTTACTGCTCTTGCATTCTCTACGGATATTGAATCTATCAATCAAGAGGGACAGGACTGGCGAATTGACTTGGCTGGAGCAGAAGCCCTCATTCAACTGGCAACTTCTTTTATTTCCAAAGAACAGGCCCTCTTTAATCTTCCTAAACAGGATTTTGAAGAAACAAAACAAGACGCCAAGACAAATTGGGAAAATCTTCTAGGCCGTTTTGATGTCGTGGAAACTGGTCCAGTAAACCGAACATTTTTTGATCACTGTCTTTATAGACTCTTTCTCTTCCCGCAAACCTTCTATGAGGTAAATGAGCAAGGTGAAAACATCCATATAGACCTAGCTTCAGGTACTATCAAACCTGGTCTACTCTTCACCAACAATGGTTTTTGGGATACTTTCCGCACTTCATTCCCACTCTTCGCCTTGATTATTCCAGAGTACTATCGTCAGTTTCTCGAAGGCTTCCTCAATAGCTACCGTGACACCGGATACCTCCCTAAGTGGCTGGCTCCTGACGAACGAGGCATGATGCCTGGTACTTTGATCGATGGCCTTATTGCAGATAGTGCTTGTAAAGATATGGCGCCTGATCTTGAAGAAGAATTTCTCAAAGCTATGCTTGAAACTGCGACCAAGGCAGATCCAAAAGCTATCAACGGACGACACGGTCTAAGCCAATACCAAGAACTGGGCTATTTATCCACAGACCACCACGAAAGTGTCAGTCACACACTAGACTATGCCTATAGTGATTTTTGCATCTCTACTTGCGCAGCAAAATTGGGTCATGAAGAGCTAGCCCAAACCTATTCCCAATATGCTAAGAATTATCAAAACCTCTTTGACCCTGAGACAGGATACATGAGGGCGCGTGATGTAGATGGCAACTTCCGCCCTGACTTTTCTCCTTATAGTTGGGGCTGTGATTATGCTGAGTGTTCCGCTATTCAAGCCAGTCTCGGTGTATTACATGATATTTCCGGGCTTAGCCAACTAATGGGTGGAAAAGAAGCCTTTAGCAACTATCTTTTGAAAGCTTGTCAAAGTCTCCCACTCTTTGAAACGACTGGCTATGGATATGAAATTCATGAGATGAGTGAGATGGCAACAGCACCATTTGGTCAACTAGCCATTTCAAACCAACCAAGTTTCCACATCCCTTATCTTTTCCGCTACAGTAGTTATCCCCAATATACCAGCCTCTTAATCAAGACTCTTCGTCAAAAAGCCTTTCGAGCTGGCTGGGATGCCTATCCAGGAGATGAGGATAATGGTAGTCTATCGGCTTGGTATGTATGGTCTGCTCTCGGACTTTACCCAACCTGCCCAGGAAAAGCAAGTTATGACCTTGGAATTCCACTCTTTGACCATCTTCGTGTCTATTTGACAGAAAAAAATCAGTGGTTGGATGTTCGTACTCAACAAAATCATGAACACTTCCACTTTGTCCAAGACTGTCAGCTGGACGGGAAGGAAGTTCAAAGTATTCGTCACAATGATTTACTAAATGCTCAATCTCTCGACTTTACCCTCAGTTGGTTGCCAAAGCATTAATAACCTAACCCCTTTGCCCGGCTCAAAGGGGTCTTCTTATCCATATAAAGTTATCCACAACTTGTGAGTAACTTTCAGCTTTTCTTCGGAAAAGATTTTCAAGTTTTTCCAAAGTACCTTTCCAATCCAAGCTTCTATGATTTACAATAGGAATCTTGTTGGAATCCTTGCCCCATATGGCTTTATAACAGGCTCCCCTCTCTTGTAATTCCTACATTTCATCTCTTCTTCTCATATCAAAACTATAAAGAGACAGTTGTTGTTGACACCTTGAGTTATCCACATGTTGTGGATAACCTTTTCTCAACTAAACAATCCTAGAGCTTATCTGTTAGCTGACTTTTACAATTTTTATTGTAAATTTTAAATTTTGTTAGGCGCTTTCAAAAAAACATGATATACTAAAATTATCAGAAAAGGAGACATTATGAAAAAAGATCAACACCAACTTAATTGGCTGATGGTATCTCTGATTGCCTTCAACATGGTTTGGGGGCTAGGAAACGTCGTCAACAACTATTCTCAACAGGGAATTTCAGTCGTCGTATCTTGGATTTTAATCCTCGCACTCTACTTTATCCCTTATTCCCTCATCGTTGGACAACTGGGTTCTACCTTCAAGGAGAGCGGAAGCGGTGTTAGTGACTGGGTTGAAAAAACATCAACCAAACGTCTCGCCTACTTTGCTGCTTGGACCTACTGGGTTGTGCATATCCCTTATCTCGCACAAAAACCTCAAGGAATTCTAATTCCGCTTGGTTGGGCCTTGCAAGGTAACGGACAATTCCTTAAACAAATCGACATCCACTGGATCGTTATTCTCTGCTTGCTAATCTTTGGACTTTTCCTCTACCTTTCTACAAAGGGATTGGCAACTCTAAAAGTCATTGGTAGCTTGGCAGGAAGTGCTATGTTGATTATGTCTTTACTCTTTGTGCTTTTGGCTGTCGGTCTGCCTTTCATCAAGCCAGATATTCAGTTTGCGACACCACACATGGATCAACTGAGCACCTACATTCCAAACTTTGATTTTTCTTACTTTACAACGATTTCACTACTAGTCTTTGCCGTTGGTGGTTGTGAAAAAATTTCCCCTTATGTTAATCAAACCCGCAACCCTGCGAAAGAATTTCCAAAAGGTATGATTGTCATGGCCATCATGGTCGGACTTTCTGCTATCCTCGGATCAGTTGCCATGGGAATGCTATTTGATGGCAATAACATCCCTGAAGACCTCATGCGTAATGGTGCTTATCAAGCCTTCCAAATGTTAGGAAATTCTTGGGGAGTTGGAAACCTCTTTGTCGTGATCTACGCTCTTACAAACATGGTCGGACAAATCGCAGCACTTGCCTTCTCTATTGACGCACCATTGCAAATCCTTCTCAATAACGCTGATGAAAACTACATCCCAAGCTGGCTTCGCAAACGTACTGAAAAAGGCGTCCTCATTAACGGCTACCTTCTTACAGGTGTCCTCGTTAGCCTTATCATCATCCTTCCAATTTTTGGTATTCAGGAAATTGACGGACTTGTAAAATGGATGACCAACCTCAATTCTATCGTAATGCCAATGCGTTACCTCTGGGTATTCCTTGCCTACATGATGCTTAACCGTGCTTGGAAGACATACAAAAATGCCGAATACAAGTTTGTGAATAATCCTAAACTTGGCTTTATTATCGGTACTTGGTGCTTCCTCTTTACTGCCTTCGCTTGTATCCTTGGTATGGTTCCAAAAATTAGCTATGCTGAGAATCCAACTGCTTGGCAATTCTCTCTTCTTACAAACATCTTAACCCCAATTATTCTGATTGGATTAGGTGTGATTCTACCAGTACTTGCCAAAAAAGAACAAAAGAAACAAATCAAATAAATTCTACTACTAGCTAGATAAAATCGATTTTATCTTTGCTTACAAAAATTTTCTCAGCAAAAATCCCCTTTGAACAGTAACGTTCAAGGGGATTTTTTTGTCTATTAATGTATTTTTTACTTGGCCTCATACCAAGTTGCGCCTTCATTTTCATCAGCAATGAGGGGTACACTGAGTTGAATAGCTTCTTCCATGATTTGCTTGACGAGTTTTTTGATGGCGGCTAATTCTGACTTAGGAACTTCAAGAACAATTTCATCATGCACTTGTAACAGCATCTTGGTCTGATAGCCGCCTGCAACTAGAGCCTTGTCTAGCTGAATCATAGCGATTTTGAGAATATCTGCAGCCGATCCTTGGATAGGTGAGTTGATGGCTGTACGTTCCGCAAAACCACGAATGTTAAAGTTGCGCGAATTGATATCTGGCAACTCACGACGACGTTTGAAGAGAGTTTCTACATAGCCCTTATCACGCGCCTCACGCACCACTTCATCCATGTAGTTTTTAATACCTGGGAAGCGTTCAAAGTAAGTATCAATATAGGCTTTTGCTTCCTTACGGCTGATGCCCAGATTATTAGACAAGCCAAAATCTGAAATCCCGTAAACCACTCCAAAGTTAACAGCCTTGGCATTACGACGGTCATTCGGAGTCACATCCTCAGGACGTTCAATTCCAAAGACACGCATGGCTGTCGAGGTATGGATGTCAGCTCCTTCTTGGAAAGCCTTAATCAAGTGCTCATCCTTAGAGATATGTGCCAAAACGCGCAACTCAATCTGTGAATAGTCCGAGCTGAGAAGGACACTGTCCTCCCATTCTGGCACGAAAGCCTTACGAATGAGGCGCCCTTGTTCCAAACGAACAGGGATATTTTGCAAGTTTGGATCGACACTAGACAGACGACCTGTCTGAGTCAAATCTTGCACATAGCGCGTGTGAATCTTGCCATCAGCTAAAATCCAGTCCTGCAAACCAATCACATAAGTGGATTGAATCTTAGCAATCTGACGGTAATCGAGAATTTTCTTGACGATTGGTGCAATCGGAGCTAGACGCTCCAATACATCCACGGCTGTCGAGTAGCCCGTCTTGGTTTTCTTGGTATATTCGAGAGGGAGACCTAGCTTTTCAAAAAGCAATTCGCCAAGTTGTTTAGGCGAGTTGATATTAAACTCCTCACCAGCCAACTCATAAATCTCTTGCGTCAGCTTTTCAATGACAAGTTCATTTTCAGCTTGCATCTCAAGCAATGTTTCTTTTTTGACCTTAATCCCAGCACTTTCCATCTTAGCAAGGACAAAGGCTAGAGGTTGCTCCATGTCATAAAGGAGATCTAATTGCCCATTTTCGCTTAATTTTTCAAATAAGACAGGCTCTGTCTCAACCAATACAGCAACCTTGCGAGCTAAGTGCTCCAAGAATGTTCCTCTCTCAGGGATAGCTTTCTTGACACCCTTACCATAGAAGGTTTCATCATCGACTAGGTAAGTTTGACCATAGAGACTAGCAATGGTTGAAATTTCATTATTCTCGACAGTAGAGAGAAGATATTTAGCCAAACGGCTGTCAAAAGCAGGCACCTGCAAATCCACATCAAAGCGATTTAAGAGAACTTTAGCTTTCTTAAAGTCATACACTTTCAGAGCTGTTTTTTCTAGAAAGTCCTTGAAAATCAGATCCTGCAGAAGTTCCAGCTTATCTGTAGCATAGAGCTTGTCTCCACAAGACCAAGCAAAACCAACCAAATCATCTGTATGGTAATTTTCACCAAAAAGTTCAAAGTGGAAGATAGAGTCGGCACTCAGCATGTCTTCACTCACTTTGTCCACCACGGTGAAATTCAAAGTCTCAGCTTGATTCGCCTGAGAAGTATTCAAAGATTGCTTGAGCTGTTTAAAGCCCATCTCATCGTAGAATTTCCCAAGATTTTCCACATCTGGACCGCTATAAACCAAATCATCCAGGCCAATCTCAATCGGTGCTTTCGTATCGATCGTTGCTAGTGTTTTAGATAGGAAGGCTTGTTCCTTGTCGTTAATGAGATTTTCCTTCATCTTAGAAGCCTTCATCCCATCGATATTTTTATAAATACCTTCGAGCGAGCCATGTTCTAACAAGAGCTTGATACCAGTCTTTTCACCAATCTTGGTTACGCCAGGGATATTATCTGACTTATCTCCCATGAGGGCCTTGAGATCGATAAACTGAGTCGGTGTAATGCCCATCTTTTCCATGAGATAGTCTGGCGTAAAGGCCTCAAACTCAGCTACACCTTTCTTAGAAATTTCAACCACAGTATGCTCATCTGTCAACTGAATCAAGTCCTTGTCTCCGCTGACGATAGTTACATCAAAAGATTCCTTTTCAGCCAAGCGACCAAGAGTTCCAATGATATCATCCGCCTCATACTGGGCTAATTCATAGTGGCGAATCCCAAGATGGTCTAGCAACTCACGAATGAAGGGAAATTGCTCACGAAACTCATCTGGAGTCTTAGCACGACCACCCTTATAATCAGCGTACATCTCTGTACGGAAAGTCGTTTTCCCCGCATCAAAAGCAACCAAGATATGACTCGGTTGAACACGCTCCAGTAGGTGATTTAGCATCAGGTGAAAACCGTAGATAGCATTGGTATGAAGTCCGTTAGCATTTTTAAAACGATCCAGTTGCTGATAAAGTGCAAAGAATGCTCGGAAAGCAACTGAAGAACCGTCAATTAGTAATAATTTTTTCTTGTCCATACACCCATTATAAAGGAAAGCAGGGAAAAATACCATTAGGAAGAGCCCAAATACTGAATAACACTTATGATGCTGGATTTTCTACTCGCGCACCACTGCTATCAACTTGGAAACCATCGATAGTCGTATTGACTGCTAAAGCTCCCGATGAATTTACATAGTAATATTTCCCTGAAACCTGAAACCACTGGCTAGCCTTCATAGCACCTGAGCTTTCAAGATAGTACCATGTTCCATTATCCTTTAACCAGCCTGTCTGCATTTCGCCAGACGACTTCAGATAATACCACTTAGAACCATCTTTTAACCAGCCTGTCGTCATTGTACCATCAACTTGCAAATGATACCAGTTTCCATTAATCTTCTTCCAACCGACTGCTTTCTGACCATTTTCATAATAATACCAAACAGTTCCTTCTTTTTCCCAACCATTTTTAGAGCTACTTGTTTTAGTTAAGGGGATATAACGTCTGTTCCCGCTTCGTGAAATATAACTAATCCATTTATGCCCATCTTTTTCAAGGGTTTGATCATAATGAACACTTTCTCCCGCATAGTAATAATCGATAATCGTTGCTGTTAGTGATGGCTGATCCATAATGGCTGCTTTTTCTGTAAAAATATGTGTCCCGCTAGATACGAGTGATAACTGATAATTTCCTGAGCTAGCATTCCCCACATCTTTAAAATGAATAAATCCAGTCATAGAATTGGCCTTTACCGTTCGTCGATTGTACCTTTCTCTGACTCCATAATTGTATTCTTCAATTTCAATCATATCACCAAAAACATTGGATACCCAAGCGACATGACCATACTGTCCACTCGTATCCCAAGCGATAGAACCAATTGCTGGGCGCTGATCTACGCGATAACCTTCTCGTTTAGCACGATATCCCCATTCATTAGCATTTCCATAAGCCGCCGGAATTTCAAAACCATTGACATTACTCAAACGAAAAGCAGCAAAAGAGGTACACTGTCCTGAGTACATGCGCCACTTATCAATTTTTTGACTTCCATTTTTATAATAATAGGGATAATCATCTCCACGTGCCTGTGATCCATTGTTTGCCTGATTGGCATGAACAGTTCCTCCACCAAATAAAAAAGCTCCTGCTAGTAATAGTGAAGCTGATCCTACAGCTGTCTTTCTGAGAAAAGTTCCCTTTTTATGTCCTGCTTTAGTAAATGTCATTCATTCTCCTTCAAATAATTAGATTTTTGAGGTTGACCTCATCTATATCATTCGAAAGAAAATAAAAAAAGTGAGAAATCTTCTCACTTTCATGATTATCCTTAATCCAAATAATGAATTAAGTTCTTTTCTGTTAAAATATCTGAATAGGTGAAAGATTCAACATAGACATTAGCCTGTTTGTCTCCTTCAACATTTCCAAACTCAACGATGAAGAGCGATGGATAAACCTCAATTAGTTTTCCCAAACGATTCTTTTGGCGTTTACGACCATTTTCTAAGGTCATTTCTACCACTTGTCCCTCATGCGCCTTAATTTCTTCTTTGATTTTTTTCATTTTAGCCACATCTGTAAATGCGTCTGTCATCTTGGTTCCTCCATCTTCGAAATACTTGAAAATTTATTATATTCTTTTTGGAAAATCAATTCTACCGTTCCGCGAGCACCGCTACGGTTTTTCTCGATAATCACTTCTACTTTATTATTTGGAATGCCTTCCTCCTCTTCACCACCGCGCTCATAATAGTCATCACGATAAAGAAAGGCTACAATATCAGCATCCTGCTCAATAGATCCAGATTCACGAATATCAGACAAAACTGGTCTCTTATCTTGACGTTGCTCTACACCACGAGAAAGCTGACTAAGAGCTATAACCGGAACTTTGAGTTCTTTTGCTAAGATTTTCAACTGACGGGAAATCTCAGATACTTCTTGTTGACGATTTTCTCGACCAGTCCCTGTGATCAGCTGAAGATAGTCAATCAAAATCAAGCCTAGATTACCTGTTTCTTGAGCTAGTTTACGGGAACGAGAGCGAATTTCTGTGATCCGAATTCCTGGTGTATCATCGATGTAGATACTTGCATTAGCGAGATTACCCTGAGCAATCGTATACTTGCGCCATTCTTCCTCAGTCAATTGACCTGTACGGATAGAATGCGACTCTACCAAGCCTTCCGCAGCCAGCATACGATCGACCAAACTTTCAGCACCCATTTCCAGAGAGAAAATAGCAACTGTCTTGTCTAATTTGGTTCCGATATTTTGCGCAATATTCAAAGCAAAGGCTGTCTTACCAACCGCAGGACGAGCTGCCAAAATAATCAATTCTTCCTCATGCAGACCTGTCGTCATGTGATCTAAATCTCGATAACCTGTCGCAATACCCGTGATATCTGAAGTCTGTTGCGAACGAGCTTCTAAATTCCCAAAGTTGATATTCAATACATCGCGAATATTTTTAAAGCCATTTCGATTGGCATTCTCACTAACGTCAATCAAGCCTTTTTCTGCACGAGCAATAATCTCGTCAGCAGGTTGAGAAGCTTCATAGGCTAGGTTTACAGACTCTGTCAACTTAGCAATTAGACGTCTAAGCATAGCCTTTTCTGCTACAATTTTAGCATAGTATTCCGCATTGGCAGAGGTTGGCACCGAATTGACAATCTCAACCAGATAAGACAAGCCTCCAATAGTTTGTAAATCACCCTGACTATCTAGTATCGTCCGAACTGTGGTTGCGTCAATAGCATCTCCACGATCAGACAAATCAACCATAGCTTGAAAAATCAAACGGTGAGCATACTTAAAGAAGTCCTGTGAATCGATATATTCTCGGACAAAAACGAGTTTAGTCTCATCAATAAAAATGGCTCCTAAAACAGATTGTTCTGCTAGGATATCTTGAGGCTGAACACGCAGTTCTTCAACTTCTGCCATCAGACTTTCCTTCCTTTTACAATATTGTCAACCAATCGTAAATTAAGCTTCCTTGACACGAAGATTGATTACACTTGTTACATCTTGATAAATCTTAACCGGAACATCAATCAAACCAACTGCTCGGATTGGTGATTGAACTTGAATGTGGCGTTTATCAATTTTAATACCAAATTGTTTTTGCAATTCTTCTGCAATCTTCTTGTTAGTAATTGACCCAAAAGTTCGTCCATCTGGACCAACTTTTTCAACAAATTCAACGATTGTTTCTTCTGCTTCCAGTTTTGCTTTAATTTCCTTCGCTTCTGCAAGCATCTCTGCATGTGCTTTTTCTTCTGATTTTTGCTTACCACGCAACTCACCAATGGCTTGAGCTGTAGCTTCCTTAGCAAGGTTTTTCTTAATTAAAAAGTTTTGTGCATATCCAGTTGATACTTCTTTAATTTCACCTTTTTTCCCTTTACCTTTAACATCTGCTAAAAAGATTACTTTCATTCTTCTGACTCCTTTTCTTTTGTTTCATTAAAAATAACTGTTTTCAGTTTGTCTCCTGCTTCTTGCAGACTCATATCTGTCAAACGTGCCGCAGCTAAGTTAAAGTGACCACCGCCACCTAACTCTTCCATAATTCGTTGGACATTGATCTTACTTCTGCTTCGCGCAGAAATGGAGATTGCTCCTTGACTATTCTTAGCAAGTACAAAGCTAGCCTCTATACCAGACATGGCAAGCATAGCATCAGCAGCCTTACTAATAACAACCGTATCGTACTCTTTATCCTCCAAAGCTTGAGCAACCAGGATTGATGGCTGTACCATTTGCCCTTGTAAAATTAATTCATTTACCAATCGATATTCTTCAAAATCAGTGGCTGAAATTTCCTGAATGACAATGCTATCACTCCCTCTCGTTCTGAGATAACTTGCAACATCAAAAGTTCGACTAGTTACCCGAGAGGTGAAATTTTTAGTATCCAGCATCATCCCCCCCATAAGAACACTAGCCTGAATACGACTCAAACGTTTCTTCTTAGAGTTTTGAAATTGAATCAATTCTGTTACTAGTTCACTAGCACTACTAGCTCCACTCTCGATATAGGTAATGACCGAATTATCTGGAAAATCTTGGTCACGACGATGATGGTCAATGACAATCGTCTGGGTAAACAAGTCATAAAACTCTTTGGATAAGGTTAAAGCTGTCTTAGAATGGTCAACCATCACCAGTAAGGAGCGTTTGGTAACCATTGTCATCGCTTGATTTAAAGGAAGAAGTTTTGAAACACCCTCATCTTCCAAATAATTGACCGCTCGAGCGATATCTGGAGACAGCTGTGTAGGATCATAAACCACATAACTATCTTCTAGTACATTACTCGAAAACAACTGCATTCCAACTGCTGAACCAAGAGCATCCATGTCAAGATTCTTGTGACCAACAACAAAAACTCGATCGACACTTTTAAGTTTATCTGAGATAGCTGTCATCATAGCACGAGTTCGTGTCCGAGTTCGCTTAACAGATGCCGCTGAACCGCCTCCAAAGTAGATTGGATTTTTGGTTTCATCATTCTCTTTTACAACTACTTGGTCACCACCACGAACTTCGGCTAAGTTGAGATTGAGGAGAGCAACCTTCCCAATCTGGTCGTGATTCCCATCACCATAGGAAACTCCTATACTCATCGTTAGTGGTAAATTCCGTTGCTTAGCTTCCTCACGAAAGGTATCAATTACAGAAAACTTATCCTGCATCAAGTGATCAAGTACAGTGTAGTCAGTAAATAGATAAAACCGATCCATACTCACTCTACGAGAAAACATGGCATGTTTCCCAGCAAATTCTGAAACAAAATTTGCAACAAAGCTATTAATATGACTAATGTCTGATTCAGACGTTTCATTTTCCAAATCATCATAGTTATCAACTGAGATAATTCCAATTACAGGACGACTTGTTACCAATTCAGCAGTCGCCTCATACTCACCAGAAACATCAAAAAAGTATAAGACACCCGAATTTCTATCCAAATGCACTGCATAACGTTTCTCCCCAACAATGGCATAAGCCCCTGGGGAAGAAATCGAACTCTTTAAAATCTTTTGAAATTGAGGAAAATCAATTTCTCCATCCTCGGTTGTCAAAATTAACTCCGCATAGGGATTGAACCATTCAATCTCACTGCTGTTCATATTTAATTTAACAACCCCGACAGGCATTTGCTCCAACAGAGCACTCAAACTATCCGTAGCCTGATGATTGACATACTGGATTTGCTCGATATCTGTTTTTTTGTAATATTTTTTCTGGAAATTAAATAGCAAAACATAGAATACAATAAATAAAAATAGACTTGCTATAGTGATCAGATTATCCTTTACTAACACAATCAAAATGGTCATAATCGTAAAGGTTACCATAGCAATCAGATACATAAAAAAGGGATTTATTTCATTTTTTTTCATTACAAACCTCTTGCGCATTATTATACCACAAATGTAGCCAAAAAGCGACTTTTAAAGAGGGAACCCTATATTCAGATAATCGTAAAATATCAAAACTAAAAAGTGGTTTACACTAGTGTAAACCACTTTTACAAACTAATTATTAAGATTATTTAACTTCTAGAAGACCGATATCTCCATCTTCACGACGATAGATAACATTTGTTGTTTCATCTTCAACATCTACATAGATAAAGAAGTCATGTCCCAATAAATCCATCTGTAAGATAGCTTCTTCCAAATCCATTGGTTTCAAATCAATTTGTTTTGAACGAACAACTTTTGGTTGTGCTACATCTAAGTCCTCAACTAAAGCATCTGTAAAGAGTTGACTTGTTGATACTTTATTTCTGTTCTTACGTTCAATTTTAGTTTTGTTTTTACGAATCTGACGTTCAATCTTATCTGTCACCAAATCAATAGAACCGTACATATCTTGAGAAATATCTTCTGCACGAAGAGTAATAGATCCAAGCGGAATGGTTACTTCAACTTTAGCAGTCTTTTCACGGTAAACTTTCAAGTTAACACGCGCATCCAATTCTTGGTCTGCTTGGAAGTATTTTTCGATCTTTTCGAGTTTAGAAACTACATAATCACGAATTGCTTCTGTTACTTCTAGGTTTTCACCACGGATACTATATTTAATCATATAAGTACCTTCTTTCTAAACATATTTGTTTTTCTAACTATATTATAACGCTTTCATATTTTTTTTGCAAACTTTTTCCTCATCTTGCGAGGGAAAAAGTTTTAATATTCTGACAACCAGCCTCTAATAGCATACTTTTAAGACGATTCAAGGTAGTTCCAGTTGTATAAATATCATCAAAGAGTAAGATATTTTCTGGGGGCTTCACGCCATCTTTCAGAAAAAATGGAAACTCTGTAAGTAAACGATCAGCTCGATTTTTTGAAGAACTAGCCTCCACTTCTTTTTTAACCAAAATATCCAGATATGCTAACCCAGTATCCTTTATCAAACCCTCAACTTGATTAAAGCCTCTGCTTTTTAAACGCTCGTCACTCAGAGGAACAATCACAATCTGATAGTCCTTATACTTCTTTAACTCTTTTTGCAATATCTCAGAAAATACCTTTCTAAGAAGATAATCACCATCAAATTTATAGCGACTAAAATATTCTTTCATGGCCTGATTATAGGAATAAAGAGCCACATGATCAACCTTTACACCTTGTTTACACCAAAATTGACAATCTTGACAATTTGTTGACACATTTTTTTTAAAACACCTAGGGCAATGGTTGTCACCGATACTCTCAAAAGACGAAATACAGGATTCACAGACTAGTTCCTCCTCCTTTTTCAAACAGAGCAGGTTAGTAAAAGTTATCTCTGTTTGCAAACTTTTACCACACAATAAACACTTCATACTCCTGCCTCCTGATTCATTTGTTTAATCTCCTTTATGGCTCTCTTAATGGACTGATTGAGGCCGTCATGGAAAAATATCAGTTCTCCAGTAGGACGCTCCATGCTTCTTCCAACTCGTCCACCAATTTGTACTAAACTTGACTTGGTAAAGAGTTGATGATTGGCTTCCACCACAAAAACATCTACACGAGGGAAGGTAACTCCACGCTCTAATATAGTTGTGCTTATTAATATCGTTAACTCTCCATCTCGAAAGGCCTGTACCTGCTCTAATCTGTCTTCTGTGATTGAAGATACAAAGCCTATTTTCTCATTCGGAAACTTCTCCTGCAAAATTTCTTTTAGCTTTTCTCCCTTTTTTATCTCAGAGGCAAAGATTAGTAAGGGATAGGCCGTCTTTCTCTGTTTCTCAATGTAAAGTTTTAATTTTGGAGGTAAGCCATTTTTTTCTAAATATCTATTAAAATGCGATAACCAGATTGGCTTGGGAACAATGAGAGGATTTCCATGAAAACGACGAGGTAAACTGAGACGCTTTAACTCCCCTTGTTTAACTTTTCTATCTAACTCGTCAGTTGACGTTGCTGTTAAAAATATTCTCAATCCATTTCCCTTTACACAATTGTTGACAGCATGGTAAAGTACTGGGTTATCAACATAAGGAAAGGCGTCCACTTCATCCACAATCAATAAATCAAAAGCTTCATAAAATTTTAATAGTTGGTGAGTGGTTGCTACAACTAAAGGTGTACGAAAATAGGGATCCGACTCCCCATGTAGTAGCGCAATATCACATGCAAAATCATTTTGTAATCGTTTATGGAGTTCTAGGCAAACATCAATTCGTGGACTGGCCAAACAAACAGCTCCACCTTGATCAATCACCTTAGCAACAACTTGGTAGATCATCTCAGTCTTACCAGCTCCTGTCACTGCATGTACCAAGGTAGCCTCCTTCTTATCTACCGCCTGAAGGAGTCCTTGTGATACCCGCTCTTGAAATGGAGTCAGTTGACCTGACCATTTGAGTACATCTTGTTTGGGAAAACATTCTTGCGGAAAGTAATAGAGATTTTGATCACTTCTTATTCGCTTCATAATCAAGCATTCTCGACAATAAAAAGCACCAATAGGCAAATGCCATTCTTCTTCTATCTGACTACCACAACGCTGACAATATTGTTGACCCTTTTCTTTTTTCATGGATGGAATTTGTTTTGCTTGTTGTCTCTCCTCATGACTTAATTCTTGCTCGGTATAAAGGCGACCGAGATAATTTGGATTTACTTTCATATTTCTTTATTCGTAAAATGTAGAACTTTACGCTATTTTTTAGTACAATAAAAATATGGAATACAGAACTATAAAAGAGGACGGACAAGTCCAAGAAGAAATCAAAAAATCACGCTTTATCTGTCATGCCAAACGTGTCTATAGTGAGGAAGAGGCTCGTGATTTTATCACAACTATTAAAAAAGAACACTATAAAGCTACCCACAACTGCTCTGCTTTTATTGTCGGTGAGCGTAGTGAAATCAAGCGAACTAGTGATGATGGAGAACCTAGTGGGACTGCTGGCGTTCCTATGCTAGGAGTTCTGGAGAATCACAACCTTACTAATGTCTGTGTTGTAGTTACTCGTTATTTTGGTGGTATCAAACTAGGGGCTGGTGGTTTGATTCGCGCTTATGCTGGTAGTGTTGCTCTAGCAGTTAAGGAAATTGGCATTATTGAAATCAAAGAGCAAGCAGGGATACAGATTCACATGACCTATGCCCAGTATCAAGAATATGGGAATTTTCTTAAAGAGCATAATCTCATAGAATTAGAGACAAACTTTACAGATCAAGTTGACACTATGATTTTCATTGATAAAGAAAAGAAAGACGGTATCAAGGCTGATCTCATTGAATTTTTCAATGGAAAAGTTACTCTAACCGACAAAGGTTTACGTGAAGTTGAAGTACCTGTAAACCTATCGTAAAGAAAGGAAATATCATATGGCTTTTGGAAGATTAATTCAGGGACTCGCTGGAAACTTCAGTGAGCAAAGTAAAGAAGCTCTTACCAAGGAGTTTGGACAATATTTATTAGAAAATGAAGAAATTCAAAGCGGATATAAACTCATTCGTGACTCAATTATCTTTACAAATATCCGAATCATCTTTACAGATAAACAAGGGGCAACGGGACGGAAGATGTCTATCAAATCAATTTTCCTCATGAACATTGTCAATGTTGAAATGGAAACTGCTGGACTTGGGATTGATGATAGTGAGATTACGATTACTTATTTAGAAAATGCCTTTTTAAAATCTCACAATGAGCATTTTAATTCTCACAAATTTGAATTTCCAAAGAAAACAGATATCGTACCTCTTTACACTTATCTATTTGAATTAGCTTATCACAATCGTTTGAATATGAATGGTTTGAATCACTGATATAAAAAAATCCTATCACTCCGATAGGATTTCTATATTTTACAAAAGTCAAAGTTAGCGTTATACTAGAAGCATCTTATATAAAGAGGTGCTAACATGGTTATTTATAACAACATCACAGAACTCATCGGTAGAACACCGATTGTTAAATTAAACAACATTGTACCCGAAGGTGCAGCAGATGTTTATGTAAAACTTGAAGCTTTTAACCCAGGATCATCCGTTAAAGACCGCATCGCCCTAAGTATGATTGAAAAAGCAGAACAAGAGGGTAAATTGAAACCAGGTTCTACTATTGTGGAAGCAACAAGTGGAAATACTGGTATCGGACTTTCATGGGTTGGTGCTGCTAAAGGCTATAAAGTTGTTATCGTTATGCCTGAAACCATGAGCGTGGAACGTCGTAAAATTATCCAAGCTTATGGAGCTGAACTAGTCCTCACTCCTGGTAGCGAAGGAATGAAAGGTGCGATTGCAAAAGCGCAGGAAATTGCTGCTGAGCGTGATGGTTTCCTACCATTACAGTTTAATAACCAAGCTAACCCAGAGGTTCACGAAAGAACAACAGGAGCTGAAATTCTAGCTGATTTCGGAGCTGATGGTTTAGACGCCTTTGTTGCCGGTGTTGGTACTGGAGGAACTATTTCTGGTGTTTCTCATGCTCTTAAAACTGCCAACTCAAACATTCAAGTTTTTGCTGTTGAGGCAGGCGAGTCAGCTATCTTGTCTGGTGAAAAGCCAGGTCCTCACAAAATTCAAGGTATCTCTGCTGGATTCATTCCAGATACACTTGATACAAAAGCTTACGATGGTATCGTTCGTGTAACATCAGACAACGCTCTTTCACTTGGCCGTGAAATCGGTGGAAAAGAAGGATTCTTAGTCGGTATTTCTTCTGCAGCAGCTATCTATGCAGCAATTGAAGTCGCTAAAAAACTTGGAACAGGTAAAAAAGTCCTTGCGCTTGCACCAGATAACGGAGAACGTTACCTATCTACAGCACTCTATGAATTCGAAGTGTAGTCTCCTAAATGCACTAAGCCCTTGTATAGGGCTTTTTGTTTACCTTTTAATACTCAATGAAAATCAAAGAGCAAACTAGGAAGCTAGCCGCAGGCTGTACTTGAATACGGCAAGGCGAAGCTGACGTGGTTTGAATTTGATTTTCGAAGAGTATAAAATAAAAAAGGCTCTATAATTTCTGTAGTGGGTAAAACCACCATAGGAATTATGGAGCCTTTTTTGTTGTAGAAAAAAAGTCCCATAAGACCTATAATGAAAAGCGACCAAACCATCATTAGAAAGAATCTT
>NZ_JASHDM010000016.1:0-44321 GCF_047463655.1 Streptococcus infantis
GGCTTCCGGAACTTTGAAAACTTTAAAACTAGAATCCTCATTGCTTTGAACATCAAAAAGGAGAGAACCATGTTGGTCCTCTCCAGGTTATAACTTTTCATCAACCCACTACAGTTGACAAAGAGCCATAAAAAAAGGATTCATATAGGTCCCCTTCCAACAAAAGAAAAGGAAGCAGATTAGCTTCCTTACTTTTTTATTAGTTATTCAAGGCTGCTGCCATTGTAGCTGCAACTTCTGCTTCAAAGTCGTTTGCAGCTTTTTCGATACCTTCACCAACTTCAAAGCGAGCGAACTCAACTACTGAAGCGTTAACTGATTCAAGGTAAGCTTCAACTGTCTTGCTGTCATCCATGATGTAAACTTGTGCAAGAAGTGTGTATGCTTGGTCAACTTTAGTGTTGTCAAGCAAGAAACGATCCATTTTACCTGGGATGATTTTATCCCAGATTTTTTCTGGTTTGCCTTCTGCAGCCAACTCAGCTTTAATATCAGCTTCAGCTTGAGCAATCACTTCATCAGTTAATTGAGCTTTTGATCCATATTTCAAGTGTGGAAGAGCTGGTTTACCAACCATAGCACGGCTTTCGTTATCTTGGTCGATAACGTGGTTCAATTGTGCCAACTCATCTTTAACAAATTGCTCATCCAACTCTTTGTATGAAAGAACTGTTGGTTTCATAGCAGCGATGTGCATTGAAATTTGTTTAGCAAGTGCTTCGTCTCCACCTTCGATTACAGAGATAACACCGATACGTCCACCGTTGTGTTGGTATGCTCCGAAGTGTTGTGCATCTGTTTTTTCAATCAAAGCAAAGCGACGGAATGAGATTTTTTCTCCGATAGTTGCTGTTGCAGACACATAAGCCGCTTCAAGAGTTTCACCTGAAGGCATTGTCAAAGCAAGAGCTTCTTCGTTGTTAGCTGGTTTTCCTTCTGCGATCGCTTTAGCTGTTGCGTTTACCAACTCAACAAATTGAGCGTTTTTCGCAACGAAGTCAGTTTCAGCATTTACTTCAACAACTGCTGCAACGTTACCGTCAACATAAACACCAGTCAAACCTTCTGCAGCAACACGGTCAGCTTTCTTAGCTGCTTTTGCCATACCTTTTTCGCGAAGCAATTCGATCGCTTTTTCGATATCGCCTTCAACTTCAACCAATGCTTTTTTAGCGTCCATAACACCAGCACCAGATTTTTCACGCAACTCTTTAACAAGTTTAGCTGTAATTTCTGCCATTTTGATTCTCCTATATTTTTTAAAAATAGGAGAGCCGGGCTAAGCCCCGCCCTCCTAGGTAATGATTACTTATTTGAATTAAGCGTTGTCGCCTTCTACAACTTCAACGATTTCTTCGATTGAGTCTGCTTGAGCTTCTGAAGCTGCAAATTCAGCTTCAACTGCTGCAACAGCATCTTCACCTTGGCGACCTTCGATGATAGCGTCTGCCAATTTAGCTGTAATCAACTTAACTGCGCGGATAGCGTCATCGTTAGCTGGGATGATTACATCGATATCGTCTGGATCTGTGTTTGTGTCAACCATCGCTACAACTGGAATTCCCAATTTTTTAGCTTCTTTAACAGCGATTTGCTCTTTATGTGGGTCAACTACGTACATTACATCTGGAATACGAGGCATATCTTCGATACCACCCAAGAATTTTTCAAGACGTGCACGTTGTTTGTTAAGAAGTGCAACTTCTTTCTTAGGAAGAACTTCAAAAGTTCCATCTTCTTCCATACGTTTGATTTCTTTCAAACGAGCAATACGTTTTTGGATTGTTCCCCAGTTTGTAAGAGTTCCACCCAACCAACGGTGGTTGATGAAGTATTGACCTGAACGTACTGCTTCTTCAGCAACTGCGTCAGCTGCTTGTTTCTTAGTACCAACAAACAATACAACTGCATCATTAGCTGCAGCATCACGCATGAAGTCGTATGCTTGGTCAGCGTATTTTACAGTTTGTTGCAAGTCGATAACGTGGATTCCGTTACGCTCAGTGAAGATGTACTTAGCCATCTTAGGGTTCCAGCGACGAGTTTGGTGACCAAAGTGTACACCAGCCTCAAGAAGTTGTTTCATTGAAATTACTGCCATGAGTATTTCTCCTTTTTGTTTTTTTCCTCTTCTTGATTTCAGCTTGCAAAACGACCCGAAGGCAACAGCTTCACAATTCATCAAGAATGAGTATTATCGTTTACACGACAATTTACATTGTATCATAGTTGAGCCTTTTTTTCAAGTAATTTTGCTAGTTTTTCAATGAAAACTCAAACGTCTCACACTAACTTCTACCATAGTGGAACTTACTCTGACACGGAATTCCACTGTTTTTTGCAATTTTTATCAGATTATAGTTGATTGAAATAAGATGTGAACAAAGAGGTTAGGAAAGTCAAATTAATTTCTAAAAATGTTTTAGAATCTATATTGTACTACTCTAAGTTCAATCCACTATAACTTCCACTCGTACTAGCGGTGGAACTTAGTTTAGGTATTTAGCGAAAACTCAAACTTGGGATTTTATCATCTTATAAATAAGAAAAGAGACCCAATCTGAGTCTCAATTTTTTCATTAGTTTGGATAGATGTAAGTAACGTAGCCTTCAGAAGTTGTAGTTGGGTTGAACCATCCACGTTTGTTACTGATTGTACGATCTCCACCGTAGTTAGATTCAGATACCTGAATACTTGATGATGATGAAACAGCTGTAACAACCGCTACGTGTCCATATCCTCCATCATTCCAACATGCAATCGCACCAACTTGTGGTTGAGAACCAGTACGGAATCCTGCTGCAGCTGCACTTGTTGCCCACTGCGCTCCGTTACCCCAGTAATCTCCAGCCCAAGGTGCCAATGTTTTAGCTCCCCAAGTACATTCACCAGTTGGATAACTTGAAGCATTTGTACTATATGTTGGACGTGATGTTGTACGAGTAGCTACAGGTGTGTAGCTTGAATCATCATCTGATGATGAAGAACTTGAAGTTGCTTGCACTTGTGCAGCAAAGCTTGTATTTGCTGATGCTGCAACTGATTGTTGTTGACTTGCTTGTCTAGCTTTATAAGCTGCTTCTGCCTCTGCTGCCGCTTTAGCTTCTGCCTCTGCTGCTGCTTTTTGCTCCAACAAGCTAGTTTTTTCATTTTCTGCTGTAGCTTTTTCAGCTGCAAAATTTAACTCAGCTACTTTCAATTCTGCTTGTTTTGTTGTCAAAGCTTGAGCATCGTCAGCAAGTGTTTGTTGGTTAGCAATGACTGTATTGATTGCTTCGTTGTTTGCAACTTGTTTTTCAGAGATAGCTTTCTTATCTTCTTTTTGTTGCTGCAACATTTTATTGTTTGCTGATACGATTTCACTCATAGCTGCTACACGAGAAATAGCTTCTGTGATTGAGTCAGAGTTAATAATCGTATTGATGTAGCTTGTAGCAGTTCCGTTCGTTTGTGCACTACGAGCTTGGTTTTCAAGCGATGCATTACGAGCTACAATATTTTTTGAAAGCTCTGCGATTTCACCTTCAAGTTTTTTAGATTCTTCTTGAAGTTTTTCGTTTTCAGATTGCAATTTTTCTTGCTCTGATTGAATAGCTGAAACTTTAGTTTGAATTTCGTCTACTTGTTTTTGAGCTTCTTTCTGTTGAGCTGTCAAGTTACTAATTTTACTATCTTGAGCAGCAATCTTTTCATCTGTTGTATTTGCTTTAACACTTGAAAGAACAGCTCCTTGTGAGACCAATACTGTACTTAACAAAAGTGATGCTAGGATTTTTTTCTTCATAAGTGTGAATACTCCTTCTTTTAAGACAATACTAGTATATCAAAAAAAGGCCTAATAAATATTACGCCTTTATTACAGTTTTGTTTCTTTCTTATAGATATATTTTTTCAAAAATAAACTGGAAAACTAACATCCATAGACAGTTTAATATCATTGACGGAACTAGACCATAAACGATAAAGACTGTTATACTTTCAGCAGTTAATCCAATCATTTGCGCTAGAAGAAAACTACCAAATTCAAAAGAGAAAGTCATCATTAAAATAGCTAATAGTCTAGTCCATCTATTTGATAAAATAATCGCATTATTTTTATAAATGATTGCACCAATAATCACAAAAAGAAGACTAGCAATCCCTACTAAATGGAAAAAATAAATATCGTATATAAGACCAATAAATAAGCAATAAACTAAAAATAGATACTCCGATACTTCAATAGTTTCAAACAACAAGAAGATGAAGATAAAGTGACTCACAATTTGAAAATGTGGAAAAAAACTATTTACAAATTGCCCTAAATGACTGTCTATTAAGACAACTATGGGCAAGAGTAAAAACATCCCTATCTGCTTCAACAGTCTCATGATGGATTCCCCACTAACTCTACAACTTTGGTATTCATTGAATCAGACTGAAGTTTGACTAACACCTCTCTTGTCAGATAGTCATTGCTATGCGTCACAGATTCGACCTCACCTACTGGAATGTCAGTAGCATTAAAATTACCAAGACCACCAGTTACTACCTTGTCTCCTTGACTGATATCACTACTACTATTTAATTGGCTTATTTTAAGCAAGTCTTTTTCTTTGTCGTACCCAATGATAATACCATATATACTAGTAGAACCGTGCTGAATTTTAACGGAGATTTTCTCCGTATTTTCCGCATTGGTTAGTAAGTTGACCACAGTAGAGTTATCTTCAATCTTTCCCACGCTTCCAATCAGTCCCCCACCAGCAATCACAAGCATATTGCTTGTCACGCCTTGTTGAGAACCTGCATCAATTGTCAACTCTTGTTTCCAGGTTGCAGGAGTTCTCATGATGACGTCAGAAGCAATTAACTTGGTTGCACTCAATTTTGACTTCATATCCAATAACTGACGTAGTTGCTCATTTTCTTCCTTCAAACTGTCTGCTTCATTCGTTTCCTTCTTCATCTGATAGAGTTCTTTTTTGAGAGTTTCATTCTCGTTATAGGTTCTGGTCAAACGACCTAAATCAGATTTTACGGAAGAAAACCATTGAAAAGGCTTTTGCACTATTCTATCGACTAATGAAATGCCATCTCCAGCTTTTGTTACAACTGCACTTGATTGTGTTGTCACTAAAAAAACGGATACTACTAATACAACGACAAATAGAACAATGATATATTTTGATTTTTTAAAACGATTCATACCTCTACCTTATATTACATTCTAAGATTTTAGCAAAAATAGAATTGCACCCAATACACAAACAAATAATAGCGCTATACTGTCTCTGTTCATCCAATTTAACTGTCGATACTGACTGCGTCCATTCCCACCTTGATACCCCCTAGCTTCCATGGCTGTAGCAAGAGAATCCGCTCTTTTCAAACTGGTAGCGAACAAAGGAATCAAAATAGGAATCATAGCCTTAACCTTTTGAATTACATTTCCTTCTCCAAAATCTACACCACGCGCCTTTTGAGCATTCATAATGCGAATCGTATCATCCATCAAGGTTGGTACAAATCGCAAACTCATAGACAACATGAGCCCAATCTCATGAACTGGAACCTTAAATCTTTTTAAAGGTCCAAGTAAGGATTCAACCGCAGTTGCTAAGCTGAGTGGCATAGTTGTCAAGGTTAGCAAGGTTGAGAAAAAAATAATCAACACAAAACGACAAAAAATAATTCCTGCCTGCTCAACACCATAGCTTGTGATTTTTATAAATCCCATCTCGAACAAGACTTGACCACCAGAGATAAAGAACAGTTGAAAAAGGGTTGTAAAAGCAATCAGAAAAAACATAGATCGCAAACCTTTTATAAAAAAAGATAAGGGAACTTCTGATAAAACGACAAATATGCCTGTTGCAATGAAGAGTATGAGATTTGTAATTGGATTATTGGCCCAAAAAGCAATGATGATCAATAAAATCATTGCTACTAACTTACTACGAGGATCTAGACGATGAATAATCGAATTTCCTGGTATGTATCGACCTAAAATCATATTATCCATTGATAAACTCCTTAAACTCCTCTATCGTTATCGGCAATTGTTCGAAAGAAATTCCTCTGTCAACTAGCCTTTGAGCAAATCGTGTGATTTTAGGAACACCCAATTGGATTTTTTCCATAAATTCGACATTTTGAAAGACAAGACTTGGCTTCCCACCCTTAACTAGTTTCCCTTTTTCCATCACATAAACTTGGTCAGCAAATTCGGCCACATCATCCATAAGGTGGGTTACTAAAACAATTGTTATGCCATCTTGATGAAGCTTTTTAAACAAGTCCATCAACTCTTTTCGACCAATTGGATCCAAACCAGCTGTTGGTTCGTCTAAGACCAAAATGCTAGGCTCCATCGCCAAAATTCCAGCAATAGCAACCCGCCTCATTTGTCCACCTGAGAGTTCAAAAGGACTACGTTCAAAAAGTGACTCGTCAATTCCCACTAAAGCTAATTTCTCACGCGCGATAGCTTCTGCCTCTTCTACAGAAACTCCAAAATTTTGAGGGCCAAATGCCACATCTTTTAAGACTGTTTCCTCAAAAATTTGATTTTCAGCAAACTGAAAAACCAAGCCTACTTGTTTGCGAATTTGACGAATTTGCTTATTGACTGATGTTGATGTAATCAATGTATCAAAAACACGAACACTTCCCTCTATAGGAACCAACAAACCATTCAAAAGTTGAAGGATTGTAGACTTTCCGCTTCCCGTATGCCCAATAATCGCAGTATAAGAGCCATCCTCTATTGACAAACTGACGTCGGACAAGGCAGCTGAGGCAAACGGCGTTCCTTCTTGATACGTATAACTAACATTCTCTAGAATAATTCCCATAAAGTCTCCTCAAGTTCCTCCTCGGTCAGGTAGTACTCTGGTAATTTCAAGCCACTAGTACGTAGCGAATCTTTTAATTGGTTGACAAAGGGTTGATCTAAGCCAATTTGATCTAAATCCGATCTAGAAAATAACTCTCTAGGAGTGCTAGTTGACTCGACTTCTCCTTTTTTCATCACTAAAACTCTGTCACTCATGGCCACCTCATCCAGATCATGCGTAATGGAGATGACTGTCATCTGATGGTCTTTGCGAATCTTCTGGACTATCTTAATCAACTCTAATCGTCCCTCAGGGTCCAACATACTTGTAGCCTCATCCAAGATTAAAATATCTGGTCGCAGAGCAACAACACCTGCAATAGCTACTCTCTGCTTCTGACCTCCTGACAAGCGAGCTGGTTCCTTTTTAACAAATTCAGCCATCCCAACCAATGATAAAGCCTCAGAAACGCGTTTCTTCATCTCTTCAAGTGGGATTCCTTGATTTTCCAGTCCAAAAGCAACGTCGTCTTCAACAGTTGCTCCTACGAATTGGTTATCAGGATTTTGAAAGACCATACCAATCTTACGTCTTTTTTCCCAGACATTTTCTGGAGTTAGGCAATCACCGTCTATCCAAATTTCTCCAGATTCAGCCTCGAGCAAACCATCAATCAAGCGAACTGTCGTTGATTTACCACTACCATTATGACCAACGATTGACAACCATTCTCCACGTTTCACGTGAAACGAAATGTTATGAACATCATAATGTTCTTGATCTGCCTGATATCGAAAAGACAGGTCTTTTATCTCAATAATCGATTCCATATCTAACGAAAGGTTCCTTTAAACAAATATGCGCTTCCCTTGAAATAATCATAACCAGAATAAACTGTGAAGAACAAGGCAATATAAAGAGTTATCTGACCAAGAACAGTCCAGTGAAGTAGCAAGAATATAATCGCAAACATCTGACTAAATGTCTTGATTTTTCCAGGCATAGCAGCAGCTAGAACAGTACCTCCTGTTTCAACTAAGAGCAAGCGTAAACCGGTGACAGCAAGTTCACGACAAATAATTATTGCTACCACCCAAGCTGGTGCCATCTTTAGACCAACCAACATAATAAAGGCTGACATGACCAATAATTTATCAGCCATTGGATCCGCAAACTTTCCGAAATTACTAACCACTTGCCATTTTCTAGCTAAATAACCATCTAGATAGTCAGTGATACTGGCAATAGCAAAAATAACTGCTGCTATTTTATGTAACACAGGAGATGGTCCAACTGATAGAAGGAGAATAAAAATCGGAATAAATAAAATTCTACCAAGCGTAAGCATATTAGGAATATTCTCTTTTTTCATGTTATCCTTCCTTTAGTTTGAACTTAATGTTAGAGTAATCCAACCAGTTTGACCAGTTAATTTTGAAGTGTCAATTTCCTTATTATCAATTTTCACCGACACTCCTTTAACAACACCCAATGTTATGGTTACTGGAGATCCTTTGGAAATGGTTGTTTTAGCTGTTTTATTATTAGGTTCAAGAGTCACTCCCCCTGCTAAATCAGTATCCGAAACACTAATCCAGCTTGTTGCATCCGTTACAGACAACTGAAGCTCAGCAGAATCTTTAGATGTCTTATATTCCACTGACAAAGTATCTCCCTGACCTGAAACAGTCAAAGTAGTTGCCTCACTCGAACTTGATGAACTAGTAGCTTGACTACTACTTGATGCTACACTACTAGAGCTACTTGTTGAACTCACAACACTATAAGTTGCCGCAGAAGACGCAGTTGGTTGGGTTTGAATATAATTCCACACATAGTAGGTTACAAAAATTAAAATTGATAAAGAAAAAAGAACAAAGTAAAATAGCGGGAGAAATGAATTTTTCTTTCGATTAGACCGTCTACGTCCTGAAAGTTCAATCTCATCTACATCAACTTCTTCATAAGTAATCATACTTCCCGAATCATAGGCATCTAGAACGATATTTTCATCTAATTCAACTGCCCAAGCATACTTTCTCAAAAATGAACGAGCATAAAAAGTACTCGGTAGTTTGTCAAAATCATCTGACTCCATTGCCTCCAACAAATCCAACTGAATATCTGTCTTTCTGTGCAATTCCTCTAAGCTCAGTCCTTGGTTAATTCTTGCAAGACGTAAGACCTCACCAATTGTTTTTTTTCTCATACTTAACATTCCTTCTTTCTAGTGTATTTTCTAGCGATTATATCGGGAAAATTGTACAATCAACCATATCGCTATTATCTATCAAATCATGTCCAGCCTCTAGAACATCTTCTAAAGTAATTTCCTGCAAAAGTTTAGGAAGGTCAAACAGGGTAGAACCTGTATCGGTTGGATGATACTGAGTGGCAATGTATTCAAGGGAATCCATACTATGAAGAAATTCTCCATACATCTCAGTTTTTACAATATCCAAGTGATCCTCAGTTACATCCTCATCTTTAACAAAATTGCGAATAGCTTTACGAAATTGATGAGAAAGTGCCACAGGTTCCTTTGTATCCATTGTCAACATCACAAAATGGAAACGAGGATCAACTTCTATTTCTAGAGACAGGGAAGCATCCAGTTTACCTGTCTCATATAATTTTTGAAATCTTTGTGAAGTCCAACCAAACATCATTGTAAACAACAATTTCAATAAAAGATGATAACGATACTGATCTCGATTTCCTATGTCTTTATTTCCTCTAATACCAATCGCTAATTTGGGAGATGCTACATCCATGCGAAAACTTTCAGTAGTCTTTACAGGATGTAAAGGTATTTTTTCTCTCTTAAACTCATGTTTTTTTTCTTGAGGATGAGATTTCTTAGCAAAATAATCTTCAAGCAGTTCAAAATCAAAATTCCCCACTAAAAAGATATTACTATTGACAGGTCTGTAAAACTCTTTAAAGTTCTCTTCTAAATCCTCCAAACAAATAGCATCAATAGAGTTTTCACTACCAACAATATCTGAAGCTAAAGGACTTTCTGGATAGAGATTTACCAAAGTCTTGAAAAATAGACAAGAATCTGGATCATCCTGATACATCTCTCTTTCCTGTTGAATGATATCCTTTTCGCGCTCCACAGATTCTTCAGTCATATTGAAAGTAGTGACAAGTTCTTCTAGCAAATCTAAACACTCTAGAACATTTTCAGAAGTCGAGAAAAGATAGCTAGTGTTCGTAAAGCTCGTAAAGGCATTACTTTCAGCACCCAACTCTGTAAAAGCTGCCATAACATCTCCAGAATCTTCTCTTTCAAAAAGCTTATGTTCTAAGAAATGAGCGATTCCTTGTGGATATTGTTGTAAGTCCTTATCATCCACTGTAAACCTTGTGTCAACAGAACCGACTTGGACACTTACAACGCCATAAACCTCGTTAAAGTCCTTTTTAGGTAGTAAAGTAACTGTCAAACCATTTTCTAATCTAGTTTGATACAAAGTTTCTTTTACAGCAGGATAATATTTCTTTTGAAAAGTAGGTCTGGTCATTCTGCTCCTTCCATAAAATAAATAGCCTGCAACTTAAAACTGTTTGCTGCTTCACAAATTGCTTCTCTATCAACTTGGTCAAGCTTATCGATTAAAGTTTTTGTGTCAAGATTCGCTTTCCCAAAAAAAGTTGACAGATAATATTTATCGACAATAGAATCTTGATTATCCTGAGCTAGTAGTAAGGATCTACGAATCATTTGTTTGGTCTGATCAATTTCCTTATCTGTAAACTTGCCATTTTTTATGTCAAGCAACTGATGATTCATCAATTTTCTTACTTTATTTCGATTTTGCCGATCAATTCCAGCAAATAGTCGTAAAAATCCACTAAAGAGATCCAAATGACTTGATACCGTATAGGCCAGTCCTTCTTTTTCTCTCACTTGGATAAATAGTTTCGAATGAGGAAAGGCTCCTAAAAGACCATTGACAAGAAGCACTGCCATCTGTTCTTCATCACCATATGCCACTGAACTATGGTAGCCCATCTCTAAAACAGACTGTCCTAATCTCTTTCTAACAATACCTTCTCTAAGAATATTAGAATAAGGTTGCTGATATTGAATGTTTACAGCTGATTTACGACCTGTTAAAGGAAATTTTTGTAAAAACTCTAAAACTTCAATTTCATTAAAATCACCCAAGAAGAAAATATCTATTTGGTCTTCTTTTAGCATTTTATGATAGCTTGAAAAACATGTTTCTGAAGTCTCTTCTGAAATTCTAGAAATCAAATCTTTTGGAACTAGCTGCATTGATTCTTCTTGGAAAAACAATTGATCTAACTCTTTATGTGCAAAGAAGAATGGGTCTTCCAATTCTGATTCTAGCCTTGATAAGATCTGTTTTTTCTCGATGTCAAAAGCATTTTTCTCAAATCCATCCTCATCCGACAATGGTGTAAACAGAACCTGGTGCAGTAATTCTAAAATTTGAGAAGTTAATACGTTTTTCTTACTTAAAAATTCATCACGCACATAGGTAATATTCAAATCCACAAGATGACTTTGTCCTCTTCGATAGGCGTGCGCTGACAAATCAGTTCCATACAAGGTTGCTAAACGTTTTCTAAACAGTTGAGCAGTTGGATAACTTTGGTTGGCAGTTTCAAGCATACTGGCACTTAACATGCGACTTGAAATTGAATCCAAAGACAATGGAGCTGTGAAACGCACAGTAATTTTATTGGTTTTAAATTTTTTTGATTGTATAAAATGCACTGCAATTCCAGGTACTAACTCCATCTCTTACCTCCTTCTACATAGAGTTCTATTATACCATGAAAAGAGAAAATTTTCTTGTTCTCTTTACCCCTTTTAGAATTAAAATCGCTTTCATTTCTAACGAATTTACCTCTGCCATTTCAAGGTAAAATATGGTATAATACCAAAGATTGAGGTGAACTATGGAATACAAATTATTTGAAGAATTTATCACTCTCCAAGCTCTCTTGAAAGAACTTGGTATTATACACAGTGGCGGAGCTATTAAATCCTTTTTAGCTGAGCATCATGTCTACTTTAATGGGGAATTAGAAAATCGTCGTGGGAAAAAAGTAAGAATCGGAGACTCTATCGACATTCCTGACATGAAAATCCAAATCATTCTGACGCAACCGAGCTTAGAAGAACAGGAAGAATATCTCCAAGAAAAACTTGAGAAAGAACGTGTGGCTAAACTTGTCAAAGAAATGAATAAGACGGTCAAAAAAAAGCCAACAAAAAAGATCCCGAAAGCTAAAACAAAAACTGCACCACGTTTCCCAGGTAGATAAGTATGTGGCTAAAAAACTTATCCATCAAGCAATTTAGAAACTATCAGGATACCGAAATTGAATTTAATCCTAAATTAAATGTATTTGTGGGTCGAAATGCTCAAGGAAAAACCAATCTTCTGGAAAGTATTTACTTTTTAGCTTTAACTAGAAGTCATCGGACAAAGACAGACAAGAATTTAATTCAATTTGAAGAAGAACAGCTTCAAGTTTCTGGAATTCTTCAAAAACGAACGGCTACTATTCCACTTGAGATTGATTTGACTCCAAAAGGTCGAATTACTAAAGTTAATCACTTAAAACAAGCTCGGCTATCTGACTATATTGGACACATGAATGTTGTTCTATTTGCACCCGAAGATTTACAACTTGTCAAAGGAGCACCTGCTATCCGACGTAAGTTTATAGATATGGAACTAGGACAAATCAAACCCATATACTTGTCAGATTTGTCAAGCTACAATCATGTGCTCAAACAAAGAAATACCTACTTAAAGTCAGCGAATCAGATTGACGAAACATTTTTATCTGTTCTGGATGACCAGCTAGTAGACTATGGTTGTCGAGTGATGGTCCACAGAGAAGAATTTATCAAAAAAATGGAATCTTTTGGTCGTGAAAAGCACTTTGATATTTCAGACCAATTGGAAGAGTTGTCAATGCGTTATCAACCATCTGTAAACTTCACTGACAAAGAACATCTAGCAGAATCTTTCTATACAGCACTTCAAAAAAGTAGAGCAAGAGATTTATTTAAGAAGAATACTGGAGTTGGTCCTCATCGGGATGATATGATTTTCTTAATCAATGGAATGGACGCAAGCTTTGGAAGTCAAGGACAACATCGTAGCCTTGTTCTTTCTATTAAACTAGCTGAAATCGAATTAATGGAGAGCATTACAAAAGAATCGCCTATACTTTTACTTGACGATGTTATGAGTGAACTTGACAATACTCGTCAACTTAAATTATTAGAAACTATATCTCAAAATATTCAAACCTTTATTACAACAACTAGTTTAGAGCATCTTCAAAACTTACCTGATAATCTCAGTATATTTACTGTAAAGAACGGTCAATTGTCTGTAAACTGATATTTACATCGGCGTAAACAATAAAAAATCTCCTGTTTTACAGGAGATTTTTTATTACATTGAGTAGTTTGGTGCTTCATTTGTGATTTGCACATCGTGTGGATGGCTTTCTTTTAGACCGGCACCTGACATTTCGATAAATTGAGCATTATCATGCAATTCTTTAAGGTTAGCTGCACCACAATACCCCATACCAGATCGGATACCACCAATCATTTGGAATACGATATCAGCTGCTGCTCCTTTGTAAGCAACACGACCTTCAATTCCTTCTGGAACGAGTTTATTCGCTTCATTGACAGAGCCTTGGAAGTAACGGTCGCTTGAACCTTTCTTCATTGCAGCGATTGAACCCATACCACGGTATGTCTTGAACTTACGTCCTTGGAAGATTTCAGTTTCTCCTGGAGCTTCATCTGTTCCTGCAAACATTGATCCAAGCATTACTGCATTTCCACCAGCAGCAAGGGCTTTAACAATATCTCCAGAATACTTGATTCCACCATCAGCAATGATCGTTTTTCCATATTCACGCGCAACTGCTGCTGCATCATAGATAGCTGTAACTTGTGGAACTCCTACACCTGCGATAACACGAGTTGTACAGATTGAACCTGGCCCAATACCAACTTTAACAACGTCAACTCCTGCATCATAAAGGGCACGGGCTCCTTCAGCAGTAGCGATATTTCCAGCAATCAGTGTACTGTCTGGGAAATGGGCACGGATTTCAGCGATTTTACGAAGAACCCCTGCAGAGTGTCCGTGTGCTGTATCAATGACAATTGCATCTGCTCCTGCTTCAAAGAGGGCTTCAGCACGTTCAAAAGTATCAGAAGTTACACCTACTGCACCAGCAACTAGAAGACGACCAAACTCATCTTTAGCTGCATTTGGAAACTCAATCACTTTTTCAATATCTTTAATCGTGATCAAGCCAGAAAGACGACCTTCTTCATCAACCAAAGGAAGTTTTTCAATACGGTGTTCTTGAAGAATGCTCTCTGCTGTTTCAAGATCTGTTCCAACAGGAGCAGTAACAAGGTTCTCACTGGTCATATGATTTGAGATTGGTTGATTGTAATCTGAAATAAAACGAAGGTCTCGGTTTGTTAAAATACCAACCAATTTACGATTTTCAAGAGTTTCAACCACTGGAACACCACTGATACGGTAACGTCCCATGAGTTCATCTGCCTCTGCAATTGTATGCTCTGGAGTCAAGAAGAATGGATCAATGATAACACCATTTTCAGAACGTTTTACCTTACGAACTTCATCTGCCTGCTGTTCAATAGACATGTTTTTATGGATAACACCTAGGCCACCTGCACGCGCGATTGCAATGGCCATTTGGCTTTCTGTTACAGTATCCATCGCAGCTGTAATAATTGGGATATTTAAAGTCAGATTATCAGCCAATTTCGTTGTTAAATCCGCATCATTAGGCAACACATGGCTCTCTGCTGGAATAAGCAATACATCATCAAAGGTAAAACCTTTTTTCAAAAATTTAGTGTCCCAATTAGACATTGAAGTTTCCTCTTTTCTTTCTTTTTGAGCTTGACGCTTTTTGTATTGTATCTATCATACCATTCTATGAAAATTTGTCAATTATATTGATAATAGATAATGTAAAAAACTATCCCTTTAATTTTAAAGAAGAGATAGTTTTAGAGTTCGTATTTTATCTATTAATGAAAGTAATTTAGACCCATTGCTGATTTTACTTCTGATAGCGTTTGACCAGCAACTTCTCGAGCTTTTTCACTACCTTTTTGTAACATATTATACACTTCACCCATATCTTTAGCATATTCTAGGCGACGTTCACGGATTGGACCAAGTTCACGTTCTAGGATTTCAAGTAGATACCGTTTTGTCTTAACATCACCTAGACCTCCACGTTGATAATGCTCTTTCATATCAGCAATTTCTTGAGCATCTTCAGGACGTCCGAATACGTCTAAGTAATGGAAAACCATATTTCCTTCAATCTTACCTGGATCCTCAACACGAATGTGATCTGGATCTGTATACATACTCATTACTTTCTTACGCAAAGTATCTGCATCATCTGACAAGTATATACCATTATTAAGCGATTTAGACATTTTGGCATTTCCATCAAGACCAGGTAAGCGACCTGCTCCTTCATTTTCAGGATAAATTCCTTTCGGTTCTACTAAAACATCACAATTATAGGCATGGTTGAATGAACGTACAATCTCACGCGTTTGTTCAATCATCGGTTTTTGGTCTGTACCTACAGGAACATAGTTAGCTTTAAAAGCTGTGATATCTGCTGCTTGAGCAATTGGATAAACTAAAAATCCAGTTGGAATACTTTCTCCAAATCCTTTCTGAGCAATTTCTGTCTTTACAGTAGGATTACGCTCCAGACGAGCCAAAGACACTAGATTCATGTAATACATAGACAACTCTGCCAATTCTGGTATTTGACTTTGAATGAAAATCGTTGATTTGTTAGAATCCAATCCCACTGCAAGATAGTCCAAAGCAACATTCCCAATAGACTCTACAATAGTTTGTGGATCTTTTGCATGGTCAGTCAAAGCTTGCTGGTCAGCCAAAAAAACAAACATGTCATATTTATCTTCTTGCTGTAATAAGACACGATTTTTTAAGCTACCAACGTAGTGCCCAATATGTAATTTCCCCGTTGGACGATCTCCTGTTAAAATAATGGGTTTATTCATCTTATTCTCCTTTGATATGGTCCATTCAATTATAGCATTTTTTTGATAAAAAGACAGATAATTTTTTTATCAAATAATTACGATTTCAACTCCTTAACTGTAAACTATCTGTAAATATCCTTTACAAATAATTGACAGATAAAAATTTGAATATTTGCTGATTTTCTAGTAGAATTAGAGTATTACATATAATAGGAGAAAAAAATTGCTAACAGTATCTGATGTTTCACTACGTTTTAGTGATCGCAAACTTTTTGATGAGGTCAACATCAAATTTACAGAAGGAAACACATATGGTTTAATTGGTGCTAACGGTGCAGGTAAATCAACATTTTTAAAAATCTTAGCTGGTGATATCGAACCTACAACTGGTCATGTTTCTCTTGGACCTGATGAACGTCTTTCTGTGCTTCGTCAAAATCACTTTGACTACGAGGATGAACGTGTTATTGATGTTGTTATCATGGGTAATGAAAAACTATACAACATCATGAAAGAAAAAGATGCTATCTATATGAAAGCAGACTTTACTGATGAAGATGGAGTTCGTGCAGCTGAGCTTGAAGGTGAATTTGCTGAACTAGGTGGTTGGGAAGCTGAAAGTGAAGCTTCACAACTCTTGCAAAACTTGAATATCCCTGAAGATCTTCATTACCAAAATATGAGTGAACTTGCAAATGGAGATAAAGTGAAAGTACTCCTTGCTAAAGCTCTATTTGGTAAACCAGATGTACTTCTTCTAGACGAGCCGACCAACGGTTTGGATATCCAATCTATTACTTGGTTAGAAGATTTCTTGATTGATTTTGATAACACCGTTATTGTTGTGTCCCATGACCGTCACTTCTTAAATAAAGTATGTACTCACATGGCCGACCTTGACTTTGGAAAAATCAAACTCTATGTCGGAAACTACGACTTCTGGAAAGAATCTTCTGAGCTTGCTGCTAAATTGCTAGCAGACCGTAATGCAAAAGCAGAAGAAAAAATTAAGCAACTCCAAGAATTCGTTGCTCGTTTCTCTGCTAATGCTTCTAAATCAAGACAAGCAACATCACGTAAGAAAATGCTTGATAAGATTGAACTTGAAGAAATTGTGCCATCTAGTCGTAAATATCCATTTATCAACTTTAAAGCTGAACGTGAAATCGGAAACGATCTCTTGACAGTAGAAAATCTATCTGTCAAGATTGATGGTGAAACTATTCTTGACAACATCAGCTTTATCTTGCGTCCAGGTGACAAGACAGCTCTAATCGGTCAAAACGACATTCAAACAACTGCATTGATTCGTGCTATTATGGGTGATATTGACTATGAGGGGACTGTCAAGTGGGGGGTTACAACTAGTCGCTCTTACTTACCAAAAGACAATTCAGCTGATTTTGCTGGGAGTGAATCTATCCTTGACTGGCTCCGTCAATTTGCAAGTAAAGAAGAAGATGACAATACCTTCTTGCGTGGTTTCCTTGGTCGTATGCTCTTCTCTGGAGATGAGGTTAACAAACCTGTAAATGTCTTGTCAGGGGGAGAAAAAGTGCGCGTGATGCTATCGAAACTCATGCTTTTGAAATCAAATGTTCTAGTACTTGACGATCCTACTAATCACTTAGATTTGGAATCTATTTCAAGTTTGAACGATGGATTGAAAAACTTCAAAGAATCAATCATCTTCGCCAGTCATGACCATGAATTCATTCAAACATTGGCTAACCACATTATTGTCCTATCTAAAAACGGTGTAATCGACCGTATCGATGAAACCTATGATGAATTCTTAGAAAATGCTGAAGTACAAGCAAAAGTCAAAGCACTTTGGAAAGACTAAATAATACTTTAAAACTCAGTTGGATTAACCAACTGAGTTTTCTATCATTCTATGAGGTAACATGAAAATATTTTTTAGAAACTATTGGACCTATTTTATTTCTTTCATCATTCCCCTAGTAATTATATTCGGAGTCTATCTTTCTCAAGGTATCTACTGGAATAGTGATACTTCACCTTTATTAGGAGATGGATTTCATCAATATGTTATTTTTGATCTTAATCTTCGTAATATTTTACATGGGAATGATAGTCTATTTTATACTTTTACCAGTGGTCTAGGTCTCAATTTTTATGCCTTGTCCAGTTATTATCTTGGTAGTTTTCTATCACCTCTTGTTTATTTTTTTGATGTATCAAGCATGCCAGACGCAGTTTATCTATCAACCTTGTTGAAATTTGGCTTGATAGGTCTGTCAACCTTTTTTAGCTTGAGTAAAATATTCAAAAATATATCTGCCCTACTTCGATTAGCTCTATCTACCTCATATGCATTAATGAGCTTTACAGTTAGTCAACTTGAGATTAAAACCTGGTTGGATGTTTTTATTTTAATCCCCTTAATTTTAACTGGTTTACATCTACTCATAACGGAAAAAAAACGTATTCTATACTTTACAAGTTTGTCAATATTATTTATCCAAAACTACTATTTTGGTTATATGACTGCCCTGTTTTTGGTAGTTTGGTATTTTTGCCAACTTTCCTGGGATTTTAAAAGTCGCAAGTATTCTTTCCTTGATTTTTTCCTAACATCCTTACTCGCTGGTTTAACAAGTTTCATCATGACACTCCCAACCTTGTTTGATTTAAGAACTCATGGTGAAAAACTAACCGCTATTACAAAAATAAAAACAGATGCCAGTTGGTATCTAGATCTATTCGCTAAACAATTTATTGGTGCTTTCGATACAACTAAATATGGTTCTATCCCAATGATTTTTGTAGGCCTTCTTCCTTTTATCTTAACAATTGTATTCTTTACATTAAAATCAATTAAGTTTCACGTGAAACTATGCTATGCAACTCTACTCATTATCATCATTGCTAGTTTTTATCTAGAAGCCTTAGATCTATTTTGGCAAGGAATGCACGCACCAAATATGTTTCTTCATCGCTATGCTTGGATTTTCTCTACTCTCTTGATTTATATTTCAGCAGAAGTTTTAAATAGATTTAAAGATATCAAATTATGGAATGTTTTATGCTCAATAACCTTCCTTTTATCTGGTTATCTGGCAACCATTTATTTTAAAAATCATTATTCGTTTTTAACTAAATTAAATATACTCTTAACTCTTGAATTCTTAGTGGTATACTTACTGTTACTATTGGCACTTATTAAAAAAATGATTTCTCTAAAAATCTTTTCAATTCTTATTTTGATATTTACAATAAGTGAGATTAGTTTTAATGCTTCATCTCAACTAAATGGAATTACGAAAGAATGGGGATTTGCTTCTCGTAGTACCTATGATAAAGATATTCCAAGTATGGAAGCTATTTTGGAGTATACCAAACAGCAGCCAGATACATTTACACGAACTGAAAAGTTACAAACTCAAACTGGAAACGATAGCATGAAATTTAACTACAATGGCATCTCACAATTTTCATCTGTTCGTAATCGTTCTGCAAGTACAACGTTAGATAAGTTGGGTTTTAAATCTTCAGGTACCAACCTTAATCTTCGTTATGCAAATAATACTATCATTGCAGATAGTTTATTTGGAATCAGCTACAATATTTCTGAAGCCTATCCAGATAAATATGGTTTTCATCCAAGCTATCAAAAAGATAATCTAACCCTTTATAAAAATCAATTCGCTCTCCCAATTGCTTTTGCTACACAGTCTCTTTATAAAGATGTCACTTTTAATGACCATACTCTTGATAACCAAACTCAATTTTTAAATCAAATTGCTGGCTTAAATGAAGAGTACTTTTATCCGATAAATCATCATACAGACTCTGGTGACAGCGTAGTCAATCTAAACGGAACTGATACTGAAGATGCAACAATCAACTACAGTATCGAAGTTCCTGAGAATAGTCAGGTTTATCTTTCAATGACAAAGCTAAATTTCTCTAATGATAAGAAAAAGCAAGTTGACATCATTGTCAATGGTGAAAAAAAATCCTTTACCACAGATAATGCTTTTACATTTTTTAATCTTGGGTATACAGACCATAAACAAACTTTTGATATCCAGGTTAAGTTTCCAGGAAATGCTCAAGTATCATTTGAATCTCCAACTTTCTATCGTTTAGATACTAAAAAGTATACAGGGGCAATTGGTAAAATAAAAGAAAATCCAGTAGAAGTGAGCTCATATAAAAATAAAGTCATTGTAAATTATAAGGTAAAGAATGAAACATCGATCTTTTTCACAATTCCTTACGACCAAGGTTGGTCTGCTTATCAAAATGGTAAAAAATTACAAATTCAACAGGCACAAACTGGATTTATGAAAATTGATGTTCCTGAAGGTGAAGGGACTATTACCCTTTCCTTTATACCAAAAGGATTTGTTGCTGGTGCAAGTTGTTCTCTTATAGCTATTATTGTCTTTATTTTTTATGATATTCAAAGAAAAAAATATTCTAGATAAAAAACTATCGACCAAATCGGTCGATAGTTTTTAGTCTTCTTCAGCTTTTTTAGGTTGATAGGCTAGCATTCCTAAAGCAACAAAAATCATTACTGTAAAGATAAGGAAAATAATCTGACTATGAATATTGCCTGTCATAGAAATGGTTTGTCGTAAACCTGAAACTGAATAACTCATAGGTAACCATGGATTAATAGTTTTAAAGAATTGATTCGTCAAAGCTAAAGGATAAGTTCCTGCACTTGATGCTAATTGAAGGAGTAATAAAATTAAAGAGAAGAAGGCACCCAGGCGAGAATTCCAGGTTGTCAATGCTGTTACCATCGCCATGAAAGCAAGACTGGTTAAAATGATCAAAGCTAAAGTTTTGAATTCATGAACTGCAGTCAGTCCGATTAAATGTACCCCACCATAAACTAATAATCCTGCCAAACCAGCAATGATACCATTAACTTCAAAGCGAGACTTAAACCAAGCCCAGCGACTTTCTGGATGGCGCCCAGAAGGTAATTTAGCAAAAATCATATTAGTTGAAATAGCAGCAACAAAAAGAGCAACTGATATCATATACGGAGCCATGGCAATCCCATTAACAGCAACTTGATCCGTATCAGTTTTTGAAAGACTTAAAGGATCAGCCAGTAAGTCTGCATTTGTTGATTCAGTTGAAGCCTGTTGCAATTGCCCCTCAGCATCTGTCAAACCTTGATTTAGTTGACTTGAACCATCACTTAATTTTCCAAGTCCTGATTGTAAAATTTCTGATCCTTGAGCAAGTTGATCTGCTCCACTAGCTATTTTTTCAGAACCATTAGCCAGTTGATTTGCTCCTGAAACTAGCTGGTCTGATTTATCAGCTAATTGTTGAGAACCAGCTTGTAATTGATTAAATCCAGTGGTTAAATCTGATGTTTTATTATTTACTTGGTTGACACCTGATGCAAGTTTATCAATTCCTGTTGCTAATTCTGGCCCATTCGCTGCTAACTTAGCAGTAGCACCTGTCAATTTAGAAGATTTTTCTGTCAACTGATTAGAGCCTTGTAGCAACTTATTGAAACTTCCTGTCAAGTTCGAATTTTTCGAACTCAACTGACTTGCTCCTAAAGCTACTTGGTCTACAGATTTTGTATAGCTGTCAATGCCAGATAGAGTTTGACTAGCTGGCAATAATTGACCATCAATTGCTGTCTGTACTTGTGTTAATCCACTTGACAAACTTGTCAAGGTAGCAGTAGTAGTTGGCAACAATTTCGCTGAACTTGTTTTTAAGCGACTAAGGCTATTTGCTTGATTATTTACATTCTCTAAAGAAGATTGTAACGTTTGAACTGTAGTTAAAATTGTTCGTGCTGACTCACTAGTAGAAGATGATTGATTAGAAACCACAGAAGTTATCTCTGCCTGTTGGTCAGGAGTTAAGCTTTGATAAGCACTCGTAGATTGAATAGCTGATAAAGTAGTTTCTTTTTCAGATTGATTTGAAGTAACGATGCTTTGTGCTGAATTTGCAATGGTTGATAGACTGCTAGAAAACTGAGTTGTTAACTCTGTTATGTCTCCTGTGTCTGACGTTTGAATAGCTTGATTCAATTGCTCTAAGCCAGAAACTAATTGTTTAATCTGATCTCTTTGTTGAGTTGATAAACTTAATTGACTAGACAGTTCTTGAATTCCTTGATTAAGTTGGGTAAGTCCTGTACGCAAGGTCTCTGATTGTTTAGAAATCTGATTTGCACCTGATGATAGACTTTGAACTTCATTTGTATAAGTATCAATACCAAGTGAAAATTGATTTAATCCTGAATTTAATTGAGAAACACCACCTGTATAGGCTTGTGTTCCTGAATCAAGTTGAGTCAATCCTGATACCAGTGCCGGTGTCTGTGAATTCAGTTGGTTTAATCCATTGTCGATTTGTGAAATAGCGCTGGTATATTGATTTAAACCAGTATTAAAATTACCAAGACCAAGATTTAACTGATTTACACCAGCTGTATAGGTTCCTAAACCTGTAGATAATTGATCAGCACCATTAGAAAATGTGAAACTCGATTGAGCTAAGGTTTGAAGATTGGTTGTTAAGGTTTGACTCCCATCCGAAAGTTGATTCGAACCATCAGCCAACTGTAAACTTGCATTTGCAGCTTGAGATAAACCAAGTTTTAAATCACCCATCTTCTCAAATAAAGCTTTGATATAAGATTGAGTAACATTAGTAGCTACAGTCTGTTTGATTTGTGTCATGGCAGAATCACTCATCTTGCTTGCAATAAAACTATGACCACTTGATGTCTGATAGTCAATCATCATCTGTTCAGGATGATTTGTAAGGATAGAAGAAGCTTTCTCAGAAAGATTACTTGGCAACGTTACAACCATGTAATAATCTCCATCCCGCAGTCCTCTTTCTCCCTCACCTTCATCTACAAAATGAAAATCCAGGCTATTACTATCTTTTAAATTAGACACCATGTCTTCACCAATAGTGAGTTTTTCATCATTATAAGTAGCAGCTTGATCCTTATTAACAATTGCTACAGGTAACTCCGAAAGTTTACCATATGGATCCCACATTGATGATAAGAAAATGATATTGTAAAGAGCTGGAATTAAGGAAATTCCTATCATGACAATAATAAATATCGGTTTTTTAAAGATTGCTTTCCATTCTTTAAACATATTGTCTCCTTTTTTAAACTACTTGTCTAAATTTTTGATATAATAGATTATACATAAAAAAATTAAAAAGACAAGATAAAAAATCTATTTTTGAACATATTGTCTAAAAATGTTCATCTGGAGGGAACATGCAAGAAAGTAATAAACGATTAAAAACCAAGCGTATTATCGAAAATGCCATGGTAGAATTATTGATGGAACAACCATTCGATCAGATTACAACTGTTAAATTAGCACAAAAAGCTGGAATCAGCCGCTCCAGTTTCTATACTCATTACAAAGATAAATACGATATGATTGAACATTACCAAAGTAAACTATTTCATACCTTCGAATATATCTTTCAAAAACATGCTAATCATAAACGAGATGCTATTCTAGAAGTATTTGAATACTTAGAATCAGAACCACTTCTAGCAGCTCTTTTATCTGAAAATGGAACCAAGGAAATTCAAAATTTCTTGAGAAATAAACTTCACATCCTACTGAGCACAGACCTTCAAAAACGTTTTATGCAACTCAAACTAAATGAAATAGAATTAGAATACAGTAGCGTCTACCTGACAAATGCTCTCTTTGGAGTCTGTCAAACCTGGATTGCCCATGGAAAAAAAGAAAGTCCACAAGAAATTACGGACTTTTTAATGAAAATGTTAGGGGATACAAATTAATAAAAAAGCTCTATAATATTTATAGGAAATCACCCCCCTATGATTATTATGGAGCCTATTTTGTTATTCTTATTAGGCTAAGGCAATACAATTTCCTTAGTTTTATTTTCGGACACAAATCATTATCTATCCATATGTTAGGTATGCCTCCCCTCATTACATCGGACAAAGAATCAAAAAAAGGAACACCAAATTGGTGTTCCTTTCATCTGACTCCGCCAGTAGGACTCGAACCTACGACATCATGATTAACAGTCATGCGCTACTACCAACTGAGCTATGGCGGATTAAATAGTCCGTACGGAATTCGAACCCGTGTTACCGCTATGAAAAGACGATTTCTTAACCAACGGACCCTCTACCTGTAGCAGATATAACCATTATATCAATTTATCAAAAATTGTCAATTACTTTTTTTGGTTTTTAGCCATTAGTTCTCTCAATTTTTTAGTTTTTAGGCGAGAGATAGGACAACGATGATCTTCATAAAATACAACTTCCATTTTTTTACGATCAATTTCTCTCACATTACCGATATTGACTAAAAATGACTTATGAGCTAGATAAAAACGTTGGGTTTCCTTATCCTTTTCTTGAATATCTGTCATTGTTCCATAAAATTCTTTTGCAAAATTCTTACCTACAATTCGTAATTTATGAGAAGTTCCAGTTGTCTCAATGTAGAGAATATCATGATAAGGAATACAAAGATCATTTCCTTTATAACTATAATCAAAATAATCAACGACTGATTGGTTTTCAAGTAAAGTAGTTTTAGTGTAAAGCACACAGTCGGCAACTCTATTTTTAAAAACTTGATCACTGGTTTCTTTATCAATGAAATCCAATGCTGAAACTTTGTATTTATAAGTCAAGGTAGCAAATTCAGATCGACTTGTAATAAAAACAATAATGGCATAAGGATTGCGATGACGAATAAATTGAGCAACCTCAAATCCTTTTCTCTCAATCCCATTGATATCAATATCTAGAAAATAAAGCTGATTAACTTCATCATGCTCTACATATTCCATAAACTCTCTCACTTTTCCTGTTGTTTTATAGGAGATAGGAATATTTGTTTCCTTAGAGATTTTATTCAAAGTTGTTTCCAACCTTACTTGGTGTTCTATAATATCTTCTAAAATTAATACTTTCATATCAGTTCCCTCTTAAATCTAATCACTTGTTTAAATACATCATTATCAATTTCTGTTTCTAAAATAACATTGTCATATTTTCCTAAAATTTCTTTAACATTATTGAGTCCAAGTCCTCTATGTCTTCCTTTAGTTGAAAATCCTAATTCAAATAAATCTTCGGATTTTACCTTTCTTTTTTTACAAGAGTTTTGGATAACAACTAGGGTTTCAAGATCCAATTTGATGATAGCTACCTCTAGTTGTTTTTGATAGCTTTCAACTGCCCCTTCAACAGCATTATTGAGCAGAACGCTCATCACGCGCACCAAGTCTAATAATTCCATAGACAAAGGTGTGATGATATCTTTTACCTCTAATGTGTACTCTACATCATTCGTTTTCGCATTGACAATAGATTGAGCAATCAAACTACGAAGTGCTGAATCCTCAATATTGTTCAAATCGAAATAGGTATACTTGTCTGAACGTAATTTTTGATTCGCCTTTACAAGAACTTCACTGTAAACTCTGTCAATTTCTTGTAAATCTTTACTTTCGATCGCCATTCTTAAGCTGACAAGCATGCCTGTATAATCATGGCGAAAACCACGAATTTCATTATATAAAGTAACAATCTCATCCGTGTAAGTTTGTAAATGTTTTTGCTCAAACTTCTTTTGTTCCAATTCAATCTCTTTTTCTATTTGAACCTTGTGAGAATTCATAGAAAAGAAAGTCAAAAGTAGGCCAACAAAAATAATGGATGATAAAATACTTCCAAAACCATTTAAGTGACGAATCGTACTCACAATATCTGAAGTGAAAGAGACAACGTGTAGAAAAATAAATGTAAAGAGCACTTTTTTCAGAAAAGGATATAGATAGTCTTTATCAAAATATTTAAATTCGAGATGGAAATAAGAAACAACAACTTTAATAACCAAATAAGTTAAGATCAGGATAAATAGAGAAAAATAATTGTTATACTTCAATGCAAACTCATCTCCTGTAATAGATGATAAGGTTACTGATAAAAAGTTATTAGTACTATTATATAAAAGAGAAAATAATAGACTGATAAAAATTCCCTTAGATTTCTCATACTTCTTAAATCCAACAAAGTAACCAAATAGGAGGAAAGGAAATAACAATTTAGACAAACCAAAACTATCTAAGTTCAAGAAATGGAGAGTTACTTCTAATACTAATGGTAGTAGAAAGATATAAAGACTAAAAAAATATTGGTCTTTTCTAGTTGCTTTACAAACCCATTCATGAATTTTACTAATAATAAAAACATAAACAATAGCAATTACTAATCCGAATAAATCCATTATTTCCCACCTTTATTTTTACTTACTTACTTTTTGAAAAAAGAAAATTATTTATTGTATACATAGGTCTCCATTCCCCACCTCTAATTTCCTGCAGTTCTTTTTCATTCAATTCTTGGAAATCTTTCATTTGAGCAAAATCTGTATTCTTTTTCATAATATAAACTCCTATAATGTTTTTCTTGTAAATTAACTTACAAAAATATTATATAAAATCTACGATACCTATAGAGAATTATTTCTCAAATGCTCAAATTTTATTCTGAAATGTCAAATTTTTACAAAAAAAGCTGGGATTTTTTCCCAGCTTACGATTTAACTGATCCCAGCAGGATTCGAACCTGCGACCGTTCGCTTAGAAGGCGAATGCTCTATCCAGCTGAGCTATGAGACCTTACCTATCTATCTTATCAAAAAAAGCTAGCTTAGTCAATCATCTATTTGTGATAGGGTGAGCCTTGTTGAATCGAAAATGCTCTATAGATTTGTTCTACTAAGACTAGTCTCATCAGTTGATGAGGAAGCGTTAATCTCCCAAAACTAACAGAGAGATTGGCTCTCTTTTTCACCTCTGGAGAGAGTCCTAAACTCCCACCAATGATAAAAGTGATTGTCGAAAATCCATTAATGGAGGCTCTTTCAAGCTGCTTGCTGAATTCTTCAGAAGAAAAAGTTGTTCCTTCAATAGCTAAAACAACTACAAAATCACGATCTCCTACTTTAGAAAGAATGCGGTTCCCTTCCAACTCCAAAATCTTTTGATTTTCAGATTCGCTAGCCCGATCTGGTGTTTTTTCATCTGTCAACTCAATCATTTCTAAATTAGCAAAGCGTGAAATCCTTTTGGAATATTCAGCTATGCCATCTTTGAGATATTTTTCTTTCAGTTTTCCAACTGTTACCACTTTAATTTTCATTCTTCTATTCTAACATATTCACACTCAATTTCACATCTTATTCACAGAGAAGATTTTGAAAAAATTCAATAAATTCACAGGTTTTTGAAAGTTATCCACAAGTTGTGAAAAACTTTCTTTCTTTAAGCTTGGATTAAGCTAGCTATTTTATACTTTCATTGATTAAAAAAACATGGAGGCTTCTATGAAAAACTTACAAACTAGTTCCAAAAAATGGGGACAACTTTTATTAGTCATTCTCATTAGCTTTTTTAGTGGTGTTTTAGGTAGTTTTACGACATTGCAACTAAGTCAAAAACAAAACACTAGTCCAACAAATACCACCACTGTCAGCAAAACAGCTGTAAAAAATGAAAACTCAACTACACAGGCAGTCGATAAAGTTAAAGATGCTGTGGTATCTGTCATTACTTACTCTGCAAACTCCCAAAATAGTTTATTTGGATCTGCAGAAACTGATACAGATACAAATACTGAGCAAGTTTCTAGCGAAGGTTCTGGAGTTATTTATAAAAAAGAAGGTAACTTTGCTTACCTCGTAACCAATACTCACGTTATCAGTGGAGCTAAAAAAGTAGATATTCGTTTAGCTGACGGAACCAAAGTTCCAGGTGAAATTGTCGGTTCTGATACTTATTCTGACATTGCAGTTGTAAAAATTGCTGCAGATAAGGTGACTACAGTAGCCGAATTTGGAGATTCTGATCAACTAACAGTCGGAGAGACTGCCATTGCAATCGGAAGCCCTCTAGGTTCTGAATACGCCAATACCGTGACACAAGGCATCGTGTCAAGTTTAAATAGAAATGTTTCTTTAAAATCTGAAGATGGACAAGCTATCTCTACAAAGGCTATCCAAACAGATACAGCCATCAACCCTGGAAACTCTGGCGGTCCCTTAATCAATATTCAGGGACAAGTAATCGGAATTACATCTAGTAAAATAGCCACAAACGGTGGAACTTCTGTGGAAGGACTTGGATTTGCGATTCCTTCAAACGATGCCATCAATATTATCAATCAATTGGAAAAGAATGGAAAAGTCACTCGACCAGCCTTGGGCATTCAAATGGTCAACCTTTCAAATCTTAGTAGCACTGATTTACAAAGATTGAATGTACCATCAAGTGTCACTGCAGGAGTAGTTGTTCGTTCTGTTATAACTAGTATGCCTGCCAATGGACATCTACAACAATATGACGTCATTACAAAAGTAGATGATAAAGCTATTTCTTCAACTACTGAATTACAAAGTGCTCTATATAGTCATTCTATCGGAGATAGCATGACCATTACATACTACCGTAATGGTAAAGAAGAAACAACTACCATTAAATTAGATAAGAGTACTAGTGATTTGGAACAATAGTTTACAGATATGTAAAGTTGCTTTACAGAATATCTAAGTTATGATAATGTAGAATTATGGAAGAATTTAAAATTGTTCAAATAAAGGATATTCAAAAAAATCCCTATCAACCTCGTAAGGAATTTTCAGAAGAAAAAATACAAGAGTTGGCACAATCCATTAAGGAAAACGGCTTGATTCAGCCAATTATCGTTAGAAAATCTCCAGTACTTGGATACGAAATTTTAGCTGGAGAAAGGCGGTATCGTGCTTCAATAGCTGCCGGACTTTCAGAAGTTCCAGTTATTGTTAAGCAACTTTCTGATCAAGATATGATGCTTCATTCTATCATTGAGAATCTCCAACGCGAAAATTTAAATCCTATCGAGGAAGCTAAAGCATATCAATCCTTAATTGATAAAGGTTTTACCCACACAGAAATTGCTGAAAAAATGGGAAAATCTCGACCTTATATTACAAACCTAGTTCGATTATTAGGACTACCTAAACATATCCTTATAGAGGTTGAAAGTGGAAAAATTTCCCAAGCTCATGCTAGACTCCTCATTCAATTATCAAGTGATAAACAAGATAAACTCTTGAATCGTATTCAAACAGAAAATCTCTCTGTTCGACAAGTTGAACAAATACTACAAAAAACGAAGAAGAGCAGCAAAAAAGAAAAAGATCACTTTGTCAAAGAGGAAGAGCAAAAATTGAAAAAAATACTCGGATTAGATGTTCAGATTAGCCTTCAAAAAAAAGATAGTGGTAAAATTACTATTTTCTTCCATAACCAAGATGAATACCAACAATTTATTAACAGCCTGAAATAAGGCTGTTATTTTAGTATTCTTAACGAACATAGTTATCCACTGCATTTTAGTTTTTAAAAGCCCAGTATTTCAGAAATTTTCTTAGTTATCCACATTTTGTGGATAACAGTTAAAAACATTGTTAATTGTTTTCCACAACTTGTGGAAAAATAATCTTATCTATGGTAAAATGATTCTATCAATAAACCTTTTAAATTCTATAGTAAAGGAGGAGGAAATCATTGAAGGAAAAACAATTTTGGAATCGTCTTTTAGAACTTGCACATGATAAATTAACTCAGTCAGTTTATGATTTCTATATTTTAGACGCAAAACTGGTTAAAGTTGAAGAAGATACTGCAACGATTTTCTTACCCCGCGATGAAATGCAGATATTCTGGGAACGAAATATCAATGGAATGCTTTTAGCAGCAGGTTTTGAAATCTATGATACTGAAATAAAAGCCCATTATGTCTTCACGAAAGTTGAAGAAGCTAGCTCACAAGTATCTTTCGAGTCTGAACCTGGCAACGATTATCAACCAATTCCATCCACTATTCCATATTCTGAAACTGGACTGAAGGAAAAGTATACTTTCGATAATTTTGTTCAAGGGGATGGTAATGTTTGGGCTAAGTCTGCTGCTTTGGCTGTTTCTGAAGATCCTGGATTAACTTACAATCCTCTATTTATCTACGGAGGGCCTGGACTTGGAAAAACTCACCTGTTAAATGCCCTTGGAAATGAAATTCTAAAAAAGAGCCCAAATGCGCGTGTAAAATACATACCTGCTGAAAGTTTTATTAATGAATTTCTAGAGCATTTGAGACTTAATGATATGGAAAAATTCAAGAAAACTTACCGTAGTTTAGACCTCCTACTCATTGATGATATTCAATCACTTAGTGGAAAGAAAGTACAAACTCAGGAAGAGTTTTTCAATACATTTAACGCCCTTCACAATAATAATAAACAGATTGTTTTAACGAGTGACCGTAGACCTGAACATTTAGAGAGTCTACCTGAACGTCTGGTCACGCGCTTCTCGTGGGGATTAACGACAGATATCACACCACCTGATTTTGAAACACGTATTGCGATTTTACAGAGTAAGACTGAACATCTCAACTATCATTTTCAGAATGATACACTCGAATATTTGGCTGGACAATTTGACTCTAACGTGCGAGAACTCGAAGGAGCACTCAACGATATCAGCCTAATGGCCAAAGTCAAAAAGATTAACGATATCACAGTTGACATTGCAGCTGAAGCTATTCGTGCTCGTAAACAAGACGTTAGCAAAATGATCGTGATTCCAATTGATAAAATCCAGACAGAAGTTGGAAACTTCTATGGTGTTAGTGTCAAGGAAATGAAAGGAACTAGACGTGTTCAAAATATCGTTTTAGCCCGTCAAGTTGCCATGTATCTAGCCAGAGAAATGACTGATAATAGCCTTCCTAAGATTGGAAAAGAGTTTGGTGGTAAAGACCACACAACGGTCATTCACGCTCATGGAAAAATCAAATCCATGCTTGAAACAGATGATAATTTACGTATAGAAATTGAAAACATCAAAAAGAAAATTAAATAACTTGTGGGTAACTTTTTAAAAAATCTCTTATTTATCCACATCTTTTAAACAAGGCTCTGTCCTTGAGTTTTCTTGATTACAAGTGTTTTTCCACAGATTTCACACGCTCTATTATTACTATTATCCTTCTAATAATAAAAAGAATAAAGGAGAATCCATGATTCATTTTTCAATTAATAAAAACTTATTTTTACAAGCTTTAAATACAACAAAGAGAGCTATTAGCTCAAAAAATGCCATTCCTATTTTATCGACTGTAAAAATTGATGTTACCAATGAAGGAATTACCTTGATTGGATCAAATGGTCAAATCTCAATCGAAAATTTTATCTCGCAAAAAAATGAAAATGCAGGTCTCTTGATTAACTCTTTAGGTTCAGTTCTACTGGAAGCTTCTTTCTTTATCAATGTTGTTTCAAGTCTTCCAGATGTAACACTTGATTTTAAAGAGATTGAACAAAAGCAAATTGTCTTAACTAGTGGAAAATCAGAGATTACTCTTAAAGGAAAAGATAGTGAGCAATATCCACGTATTCAGGAAATTTCTGCAAGCAATCCTTTAGTTCTTGAAACAAAACTTCTTAAAAAGATTATCAATGAAACAGCTTTTGCAGCTAGTACCCAAGAAAGCCGTCCTATTTTGACAGGTGTCCACTTTGTTTTAAGCAACCACAAAGAATTAAAAACAGTTGCGACAGATTCTCACCGTCTTAGTCAGAAAAAGTTGACTCTTGAAAAAAATAGCGATGATTTTGATGTTGTCATCCCAAGTCGTTCGCTACGCGAATTTTCAGCTGTTTTTACGGATGATATCGAAACAGTAGAGATTTTCTTCGCCAATAATCAAATTCTCTTTAGAAGTGAAAATATTAGCTTCTACACACGTCTCTTAGAAGGAAATTATCCAGATACCGATCGATTGATTCCAACAGATTTCAATACAACAGTGACTTTTGATGTTGCTAAACTACGCCAGTCTATGGAACGTGCTCGCCTCTTATCAAGTGCGACACAAAATGGTACTGTTAAATTAGAAATCAAAGAAGAAGTTGTAAGTGCTCATGTTCACTCTCCAGAAGTAGGGAAAGTAAACGAAGAAATTGATACTGAAAATGTAAGTGGTGCTGATTTGACAATTAGTTTCAACCCAACTTATTTGATTGAAGCACTAAAAGCTTTGAATAGCGAAAAAGTTACAATCAGCTTTATTTCAGCAGTTCGTCCATTTACTCTGGTTCCAGCTGATACAGATGAAGAGTTCATGCAGCTCATCACGCCAGTTCGTACAAATTAATGGAAAGAGGTTGAGCCTAGCTCGCCTCTTTTATGATATAATCAAAAAAAGAAAAGGAGATTAACTATGTATCAAGTTGGAAATTTTGTTGAAATGAAAAAACCACACGCTTGTACAATCAAATCAACAGGTAAAAAAGCCAATCGTTGGGAAATTACCCGTGTTGGAGCTGATATCAAAATAAAATGTAGCAATTGTGATCATGTGGTCATGATGAGTCGCTATGATTTTGAAAGAAAAATGAACAAAATCATCGACTAGGAACCCCATAGTAAGAGGGTTAGCAAGTTTTCCCTTTTTGTGTTATAATATTGAAGATTGAAATGTGAACGGAGAATGAGAAACTATGGCTTTAACAGCAGGTATTGTAGGTTTACCAAACGTTGGTAAATCAACCCTATTTAATGCAATTACAAAAGCAGGAGCAGAGGCTGCAAACTATCCTTTTGCGACCATTGATCCAAACGTTGGAATGGTAGAAGTTCCAGATGAACGCCTCCAAAAATTGACGGAAATGATTACTCCTAAAAAGACAGTTCCAACAACCTTTGAATTTACAGATATTGCAGGGATTGTAAAAGGAGCATCAAGAGGAGAAGGTCTTGGAAATAAATTCTTGGCCAACATCCGTGAAGTTGATGCGATTGTTCATGTGGTTCGTGCCTTTGATGATGAAAATGTCATGCGTGAGCAAGGTCGTGAAGATGCCTTTGTGGATCCGCTAGCAGATATTGATACCATTAACCTAGAGTTGATTCTTGCTGATTTAGAATCAGTCAATAAACGCTATGCGCGTGTAGAAAAAATGGCGCGTACGCAAAAAGATAAGGAATCAGTTGCAGAATTTAACGTTCTCCAAAAGATTAAACCTGTTCTTGAAGACGGTAAATCAGCTCGTACCATTGAATTTACAGATGAAGAGCAAAAAGTAGTCAAAGGTCTTTTCCTTTTGACAACAAAACCTGTTCTTTATGTAGCTAACGTTGATGAGGATGTGGTTGGAGACCCAGAATCTATCGATTATGTGAAGCAAATTCGTGAATTCGCAGCAACAGAAAATGCAGAGGTAGTAGTTATTTCTGCGCGTGCTGAAGAAGAAATTTCTGAATTGGACGATGAAGATAAAAAAGAGTTTCTTGAAGCCATTGGTTTGACAGAATCAGGTGTAGATAAGTTGACTCGAGCTGCTTATCATCTACTAGGACTTGGAACTTACTTCACAGCTGGTGAAAAAGAAGTTCGTGCGTGGACCTTTAAACGTGGTATGAAAGCTCCTCAAGCTGCTGGTATCATTCACTCTGACTTCGAAAAAGGCTTTATTCGTGCAGTGACCATGTCTTATGATGATCTAATTAAATATGGATCTGAAAAGGCTGTAAAAGAAGCTGGACGCTTGCGTGAAGAAGGAAAAGAATATGTCGTGCAAGATGGCGATATTATGGAATTCCGCTTTAATGTTTAATTAATATTTAAAATAATGTCAATTAGGTTGGAAAAAAATTCCAACCCTTTTGGCTTTTGAAAGGAAATTTTAATGACAAAATTACTTGTAGGATTGGGAAATCCAGGGGATAAATATTTTGAGACAAAGCATAATGTTGGTTTTATGTTGATTGACCAACTAGCAAAAAAACAGAATGTATCCTTTACACACGATAAAATATTCCAAGCTGAATTAGCTTCATTTTTCCTTAACGGTGAAAAAATTTATCTGGTGAAACCGACGACTTTTATGAATGAAAGTGGAAAAGCTGTTCATGCATTATTAACCTACTATGGTTTAGATATTGAAGATTTACTGATTATTTACGATGATCTTGACATGGAAGTCGGAAAAATTCGTCTTCGTGCTAAAGGATCAGCTGGTGGTCATAATGGAATTAAGTCGATTATTCAACATATTGGTACACAGGTTTTCAATCGTGTAAAGATTGGCATTGGAAGACCTAAAAAAGGAATGTCAGTAGTTAATCATGTTTTGACTAAGTTTGATCAGGAAGATTATATCGGTATTTTACAGTCAATTGACAAGGTTGACGATGCTGTAAATTATTATTTACAAGAAAAAAACTTTGAAAAGACGATGCAGAAATATAATGGATAAGGAAATGGCATTAATCGATTTCTTTTTAGAGAATAAACAAATTCTATCTTGGCATGAGAACTTACCACAGAAACAAAGACAATTATTGCTAGGTCTTTCTGGCTCAGCAAAATCTTTAGCGATTGCTAGTAGTCTGAAGAGTCAGGATAAGGTTTTAGTGATGACTTCCACATATGGAGAGGCTGAGCGTCTGATTAATGATCTAATCTCCATATTAGGTTCGGATCTGGTTTATCCATTTCTAGTAGATGATTCACCAATGGTTGAATTTTTGGTATCATCTCAGGAAAAGATTTTTTCTCGGGTTGAAGCTTTGCGGTTTCTAAGAAATGAGTCTCAAAGAGGGATTTTAGTTTGTAACGTCGCAGCTAGTCGAGTATTCTTGCCGAATCCTCAAGTTTTTGATGATAGTATCTTAGAACTTCAAGTGGGGCAAGAATGCGAACAAAGAGAATTAAAAAATCACTTGATTTCTCTTGGTTATAAGAAAGTTACACAAGTTCAAAGTCAGGGAGAATTTAGCCTTCGTGGAGATATTCTAGATATATTTGAAACCTCTCAAATTTGTCCTTATCGGATTGAATTTTTCGGTGATGAGATTGATGGCATTAGAGAATTTGATACTGAAACTCAATTATCAAAAGATAGTAAAACTCAAGTACTAATCTATCCAGCTAGTGATATTTTATTAACGAATGAAGATTATCATCGTGGTCAGAAATTTTTAGAACATGAGATTGATAAGGCACTTTCTCCAACTTTAAAGTCTTACCTAGAAGAAGTTTTTAGTTGTACGAAAGAGCAAGTTCTTCATGCAGATATTCGCAAGTTTTTGTCTGTATTTTATAAAAAACAGTGGACCTTGATAGACTATTTGAATCAAGTTCCCGTTATATTTGACGATTTTCAAAAAATCATGAACCAGTACGATGCTTTTGATAAGGAAATAGCTAGCTACTTTACAGAAGATTTACATAACAGTAAAGCAGTATCAAGTTTACAATATTTTGCTGATGTAGAAAGTCAGTTTAAAAAATATGTACCAGCGACTTTCTTTTCAAATTTTCAAAAAGGGCTTGGAAATTTGAAATTTAATAATCTGTACCAGTTCAATCAATATCCTATACAAGAGTTCTTTAATCAGTTTTCTTTTCTGAAAGAAGAAATTGAACGTTACAAAAGATTAAAGTATACGGTTGTTCTTCAATCAAGTAGCAAAACTGAACTAAAGAAACTGTCAACGATTCTTGATGAATACGATATTAAAGTTGATAATAGTAATGAAAGTGAAATCTGTAAAGGAACTGTTAATCTTGTTGAAGGAAATCTTCGTCATGGATTTCACTTTGTAGATGAGAATCTTGTATTTATCACTGAATATGAAATTTTTAAAAAGAAGATTAAACGGAAATATCGAAGACAAAATATCAGTAACGCTGAACGATTAAAGGATTATAATGAACTCCAAAAAGGAGACTATGTTGTTCATCAAATCCATGGTATTGGTCAATATTTAGGAATTGAAACGATTGAAATAAAAGGAATTCATCGAGACTATGTAAGTGTTCTATATCAAAATGGAGACCGTATTTCCATCCCTGTGGAGCAGATACAGACTCTTTCTAAGTATGTTTCTAGTGATGGTAAGGCTCCAAAGTTAAACAAATTAAACGATGGACGTTTTAAAAAAGCGAAGCAAAAAGTAAAGAGTCAAGTTGAAGATATTGCAGATGATTTAATTAAGTTATATGCAGAGAGAAGTCAACTTAAAGGTTTTGCATTTTCAAAAGATGATGAAGAACAAAACGCTTTTGACGAAGCTTTCCCATATGTAGAGACTGAGGATCAACTTCGAAGTATCGAAGAGATTAAGAAAGATATGCAGGCTTCTCAACCGATGGATCGACTTTTAGTTGGAGATGTGGGTTTTGGTAAGACAGAAGTAGCAATGCGAGCTGCGTTTAAGGCTGTCAATGATCATAAACAGGTTGTCGTTTTAGTGCCAACAACCGTTCTTGCTCAGCAACATTACAGTAATTTTAAGGAAAGATTTGAACAATTTGCTGTCAACGTAGATGTTTTGAGTCGTTTCAGAAGTAAAAAAGAACAGACTGAAACACTTGAGAAGTTAAAAAAAGGTCAAGTAGACATCTTGATAGGGACCCATAGAGTCTTGTCTAAAGATGTTGAGTTTGCTGATTTGGGGTTGATGATTATTGATGAAGAGCAACGTTTTGGTGTTAAGCATAAGGAAGCTCTCAAGGAATTAAAAAAGAAGGTTGATGTCTTAACCTTGACAGCGACACCAATTCCTCGAACTCTTCATATGTCTATGCTAGGTATCCGAGATTTATCAGTCATAGAGACTCCTCCAACAAATCGATATCCTGTTCAAACCTACGTACTTGAACAGAATGATCGTATCATTCGTGATGCTGTATTGAGAGAAATGGATCGTGGTGGTCAAGTTTACTATCTTTACAATAAAGTTGACACTATTGAAAAGAAGGTTTCAGAGTTACAAGAACTTATTCCAGAAGCTTCTATTGGTTTTGTTCATGGTCAAATGAGTGAAATTCGCTTAGAAAATACACTTCTTGATTTCATTGAAGGACAATATGATATTTTAGTAACTACAACAATCATCGAGACAGGAGTAGATATTCCAAATGCTAATACCTTGTTTATAGAAAATGCAGATCATATGGGATTGTCAACCTTGTATCAATTAAGAGGTCGTGTTGGTCGTAGTAATCGAATTGCTTATGCTTATCTCATGTATCGTCCAGATAAAACTTTGACAGAAGTTTCTGAGAAGAGATTAGAAGCTATCAAAGGTTTTACTGAACTGGGTTCTGGTTTCAAAATTGCTATGCGTGATTTATCCATTCGTGGAGCTGGAAATCTTTTAGGAAGCTCTCAGTCTGGATTTATCGATTCTGTTGGTTTTGAGTTGTACTCTCAGTTGTTAGAAGAAGCAATAGCTAAGAAAAATGGAACTGACAAAAAACGTGAAAAAGGAAATGCTGAGTTACTCCTACAAATCGATGCCTATCTCCCAGATGATTATATATCGGATGAAAGACATAAAATTGAGATTTACAAGAGAATTCGTCAGATTGACAATCGTGTCAACTATGAAGAATTACAAGATGAGTTGATCGATCGTTTTGGAGAATATCCAGATGTGGTTGCTTATCTTTTAGAAATTGGATTAGCCAAAGCATATCTTGACAAAGTATTTGTCAATCGTGTAGAAAGAAAGGTTAATAAGCTGGTCATTCAATTTGAAAAAATTTCGCAACAATTATTTTTAACACAAGATTATTTCCAGGCTCTTTCTCAGACAAGTTTGAAGGCTAATATTTCAGAAAATCAAGGTTTAATCGAAGTTGTTTTTGATATTCGTAATAAAAAGGATTATGAGATTTTAGAAGGTCTTTTAACTTTTGGAGAATCATTAGCAAATATAAAAGAATCAAAAGAGTCACATTAGGAGTTATCTTTTTTCTTCTATAAAAAGGAGAAAAATGGTACAATAATAATTTGAGGTAATAAAAATGAGATTAGATAAATATTTAAAAGTATCAAGAATTATTAAGCGTCGTACAGTGGCTAAAGAAGTTGCAGATAAGGGACGTATCAAGGTAAATGGTATTCTTGCAAAGAGCTCTACAGATTTAAAAATCAATGACCAAGTTGAAATTCGTTTTGGAAATAAATTGTTGCTCGTAAAAGTGTTAGAAATGAAAGATAGCACTAAAAAAGAAGATGTTGCAGGTATGTATGAAATTATCAGCGAAACAAGGGTAGAAAACGATGTATAAAAAAATTGTACAAATGAATAATTCTTTTATTCAAAATGAACACCAACGTCGTAAATACTTGATGGAAGAACGACAAAGACGAAATCGTTTTATGGGCTGGGTTTTGATTTTGATTATGTTGTTGTTCATCCTACCAACCTATAATTTGACTCAAAGTTATCAGCAACTACTCGAACGTCGCCAACAGTTAGCCGATCTGAAAAAACAGTATCAAGAATTGAGCGATGAAAAAGATAAAGAATCAAATCTTGCAACCAAATTAAAGGATGAAACATACGCAGCCAAGTATTTGCGTGCAAAATATTACTATTCAAAATCATGGGAGGAAGTTTATACTATTCCGGACTTACTTCCTAGGTAATGTAAAATGGAAAATTTATTAGATATTGTAGAAAAGTTTTTAAGTCAATCAGATGAAAAATTAGAAGAGTTAGCTCAAAAAAATCATCTGTTACGGCTACAGGAAGAAGAGGAAAAAAAGAATGCGTAAATTTTTAGTGATATTACTACTTCCTATTTTTTTTAAAAGTGTACAAGTAGTAAGCACTGAGAATCCAGTTATCATTCCAAACCAAGAAGTTTATTCCTTAACCCACGCTTCGTATCATTTTTACTATCAAGATGTTATAGAATCTCCAAAATTTTATGGTGAAACGTCAGTTTATTCTACAGAAGATTTGATTAAAGAATCAGGAAAAGTCAATGCAGATACAAAATTATCTGTTTTAGAATGGAGATTAAATAAACAAGGACAGCCTGTGTTTAAATTGTCAAATAATCAATTTGTGATGGCTGATAAACGACTTTTATACGATAGTTCCATCGTAAACGATTTTTCTAAACGAGTATGGTTAGAACCAGGATTTGTCGTTTATAATAGTCCTTATGATCAACAAGAATTAAAGTCTACTTTAGCAGCTTATCAAGAGGTTGAAGTAGATATGTCTATTTTTGCTGAAGGTCATGAATTCTTACATATCAAACAAATTGGTTGGGTTTCGACGGATTACATTTCCAACGATGACAATCGTATCCAGAAAGTACAAGAGTTGTTATCTGCGAATTATCAAAATGAACAGTTTTCTATTTATGTTAAACAATTGAGCACGGGTAAGGAAGCTGGGATTAACGAAGATCAAAAAATGTACTCTGCTAGTGTTATGAAATTGCCTTATCTTTATTATGTTCAAGAAAAAATCAATCAAGGTGATTACCAACTTGACACGAAATTGAAGTACGTTTCTGAAGTAAATGATTTCCCTGGTTCTTATAAACCCGAAGGAAGTGGAAGCCTCCCTAAAACAGCGGACAATAAAGACTACACTCTCAAAGATTTAATTACAAAGACAGCGAAAGAATCTGACAATGTAGCTCATAATATTCTTGCTTATTATATTACGAATAAATCAGATGAAGCCTTTAAAAAAGAAATGGCTACTATCGCAAGTGAAGAGTGGAACGTAACAGAGAAGTTAGCTTCAGCTAAAATGGCTGGTCAAGTTATGGAATCTATTTATAATCAGAATGGTTTTGTTTTAGAATCTCTATCGCAAACAGCTTTTGATAATCAGAGGATTGCTAAGAATATTTCTGCTAAGGTAGCCCATAAAATTGGGGATGCAGATGAATTTAAACACGATGTAGGAATAGTCTATACAGATTCTCCTTTCATTATTTCAATCTTTACCAAAAATTCTGATTATGATACCATTTCTAAAATTGCTAAGGATGTCTATGAGGTCCTAAAATGAGAGACCAAGATTTTTTAAATCATTTTCTAGAAAAAGGTTATTTTAAAGATCATTCACGAGTTGTACTAGCCTTGTCTGGTGGATTGGATTCGATGTTTCTCTTTCACCTCCTATCAACCTACCAAGAAGAACTCGGGATAGAATTATTTTTAGCTCATGTAAACCATAAACAACGACCAGAATCAGATGATGAAGAAATTGAATTAAGAAAACTAGCTGAACAAGTTGGAGTTCCAATTTACGTAGCTCATTTTACTGGAGATTTTTCAGAAGCAAATGCTCGTCAATTTCGCTATGATTTTTTTAGAGAAGTAATGGAGAAAACGTCCTCTACAGCCCTTGTAACAGCTCATCATGCAGATGATCAGGTTGAGACGGTATTTATGCGAATGATTAGGGGTGTTAGATTACAACACTTATCAGCTATTAAAGAAAGACAAACGTTTGATAAGGGAGAATTAATTCGTCCGTTGCTATCTTTTTATAAGAAGGATTTTTCTGAAGTTGAGCATTTTGAAGATAGGACGAATGAAGAAAATTACTATTTTCGCAATCGAGTTCGTAATATTTACTTACCACAACTGGAAAAAGAAAATACTCAGGTAAAGAGAGCGTTTTTAGAGTTTGGAAAAGAAGTATCTGACTATCAAATTGCTCTGACTGAATTATCTCAAACAGTCAATGTGGAAGATTTAACTCAGTTTTTATTCTTTTCTGAGGCAACACAGCGAATTTTACTACAACAATACCTTAGTTGTTTTGCTGATTTAAATGTAACAAGAGAACAATTTCAAGAAATTCATCATATTTTAAAAACTAAGAGTCAATATCGCCATTGTATAAAAAATGGTTATGAACTTGTAAAAGAATACCAGCACTTTCAAATTTGTAAAATCAGACCAAAGTCTGATGAAAAAAGTAGTGAGTGTGTGTTAAACTATCAAAATCAAGTTCATTATGAAGGTTATTTATTTTCATTTGGAATCCCTCTAGAAGGTGAAAGTATTCAAAAGATGAATGTTTCTCGTGAAACAGCGTTGATTTTAAGGCATCGACAGCCTGGTGATTATTTGATAAAAAATGGTCATCGTAAAAAACTAAGGCGACTTTTTATTGATTTAAAAATTCCTAAAGAAAGACGAGAAAAAGCTATTATCATTGAGCAATTTGGAAAAATTTGTTCAGTTTTAGGAATTGAAATCAGTGATTTGAGTAAAAAAATGAAAAATGATATAATGAACACTGTACTTTATATAGAAAAAATAGATAGGTAAAATCATGTTAGAAAAAGATATCAAGAAAATTTTGATTTCACAAGATGAAATTACAGAAGCAGCTAAAAAATTGGGTGCTCAGTTGACAAAAGATTATGAGGGTAAAAATCCGATTTTAGTTGGAATTCTAAAAGGATCTATTCCTTTTATGGCAGAATTGGTGAAATATATTGATACACATCTTGAAATGGACTTTATGATGGTCTCTAGCTATCATGGTGGGACTGTAAGTAGTGGTGTCATTAATATTAAACAAGACGTAACTCAAGATATTAAAGGTCGACATGTTGTCTTTGTAGAAGATATCATTGACACTGGTCAAACCTTGAAAAGTTTGAAAGATATGTTTACTGCAAGAGAAGCAGCGTCTGTGAAGATTGTTACCATGCTTGATAAACCAGAAGGTCGCACTGTAGAAATCGAAGCAGATTATACATGTTTTACAATTCCAAATGAATTTGTTGTAGGCTATGGACTAGACTATAATGAAAACTATCGTAACCTTCCTTATGTAGGTGTATTGAAAGAGGAAGTTTACTCAAAATAGAAGGGTAAGTGTTTGAATGCAAAAACAAAATAATGGTTTCATAAAAAATCCATTTCTTTATTTGTTGATGATTTTCTTGCTAGTGACAGGATTCCAGTACTTTTTTGCTGGCAGATCCGCTGGTCATAGTCAACAAATTAAGTACTCAGAATTGGTTCAGGAAATCACTAACGACAATGTAAAAGAAATGACCTACCAACCAAGTGGTAGTGTTATTGAAGTGTATGGTGTCTACAAAACTGCTAAGACAGAGAAACAGGAAACGGGAATTCAATTTTTTACACCCTCTGCTACAAAAGTAGAGAAATTTACAAGTATTGTCCTCCCATCAGATACAACTGTAGCGGATTTGCAAAAGCTAGCAAGTGAACATCAAACACAAATTGAAGTAAAACACGAAAGCTCAAGTGGTATGTGGATTAACATCCTAGTTTCAGTAGTACCATTTGCTATCTTATTCTTCTTCCTCTTCTCTATGATGGGAAATATGGGCGGAAATAGTGGACGTAATCCAATGAGCTTTGGACGTAGTAAAGCTAAGGCTGCTAACAAAGAAGATATCAAAGTTCGCTTCTCAGATGTCGCAGGCGCAGAGGAAGAAAAACAAGAACTTGTTGAAGTTGTTGAATTCTTAAAAGATCCAAAACGATTTACAAAATTGGGTGCCCGGATTCCAGCTGGAGTTCTCTTAGAAGGACCTCCGGGAACTGGTAAAACATTACTTGCCAAAGCAGTCGCAGGAGAAGCTGGTGTACCATTCTTTAGTATTTCAGGTTCTGACTTTGTAGAAATGTTTGTCGGTGTCGGTGCGAGCCGTGTACGTTCTCTCTTTGAGGATGCAAAAAAAGCAGCACCAGCTATTATCTTCATTGATGAAATTGATGCCGTTGGTCGACAACGTGGTGTCGGTTTAGGTGGAGGTAATGATGAACGAGAACAAACCTTAAACCAACTCTTGATTGAAATGGATGGTTTTGAAGGAAATGAAGGAATTATTGTCATTGCGGCAACAAACCGTTCAGATGTTCTTGATCCGGCTCTACTTCGTCCAGGTCGTTTTGATAGAAAAGTATTAGTTGGTCGTCCAGATGTTAAGGGACGCGAAGCAATTTTGAAAGTCCATGCTAGAAATAAACCTTTAGCTGAAGATGTAGATTTGAAATTGGTAGCACAACAAACTCCAGGTTTTGTTGGTGCCGATTTGGAAAATGTATTGAACGAAGCAGCTTTGGTTGCAGCTCGTCGCAATAAATCAGTGATTGATGCTTCTGATATTGATGAAGCTGAAGATCGTGTTATCGCTGGACCATCTAAGAAAGACAAGACAGTTTCACAAAAAGAACGTGAATTGGTTGCCTACCATGAGGCAGGACACACTATTGTCGGTCTAGTATTGTCAAATGCCCGTGTTGTTCATAAAGTTACCATAGTACCACGTGGACGTGCAGGCGGATATATGATTGCACTTCCTAAGGAAGACCAAATGCTTCTATCTAAAGAAGATATGAAAGAACAATTAGCTGGCTTAATGGGTGGGCGTGTAGCTGAAGAGATTATCTTTAACGTCCAAACTACTGGAGCATCTAATGACTTCGAACAAGCGACTCAGATGGCGCGTGCAATGGTTACAGAGTATGGTATGAGTGAAAAACTTGGTCCAGTACAATATGAAGGAAGTCATGCCATGTTTGGTGCACAAAGTCCTCAAAAATCAATTTCAGAACAAACAGCTTATGAAATTGACGAAGAAGTTCGTTCATTATTGAATGAAGCACGAAACAAAGCTGCTGAAATTATCCAGTCAAATCGTGAAACTCACAAGCTGATTGCAGAAGCATTATTGAAATACGAAACATTGGATAGTACACAAATTAAATCTCTATACGAAACAGGAAAGATGCCTGAAACAGTAGAAGAGGAATCACATGCACTATCTTATGATGAAGTAAAATCAAAAATGAGCGAAGAAAATTAATTATCTAAAATACTATAAGCAGAGGAAGCACAAGTTTCCTCTGTTTTTTATAAAAAAATTGAGGAAACTCGAATTTATAGTGGATTGAATCTAGAAGAGTACACCACAACTGCTAAAAATATTTCTAGAAATTAGTTTGACTTTCCTAATTTCTCTGTTCATATCTTATTTCAATCCACTATAAATCAAAGATTTATATATATTTATATAATAGAAAACAAAATACAAGTTCACCTATGTTAATGCTCTCTTAGAGAAAATGATTCAAATTTTCTGAAAATAAGAGAGTCAAAAGCGTCGCCTAGACCGAATGGCTTATGAAGAAGTAGGGGAGATCAGCCATCGCCTACCAGAAGGAGGATTGTGGTTGGATGACTACTACGCCCTTCATGAATTGTTGAATATTTATAGAAGAAAATTACCAGAAGATAAACAAGAAGCCTACGAACGCCTCTGGGCAGACGAACGATTTAAAGGCCGCAAAGCCCTTCTCAGAGAGCTGAAGGAAGTAATTCAGGAGAAATGAAAAAAAGTTAAAAAAAGGTGTTGACAAAGTAAGAAAAGTCGGTATAATAGTAAGAGTTGAAAATAACAACTCCGGTCCGTTGGTCAAGGGGTTAAGACACCGCCTTTTCACGGCGGTAACACGGGTTCGAATCCCGT
>NZ_JASHDM010000017.1:0-40041 GCF_047463655.1 Streptococcus infantis
CCATAAGATTCTTTCTAATGATGGTTTGGTTGCTTTTCATTATAGGTCTTATGGGACTTTTTTTCTACAACAAAATAGGCTCCATAATATCTATAGGGGATTTACCCACTACAGAAATTATAGAGCCTTTAATGCTAAGGTATAAACTACAGCTTGCCCTGTAACTTTTGCTGTAATTAGAGATTTCATTGGTCATCTTTGTATCTTTACGACTAAACCTAGCTAGGATTTTTTGGATAATAAGTCTATCAGTGTATGATTGAGGCTTGAGCTTTTTGCTGTTTGTGCAGAAAGGATTGCTAAAAGATAGGAGTTAATAGTGTTTAGGAAAATAAAAAAAGCTCTCTGGTAAAACCAGAAAGCCTGAGAGGCATCTCCATGTGAGAAATCGGTTCACACAATTTCTCAAGGTCCGCTCCTGCGTTATGACCTCCTTTGCTCAATAGTAGCTCTCGCTACATATCGACTCATCGCATTGTCTATTCTACTATAAGATCCATAAAATGTCAATAAAAAAAGTTCCTATACCAAGGAACTGTTAAACAATGCTAATTGCCGGGATCGAACCGGCGACCTCATCCTTACCATGGATGCGCTCTGCCTACTGAGCTAAATCAGCTTACTTAAAAAGTATACTATAGTTTCAAATCTTTGTCAATAAAATATTTTATTTAAAAGTAATCAGCTGTCAGTCAAACTAAAATGGCTTAAGAGAATATCCCTCAGCCATTTTATTCTAACCTAATTGATTTTGTTTTTTTTCTGGATTCCAGATAAAACTTGCGATAAAGCTAAAGATGATGGTAATAATCGCAACTAAGACAGCAAGAATCAGTGCTGGTATGCGAATAAACCACCACAAAGGATTTGGTTTTTTGTTATTGTGCCATTGTTTTGTTTCCTGATCTAGACGTTGGAATTCTGATTGGATACGTTCAGCAACCATCTCAATTCCTTCATCATTCATCTTCTTAATGTCCGAGATATCGATAGGATTTCCGAAGTTCATATCGACACGTTCACGACTGATGAGTCCTTTTAAGGTCATTGGGCCAGTGTAAGTAACTGGCATGATGCGAACCTTGGCCATTTTAGCAATCAGAGCTACGCCACCTTTGACATCGTTAGAATGACGACTACCGCTTGGAAACATGATGAGAGATCGGTCGCTCTTTCTAAGAACGTTGGTAGGGTATTTGATAGCCGAAGCGCTAGGATTCTCCCGATCAATAGGAAAGGCACCACACATACGAATCCACCAACCAAAGATTCGATTAGAGAACAGTTCCTTTTTAGCCATAAAGACAAATTGCTTTGGTTTGGTCGCAAATGCCATGTAGACAGGATCCCACCAAGTACGATGGGGAGCAACTAGGATATAGTTTTCATCTTGACTCGGAATTTTATCCGTATTATGATAATGAGCATTACCGTTGATAGACCAGAGAATCAACATAACCAGCCCACGAAGATAAGTATAAAACATGGTATCTCCTTCAATTTTCTTTCTTTTATTATACCTTATCATACTAGGACAAGCAAATGTTTTTTTGTTTAGGCGGAATTGCTCTTCATATGAAATTAGAATTATTTTTAAAAAAATGATATGATAGAACTTATGGATAAAAATAAAATTATAGGCTTAAGCCAATCAGAAGTTAATGAACGTCAGAAACAGGGACAGGTCAATGATTTCAAAGCATCAGCTAGTACCAGTACTTGGCAGATTGTAAAACGAAATGTCTTTACTCTCTTCAATGCTTTAAACTTTGCTATTGCATTAGCGCTCGCTTTTGTTCAAGCCTGGAGCAACCTGGTTTTCTTTGCGGTTATCTGTTTTAATGCTTTTTCAGGAATTGTAACCGAGCTACGTGCCAAGCATATGGTTGATAAACTCAATCTCTTAAATAAAGAAAAGATTACGACTATTCGTGATGGACAAGAGATTGCTTTAGACCCTGAAGAGCTTGTTTTGGATGATGTGATTCGCTTGTCTGCAGGGGATCAAATTCCAAGTGATGCGATTGTATTAGAAGGCTTTGCAGAAGTCAATGAAGCCATGTTAACGGGCGAGAGCGACTTGGTGCAAAAAGAAGTAGAAGACTTAATGTTGTCAGGTAGTTTTCTTGCCAGTGGTTCTGTCCTCGCTCAAGTTCATCATGTAGGAGCAGATAACTATGCAGCCAAACTCATGCTTGAAGCTAAGACCGTTAAACCAATCAATTCCCGTATCATGAAATCGCTAGATCAGTTAGCTGGCTTTACTGGGAAAATCATCATTCCTTTTGGTATTGCTCTTTTGCTTGAAGCTTTGGTCTTGAAAGGTTTACCACTGAAGTCTTCTGTAGTGAATTCATCTACAGCTCTTCTGGGAATGTTACCTAAGGGAATCGCGCTCTTGACTATCACCTCTCTCTTAACCGCTGTTATCAAGCTTGGTTTGAAGAAGGTCTTGGTGCAGGAGATGTACTCTGTTGAAACCCTTGCGCGCGTGGATATGCTCTGCTTGGATAAGACAGGTACCATCACCCAAGGGAAGATGCAGGTTGAGACTGTCCTTCCTCTTACTCAAGTTTATGATCAAAATGCTATTGCTGACATACTAACTAGCTATATGGCAAACAGTGAGGATAAAAATCCAACTGCCCAAGCTATTCGAAAGCGTTTTGCGGGAGAGGTAGCTTATCCGATGATTTCTAGTCTTCCATTTTCAAGCGATCGTAAATGGGGAGCAATGGAGTTGGAAGGTCTCGGAACTGTTTTCCTAGGTGCACCTGAGATGTTGTTGAATGCTGAAGTTCCTGAGGCTAGAGAAGCTCTTGAACGAGGATCTCGTGTCTTAGTTCTGGCCCTCAGTCAAGAAAAACTTGATCACCACAAGCCACAAAAGCCATCTGATATTCAAGCCTTGGCTTTGCTTGAAATTCTAGATCCAATCCGAGAAGGGGCAGCTGAAACTCTAGACTATCTTCGTTCTCAGGAAGTGGGCTTGAAAATTATTTCTGGTGATAATCCAGTTACTGTTTCAAGTATTGCTCAAAAAGCTGGTTTTGCAGATTATCATAGCTATGTAGATTGTTCAAAGATTAACGATGAAGAGTTGGTTGCCATGGCTGAGGAAACAGCGATTTTTGGACGTGTCTCTCCTCATCAAAAGAAACTGATCATCCAAACGTTGAAAAAAGCAGGTCATACGACTGCCATGACAGGAGACGGTGTCAATGATATCCTAGCTCTTCGTGAGGCAGACTGTTCCATCGTTATGGCTGAAGGAGATCCAGCAACTCGTCAGATTGCAAATCTGGTTCTCTTGAACTCAGACTTTAATGATGTTCCTGAGATTCTCTTTGAAGGTCGTCGTGTGGTTAATAATATTGCCCACATCGCTCCAATTTTCTTGATTAAGACAATCTATTCATTTTTATTGGCAATCATCTGTATTGCGAGTGCATTGTTGGGACGTAGTGAATGGATTCTGATTTTCCCATTTATTCCGATTCAGATTACCATGATTGACCAGTTTGTGGAAGGATTCCCACCGTTCGTATTGACCTTTGAGCGAAATATTAAACCAGTCGAACAAAACTTCCTCAGAAAATCCATGCTCCGTGCACTACCAAGTGCCTTGATGGTAGTTTTTAGTGTTCTCTTTGTTAAAATTTTTGGAACCAGTCAAGGCTGGTCAGCCATTGAAATTTCGACTCTTCTGTATTATCTACTAGCGTCGATTGGTTTCATGTCTGTAGTTAGAGCTTGCTTGCCATTTAGTCTGTGGCGTATTCTCTTGATTATTTGGTCGGTTGGTGGCTTCCTTGGAACAGCTCTATTCCCAAGAATCCAAAAACTACTTGAAATTTCAACACTGACAGGACAAACATTACCTGTCTATGGCATCATGATGCTGATCTTTACTGTGATTTTCATCCTGACAAGTCGTTATCAAGCTAGAAGATAAAGAAAGGCTGCAATCCTTGATTGTGGTCTTTTTGGGTGCAGGATTGCTAGACAAAATATGGTATAATAAAGAAAAATAGACTTTTGGAAAGTGAGAGAAAATGATTTCGAAGAGATTAGAAACGGTAGCTTTTTTTGTTCCCCAAGGAGCCGTTTTGCTAGATGTAGGAAGCGATCATGCTTATTTACCGATTGAGCTAGTTGAAAAAGGTCACATTGAGCGTGCCATTGCAGGAGAGGTAGTAGAAGGTCCCTATCAATCTGCAGTCAAAAATGTTGAAAGTCATGGTTTGACTGAGAAAATTCAGGTTCGCCTAGCAAATGGTTTGGTTGCTTTTGAAGAGGCTGACCAGGTCTCTGTTATCACTATTGCTGGAATGGGTGGCCGTTTGATTGCTACGATATTAGAAGACGGATTAGACAAACTTGCTACTGTTGAGCGTTTGATTCTTCAACCCAATAATCGAGAAGATGAGTTGCGTTCTTGGTTACAAGAACACGGTTTTCAAATCATAGCAGAAAGTATTCTAGAAGAAGCTGGGAAATTCTACGAGATCATAGTTGTAGAAGCTGGTAAAATGAATCTATCAGCAACTTATGTCCGCTTTGGCCCCTTTTTGTCCAAAGAAGTCAGTCCAGTCTTCATCCAAAAATGGCAAAAAGAAGCTGCTAAGCTTGAGTTTGCCCTTAGTCAAATTCCAGAAAAAAATCAAGAAGAACGTCAGGTTCTAGCAGATAAAATTCAAGCCATTAAGGAGGTGCTCCATGAAAGCAAGTGAAGTGATTAAGCGTTATGAAGCCTATTGCCCACAAGAATTTTCTATGGAAGGTGATAGTCGTGGACTGCAAATTGGAACCCTAGACAAGGAAATTCAAAAGGTCATGGTTGCTCTTGATATCCGTGAAGAGACAGTCGCTGAAGCTATTGAAAAGGGAGTAGATTTGATTATCGTTAAGCACGCCCCCATCTTTCGTCCGATCAAGGATTTGGTAGCTAGTCGTCCTCAAAATCAGATTTACATCAATCTCATCAAGCACGATATTGCCGTCTACGTCAGTCATACTAATATCGATATTGTTGAAAATGGTCTTAATGATTGGTTCTGCCAACTATTGGGTATTGAGGATACAACTTATCTGCAGGAAACAGGTCTCGAACGTGGGATTGGCCGTATTGGAGCTATTAGATCTCAAACATTTAAGGAATTTGCTGACCATGTTAAGGAAGTCTTTGGTCTAGATAGCCTTCGTATGGTGTATTATCAAGAGAAGGATTTGCAAAAGACAATCTCAAGAGTGGCTATCTGTGGTGGAAGTGGTCAATCATTCTATCCTGATGCTTTAGCAAAAGGAGCAGATATTTATATCACTGGTGATATTTATTATCATACTGCCCAAGATATGCTGTCAGATGATTTATTAGCTTTGGATCCAGGGCACTATATCGAAGTGCTTTTTGTGGAAAGAATTGCAGCGCTCTTGAATGAATGGAAGGAAGAGAATGCTTGGTCGCTAGAAGTAGTCGCAAGTCAGGCTTCTACCAATCCATTCCATCATATCTAGTTAGAAGGTAAAATCAATGAAAAAAGTTGCCATTGTAGGAGCAGGAATTGTAGGGGCAACAGCTGCCTACTATCTCTCTAAGGAAGCAGATGTCGAAGTAACTGTCTTTGATCATGGGTACGGACAAGCGACCAAGGCAGCGGCAGGAATCATCAGTCCTTGGTTCTCTAAACGACGCAATAAGGCCTGGTACAAGATGGCTCGCCTAGGAGCAGACTTTTATGTAGATTTATTAGCTGATTTAGAAAATAATGGTCAAAAGATTGATTTCTACCAGCGCTCAGGAGTCTTCCTTCTCAAAAAGGATGATTCCAAACTAGAGGAACTCTATCAACTTGCCTTGCAACGTAGAGATGAATCTCCCTTAATTGGCGAATTAGCCATTTTGGACCAAGCTGCTGCAAGCAGCCTATTCCCTGGTCTAAAGGGATTTGAGAGATTGCTCTATGCTTCAGGAGGAGCTCGAGTAGATGGGCAACTCCTAGTGAGTCGTTTACTGGATGCCAGTCAGGTTAAGGTCGTAAAGAAAGAGGTTAGTCTAACTCCTTTATTATCAGGCTATCAGATAGACAATCAAATGTTTGATCAAGTAATTTTATCTACGGGAGCTTGGCTTGGACACATTTTGGAGCCTTTAGGCTATGAGGTGGATGTTCGTCCTCAAAAAGGTCAACTTAGAGATTATCAGGTTGATTTAGACATGGCAAGCTATCCTGTTGTCATGCCGGAAGGTGAGTGGGATTTGATACCATTTCCTGGAGGCAAGTTATCTCTAGGAGCTACCCATGAGAATGACATGGGATTTGATCTTACAGTCGATAAAAATTTGCTCCAACAAATGGCTGAGGCGGCGAGTCCATTTTATCCGAGTTTAAAGCATGCAATTTTATCTGGTGAACGTGTGGGGATTCGTGCTTATACAAGTGACTTCTCTCCATTCTTTGGACAAGTACCAGCCTTGTCAGGAGTTTATACAGCAAGTGGACTAGGATCTTCTGGATTAACAACTGGTCCCATTATCGGTTATCATCTAGCCCAAATGCTTCAGGGGAGAAGTGGTGTATTAGATCCAGCAGATTATCCGACTGAAAGATATATTAAAAAGAAACAATAGTAAAACTTTTACCTAGTTTTTACGATAGTCTTAGGAAAGTAAATGACTTTCCCTATCAAAAATGGTAAAATGAAAAAAATAATCCAAGAATTGAGGAAGTAAAATGCAAGAAAAGATTTTGGTAACAGGTGGAGCAGGTTTTATCGGAACTCACACTGTCATTGAGTTAATCCAAGCAGGTCACCAAGTTGTTGTTGTCGATAATTTGGTAAACAGTAGTCGTAAAAGTCTTGAAGTAGTCGAAAGAATCACAGGAGTTGAGATTCCTTTTTATGAAGCTGATATCCGCGATACAGATACACTTCGTGATATTTTCAAACATGAAGAACCAACAGGTGTGATTCATTTTGCTGGTTTGAAGGCTGTAGGGGAATCTACACGTATCCCACTTGCCTACTATGATAACAATATCGCAGGAACTGTCAGTCTCTTGAAAGTTATGGAAGAGACAAACTGTAAGAATATCATCTTCAGCTCTTCAGCAACAGTTTACGGAGATCCTCATACTGTTCCAATCCTAGAAAACTTCCCACTTTCAGCTACTAACCCATATGGCCGTACCAAACTAATGCTTGAAGAAATCTTGACAGATATCTATAAAGCTGATTCAGAATGGAACGTTGTTTTACTTCGTTACTTCAACCCAATCGGAGCGCATAAGAGCGGAGACCTAGGAGAAAATCCAAACGGTATTCCAAATAACCTTCTACCATATGTTACACAAGTCGCAGTTGGTAAGTTGGAACAAGTTCAGGTCTTTGGAGATGACTACGATACAGAAGATGGAACAGGTGTACGTGACTATATCCACGTCGTTGACTTAGCCAAAGGGCACGTTGCAGCACTTAAGAAACTTCAAAAGGGTTCAGGTCTAAACATATACAACCTTGGTACAGGGAAAGGCTATTCTGTCCTTGAAATTATCCAAAATATGGAAAAAGCAGTCGGACGTCCTATTCCATACCGTATTGTTGAACGTCGCCCGGGTGATATCGCAGCCTGCTACTCAGATCCAGCAAAAGCTAAGGAAGAGCTAGGATGGGAAGCAGAACTTGGTATTACAGAAATGTGTGAAGACGCATGGCGTTGGCAAAGCAAGCATCCAAATGGATTTGAAGACTAAGATGATGATTTCAATCATAGTTCCATGTTTAAACGAAGAGGAAGTACTTCCTCTTTTTTATCAAACTCTTGAAGACCTGATTCCAGATTTGGGAACAGAAAGCGAATACATTTTTGTAGATGATGGTTCGACTGATAAGACTTTGGACCTTTTAAAGGTTTATCGAGAGAAAAATCCTGCAGTACATTATATCTCTTTCTCGCGAAATTTTGGGAAGGAAGCAGCCTTATATGCAGGTTTACAACAAGCTAGAGGAGATTTGGTGGTAGTTATGGATGCAGACCTTCAGGATCCACCAAGCCTCTTGCTTGAGATGAAGGAACTACTAGATCAGAATCCAGACTTGGACTGCGTTGGAACACGCAGAACCAGTCGAGAAGGTGAGCCCTTTTTACGTAGTTACTGCGCCGATCTTTTTTATCGTTTGATGCAAAAAATTAGCCCAGTAGCCCTTCCATCGGGTGTCCGTGATTTTCGGATGATGAGAAGATCAGTTGTGGATGCAGTGTTAGAATTGACAGAATACAATCGCTTTTCCAAAGGACTCTTTGCCTGGGTTGGTTTCCATACTCACTATTTAGAATACCCTAATGTTGAAAGGCAGGCAGGTAAGACTAGTTGGAGTTTTAGACAACTCTTTTTCTACTCTATCGAAGGGATTGTGAATTTTTCAGATTTCCCTTTAATATTAGCTTTTGTTGCTGGTCTTTCGTCGTGTTTTCTGGCTTTGGTGATGACCTTGTTTGTAGTTGTTCGTACTCTTATACTTGGCAATCCAACTTCTGGTTGGACCTCTCTGATGGCTGTCATTCTATTTCTTGGTGGTGTCCAATTATTGACCATTGGTATTCTGGGAAAATATGTCAGTAAAATTTATATGGAAACGAAAAAAAGACCCCTCTATCTGATAAAAGAACAGAGTGAGTCAAGATAAGATTTGCTAAAAATAAGTCCTTCAAAAGACTATAATTTTCTGGAAAAATATGCTAAACTAGAGAAAGTGGGATTTGAACATCAAAACACCACTGATGACAAATTAATATTTGATGAGCGCGCGAGTAGGACACTGTTTCACAGCCTCTAGCAGCTCTTCACTAGCTGGGATGTCTCTCTCTAGTAGATTAGGATCATCATAGAAACGCACAATACCATTATCATGGTAATCAAATAAATCAGAATAGGTTTGGCATAGCCCACAGGCAATGCATCGTTCAGGTATAAGTGTGATTTTCATATTTATATTGTAATAAGAAATTAGAAAAAAAACAAGGAGTAAGGTATGGAAAAGGAACCATGGCAAGAAGATATTTACGACATCGAGGAAAGTCGTTCGGAACGCAGAAGCAGAGGAAATAAGGGAACAGGAGTGGTAGCCAACCGTATTCTAACCATTTTGGCTTGTATTTTCTTTGTTATCGTTGTCGGTATGATTGCTGTTTTAATCTACCTGTCATCTGGTGGAAGTGATCGTACAGCAGCCTTGAAAGATTTTCATGATTCTTCTGCGCCTAAGGTAGAGGAAGTTTCTTCAACATCATCAAGTAGTTCGGTTGAAGCATCAAGTTCTGAAGCAGGATCAACTTCTTCAAGTAGTTCAGAGGAACATACAAATGCTGAGGGAACCATTACTGTCCTTGCAGGTGAAGGTGAAGCAGCTATTGCAGCTAGAGCAGGCATTTCTATTGCCCAGCTTGAAGCCTTGAACCCTGGTCATATGTCTTCAGGAACTTGGTTTGCAAATCCTGGTGATGTCCTTAAGACAAGATAGGAGTGACGATGAAAACAATTCAGATTGCTATTGATGGACCAGCATCCAGTGGTAAAAGTACAGTAGCTAAGATTATCGCTAAGGACTTTGGATATACCTACTTGGATACAGGTGCCATGTATCGTGCTGCGACTTACATCGCTTTAAACAATCAGGTAAGCCCAGAAGAGTCTTCTCGACTTCTTGAATTATTGGAACAATATCCAATTAGCTTTGGTCGTGCTGAAACAGGAGAACAGCTTGTTTTTGTTGGAGATGTTGATGTGACAAATCCAATCCGTGAAAATGAAGTAACCAATGCTGTATCTGCTTTTGCAGCCATTCCAGCTATTCGTGAAAAATTGGTAGCCCTTCAACAAGAAATTGCCCAACAAGGCGGCATCGTTATGGATGGTCGAGATATTGGTACAGTGGTCTTGCCTAAGGCTGAATTGAAGATTTTTCTTGTTGCTTCAGTGGATGAACGTGCGGAAAGACGTTATAAGGAAAATCTTTCAAAAGGGATCGAAACAGATTTGGAAACTTTGAAAGAAGAGATTGCTGCGCGTGATTATAAGGATAGTCATCGTGAAACTTCTCCTCTTAAACAGGCTGATGATGCAATCTATTTGGACACAACAGGGATAAGTATTTTAGAAGTTGTCGAAAAAATTAAATCAGAAGCAGTCAAACATTTTTAATTGAAATTTTTAACCGATTGACCACGATAGTGGTGAGTCGGTTTTTTAGCAATTTGTCAAATTTTTAATTTTAAGGTATAATAGTCTTTGTTAACGAAAATTTGATAATCAAACCATCATGAAAATAGAAGGAGATAAAATGAACAATCTACCAAATTGCCCAAAATGTAATTCAGAATATGTCTATGAAGACGGAGCCTTGCTAGTCTGCCCAGAGTGTGCCTACGAATGGAATCCTGCTGAGCAAACAGAACTTGAAGAAGGTGTTATTGCTATTGATGCAAATGGGAACAAGCTAGCTGATGGAGATACAGTTACCTTGATTAAGGACCTTAAGGTAAAAGGTGCTCCAAAAGACCTTAAGCAAGGGACACGTGTTAAAAACATCCGTATTGTTGAAGGTGACCACAACATCGATTGTAAGATTGATGGATTTGGTGCTATGAAATTAAAATCAGAATTTGTTAAAAAGATCTAATCATGACTGCTTGGAATAAAATAATTTTTTTCAGTCGGGCTTTTATGTTTTTAGCAGCATTTACAGGTATTTATCTGGAAATTACCAAGCACGGTGGTTTCGGAATGTTGCTCTACTATACAGTACTTTCCAACCTCTTGGTGATGATTTTTACGGGTTATCTGTTATGGAAGATGCGACGTGAGGGTGACCATTGGCAAAGTTCAAGTCTTTTGCGACTCAAGGGTGGTGTTACCATGAGTATCATGATTACCTGTGTCATCTATCATTTCATGTTGGCTCCCTTGACAAAAGATTTTTACCGTTTGGAAAATTTCCTTTGCCATTATATCGTGCCCCTCTGGTTTCTAGTTGATACCATCATTTTTGATAAGAGTCGTCAATATAAGTGGTTTGATCCTATTGTATGGACGGTTTTACCACTGCTCTATATGGGATTTGCAATCTTAAACGGCTTTGTTCTAAAGATGGACGTTCCTAACGCTAAGGATAGTCCCTTCCCTTATTTCTTCTTGAATGCCAATAAATATGGTTGGGGATTTGTCTTTAGATGGGCAGCCATTATCTTTGTTGCCTACATGGTTTCAGGATATCTGTTTTATCTTGTTAAAAACATTAAAAAATCTAAGAAATAAGGAGGTTGGGACAAAAGATCCCGACCTCACTTTTTATTAGCAATTAAACTTTGACGCGGTAGCTGATTGAACTTTTTGTTCGTCTTTTAGACTCCCAAAAGCTCCTAATCATCCTCGCGGGGCTGGGACTACGAAATCGAGACTTTGTCTATCGATTTCTGTCCCACCGCCTTTTTTGATGATGGAGATAATTGTACCCGGACAGTTTAAGTTTTTTTATCTTGTTCTTGAGTCATTTCTACCTTACAATAAAACTGTAGCTACCAATACAACTATTGAGGAAGAGAAAATGACTGAAAATCGTTATGAATTAAATAAAAATTTGGCACAGATGCTTAAAGGTGGCGTCATCATGGATGTTCAAAACCCTGAACAAGCAAGAATTGCTGAGGCTGCAGGTGCAGCAGCAGTTATGGCCTTGGAACGAATCCCGGCTGATATTCGTGCAGCGGGTGGTGTATCTCGTATGAGTGATCCAAAGATGATTAAGGAAATCCAAGAAGCTGTCAGCATTCCAGTTATGGCTAAGGTTCGAATTGGGCATTTTGTTGAAGCCCAGATTTTAGAAGCTATCGAAATTGACTATATCGATGAGAGCGAAGTTCTATCTCCAGCTGACGATCGTTTCCATGTGGACAAGAAAGAATTTCAAGTTCCTTTTGTTTGTGGTGCTAAAGACCTAGGAGAAGCCTTGCGTCGTATCGCTGAAGGAGCTTCTATGATCCGTACAAAAGGGGAACCTGGAACAGGAGACATCGTTCAGGCAGTCCGCCATATGCGTATGATGAATCAAGAAATCCGTCGCATTCAAAATCTACGTGAAGATGAACTCTATGTCGCAGCAAAAGAACTCCAAGTACCTGTAGAATTAGTTCAATACGTCCAGGAACATGGGAAATTACCAGTTGTTAACTTTGCAGCTGGAGGCGTTGCAACACCAGCGGACGCTGCTCTTATGATGCAGCTAGGTGCAGAAGGTGTCTTTGTTGGATCTGGAATTTTCAAATCAGGTGATCCTGTTAAACGTGCAGCAGCAATTGTCAAGGCAGTTACAAACTATCAAAATCCTCAAATTTTAGCTCAAATCTCAGAAGATTTGGGAGAAGCCATGGTTGGTATCAATGAGAATGAAATTCAAATTCTCATGGCGGAGCGAGGAAAATAGATGAAAATCGGAATCTTGGCCTTGCAAGGTGCCTTTGTAGAACACGAGAAAATGCTTGCTCAACTAGGAGTTGAAAGTATTGAATTGCGAAATCTTGAAGATTTTCAACAACATCAGAGTGACTTGTCAGGTTTGATTTTACCTGGCGGTGAGTCGACAGCTATGGGAAAACTCCTACGTGATCAGAATATGCTACTCTCTCTAAGAGAAGCTATTTTCAATGGCTTACCAGTTTTTGGAACCTGTGCCGGTTTGATTTTGCTAGCGAGACAAATCGCTTCTCAAGAGGAAAGTCATCTGGCGACTATGGATATAGTAGTAGAGCGTAATGCCTATGGGCGTCAGCTAGGAAGTTTTTATACTGAGGCAGACTGTAAGGGTGTTGGCAAAATTCCCATGACCTTTATCCGTGGACCTATTATTAGTGAAGTTGGTAAGGGTGTTGATGTTCTGGCAGTAGTGAATCATCAAATCGTTGCTGCTCAAGAAAAGAATATGCTAGTGACCTCCTTTCATCCGGAATTGACAAATGATCTTCGCTTGCATCAATACTTTATCAACATGTGCAAATAAAATAGGTCGGGATTTTCCCGGCCTATTTTTACATGTAATAAACAATCGCAATGTATTGGAGAGCAGAGGCTGCGAGGATGAAGAGATGCCAAATCATATGGAAGTATGGTTTCTTCTTAGCGTAGAACCCAGCACCAACTGTATAGCAAAGACCTCCTGATACCATGAGACACCAGAACATTGGACTTGTTTGGCTGATAATTGCGGGTAAGATTGCTATAACTAGCCATCCCATGATGAGGTAGAGGATGAGACTGAATTTTTCATTGACCTTCTTGGCAAAGATTTTATAAAGAATACCAAAAATAGTTGTCCCCCATTGAATGGCGATAATCAGATAACCAAACCAGTTGTTCATTAAGGTTAGGACTACCGGGGTATAAGATCCAGCGATTGCCACATAAATCATGGAATGGTCAATAATCCGTAAGACATACTTATGAGTCGAACCATAAGCCATAGAATGATAAATAGTGGATGAAAGAAACATGAGAAACAGGCTGATGACAAAAATCGAAACACCAATGGATGATAAAAATCCATGGGCCTCATAACTATAAGTCGATGAGATAGGGAGCAAAATCAGCATGATAAGTGCCCCTACAGCATGGGTGACACTGTTTGCTATCTCTTCTCCCAAACTAAGGCGCTTGCTAAGTTTAAAACTAGTATTCATTTGTTTCCTCCTCTTCATTTTCTGTATAGACTAGTGCTAGTGTTTGATGATAGAGTTTGACCGTTTGGCAACTTGCTTGGATAATAGGATTGGCTGGGTCTAGGTCCTCATTCATATAGTCTACAAAAGCATTGTAAAGTTCTTCTGAGTTAGTCTCTGTGTGTAGGGTATTAAGGGTTTGAGCAATTTCCTGGATTGAAAAAACAGACTTGAGCGTTGTGATAGCAATCAATCGGGCGATTTGTTTGCGTTGGTATTTTTTCTTTTCAGGTTTGCTGATATAGCCGTGTTTGACATAGTTGTTCACCATTGATGCAGTTAAACCTTTTTCTTTAGCAAGAGAAATAGGGGAACAAACTTTATTCACATAAAGTAGGACCTGATCCAAATAGAGATCAATGTTTGGAATTTCGTCCCATTCTGGGTAGGAAAAAGTAGATTTCATTTCCAACTCCTGTTTATCTAGTTTTAATAACTAGATTATAAAATAATAGAAATAAAAAGTCAAGTTTTAACTGCTTGTAGAAAGCCTCAAATTATGCTATGATGAGAGAAACTAGTCAGAAAAGAGGAGATAAGATGGAAATTCGTTTAGCCTTTCCAAATGAAGTAGATGCAATTATGCAGGTGATTGAGGAAGCTAAAAAATGCTTGGCGGAAGCTGGTAGCACTCAGTGGCAAAATGGTTACCCAAATGCTGACACGATTATTGAAGATATCATCTCTGGTCAGGCTTATGTAGCCTTGGACGAAGGAGAACTTTTAGCCTATGCAGCAGTGACTAAAAGTCCAGAAAGAGCTTATGAAGCCATTTATGATGGAAGCTGGGAAGGAAGAGAGTCAGAGTATCTAGTTTTTCACCGTATTGCTGTCGCTAGTGATGTCCAAGGGCAAGGTGTTGCCCAGACCTTCTTGGAAGGCTTGATTGAAGGCTTTGATTACCTAGATTTTCGTTCAGATACGCACGCTGAAAATAAGGCTATGCAACATATCTTTGAAAAGCTTGGCTTTAAAAAGGTTGGGAAGGTTCCAGTAGATGGAGAACGCCTAGCCTATCAAAAATTAAAATCTAATGCCTAAAAAGTATGCAAAAATGCTCTATGTTTCTCCCATAGGGGAGCTCTCACTTGTTGCTGATGACCACTACTTACTTGGCATTTGGTTTCAAGGTCAGAAACATTTTGAGAGAGGTTTGGAAACTGGGTGTATCGTTGATGTTCCAAGCCATCCAGTTTTGAACCAAGTTGCTTCTTATTTGGATAGCTATTTTTCAGGACAAGTTCAAGACCTATCTGAGCTTCCTCTGGCTCCTATTGGAAGTGAATTTGAAAAGAAAGTTTGGTCTTATCTACGGGAAATACCCTTTGGGCAGACAGTTACTTATGGTCAAATAGCTAAGGACTTGCATGTAGCTTCTCCTCAAGCTATCGGAGGAGCTGTAGGCCGAAATCCTTGGTCTATCCTCGTACCTTGTCACCGCGTACTCGGTTCCGGCAATCGCCTGACAGGCTTTGCTTCAGGAATTGAGAAGAAGGCTTGCCTATTGAAGCATGAAAATGCAACATTTAAAGAGAAGAAAGAATAGAAAGAGAAGAAAATGTTAGAATTTATCGAATATCCAAAATGTACAACCTGCAAAAAAGCAAAAAAAGAGCTAGATCAACTTGGACTAGAATATAAAGATGTTCATATTGTAGAAGAAACTCCTAGTGAAGAAGTCATTTTAAATTGGCTTGAAACTTCAGGATTTGAGTTGAAGCAATTTTTCAATACCAGTGGAATTAAATACCGTGAACTGGGCTTAAAAGATAAGGTTGGGACTTTATCCAATAAAGAAGCAGCCAAACTCTTGGCCAGTGATGGTATGTTATTAAAACGTCCAATATTAGTGGAGAATGGTGTTGTTAAACAAATTGGCTATCGTAAAACCTACGACAACTTGGATTTGAAATAGTTTTTTTCTATCTCCTTGATAGGTAAAATATATAACCTTACACTTTTAAAGTATGATAAACTAGTAGGTAGACAAAGTCTCTTCTGCACGTAGCAAATATTTTAAATCTAGGCAGAAGTATGATAGAATGATTCATTATCAGGAGAGGATGTTTCTATGAATGTTACAACACTTTTAGCATCAGATTGGTACCAAAACTTGATGCAGTATATTCCAGACGGCAAACTGTTTAGTTTTCGTTCTGTCTTTGATGGGATTCCAAGAATTGTACAACAATTGCCAACAACATTGATGTTGACAGTATTTGGTGCTTTTTTTGGTATCATCTTGGCCTTGGTTTTTGCTATTGTAAAAATTAATCGCGTTAGAATTCTTTATCCATTACAAGCATTCTTTGTTAGTTTCTTAAAAGGGACACCAATCCTAGTGCAGTTGATGTTGACTTACTATGGAATTCCTCTGGCATTAAAAGCGTTGAATCAACAATGGGGAACTGCTTTTAATATCAATGCGATTCCGGCTGCAGCTTTTGCAATTGTAGCTTTTGCTTTTAACGAAGCAGCTTACGCTAGTGAAACTATCCGTGCCGCTATTCTTTCTGTCAATCCTGGAGAGATTGAAGCCGCTCGTAGTCTTGGAATGACACGTGCACAAGTTTACCGTCGTGTGATTATTCCAAATGCAGCGGTAGTAGCGACTCCAACCTTGATTAACTCCCTAATCGGTTTGACTAAGGGTACTTCCCTAGCCTTTAGTGCTGGTGTTGTAGAAGTCTTTGCCCAAGCTCAGATTTTGGGTGGTGCCGACTACCGTTACTTCGAACGTTTCATCTCAGTTGCTCTTGTATACTGGGTGGTAAATATCGCTATTGAAAATCTTGGTCGCTTTATTGAGAGAAAAATGGCCATCGAAGCACCAGATAATGCGAAAACAGATGTGAAAGGAGATCTTCGCTAATGATTAAAATCTCAAATTTAAGCAAATCCTTTTCAGGTCAAACCGTCTTGGATCATCTGAATTTAGATATTCAAAAAGGGGAAGTAGTGGCTTTGATTGGTTCATCAGGAGCGGGGAAGTCAACCTTTCTTCGTAGCCTAAATTATCTGGAAACACCTGATAGTGGAAGCATTCAGATTGATGGCTTTAAAGTCGACTTTTCTCAAATTACTCAAGATGAAATCTTGACTCTTCGTCGCAAGTTGTCTATGGTATTCCAACAGTTCAACTTATTTGAACGTAGAACAGCCCTAGACAATGTCAAGGAAGGTTTGGTAGTTGTTAAAAAACTTTCCGACGAAGAAGCAACTAAGATTGCCAAAGAAGAGCTGGCTAAGGTTGGTCTTTCAGATCGTCAACAGCACTATCCTCGCCACTTATCAGGTGGACAAAAACAACGGGTAGCTTTGGCGCGTGCTTTAGCCATGAAGCCAGCAATCTTGCTCTTGGATGAACCTACTTCAGCCCTTGATCCAGAATTGGTTGGTGAGGTAGAACGATCTATTGCTAATGCTGCCAAATCAGGTCAAACTATGATTTTGGTCAGTCACGATATGTCCTTTGTTTCTCAAGTAGCTGATAAGGTTTTGTTCTTGGATAAAGGAAAGATTATTGAGTCTGGAACACCAGATGAGATTATCAATCATCCTAAAGAAGAACGAACAAAAGAATTCTTTGCTAGTTACAAACGGACCTATATTTGATATAATAGAAGATAAGAAAGACTCAGTTGGCTAGTCTAACTGGGTTTGCTCTTTAAAATTAATAGAAATGAGAGAGAGCATGCTAGTTCAGCTATTTGCTTTGTATTTAGAGAGTTTAGTGTTGACAATTCTACTGGTCTTGATTATTTTGGGACTCTGGATTGGACTTAGAGCTCTGTCGGGGGTTGATAAAACTGCTAAAGCACGTCAAGCCCATCTCTACGATATGATTATGATTGGAGTTTTGACCATTCCAGTATTGTCTTTTGCAACCATGAGCATCTTGTTGGTTCTCAAGGCTTAATAGTTGTAAAATGGGATTTAATCCGTTAGAATAAAAATAGTTACAACAAGAAAGAAGGAAAGAGAATGTACGATACGATTATTATCGGTGCAGGCCCTGCTGGGATGACTGCAGCCTTGTATGCAGCACGCAGTAATCTGAAAGTGGCTTTGATTGAAGGAGGCCTTCCAGGAGGTCAGATGAATAATACTTCTGACATTGAAAACTATCCAGGCTATGCCAATATCAGTGGCCCAGAATTAGCAGAAAAGATGTTTGAACCTCTTGAAAATCTGGGTGTTGAGCATCTCTATGGCTTCGTTGAAAATGTTGAGGATCATGGCGAATTCAAAAAAGTCGTAACAGACGACCAAGTTTATGAAACTCGCACAGTTATCGTAGCGACTGGTTCCAAACACCGTCTCTTGGGAGTTCCAGGTGAAGAAGAACTCAATAGCCGTGGTGTTTCTTACTGTGCGGTTTGTGATGGAGCCTTTTTCCGCGACCAAGATTTGTTGGTTGTAGGTGGAGGTGACTCAGCAGTTGAAGAAGCAATCTTCTTAACACGGTTTGCAAAATCTGTAACTATCATTCACCGTCGTGATGAGCTTCGTGCTCAAAAAGTCTTGCAAGATAGAGCTTTTGCCAATGAAAAAATCAATTTCATTTGGGATTCTGTTGTCAAAGAAATCAAGGGTGAAAACCGTGTTGAGTCGGTTGTCATTGAAAATGTGAAAACAGGACAAGTGACAGAACAAGCCTTTGGAGGTGTCTTCATCTATGTTGGATTGGACCCTGTTAGTGACTTCGTCCAAGAGTTGCAGATTCGAGACCAGGCGGGTTGGATTGTGACTGATGACCACATGAAGACAAGTGTTGCTGGTGTCTTTGCAGTTGGGGATGTTCGTCAGAAAGACCTTCGCCAGGTTACAACTGCAGTTGGAGATGGTGCTATTGCAGGTCAAGAAGCCTATAAATATATCATTGAACATAATTAAAAAAGTTTCCAATCAAACGATTGGAAACTTTTTTATAATCGATTTCGAAAGACTTCGTACATGAGAATAGCAGCAGCAACACTGGCATTGAGGCTCTGTACGTGACCATTCATAGGAATGGTGATCATCTCGTCTACTTGTTTCTTGATGTTGCTAGAGATACCTTTGCCTTCATTTCCGATAATGAGAGCAATCTTTCCTTTGGTATTCCATTTGTTGCAAGGAGTTCCGTTCATATCAGTACCGAATGTCCAGAAGCCTTCATCCTTGAGTTTGTCCAAGGTTTGGCTGAGATTGGTCACGCGAGCGATAGGAACGTGTTCAATCGCACCTGTTGCTGTTTTTGCTACGACAGGAGTAACACCGACAGCTCGGTGCTTGGGAATAATGACACCTGAAACATTGGTTGCATCCGCTGTTCTCAAGATAGAACCGAGATTATGTGGGTCCGTTAAACCATCAAGGATTAGTAGTAGTGGGTTTTCTTCCTGGCGTGTCTTAGCAAGAATTTGCTCAAGTTCAGTGTAGGCAAATTCAGAAACACGCAAGACAAAACCTTGGTGAACAGCTCCTTCAGTCATCTCAGAAAGTGATTTTTTGGAAGTCCAAGAAATGGATACTTTCTTTTCAGTAGCCAATTCCTTAACTTTTTCCACATTCTTTCCTCGTAAATCTTCCTGAAGGTAGAGTTTGTTTCCAGTATTTGCTAAAAGAGCTTCTGTGACGGCATGAACGCCATAGACAATATCGTTTGTTTTCATATCTTCATTATAACACAAAATCCCGTCTTGCAACGGGATTTTCTTTATTCAAGAATGAGCAAACCATCTTTAACTTCAAATGGGTCTTTTTCATTGATACGATCATAGAACATAATGCCATTTAAGTGGTCAATTTCGTGTTGAACTACAATAGAGTTATATCCCTTAAGTTTGATGCGGTGCTTTTCTCCATCCTTATCAAAATAGTCGACAGTTACTCGAGCGTGGCGGATAACATAACCTGGAACAGCACGGTCAACAGATAAGCAACCTTCCCCTTCGCCTAGGGCAGCATCTTGGACTGAATGTGAGACGATTTTAGGATTGTACATTACAGCTTGTAAGTCATAGGCTTCTTGAGGAGTTTCACCTTCCTCAGTGATATTTGGTACCAGTACGGCGATGATGCGTTTTGAGATATTCAGCTGTGGTGCAGCAAGCCCAACACCTCCACGTAGCCCTAACTTTTCAGCCATAACAGGATCTTGCGAGTGTTTTAAAAATTGCATCATTTTTTCTCCGAGAATGATATCTTGATCGCTCAAGGGGAAAGAGACCTCCTCGGCAACGGCACGAAGAGTAGGGTTCCCTTCGCGGATAATATCTTTCATATCGATTAAATGAGCAGCTTTGGTAATTCGTTCTATAGCAGACATATTCTTTCCTTTCCTTCCATTACAATTACATGATAACACAAAACAGATGAGAAAGAAAGTCACAGAAGTTGCTAAAAAATAATATAATAAAAGGAAATACCAATTTGTCTGTGGTATAATAAGGTAAGGTGACTTGCATCAAAAAGTAGGGAGAAAAAATTTGGAACAACGTAGTAGAAAAAGAAAAAAAGGTCCTGTTCTACATGCTATTAGACATTCTGTTCGATTTTTCAGGAACTATAAGCAGTGGAACAATCGTACTTTTATTGTGGTCTTGTTAGCTTCGGTAGCTGTCTCGATGATTTTTACTTTATTAGCGGAAGGAGCTCGAGGGATTTCTTTAAGCAGTAGTTATCCAAGTGCTGTGCAGAAAAAGTTAAATTCTCAGGAAAAGAATGCAGATACGGAGCAAGAAACAAGTGCGCGTATAATGGCAAATGGTGATATCCTCTATCATATTCCGATTTATCGAACTGCTCTAAAAGAAGATGGGACTTATGATTTCCATGAAAATTTTGAGTATGTGAAACCTTGGCTCAAGCAAGCTGACTTAGTCATCGGTGATTTTGAAGGAACTGTAAACAAAGACCATTATCTCGCAGGTTACCCCTTGTTTAATGCACCTGGTGAAGTCATGGATGCTATAAAGGATGCTGGTTATCAGGTCTTAGACTTGGCTCACAACCATATCTTGGATTCTCAGATTGAGGGAGTTTTTTCAACTGCAGATGCTATCGAAAAAGCTGGAATGACACCAATTGGTGTTTATACCCATGAACCACGAGAGAAAGCATCGATAGTTATCAAGGAAGTCAATGGAATTAAAGTTGCCCTTTTAGCCTATTCCTATGGATTTAACGGCATTGAAGAATACATTTCTAAAGAAGACTATGATAATCATCTTGCTGACCTAAATGAAGATAAGATGAAGACTGAAATTGAGCGAGCAGAGAAAGAGGCGGATATTACGGTCATCATGCCTCAGATGGGAATTGAGTATCAATTGGAACCAACAGAAGAGCAAAAACAACTCTATCACAAGATGATCGATTGGGGGGCTGATATTATCTTCGGTGGCCATCCTCACGTTGTTGAACCAGCAGAAACGGTTGAGAAAGATGGGGATAAGAAACTCATTATCTATTCTATGGGGAATTTTATCTCAAATCAGCGTATTGAAACCATGCAGGATGAGGAAAATGCAAAATGGACAGAACGTGGTGTTCTCATGGATGTGACTATTAAGAAAAAAGCAGGTAAGACTACGATTGAGGCAGCTCAAGCTCATCCTAGCTGGGTTAATAGAACGCCAAAAGGAACTTATTCTCCTGAAGGCTATCCACTCTATTTGTACCAGACCTACATTTTAGAAGATTTTATAGAGGGTGGGAAGTACCGTAGTCAGTTAGACGAGGCGACCAAGGAACGGATTGATACAGCCTATAAGGAAATGAATGAACATGTAGGGTTGAAGTGGTAGTGACTGGATCACAAGGAGACACAATGGAAATTAAGATAATAGCGACAGATATGGATGGTACCTTGTTGGATTCTCAAGGACAACTGGACCTACCTCGACTAGAGAAAATTTTAGATCAGCTAGATCAACGAGGCGTTCGTTTTGTCATTGCAACTGGAAATGAAGTTCATCGAATGCGACAATTACTGGGACATCTAGCAGAAAGAGTGGTTCTCGTAGTTGCTAATGGCGCTCGTATATTCGAAAATGATCAATTGATTCAAGCTCAGACTTGGGACGATGCTATGGTTGATAGGGCTTTGGGCCATTTTAAAGGCAGAGAGTGTCAGGATCAGTTTGTCGTAACTGCTATGAATGGCGGTTTTGTCAAGGAAGGAACTGTTTTTACAGAACTTGATAAATTTATGACTCCGGAGATGATAGAGAAATTCTATCAACGAATGCACTTTGTTGATGAATTTGACTCCAGTCTCTTTGGTGGTGTTCTCAAGATGAGTATGGTTGTTGGAGAAGAACGATCAGATGTGGTTTTACAGGAGATCAATGACTTGTTTGATGGTCATGTTCGAGCTGTTTCGAGTGGCTACGGCTGTATTGATATCTTACAAGATGGGATTCATAAGGCATGGGGCTTAGAGGAGTTGCTCAAACGTTGGAACTTAAAACCAGAACAAATTATGGCCTTTGGTGACAGTGAAAACGACATCGAAATGTTAGAGTTGGCAGGAATTTCATATGCGATGGAAAATGCAGAGGAGACTGTCAAAGAAGTAGCCACCAAAATAGCGCCAGCTAACAGTCAGGCAGGTGTTTACCAAGTTTTAGAAAACTGGCTAGAAGAAGGAGAATAACTTGGCAGTACAGCTTTTAGAAAATTGGCTCTTAAAAGAGCAAGAGAAAATTCAAACCAAGTATCGTGAACTTAATCAAATCTCGGTAATTGAACCAGATATCATTTTTATCGGGGATTCTATTATTGAGTATTATCCTTTGCAAGAATTATTGGGAACGTCAAAAACCATTGTGAACCGAGGGATTCGAGGCTACCAGACTGGACTTTTACGAGAAAATCTTGATGCCCACCTCTATGGCGATGCAGTGGACCAAATTGTACTATTGATTGGTACAAATGACATTGGAAAAGATGTTCCAATGAATGAAGCGCTAAACAATCTTGAAAGCGTGATTCAAAGTATTTCTCGCGACTATCCGCTGTCACAGATAAAGCTAGTTTCTATTCTGCCAGTTCATCAAGGGGAAGAATACAAACAGACAGTTTATATTCGTACCAATGAGAAAATCAAGGCCTGGAACCAAGCCTATCAAGACCTTGTCTCTGCCTATATGCAGGTTGAATTTGTGCCTGTTTTTGAGAACTTACTCGATCAGGAAGGGCAACTCAAGGCAGACTATACAACGGATGGTCTTCACCTCAGTGTCGCTGGTTATCAAGCTTTATCAAATACTTTAAAAAAATATATTTTCTAGGTTCAGTATAGATGAACAAGATTTTTTATGATTAATATTTTTGGTAAAATAAATATGTTGCTAATATTATTAAAAAAATTCTCTCAATGCTAGCGATCTCATGTTAGTTGATGATACCATTCACCTGTCGGAGGATATACTAAATAATAGACCTTGAAAGTATAGTGAAGTGAAATGAAATGAAATCTGGATAAATTGATTAAGGAAGTCAAATCAATTTCTAGCAATGTTTTAGAAGTCACAGTGCACTATTCTGTATGCAATCTACTATCTGCTCTTCATTTGACAATTCGATACAATAAAAAGCTCCATAATATCTATAGGAATTTGCCTATTACAAATATTATCGAGCTTTTTTGGCTCTTTCCTACTATTTGTCAAGTCTATCAAGGTTTTAAGAATCAAATGAGACAAGACAGTAGCTATTTTGAGACTACTGTCATATTTTCAACAAAAATAAATCGTTTTCACTTGACAAAAATTGGTCTATACCATATAATAAAATAAAGAATATGGAGGACAAAATTATGAAAGTTATTCAAGTGGAAAATCCAATTGAAGGTGGAAAAGTTGCTTTTGATATCTTAAAAGAAAAATTGGAAAACGGTGCACAAACATTGGGACTTGCAACAGGAAGTAGCCCTCTGGAATTTTACCAACGAATCGTTGAGAGCGATCTTGATTTTTCAAATCTTACAAGTGTGAACTTGGATGAGTACGTAGGTCTTGATGGAGACAATCCTCAATCATATCGTTACTTTATGCAAGAAAATCTTTTCAACAAGAAACCATTTAAAGAAAGTTTTTTGCCACGTGGTGTCAAGGATAATGCGGAAGCAGAAGTAGAACGCTACAACCAAATTCTTGCTGACCATCCCGTTGACCTACAAATCTTAGGGATTGGTCGTAATGGTCATATTGGCTTTAACGAACCAGGCACACCATTTGATAGCCAAACTCACCTTGTAGAGCTAGATCAGTCTACAATCGAAGCTAACGCGCGTTTCTTTGAGAAGATTGAAGATGTTCCAACCCAAGCTATTTCAATGGGGATTAAGAACATTTTGGATGCTAAGTCTATCCTTCTATTTGCTTATGGTGAATCAAAAGCAGAAGCTATCGCTGGAACCGTTGAAGGCCCTGTGACAGAAAGTCTACCGGCAAGTAGCCTACAAAACCATCCGGATGTGACCATTATCGCAGATGCAGTAGCACTCAGTTTGTTAAAAAAATAAGATTTTAATCATTAAAGACCATTCGATCCTATGGATTGGGTGGTTTTTTGGTCTGGATATATTTCAAATATGATAAGGGTTGAAAATCAAAATTTTTATATGAAGAAGACAAATTTGACTGTTCATCACTTTCTGCTTTATGTCAGTATTTAGCAAAGATAGAAGCTATCAGTTTAAGTCAAGTAAAGGATTTATATTTTATTCGAGAGCAAATACTGAAACATCTTGTTGATCACGTTGGCAGCAAGGACTTATATACCATTTTTGATCTACCGTCAGATTATTGGGAGTACCTAGACCACATGGGGTTAGAAATTAAAAAATTAAGTGTTCGTTTAGAACAAACTTTAGAAGTGAAGAACTAGGCTAGACATAATGGTAAAATCTTGTAAATTTTAAATGGAATGATTTGGGAGAATTTCATTTTTTTCTTGACAATTTTCTTCATTCCGTGTAAAATAGAGTAGATCTTGAACTTGAAGGGAGTGAAAAAAATGTCTAAAACAGTAGTACGTAAGAATGAATCTCTTGACGATGCTCTTCGTCGTTTCAAACGTGCAGTTACTAAAGCTGGTACTCTTCAAGAAACACGCAAACGTGAATTCTATGAAAAACCTTCTGTAAAACGTAAACGTAAATCAGAAGCAGCTCGTAAACGTAAAAAATTCTAATTAATAAGAAAGGCTAGACTTGTCTAGTCTTTTTTGTTTTAAATAAATCCTATAAATCCTGCAAAATTCTGAAACTTCCTACTACAATTTGATATAATAGAGGGAAGAACTTGATTGAAGGAGAAAATTATGTCGGTTTTAGTCAAAGAAGTGATTGATAAGCTCAGACTAGACATTGTCTATGGTGAGCCAGAATTACTTGAAAAGAAAATTAATACTGCGGATATTACGCGACCAGGGCTTGAAATGACGGGGTATTTTGACTACTATACTCCAGAGCGGATTCAGTTATTGGGAATGAAAGAGTGGTCTTATCTGATTAGTATGTCTTCTCATAACCGCTACCAGGTTTTGAAAAAGATGTTTCAACCAGAAACACCTGCAGTTATTGTTGCGCGTGGTTTAGTAGTTCCAGAGGAAATGCTAAAGGCCGCTCGAGAATGTAAAATTGCTATTTTAACGAGTCGTACAGCAACAAGTCGTCTGTCTGGAGAATTGTCAAGTTACCTAGATTCTCGTTTGGCTGAGCGTGAAAGTGTACATGGTGTCTTGATGGACATCTATGGTATGGGTGTGTTAATCCAGGGCGACAGTGGTATTGGTAAGAGTGAGACAGGTCTAGAACTCGTGAAACGAGGACACCGTTTGGTGGCTGATGACCGTGTAGATATCTTTGCTAAGGATGAAATGACTCTCTGGGGTGAACCAGCTGAAATCTTGAAGCATTTACTTGAGATTCGTGGTGTTGGTATTATAGATGTGATGAGTCTTTATGGTGCCAGTGCAGTTAAAGATTCTTCACAAGTTCAGTTAGCTGTCTATCTAGAAAATTATGACACGCAAAAGACTTTTGATCGTCTAGGCAATAATGCTGAGGAATTGGAGATTTCTGGAGTAGCTATTCCACGTATCCGCATTCCTGTAAAAACAGGACGTAATATTTCTGTCGTTATCGAAGCAGCAGCGATGAATTATCGTGCTAAGGAAATGGGCTTTGATGCTACTCGACTATTTGAAGAAAGATTGACAAATCTGATTGCAAAGAACGAGGTGAAAAATGATTGATCCAATCGCTTTTCAAATTGGTCCTTTAGCTGTTAGATGGTATGCGCTCTGCATCGTTTCAGGTCTTGTGTTAGCGGTATATCTTGCCAGTAAAGAAGCGCCTAAAAAGAAGATTTTATCTGATGATATTTTGGACTTCATCTTAATTGCCTTTCCTTTGTCCATCATTGGTGCTAGACTCTACTATGTTATTTTTAGATTTGATTATTATAGCCAACATCTGGGAGAGATTTTTGCTATTTGGAATGGTGGTCTTGCCATATACGGTGGTTTAATTACTGGCGCGATTGTACTCTATATTTTTGCTGATCGCAAATTAATCAATACTTGGGATTTCTTAGATATTGCAGCTCCGAGCGTCATGATTGCTCAGAGTCTAGGGCGTTGGGGAAACTTCTTTAACCAAGAAGCTTATGGAGCAGTCGTTGACAATCTAGACTATTTACCTGGTTTTATTAAGAATCAGATGTATATTGATGGCTCATATCGCCAACCAACCTTCTTATACGAGTCTATCTGGAATCTGATCGGTTTTGCCTTGATTGTCATTTTTAGACGCCGATTAAAGAGTATCCGTCGTGGTCATATCACTGCCTTTTATCTAATTTGGTACGGATTTGGACGTATGATTATTGAGGGCATGCGTACAGATAGTCTCATGTTCTTTGGGCTTCGAGTATCTCAATGGTTGTCTGCCCTATTGATTGGCCTTGGTATTTATATCATCTTTTATCAAAATCGGAAAAAAGCACCATTTTATAATGTAAAAAAGGAGAATTAAAATGTTAGAAGCGGCTTATATTATTGTGGCGATTGCCTTGGTTGTATTTTTAGTTTATCTGATTATTACCCTTCAAAAAGTTGGTCGTGTCATCGATGAAACTGAAAAAACTGTTAAAACTTTAACATCAGATGTAGATGTAACTCTTCATCAAACAAATGAATTGCTTACAAAAGTCAACGTTCTTGTTGATGATATCAATGTCAAAGTTGCTACAATTGATCCCCTCTTTACAGCAGTTGCAGACCTTTCTGTTTCTGTTTCTGACCTAAATGAGCAAGCACGTGTTTTGAGTAAAAAGGCCTCATCTGCTGGATCAAAAACTATAAAAACTGGTGCAGGTTTATCTGCTATTCGTGTTGCAAGTAAATTTTTTAAAAAATAAAAAAGGAGTTGACTAATGGGAAAACTATCATCTATCCTTTTAGGAACTGTTTCAGGTGTTGCAGCTGCCTTGTTTCTAACTAGTGACAAAGGAAAACAAGTTAGAAGCCAAGCACAAGAATTTTTAGAAGATCTAAAAGAAGATCCTGAGTATGCTAAAGAGCAGGTTTGTGAAAAATTAACGGATGTCAAAGAACAAACCAAAGAATTTGTTCTTAAAACAAAAGATCAGATTGAATCTGGGGAAATTACTCTGGACACTGTCTTGGATAAAGCAAAATATCATGCTCAACAAGCGACTGAAACTTCAAAAGAAACCTTGAATCATTTCAAATCACAACTGGAAGAAAAAGTAGTTGTGGAAGAAAATGGAAATGGTCAAGAAATTGTCATTGAGCTTCAAGAAAATTAACATAGAGTCACCATTTCCTGGTTTTCTAGAAAATCAAGAATGGTGATTTTTTTCTTTTAAGGAATTCTTTGTGATATAATGGCAGTATAGAAAGTTCAGTATTTAGATTTCTTTCTTAATTTAGTGAAATTTTAACAGCAGGTTATTGATCTTTATACGGATGGGAAAATGGAACTAGATGATAAAATAGAAAAAGATAACCTTGTACTTTTTTACAGAGTTGTTTGGAAGTCTAAAATTAGCGGTTCTGTCCGTAACCTAAATAACCCGCCTGATGAACTGGGTGACTGGGTTTAGCTATTACAACAAATAGTTATTTAAAGATTGAAAGGATTTAAAATGTGATGTATTAAAGTAGAGTAAACTTCCTAAATTTTAGGAGAAGCAAAAATTATGATTTTGTTAACAGAAGATGTTAACGTTTTCTATATTAAGTATGAAAAATAGTTAAAAGGATTGGATAACATGAAAGATATCTTTAATAAACGCCAACGTTTTTCGATTCGGAAGTTTTCTGTTGGAGCGGCATCTGTACTAATAGGGGTTGCCTTGTTTGCTCCAACTCAAGGAGTCTTAGCTTCTACGGAAAATAATAATGATAATAATACAGGGATAGAAGTTAATTCTGAAACTGACAATTCTCTGCCGACTGTGGAGATCAAAGAAGAAGCTCAAAGTATCTCAGAACATCGAAACAATGCTTCTTCTGAGATAGATGCTAAAGAGATTTCAACAGTAGCTACAAAAGAGACAGTTCTAGATACTTCCGGTGGTAAGGAAAATATCAATTCGACGGCAACTACTTTGGTGGCTGGTGAAGACAGATCAAGTGCTACAGAGGTTAGAGCAACATCAAATCCTACTGAGATTAAAAAATATGAATTGACTGAGGAAGATGCTAAGCAAATAAAAGCAGGAATAATCGGTTCAGAAGGTGATCAACTTGATAGTTTGTTAGTTAATGGTCCCAAGTTAAATCCAGAAGGTTATACAGATGATGATTACTTGAAGGATAAAGAAGAAGTTTATATATATGAAAAAAATGGGAAAAAGTATGTAGGCTATAACAGTCATCCACTTTTAGATGATACTGATGGTGATGGTATTATTGATAGTAACGAAAAGCCAGATGAAAAATTAAAATGGAATGTAAGTGAACGTGATATGATTATGTTCATGGAATTGGCTTACCGTGACGATAAGTATATTGACAGAGTACTGGATCATAAGACACCTTTAACAGAAGCAGAGTTATACAAAAAGAAAGGTGAAAGTAAACCACGCTATGAATATATGATGATGAATAGGGAATTGGGACCTTATTGGGAAAGAAAGAAAAGTTATCATACATCCAGTGGACTTGATGCTGTCTTATTTGAGACCAAGAGCGATTTCTTATATTTACCAAATGGAACTGCCCAAGTACTAGCATTTCGTGGTACTAGTGATTCTAAAGATATAGGTGCTGATATCACACTTGGAACAGGGAGTAATCCTAAACAGGCGATAGAAGCAGAAGAAATTATGCGTGAATTAGCTAAGGATAAGAGTATCACCAACCTTTATCTAACAGGACATTCTCTGGGAGGATATTTAGTACAACGTGCGATGGTTGAAGCCTATCAGTTGGCATATTCTGATAGCAGAGTTATGTCTCCTAAGGAACAATTAGATTATAGAAATTTCTATAACAATATTTTAAAAAAAGGAACAACATTTAATGCTCCAAAAGTGAGGACAGGTTTGTTCTCGTCATCTGAATTTTGGCAAAAAGGTTTAGATAGTAAAAAAATAGCTAAGTCAGGTAAACTGACTCATTATATTGTTGATAATGATTCTACTATAGGGAAAAGTGTCAGCAATGATAGTGATATTGTTATAAATGTTGGACGAACAAGCAGAGGTCATAGTTCACGTTCTTATTTTGAAGCCGATATGATTAATAGACGACCAGAGTTTATTTCTGGGAAACGAATTTCCTTAGATGGAATAGGTTATCAAGATAAAAAAATTACAACCGATAGGTCTGTAGAAAAAGTTGGAGAAACTGTTGTATATAGCAAACGTGGAGACGACATCATTAAGTCAACAACTGTTAGTATCAAGGATCCTGATACAGGACAGATTACTAAAAATGCACTTGATCAAGTGTTCAAGGAAAATGGTGCGAAGGACAAAGTAGAAACAACAGAAATCCCATCACCTAAGAAATACGTGAAAGATGATACACGCGAAAAAGGACAAGCTAATGTTGAAGTACCTGGAAAAACTGGGAAACAGACGGTAACAACAACTTATAGTGTAAATCCTAACACTGGAGATCTTATTGAACATGTAGGACAACCAGTAGTTAAGCAACCGGCAATAGAAACAGTTGTCAAAGTCGCAGCCAAGGATGAAGTAGAATACATTAAAAGAGGAGCCGACGTTGTTAAGAAGACAACAAGCTACACAGTAAACTCAAAAACTGGCAGTCTTACTTCGACTGAGAAGCAAGAAGTAGTCAATAGAGGGGGCGCGAAGGATATAGTTGAGTATAATTCAGTTGAACCCAAAACAGTTTATTTAAAAGATGAGAACAGTCCAAAAGGTACTGATACTGTTCAATTTTCAGGGAAATCAGGACAAACTAAAGTCACCACAACATATAGCGTAGATCCAGTAAATGGAACCCTAACTCCATCAAAAGGCAAACCAGAAGTCGTAACTATACCAATAGCTAGAGTTGTCAAAGTGGGAGCGAAGGATAAAGTAGAAACAACAGAAATCCCATCACCTAAGAAATATGTAAAAGATGATACGCGCGATAAAGGCCAAGACAATGTAGAAGAAGCAGGACAAGCAGGTTCAAGCACAGTAACAACTACTTACGAAGTAAATCCATCAGATGGAACAATTACAGAAAGAGTAGGAAAACCAGTAGTAGTAAATCCAACAGAAACAATTGTCAAGGTTCCAGCGAAGGACAAAGTAGTAGAAACCTCGATTGAACCAGAGGTTGAGTATGTCAGAGCTGGTGAACGAGAAGTTGGCACACCTGATGACCGCGTTGAAGGAGCTAAAGGTAAAATAGTTACTACAACCACTTACGATGTAGATTCACACGACGGTCATATCACAGAACACGTTGGTACCCCAGTCGTCACCCCAGCAGGTAAGATAATCGTTAAAGTAGGAGCTAAAACTAAGGTTGAACAATCTAAAGATTCTGAAGGTCGTGATGTGATTGATACCACTACCTATGAAGTTGATCCAAAAACAGGTAAGGTAACTCCAACAACCGTTCGAACTTATGGGAAAACGAAAGAACCAACAGTAGATAAGAGAGTAGTACCATCACCTGTTGTCTATGAAAAAGATGATACGAAAGAAAAAGGTACAGCCCCAACTACTGTTAAAGGTGAAGATGGTGAAGACACTATCACAACCATTTACACTGTGGATCCTAATACTGGAAAGATTATAGTAAGTGAAGGTAAACCAGTTCGTACGAAAGAACCAACGAATACAGTCGTCAAAGTCGCAGCGAAGGATAGAGTAGTAGAAACCCCGATTGAACCTGAAGTTGAGTATGTTAGAGATGGTGAACGAGATGTTGACACATCTAATGAACGTATTGAAGGAGCTAAAGGTAAAATAGTTACTACAACCACTTACGATGTAGATTCAAACGACGGTCATATCACAGAACACGTTGATACCCCAGTCGTCACCCCAGCAGGTAAGACAATCGTTAAAGTAGGAGCTAAAACTAAGGTTGAACAATCTAAAGATTCTGAAGGTCGTGATGTGATTGATACCACTACCTATGCAGTTGATCCAAAAACAGGTAAGGTAACTCCAACAACCGTTCGAACTTATGGGAAAACGAAAGCACCTACGGTTGAGAAGAGAGTAGTACCATCACCTGTTATCTATGAAAAAGATGATACGAAAGAAAAAGGTGCAGCCTCAACTACTGTTAAAGGTGAAGATGGTGAAGACACTATCACAACCATTTACACTGTGGATCCTAATACTGGAAAGATTACAGCAAGTGAAGGTCAACCAGTTCGTACGAAAGCACCAACGAATACAGTCGTTAAAGTCGCAGCGAAGGATAAAGTAGAAACAACAGCAATCCCATCACCTAAGAAATACGTAAAAGATGATACGCGCGATAAAGGCCAAGACAATGTAGAAGAAGCAGGACAAGCAGGTTCAAGCACAGTAACAACTACTTACGAAGTAAATCCATCAGATGGAACAATTACAGAAAGAGTAGGAGAACCAGTAGTAGTAAATCCAACAGTAACAATTGTCAAAGTCGCAGCCAAGGACAAAGTAGTAGAAACACCGATTGAACCTGAAGTTGAATATGTTAGAGATGGTGAACGAGATGTTGACACACCTAATGAACGTATTGAAGGAGCTAAAGGTAAAATAGTTACTACAACCACTTACGATGTAGATTCAAACGACGGTCATATCACAGAACACGTTGGTAACCTAGTCGTCACCCCAGCAGGTAAGACAATTGTTAAAGTTGGTGCAAAAACTAAGGTTGAACAATCTAAAGATTCTGAAGGTCGTGATGTGATTGATACCACTACCTATGAAGTTGATCCAAAAACAGGTAAGGTAACTCCAACAACCGTTCGAACTTATGGGAAAACGAAAGCACCAACAGTTGAGAAGAGAGTAGTACCGTCTCCAGTAGTTTATGAAAAAGATGATACGAAAGAAAAAGGTACAGCCCCAACTACTGTTAAAGGTGAAGATGGTGAAGACACTATCACAACCATTTACACTGTGGATCCTAATACTGGAAAGATTACAGCAAGTGAAGGTCAACCAGTTCGTACGAAAGAACCAACTAATACTATTGTTAAAGTTGCAGCGAAGGACAAAGTAGAAACAACCGAAATCCCTTCACCTAAGAAATATGTAAAAGATGATACGCGCGAAAAAGGCCAAGACAATGTAGAAGAAGCAGGCCAAGCAGGTTCAAGCACTACCACAACAACATATAGTGTTGATCCTACTACAGGCGTTATTACAGAAAGAGTAGGGAAACCAGTAGTAGTAAATCCAACAGAAACAATTGTCAAAGTCGCAGCGAAGGACAAAGTAGTAGAAATCCCGATTGAACCAGAAGTTGAATATGTTAGAGATGGTGAACGAGAAGTTGGCACACCTGATGACCGCGTTGAAGGAGCTAAAGGTAAAACAGTTACAACAACCACTTACGATGTAGATTCAAACGACGGTCATATCACAGAACACGTTGGCAATCCAGTCGTCACCCCAGCAGGTAAGACAATCGTTAAAGTTGGTGCAAAAACTCAGATTGAACAATCTAAAGATTCTGAAGGTCATGATGTGATTGATACCACTACCTATGAAGTTGATCCAAAAACAGGTAAGGTAACTCCAACAACCGTTCGAACTTATGGGAAAACGAAAGCACCAACGGTTGAGAAGAGAGTAGTACCGTCTCCAGTAGTTTATGAAAAAGATGATACGAAAGAAAAAGGTACAGCCCCAACTACTGGTACAGCCCCAACTACTGTTAAAGGTGAAGATGGTGAAGACACTATCACAACCATTTACACTGTGGATCCTAATACTGGAAAGATTACAGCAAGTGAAGGTCAACCAGTTCGTACGAAAGAACCAACGAATACAATTGTCAAAGTCGCAGCGAAGGACAAAGTAGTAGAAGCATCAATTGAACCTGAAGTTGAGTATGTTAGAGATGGTGAACGAGAAGTTGGCACACCTGATGACCGCGTTGAAGGAGCTAAAGGTAAAATAGTTACTACAACCACTTACGATGTAGATTCAAATGACGGTCATATCACAGAACACGTCGGTAACCCAGTAGTCACCCCAGCAGGTAAGACAATCGTTAAAGTAGGAGCTAAAACTAAGGTTGAACAATCTAAAGATTCTGAAGGTCGTGATGTGATTGATACCACTACCTATGAAGTTGATTCAAAAACAGGTAAGGTAACTCCAACAACAGTTCGAACTTATGGGAAAATGAAAGCACCAACAGTAGAGTTAGAACAAGATTCTAAGACAGGTGATGTTACAGTGACACCGAAGAAGCCAGATGGGTCAACATATCCACCAGGAACTAAGGTAGAAATCTCAGGTAAAGATGGTAATCCAATCGTCGTTACAATCGATGAAGATGGTAAAGGTAAAGTACCAAACAGTGATCTACCAAACGTAGAAAAAACAGGTACAGGTAAGATTACTGAACCAGGTAAATCATCTGTGGAAGTTCCTAAGGTAACAACTTTTGAAAACGATGCATTATCGGGTTCAATTGCATTGCCAGAGCTAATGATTGAGGTTCGATGGATTGATGAAGACGGAAATGTATTGAAACCATCCGTTAAGACAGGTAATGAAAAGGATGCTGAACATGGATCAATTCCAGTATATGAATTTGTACGAACTGTGATTGATGAAAATGAACCAGTAATTACTCACATTTTCAGAAAAGTAAGTGGAAATACAAATCCAAATACAATTCCAGTCACTCCAGTCACACCTGCTACTAATGGAGGTTCTGGTCAAGATACACCTGCACCTTCACCAACAACTCCAACTCCAGATGCAGTTACTCCGAATGCTAATCACGGATTCATTACAACTACTATTGATAAGGAATCTAAGTCAAATGATTCTCAAAATGTATTGCCAAGACTTGGAACAGAGTCAAGTATGACTCTTGCATCTTTAGGACTCCTTGGTATGCTAAGTAGCCTTGGACTTGCGTTTGGAAAGAAAAAAGAAGACTAAAATAAGCATTTCGTTAAAGTTTGAACTACTCACTGTTAAGTGAACGATGAAATAAAAGATTAAGAAACGACCTTGTTCCTCATTTGAAGAAGTACAAGGTCGTTGTTTTATTTTTGAAAAAGGGAGACATCAGTATTGGTACCAAACCCCTCTCAAAATATTGTATGTCTTTAATCCTAGTGCTCAGTTTTGAAATGTTCCCAAAAGTTCTCAACCGGTGAGCGATTAGTACACTTGCCAATCTGATATATAGAGAATGTTATCAGAAAGAGGAATATTTCTGTTTCATTTAAACAAAATATATAAACATCTTATAAACATTCGCATATGTTTGCGCTTTATTCGAGAGGTTGAATGGCTTTATGATTGCTTAAATGAATTGAAAATGATATAATCGAGCTGTGATAGCTGTGATAGCTGTGATAGCTGTGATAGCTGTGATAGCTGTGATAGCTGTGATAGCTGTGATAGCTGTGATAGCTGTGATAGCTGTGATAGCTGTAATGTGTAAAAATTGCTCAAAAGAGTGATTTTTATTGTATTATTCCCCAGAGGGAATACTGCTTCTCAATTTGATTTTGTCTTTAATATAAGGAGGAACTATGGAAAAAAAATCAAATTCACTAAGTAGAGTAAAGCGTCGACAACAGGAAAAAGTCTTACGCTTCTCTATTCGTAAGTATAGCTTCGGTGCGGCTTCAGTTGCTGTTGCAGCACTGATGTTTTTGGGTGCGCGTGTCGTTAGTGCAGATAGCGTGACACCTGTTGATCAACCTCAGGTAGAGGCTTCAACTCAAGAAACGAGTTCGCTAGCATCGCAGGATAAGGAAGAGCCTGCTAGTTCTGTAAAAGTGGATACAGCTACTGCAAGTCAGCTTGTGGCACAGATCAAAGACCAGCTTCACGTCAAGGAAACTGCGAATACAGATCTTTTAGTCCGCGCCAAGGAAGAACTTGTCAAGGCTGAACAGACTCTTGCTAATTCAAAAGTGAGTCAGGAAGAAGTGGACGCTTTGGTAGCTCGCTTGACCAATGTTTTGGACCAGCTACGAGCAGTTGAAACTCCTCAAGTTAAAGAAGCTAAAAATGAAGAAAGCACACAGGAAGTAACTTCGGAAATCAAGCCAGAAGTAGCGAAGCCAACTTCAGAAATTTCAGCTAAGTCTGAGGAAACTTCAGAAAATACTAATGCTGAGCAACTGGAAAAAGCTAAAGCTAGTCTCAAAGTATCTATTGATCGTTTGGAGCAGGCTATCGCCCAAACACCTGAGAATGACTTGACACGTGAAATCTTGGAAAAAGCTAATGCCCAAGTTGCTGTAGCCAAGTCTGCATTTGGTGGTGTAGAAGTTAGCCTTCGTGATGTTGAGGATATGAATCGTGTCATCAAACGTAACGAAAGCTCTGTTATGATTGCACGTAATCGTTTGACTTCTGGGCATAATGACGTCCGTAATGGCGCAGCTATCCCAGTTGGAACAACGCTTCGCGCTGATGCGGGGGCAACCTATGACAAGGCTGTTGGGCTCTACTTCACAAAGGAAGGAGATGGCTCAGGTTATCCAGCTGGTACCATGCTCTTTAGAGACCGTAACCAAAATACTGCGGATAACCAAAAAGTTAGTGATGTCAAGAATGTCGTTAAGGTTGATGTCACTAAAAACGGAGATACCTACGATTGGGTCATTGAGTTTGACCGTGATCCTGAAAACCACAAAAATGCTCATGCTTGGTTTACCATTCCAACTGGTCATACCTTGGTAAACGACGGTTCGGCATCATTTGCTAGTTACTGGGGTGGTGATAGTAGCAAAGTACGTATTGATACTCAAGGAAGAAAAAAAATATCACGAACCTTACAACAAATCTTTGAACAGCAGGTTGCCGCTACGACTAAGGTTACTAACTATGGTACCCCTGGTGGACATATCGAGTGGGCTTTGGGCAAATCCCCTACCGATGCTTTCTGGAAAGGTGCTGATGGAGAGGTTAAAACATTTGAAGAAATCATTTCAAAACCTGATTCACTGTACTGGACTCGTACTGGGGGTGCGCGTACGTCAACAGAGAAGGATGTTCTGTTATCAGATTATTTGAAGGATTGGTTGATCCAGCATACGCAAAGAGTCTACCATTTTGAAATCGATTATCGTGGTAAAACTAAGGATAGTAACTCAAACTATATCTTTCGTTTCAAAACCAAAGCTGCTGAGGGGACTCCACTCATGTATGCAGCAGGGATGCGCTCCTTTGAGTTCAACACCCACCGAAATGATATGCAATGGTATGGTTTGCCATCTCCTAAGGTGACGGGGGCTGATCAAACCATCGAAAAAGGCAAGGAGATCACTCTCGAATTCACAACTAAAGATGATTTAGCAGGATTTTCACTTGGTGATCCAAAACTAGGTTATAATACAGCTGATTCTATCAAGTTAGTGGATAGTAAGCTGGAACTTAAAGATCAAAAAGTTGAAGTTCATAAAGTGAGTGATTATGAGCACAAGCTCATTATTACAGGTCGTGTTGCTTCTGAACCTAGCGATACAGGTTATCAGGTCAAGGTCAAGTCTGTCAATAACGTCGGACAAAGTGCGGAGTTTACATCAACTGTCAAGGTTACACAATCTATTACACCAACATTAGAGTTGAATCAAGATCCTAAGACAGGTGACGTTACAGTAACACCGAAGAAACCAGATGGCTCAACATACCCACCAGAAACTAAGGTAGAAATCCCAGGTAAAGGTGACAAGCCAATCCCAGTCACAATCGGTAAAGACGGTAAAGGTAAAGTACCTAATAGTGATTTACCTGAAGGTAATGTCCCAGGTACAGGTAAGATTACAGAACCAGGTCAACCAACTGTTGAAGTTCCTGATGTAACAACACCAGCTAAGATAACACCAGCTGACCAGGTAGCACCAACAATTACTAAATTAACTGATAATCGTAATGCAGAAATTGATAGTAAAAACCCACGTAAGATTATCGTTTATCGTGAAGAAGAGTTTAGCGTTGATGTGAACTTAACTGATAACAGTGGTCGCTTGGATAAGATTAAGGTTCACGACAATGCTCAAGCAGTAGCACCATCAGGTAATTTCGAAGTTACAAATGGTGGTCGTCTTGAACTTCCTGCTAATGGTACAAGTATTAACTTCACGGATAAGACAAGTAATTTAGGTCAAGCTGGCAATGCGACAGATACTAACCCATATAAAGTTAATATTTCAGGTCATGTTGGTAAAAATCAGGAAGTCAAAGCTGATGCTAGCAAAAATATCTGGAATCGTTATATTAGTGGATATGACCAAGGAGGTCTGACAAATAATGACACAAACAATAACACTGCTAATAACGCCAATATTCAGATTGAGTTCCGTAAGCAAGCTGATAAATATACACCAACAGCAGTAACAGGCTCTAAAATCGATGTAGCGACAGATGGTACAATCAGTGGCTATAACTCACCAGAGACTTATATTGCGAACAAGTCAGACTTACCAACTAAAGGTACAACACCAGGTACTGCAACGACTTATACATGGAAAGATGGTGAAAATCCAACTGTTACAAATGGACAAGTAACACGAACAGTTGTGGTTACTTATCCAGATGGTTCAACAGATGAAGTACCTGTTACCTTCACAGTTAATGATACAGTACCACCAACGATTACTAGCTTAACACCTATTAGTAATGCAGAAATCGACAAAACTAACCCACATAAGATTATCGTTTATCGTGAAGAAGAGTTTAACGTTGATGTGAACTTAACTGATAACAGTGGTCGCTTGGATAAGATTAAGGTCCACGACAATGCTCAAGCAGTAGCACCATCAGGTAATTTCGAAGTTACAAATGGTGGTCGTCTTGAAATTCCTGCTAATGGTACAAAGATTAACTTTACGGCTAATACAAGTAATTTAGGTCAAGCTGGCAATGCGACAGATACTAATCCGTACAAGGTAAATATTTCAGGGTATGTAGGTAAAGGTCAGACAATTAATCCTGATGCTAGCAAAAATATCTGGAATCGTTATATTAGCGGATATGACCAAGAAGGTCTAACAAATAACAGTGGAAACAATGGTCCTGCTAATAACGCCAATATTCAGATTGAGTTCCGTAAGCAAGCTGATAAGTACACTCCAACAGCAGTAACAGGTTCTAAAATCGATGTAGCAACAGATGGTACAATCAGTGGCTATAACACACCAGAGACTTATATTGCCAACAAGTCAGACTTACCAACTAAAGGTACAACACCAGGTACTGCAACGACTTATACATGGAAAGATGGTGAAAATCCAACTGTTACAAATGGACAAGTAACACGAACAGTTGTGGTTACTTATCCAGATGGTTCAACAGATGAAGTACCTGTTACCTTCACAGTTAATGATACAGTACCACCAACGATTACTAGCTTAACACCTATTAGTAATGCAGAAATCGACAAAACTAATCCACATAAGATTATCGTTTATCGTGAAGAAGAGTTTAGCGTTGATGTGAACTTAACTGATAACAGTGGTCGCTTGGATAAGATTAAGGTTCACGACAATGCTCAAGCAGTAGCACCATCAGGTAATTTCGAAGTTACAAATGGTGGTCGTCTTGAAATTCCTGCTAATGGTACAAAGATTAACTTTACGGCTAATACAAGTAATTTAGGTCAAGCTGGCAATGCGACAGATACTAATCCGTACAAGGTAAATATTTCAGGGTATGTAGGTAAAGGTCAGACAATTAATCCTGATGCTAGCAAAAATATCTGGAATCGTTATATTAGCGGATATGACCAAGAAGGTCTAACAAATAACAGTGGAAACAATGGTCCTGCTAATAACGCCAATATTCAGATTGAGTTCCGTAAGCAAGCTGATAAATATACACCAACAGCTACAAATCCTACAGTGAATCTGACTTCAAATGGAACTGTTCCAGATTTGGGATCACCAGAGACTTATATTGCCAACAAGTCTGACTTGCCAGATAAAGGAACAACACCAGGTACGACAACGACTTACGCATGGAAAGCTGGAGAAACTCCAACTGTTAACAATGGTAAAGTCACACGTACAGTTATAGTAACTTATCCAGATGGTTCAACAGATGAAGTTCCAGTAAAAGTAACGGTAACAACACCAGAAACACCAGAAACTGAAAAACCAGTTGAGATTGAAATTACCCCACAACCAAATGGAGATGCGATTGTAACGCCTAAGAAACCAGATGGCTCAACATACCCACCAAAAACTACGGTAGAAATCCCAGGTGAAAATGGTCCAATCACTGTTGAAATCGGTAAAGACGGTTCAGGTAAAGTACCAAATGACAATCTTCCTAAGAAAGCTGTCCCAGGTACAGGAACAGTAACCGAACCGAATAAGAAACCATCACAACCGGTGAATGTAACAACACCAGGTAAGGTAACACCAGCAACACCAGAAACCGAAAAACCAGGTAAGATTGAAATTACTCAACAACCAAATGGTGATGCAGTAGTAACACCGAAGAAACCAGATGGCTCAACATACCCACCAAAAACTACGGTAGAAATCCCAGGTGAAAATGGTCCAATCACTGTTGAAATCGGTAAAGACGGTTCAGGTAAAGTACCAAATGACAATCTTCCTAAGA
>NZ_JASHDM010000018.1:0-25248 GCF_047463655.1 Streptococcus infantis
TCGTCGGGCTCATAACCCGAAGGTCGTAGGTTCAAATCCTGCTCCCGCAATAAGGCTCGGTAGCTCAGTTGGTAGAGCAATGGATTGAAGCTCCATGTGTCGGCGGTTCGATTCCGTCTCGCGCCATTTAAATATTTTGGAAGGGTAGCGAAGAGGCTAAACGCGGCGGACTGTAAATCCGCTCCTTCGGGTTCGGGGGTTCGAATCCCTCCCCTTCCATAACCTTAACTACGGGCATAGTTTAAAGGTAGAACTAAGGTCTCCAAAACCTTCAGTGTGGGTTCAATTCCTACTGCCCGTGTTTTAAAATTATGGCGGGTGTGGTGAAGTGGTTAACACACCAGATTGTGGCTCTGGCATGCGTGGGTTCGATCCCCATCACTCGCCTATTTTATATTATTGGGGTATAGCCAAGCGGTAAGGCAAGGGACTTTGACTCCCTCATGCGTTGGTTCGAATCCAGCTACCCCAGTTATACTTTGCCGGCGTGGCGGAATTGGCAGACGCGCTGGACTCAAAATCCAGTGTCCGCAAGGACGTGCCGGTTCGACCCCGGCCGCCGGTATAGTAATAAAGACAAGGTTTTCGAGCCTTGTCTTTTTATGTCTAACGCTATAATTAATTACCATTTTATACCAATTTCTTTTTTCTTTATCTATCTGATAAAGTTATTTTGTTTGAAAGTTATATAATGAAGTTAGACAACTAACATTTTTAAAAGTTAGATTCTTAAACTGGTTAAAAACTTGTTTAACAGTTATAAAGGGGCTTTTTTGTCAAATGAATGCGTAATTTAGACATAAGAAAACACCTCTGTGTTATACTTGTATTTCAACCACAAACACAAGAAAGCAACAGAGATGCAAATAAATTGTATTACAAAAGGTAAATATTTGATAATCGAAAGCAGTCATCTAATCGAGGAAGAAAGAAGGGAAGTCTAATATAGAAGTTGTTACTCTTGTCGGGAGAACTCCTCCACTATCATAACTAAAAGTTTTTGCCTGATAAGTTAGTCAAGGTTAAGAGAGTTAACGTTGGAATTTCAACTGTGAAATATTATTATATTTTTGGAGTTTCTGTTGAAATAGACTTTGCTTTTTCTTCTAGTATTGTTGCTTCCTTACCATATATAGTTTCTGGAGTTAAATTGAGAATCTTAAGTTGATTTTTAATCAATTCTACACTAGACGGAGAAATCTTTAGAGCAACACCCATTGATTCTCCATCATCTGCGGTAAAATTAATCCACTCGACACCTCTATAGTATCTAGCTTCATGCAGAGTAAATACTCCTGATTGTCTTGATATCCTTTGTGACTTCAAATCATAATCACTTTTTACAGCAAAGGGAATTGTAGCAAACGGAGTGTCATTCAGATCTGAAAAACAGTAATCAAATAGTTCATCATCAGCTTCATCTATACAGTATACCTCACTTACCGTGCGATTCCCTTCTTTATATTTCATTGCTGAATTCTCATTTAATCTTGTGGGATTTAAGATATAGACAACTGGAAATTCATCTTCGTTAGTGTACTCAAAGCCATCTACCGCGAAGTACAAAGCTATCAGAGGATCAGTAGACCAATCTAATGCTGGCGTCGGCATTCCATAATGTTGAGCAAGAAAAGTATAATGAAACAGATTAAGCCTGTCATCTAGAATTGCTTCTCTCAATTCATCTCTATACTGTTTTAAAGCCACGTTGAAATCCATAAAATTTTTGTATTTTATTGGATGTATAGAGCCATCATCTGGCATATCTAAAACTTCGTTTCTAAAAAGACTCGGCCGTAGTTTCCAGTCTTGGCTTCTATGCCCCCTATACCAAAGTTCGTGAGGGTTATTCCTTGCATAATCAAAAATGAGTGTTAGGAATTCCTCCACACTAGTAATTTCCTCAGAGTTGTAATAAATCGGCATAATAATATACTCCTTCATATTAATTTGATTTTTTAATATTATATCATAAATAATTAAGAGTTTACAGCTAATTTAGGCATAAGAAAACACCTCATATAGTGAAATTAAAGAAATATCAAAACAATATAGTGATAAATCGGAAGACTTGCCAATTGCTATGGCATTTTATCTCCTAGCTTTTTCTACATATTCAGGTTTTGATAAAAAATAATTAAAATAAGGACAAGGTTAAATACCTTGTCTTTGTTTTTAGAAAATTTCATCTAATTTGTTAGCAAGAGATTTCTGTTTACTGGGATATAAGTGAGAGTATGTATCGATTGTAGTTGTTATGGAAGCATGTCCCAAACGCTCCTTAACTACAAGATAGTCTTCCCCTTGATTGATAAGTAACGAAGCATGAGAGTGCCTTAAATCATGAATGCGAATTTTTTTAATATCATTATTTCTAGATAGTATTTGCTTAAACTTCTTATCAATCATATTTTTTGTAATTGATATAGGTGAACTTTGAATAACCTGAAGATTGTCAATATCATCAATAAACTCTTTTAGTAAAGTAGTTTGTTCTTGTTTCCAATCTCTCAGCATATTTGCTAATTTGTTATTAATTGTAATATACCTTGTGCCTGCTCTTGTTTTTGTTGAGTTTATATGATTTCTTTTATTTAGAAAATAAGCCGTTTTAGTAACGTGAATAGTGTTAGTTAATAAATTTATATCATTCCAGTTTAAAGCAAGAATTTCTCCCATTCTCATACCTGTAAAGAAAGCAAGTGTAAAGAAAAGATTGTAGCTTTTTTCTTCTTTGGTAATAAGTTTTCTAAATCTAGCAAATTCTTCTACACTCCAAAATGTGATTGTCTTCTTATTGATTGGTAACTTTCTCAAATTTTCAACAGGGTTTTTATCTATCAAGGACTTTCTCACACCGGTATCAAATATTTTTTTGAGAAGTATTATTATTTTATTGATAGTATTATTACTTAGATGTTGATTATCATTTTGTTTTTTGGGTTTAGTTTTTAAGTATTCTCTAAATTCAAAAATATTTTCATAACTTAGCTTATTCAGATTTACATTTTGAAAGTATGGTTTTATATGCCTTTCATAATTATTTTTTTGAGTACTTAGGTAACTAATTTTTCTATTATTTTGTCTGTCTTCTTCTTCAAGCAATTCAAAAAGCATATCAGTTGTTATTAAAAAATCAAAACGTTTTTCTTTCAAGTCAACAATTCGGAGATGTTGCTCAAGTTCTAAAGCTTCCTTTTTTGTTTTTGAACCTTTTCGAACAACTCGGATTCTTTTTTGCGTTATAGGGTGAAATCCATCGGATATATCAACTGTCCAAGTTCCATTTTTTTCTTTCCTAACGGTCATTTTCTATACCTACTGAAATATCAAATCCTAGTAGTTCATTTGCAATAGTAGCTGGGATTGTACCAATACGTTTATTTTGATAGACATTAAAACCTCTTGTGCCAAGAAGTTTCTTACCTTGCCGTATAATTCGTTTAGAGGTGCCTTCGGAAAATCCAAGGGCAACTAAGTCATTTTTATTTATTGTTGCAATCATTGTTTTACTCCTTAATATTTAATTTAATTTTTTTGTATTTCACATTATTATCAATATATTCGCCCCCTATATAAATTTTACTGTTATATTCGCTTTCATATACGATTTCTTCATTTGAGAATTTATAATCAAATGGGACATAATTTGTATTAATGATTGGTTGTTTTAGATTGTTTGAAGATAAATAAGGATGTTTACCAAAATTATCAAGGAGTTCTTGACCGATTCCTTTTTCAAAATACTTTGTAACATATCTCCCTCTATTATCTTTGCTATCAACATCAACTTTATTTATTCGTACTGCTCCATGTCCCCAAAGTTTGAGTAACTGATTATGAGGGATATAGGGAACATCAAAAAGCAAAATATGAGCATGCCAAGCACCACGCTTTTGTTTTTCTAAAACTGCTATATATTTTAATTGATTTTTCTTTGTTTGAAAAATGTTATAGTTAAAACGTTTAATAAATGTTTTTAGTAAGTTTTTAAATTTATTTCTATCTTGGATATTTTCTTTTGTGGTCAAAGTCAAAAATGATGTATTATCATTAAAATTACAATCCACTAACCTAAGTAACTTCCACTTTGCATTTAATCGAGTTTGTTTCATTCGTTGAAGACGTTTCCTTTGTTCTTTTTCAGTCAGTTCTTCAAATGTTCTTCTTTTTCTTGGTTCACTTTCATTGGCAGACTCCTTATGTTTTCTATTAGTAAAAATTGCTTTTTCATATTCCCAAATTTCAATATAAGAAGAAGTACGTATGATTTTCTTATTATATTTCATAGTATTCAATCCAAAATTAGTGGGAATGTCTTAGATGAATTTCGCCAAAATATTGTTTATATAATAAATAAACTAGAAGGGACTTTGTCCCTTCATTATCAATTTTTTTCTGCTGGTAAAATATCAGAACAGTTAAACCACAAGTTTCCATTATACTGTCCCATATTTAAATCTTTTAAAATTACATGTCTAGTTTTATTGTTAGACATTTCTTGTTTTGACAAGGTGGGAGTAATGGTTTTAACTTTAACAGTAATCATTTCCATAAAGAAATCGCTACTATCGTCTTGAATAGAAACATTAAGTCTTAGTGCTTCTGGTTTTCCTGTTTTCCTATTAAGTTCTTCACTATAACCCTTAACTGCGTAAAATTTATTACCAAGTAGTTCAGTTTTCAAAAAATCATTTAATTTCATTTCGTATATCCTTTCTTATATCACTGCTTTGCAGTGAGGAACAGTTAAAAGCATTTAGTTCTCTTTAGTTCGTGCGTCCGCGGACCTCCGTGCCATTGCGAGCTACGGCAATTTGCCCCTCGCTCGCAGGCACGACCTAACCGCACTCAATCGAACTGCATGCTTTCAACTATTAATATTAATTATTTTAAAAATTTGAAAAAATGAGCCTGTCGTTGTTTTTCAAATTCTTCAAATCGTTTCTCAAGAGAAGCGACACGGCTAGCTAAAGATTTATTAGCGTTTTTCAAAAATTTTATTTCAATGTTAGTATCCTTTTCATTTTTCTTTTGAAGAGAATGTAAGTATAAGATTTGACGCTCTAAATCAACCTCATTTGAATCTGATACATCTCCCCAAATTTTTTTATTGATTTATCCAAGTCGTTAGTTTTTTCCACTTGTTTAGATAGTTCTACAAATTTAGAAACTTCTTCTTTGGTAAAATCGAAGAATGTCTGTACGCTGCGATAACTAACTTTAGCCTTAATTTTTGTAAATTCATAGCCGGATAAAGTTTCTATTTTTTTTCTCCATTTTTTAATAGTACTGATGGATTTACATGTTTTATTTGCAACTTCTAAATAGTCAATAATACCACCTCCTATAATTTTAAAATGTTACATTATTTCGAAAAAATGTTATACTAGTAAGGTAAAATGATTTTTTACCCACCTTTATGATATCAAAAAGAATTTTACCTGTCAATAAAAAGTAAAATGTTTTTTTACCAAGGAGATATTTTTATGAAACCTTTATTTAACTATACAAATATTATTCGTGCTGGACAAATAGATATAAAGTCAGTGAGATTAAAAGCTGGTTTAACCCAAAAAGAATTAGCAAAAATAATTGGAGTAACTAAACAGACAATTATAAATTATGAAAAAGGTACAACAGAGCCTACTTGGGAAAGACTAGAGGAAATAGCGTTAGCCCTTAATTCGGATATTGAAGATTTTTTCCCATATAATGAAATGGGACAAGCAAAAGGTGATTTTGCTTGGGCTGAACATATGGATAGATTGAATAATAATTTTATGTATAGAAGATTGGCAGAAGAAGAAGCTTATCTTAATTCACTATTTAAGTATGTTCGATTTCAGCAAGAACTAACAGAAAACAAGATAACAGAAGAACAGCTAAACAAAGAATTATCCTTTGATACCAATGTTCCAATCTCTCTTGAAGATAAAGTAAACCTAGTTAAACTTAAATTATCTGAACAACTTGATGAAAACAAAGAACGATTGATTGAATTGTATAAGATTGCTGATTCAGAAACGACTATGGAATTGATGAGATATGACATCAATAGAAATTTATCTAAAAAATAAAATCTATATTATTTTATAATCATAAATCAAAAAAACATTATTACGATAAAATAAATAGGCGTTTTTAATATTTTTTAAAAATTTTTAAAAAATATTTTTATTTAAAAAACACAATATATAGAGAGCGTGAATATAGCTATCTATATATTGTGTTTTTATCCAAAATAATAGCACCATATGTGGAGTTTTTGTTTTAAAAAAGATTAAAGGTACTACATTTAGTGGTGCAGGAAGGGGGTTTACAAAAAATTGGGATTAGGATATAATAATTGTACAAGAACTCCAAGGCTCCCTTTGATTAATCAATCAAATAGTTTTGCGAGGCTTTTTTTTTAGGATGAATGATGAATACAACTGATGAAAAAATTAAAGTAAAAAATATTTCTGTCAATTATTATGCACTAACCCCTGATGAAAACTCTTCAATGAAAGAATTTCTTGAATTTAATATGTTGAAGGAAAAACTTGCTAGGCCAGTAGAGACAACAGGTGCTAAAGTAATAATTAATGAGTCTGAAGAAGATTTCGCTAAACAGTTCCTTTTTCAGACAAATTATTATGATTTTTCAATATACAGAAAGTGTTTACCGAAACGAGAAGATACTACTTTTTCTTTTCAAGATTGTGTTGAACTTTATGAATTCAATTCATTTTTGAGAGAAAATTTGATGAAATTTACTGGTAAAATAGAATTGTTAATCAAATCTTCTATTATCCATACTTTATGTAGCAATTATAAAGGGAATTTACAAAAAGGCGAGTGCTATTTAGATAAATCAATTTATAAAAATGAAAATCATTATCAGGAATTTATTGAAAGAATTGGAATGAGATTATTTGAATTAAAATCTAAATCTCTTCCAATAAGTCACCATCTGAGTAATAAAGATTGCAAGTTTCCTTTTTGGGTTGTTGTACCTGAGCTGACTTTTGGAGAAACAACTAAAATAATTGAGCAGTTGAATGATAAATTTTATAGTTTATGGGTTGAAGAGTTGTTTCTTAGTAATGATTATTATAAAAATGATGCTAACATGCAGGACCATATTATATCTGCAAGTAAAAGTTGGATGTCTGCCACATGGTTTATTAGGAATGTTTGTGCACATTATGGCAGATTATACGCACGTAACTTTAATGTGGGTGTTCCAAGATTCTATACACCAGTTTTGCGGAAGATGAAAATGTATGGGAAGGAACAAGGAGATAATAAAGACTTATTTGCCTATATGCTGGCAATAAAACAAATTCTTATTTGTCATAATTCAAGCATTCATGATGAGTGGAATACCTTTATTAACGAAATTGAAAGAAAATTTATGACTAGCAGTATCATAGAAAAAACTAAAATTGGTTTTCCGGAATGCTGGAAGGATTGTTTAATAATTAAAAATGTGAATTTAAGCCAAATTGATGAAAGTAAAATTCATAATGGCGTTCTTAATAAACTGTTATTGGTTTTGAAGAAATTTTATATAAAGTTCTGAAAGTACTTAATAAAAATATGAATGAATTATATAGTAGTTTCCACAAAAATACCATAATTGGTAAATTCAGCTAAAATCAGATATTTTTAAATAGTAAAATTGTTGATTGCATGCTATTTTAATTGATATAAAAACATTGAGTTAGAACTCAAAATCCAGTGTCCGCAAGGACGTGCCGGTTCGACCCCGGCCGCCGGTATAGTTAAAAAGACAAGGTTTATAAGCCTTGTCTTTTTTCTTTATTTATAAAAATTTTAGTTAAAATAGGTCTATACCATTTACAAATTGTTTTGAAAGGTTTATAATGTAATTGACATAATAAATAGTAGATTATTTCTTAAGGGGGTTATCATTATGCCTAAGTATATTAAAGCTGATCAATTTTTCTATCCACATGGTATTCGTCGTGGAGGTTATTTGGAACTTATTGATGGTAAGTTTGGTAAGCATGTAGATCAAGTGTCTGAGGATGCTGAAATTTTAGATTATTCTGGTTATAGTATTGCACCTGGTCTCGTTGACACCCACATTCATGGTTTTGGTGGTGTCGATGTTATGGATAATAATATTGAAGGGACTCTTCATACGATGAGTGAAGGTCTTCTTAGCACAGGTGTTACTAGTTTCCTACCAACTACACTAACTTCATCATACGAACAATTGCTGGCTGTTACTGAAAACATTGGTGCACGCTATCAAGAAGCATCTGGTGCTAAGATTCGTGGTATTTATTTTGAAGGACCTTACTTCACCGAAGAATTTAAGGGGGCTCAAAATCCTGCCTATATGAAAGATCCACGTATGGATGAGTTTCGTGCATGGCAGAAGGCTGCTAATGGTCTTCTTAATAAAATTGCTCTTGCACCTGAACGTAATGGGGTTGAGGACTTTGTACGTACTATTACTGGTGAAGGTGTAACTGTTGCTCTGGGTCACTCTAATGCTACATTTGATGAAGCTAAAAAAGCTGTTGATGCCGGAGCTAGTGTATGGGTTCACGCCTATAATGGAATGCGTGGCTTAACACACCGCGAACTTGGAATGGTTGGTGCTATGTATGAGTTACCACACACTTATGCAGAATTGATTTGTGATGGTCATCACGTGGATCCTAAGGCTTGCGAAATTCTTCTTAAACAAAAAGGAACTGAAAATATTGCCCTTATCACTGACTGTATGACAGCAGGTGGTTTGCAAGATGGTGATTATATGTTAGGGGAGTTTCCAGTTGTAGTTGCCAATGGAACAGCTCGCCTTAAATCTACAGGTAACTTAGCAGGTTCCATTCTCAAACTTAAGGACGGTCTCAAAAATGTGGTTGAGTGGGGAATTGCAAATCCTCATGAAGCAGTCATGATGGCTAGTCTGAACCCAGCTAAATCAGTTCATATCGATGACGTCTGTGGACAAATTCGTGAAGGCTACGATGCAGACTTTATCGTGTTAGATAAAGATTTGGAATTAGTAGCAACTTATCTAGACGGTGAAAAACGTTATCAAGCATAATTTCTAAAGAAGAAACTTGTTTAGTTTCTTCTTTTTTAAAATAAATTTGTTATTTCTTTCACAAATTACTTGATTTTTTAATTGAAAAGGCTTACAATCGTGATATAAATAATACAAATAAAAAAGCGGAGGATTGCTTATGAAAGCTTATACTTACGTTAAACCCGGCCTTGCGTCATTTGTTGATGTTGACAAACCAGTTATTCGCAAGCCAACAGATGCTATTGTGCGTATCGTTAAGACTACTATTTGTGGTACAGACCTTCATATTATTAAAGGAGATGTTCCTGCTTGTAAGAGTGGAACTATCCTAGGGCATGAAGGAATTGGTATTGTAGAGGAAGTCGGAGCAGGAGTTTCAAACTTCAAAAAGGGTGATAAGGTTTTAATTTCTTGCGTTTGTGCATGTGGCAAGTGTTACTATTGTAAAAAAGGAATCTATGCTCACTGTGAAGACGAAGGTGGATGGATTTTTGGACATTTGATCGACGGTATGCAAGCAGAATATCTTCGTGTGCCTCATGCTGATAATACTCTTTATCATACTCCATCTGACTTGTCTGATGAAGCCTTAGTTATGTTATCTGATATCTTGCCAACTGGCTATGAAATTGGTGTCTTAAAAGGGAAAGTTGAGCCTGGCTGTAGTGTAGCCATCGTTGGTTCAGGGCCAGTTGGATTGGCAGCTCTTTTGACGGCACAATTCTATTCACCAGCTAAATTGATTATGGTGGACCTAGACGATAACCGCTTGGATACTGCAGTTTCTTTCGGTGCTACTCATAAGATTAATTCTTCAGACCCTGAAAAAGCAATTCAAGAAATTTATGATTTAACAGATGGTAGAGGTGTGGATGTTGCTATAGAAGCTGTTGGTATTCCTGCAACGTTTGATCTCTGTCAAAAGATTATCGGTGTAGATGGAACAGTAGCCAACTGTGGTGTGCATGGTAAACCAGTTCAGTTTGATTTAGATACTCTTTGGATTCGGAACATTAACGTTACTACTGGGTTGGTTTCTACCAATACAACTCCTCAGCTTTTGAAAGCCTTAGAAAGTCATAAAATTGAACCTGAAAAATTGGTAACTCATTATTTCAAACTTAGTGAAATAGAAAAGGCCTATGAAGTATTTAGTAAGGCCGCCGATCATCATGCGATTAAAGTGATCATTGAAAACGATATTTCAGAAGGTTAATCTTGTTTTTAAATCCAGTTATTCGTTTTAGAATAGCTGGATTTTTTGAAAATGTTATATAATTCGTGAAAATGAGCAAAATTCTTTCATTGTTCTCAAAATTTCGCTATAATATACGGTACAAAGGAAGTTAAACTATGTATCGAGTTATAAAAATGTACGGAGATTTTGAACCGTGGTGGTTTATAGAAGGCTGGGAAGACGACGTCATTGCGAGCAAAAAATTTGATAACTATTATGATGCCTTGAAGTATTATAAATCTTGCTGGTTTGAACTGGAAAAGAAAATTCCACTATATAAAAGTCGAGGAGACTTAATGACCATATTTTGGAATCCAGAGGATAAGCGTTGGTGTGAGGAATGTGATGAATTTCTGCAGCAATATCATTCCTTGGCTTTGTTGGAAGATGGTCAAGTCATTCCTGATGAAAAATTTAGACCTGGTTACGAAAAGCAGACTGGTTTAGAAATCCACCGTACTTGTCGCATAAAAAAAGAAGAAACAACTTTTTAATGAAGTTGTTTCTTCTTTTTTATATTTTCTTCGAATAATAAGAATGAGGAGGAAGATATGGTACAAATACTTGCACAAGAATTGATTACACTGGCCAAAAAACAGGGAGCTCAGGACATCTATTTTATTCCTAAAGAAAAAATTTACGAGCTACATATGCGAGTTGGAGATGAGAGACATTTGATTAACACCTATGACTTTGAAAAATTGGGTGCTGTCATTAGTCATTTTAAATTTATTGCGGGGATGAATGTTGGAGAAAAGCGTCGTAGTCAGCTTGGGTCCTGTGATTATCAGCATGATGGCAAGGTTTCTTCACTACGCTTATCGACGGTAGGAGATTATCGTGGTCATGAGAGTTTAGTTATTCGCCTTTTACACGATGAAGAGCAAGAGTTGCGCTTCTGGTTTCAAGACCTTAAGGAACTAGAAAAGGGCTTTAGGCAACGCGGCCTTTATCTATTTGCAGGACCTGTAGGAAGTGGTAAAACTACCTTAATGCATGAATTAGCTAAGTCATTGTTTAAGGGACAACAAGTCATGTCCATTGAGGACCCAGTCGAGATTAAGCAAGAAGAAATGCTGCAATTACAACTCAATGAAGCTATTGGACTGAGTTATGAAAACTTGATAAAACTTTCTTTGCGACACCGCCCAGATCTTTTAATCATTGGAGAAATCCGGGATAGCGAAACAGCCCGTGCTGTTGTAAGAGCGAGCTTAACGGGAGCTACAGTGTTTTCGACCATACATGCAAAGAGTATTCGTGGGGTCTATGAGCGTCTTTTAGAACTTGGTGTCAGTGAAGATGAACTCGCAGTTGTTTTACAAGGCGTATGCTACCAGAGACTAATCGGGGGAGGAGGAATTATTGATTTTGCAAACCAAAATTATTCAGAACACCAGGCAGAAAAGTGGAATGAGCAAATTGATCAGCTTCTTAAAGATGGACATATCACTGCCCTTCAAGCTGAAACGGAGAAAATTAGCTACCAGTAAGCAGAAGAAAATCATCACTCTCTTTAACAATTTGTTTTCGAGTGGTTTTCACTTGGTAGAAATTATTTCCTTTCTTGATAGAAGTCTTTTGTTGGAGAAGGAATATGTAACTCAGATGCGCCTAGGACTCTCGCAAGGAAAATCTTTCTCGGAAATGATGGGGAATTTAGGTTTTTCGAGTGCAATTGTCACGCAGCTTTCGCTGTCTGAAGTTCATGGGAATCTCCATTTGAGCTTGCGGAAAATTGAAGAATATCTGGATAATCTAGCCAAGGTAAAAAAGAAGTTAATTGAAGTTGCGACCTATCCAATCATTTTGTTAGCTTTCTTACTGCTCATTATGTTGGGGTTGCGAAATTATCTCTTGCCCCAACTGGATAGTAGCAACATAGCTACCTTAGTGATTAGTAACCTGCCACAGATTTTTCTTAGTTTCACTCTTGTTCTGGGTTTAGTATCTTTAACTGGTCTGGTTTTCTGCAGAAAGTCTGCGAAAATTCAAGTTTTCTCTTTTCTGGCTAGAATTCCATTTCTAGGTGTGTTTGTTCAGTATTATCTAACTGCCTATTATGCTCGGGAATGGGGTAATATGATCGGACAAGGTTTAGAGTTGGCACAGATTTTCCAGATGATGCAGGAGCAAGGAAATCTTCTTTTTAGGGAAATAGGACACGATTTAGAGCAGACTCTACAAAGTGGGCATGAATTTTCTAAAGTTGTGCAAGATTATCCTTTCTTTAGAAAGGAGTTGGGATTAATCATTGAATATGGGGAAGTCAAGTCCAAGCTGGGAAGCGAATTGGAAATCTATGCGGAAAAAACCTGGGAATCCTTCTTTACCCGAGTCAATCGGACCATGAACCTTGTTCAACCACTGGTCTTTATTTTTGTGGCCCTACTAATCGTTTTATTGTATGCAGCCATGTTGCTGCCCATGTATCAAAATATGGAGGTAAATTTTTAGATGAAAAAAATGATGATGAAATTAAAGGAAACTACGGTAAAAGGGTTCACTCTTGTAGAAATGTTAGTGGTCCTTCTTATCATTAGCGTCCTACTCTTACTGTTTGTGCCAAATCTTACTAAGCAAAAGGATGCAGTCAATGATAAGGGGAAAGCAGCTGTCGTCAAGGTGGTAGAAAGTCAAGCAGAACTCTATAGCTTGGAGAAAAATGAGCGTGCAAGCCTAAGCAAGCTAGAGGCAGATGGACGTATCACTGTTGAGCAAGTAAAAGCCTACAAAGAGTATCATGCCAAGCAAAATAAGAGTCAGTCAGTTGCAGATTAGGGCCTTTACCATGCTAGAAAGCCTATTGGTCTTAGGAATAGTTAGTCTGTTAGCCTTGGGTTTGTCAAGTTCAGTTCAATCAACTTTTGCAGCTGTGGAAGAGCAGATTTTCTTTATGGAATTTGAGGAACTTTACCGGGAAACCCAGAAGCGAAGTCTGGCTAGTCAACAAAAGTTAAACTTGATGTTAGAAGAGAGGAGCATTAGTAATGGCTACCAGAAATTAGCCATCCCTAAAGGCATTCAGTTGCAGTCTAATCAGTCAATCACGTTTGACAAGACTGGAGGTAGTTCCTATCTGGTTAGCATCAGATTTCAAACAAGGAAAGAAGTGGTTCGCTACCAACTATATCTAGGAAATGGAAAGATTAAACGTATTCAAGAAGCAAAAAATTAAGGCGGTTATTTTACTGGAAGCAGTGATTTCGCTAGCCATTTTTGCCAGTATTGCAACCCTCTTGCTGGGACAGATTCAAGAAAGTAGAAAAAGAGAAGTAGAACTTCTAAAACAGGAAGAAGTTTTGCGAGTGGCTCGTATGGCTTTGCAGACTGGACAAAAGCAGTTGACTGTCAATGGCCTTACGGTTCATGTTGTCTCGAATGAGCGAGGCTTGGAGGTACACCATGGAACAGAGAAATTACTGGCGATTCAAGACAAGTAGGGTCAGAGCTTTTACACTTTTAGAATCCTTGGTTGCCCTTATCGTTATTAGTGGTAGCTTGCTTCTTTTTCAATCTATGAGCCGACTCTTGGTTTCAGAAGTTCGCTACCAGCAGAGAAGTGAGCAAAAAGAATGGCTTTTATTTGTGGATCAGCTGGAAGCAGAGCTGAATCGAGCCCAGTTTGAAAAAGTGGAGAATGATAGACTTTATCTCAAACAGGATGGGAACACCATTTCCATGGGAAAATCAAAGTCAGATGATTTTCGGAAAACAGATGCTAGTGGACGTGGCTATCAACCCATGGTCTACGGTCTGAAATCAGCACATATTTACCAAAAAGGGCAAAATGTTCATTTCAATTTTCAGTTTGAAAAGGGACTAGAGAGGGAGTTTATCTACCGTGTGGAAAAAGAAAAAAGTTAGAGCTGGAGTTCTCCTTTACGCTGTCACTATTGCTGGAATTTTTAGTCTCTTGTTACAGTTTTATCTGAATCGGCAAGTAGCTCATCATCAGGATTATGCACTGAACAAAGAAAAACTTCTTGCATTTGCAATTGCTAAGAGGACCTATGAAAAAGCTAGTTCTGAGAGTGGTCAGCAGTCATTTAATGCAGGAAAGGCAACTTATCGTAATGAGCAAAAGGGATTTACAGCGATTGTTGACACTGGGAAAAATCAATTTGAATTTCGTTTTCCACCTTTGAAAAAGACTGACGACAAGACGAAGAAAACAGAAAAAAAGTCAAAAGAAGAAAGCGAGAAGAAAAAAGAAGAACAGGTAAAAAATGAGACCACCGAGACATCTAAAGTTGCTCCTTCTAAGAATGATAAGACATAGATTATCAGATTTGTAGAATCTAGTTTAAGTGGTGATGTTGGACTCAGTGGGTTAGGACGAGGTTTTTGCTTGAAATCATGCTATAATAGATACATATGGAGGACGGAAAATGGCAAGTGTAAAATTGTATCTAGTGCGTCATGGGAAAACAATGTTTAATACGATTGGGCGTGCTCAAGGTTGGAGTGATACTCCACTAACAACTGAAGGTGAGCGAGGTATTCACGAATTGGGAATTGGTTTGCGTGAGTCTGGCTTAAAGTTTGAGCGTGCTTATTCAAGCGACTCTGGGCGGACTATTCAGACTATGGGAATTATCCTTGAGGAACTAGGTTTAACAGGGCAAATTCCTTATCGTATGGATAAGCGAATCCGTGAATGGTGCTTTGGTAGTTTTGATGGTGCTTATGATGGAGACCTTTTTATGGGGATCATTCCTCGTATTTTTAATGTCGATCATGTGCATCGTTTATCCTACGCGGAGCTAGCTGAAGGCTTGGTAGAAGTGGATACAGCAGGCTGGGCTGAAGGCTGGGAAAAACTAAGTGGTCGTATCTGGGAGGGTTTTGAAGCCATTGCAAAGGAAATGGAAGCTAATGGAGGAGGAAATGCCCTCGTAGTCAGCCATGGAATGACTATTGGAACCATTGTTTATTTAATCAACGGAATGCATCCGCATGGCCTTGATAATGGAAGTGTGACGATTCTCGAGTACCAAGATGGTCAGTTCTCGGTCAAGATTGTTGGGGACCGTAGCTACCGTGAAATTGGACGAATTAAGCTAGACGAGCAAGCTAGTTCAGAACAATAAAATTTAGAAGAATTTTTAAAGGATTGATAGAATGCTAATGTCGTGCTTGCACAAGCTTCTGAGAGCTGAGTGCTTTGACAATAGCATTCTTTTTTGTTAGAATAGTATCAACATAAAAGCATAAGAAGGGACTGACAGAACTGTCGTCCCCTTTTGTCTATCTTATAAGGGGGAAATATGCTGTTTCAGAAAATAAAAGCCTATAAATGGCAGGCCCTGGCTTCCTTGGTTATGACAGGTCTAATGGTAACGAGTTCACTCTTGCAACCACGTTATTTGCAGGAGGTTTTAGAGGCACTGCTAACGGGTGATAACGAAGCTATTTATCATATTGGTTTTTGGTTAATCCTTGTTGCCTTGATTGGTTTGATTGCAGGTGGGATCAATGTAGTGTTAGCAGCTTACATTGCTCAAGGAGTTTCGTCTGACTTGCGTGAAGATGCCTTTCGTAAGATTCAAACTTTTTCATACGCCAATATTGAGAAGTTTAATGCCGGGAACCTCGTTGTGCGTATGACCAACGATATCAACCAGATTCAAAACGTCGTTATGATGACCTTCCAAATCCTCTTTCGACTACCTATTTTATTTATTGGTTCCTTTATATTAGCCGTTGTCACTCTACCTTCGTTGTGGTGGGTGCTGGTTCTTATGGTCGTTTTGATCGTCGCCATGACAGGTCTTATGATGGGGATGATGGGACCTCGATTTGCAAAATTCCAGACTTTATTGGAGCGTATCAATGCCATTGCCAAAGAAAATTTACGTGGTGTGCGCGTGGTTAAGTCTTTTGTTCGAGAAAAAGATCAATTTGCTAAGTTTACGCAGGTATCCGATGAATTACTGGGTGAAAACCTTTATATCGGCTACGCCTTTTCTATCGTTCAACCTGTAATGATGATGATTTCATACGGGGCTGTCTTTCTTTCAATCTGGCTTGTAGCAGGTATGGCAGAGTCAGATCCTTCAGTAGTTGGTTCCATTGCTTCCTTTGTAAACTACCTGAGTCAGATTATCTTTACCATCGTCATGGTTGGATTTTTGGGGAATTCAGTCACTCGTGCCATGATTTCCCTTCGTCGTATTCGTGAAATCCTTGATACTGAACCAGCTATGACTTTCAATGATGTGGAAGATGAAGAATTGGAAGGAAGTCTCAGTTTTGAAAATGTTACCTTTACCTATCCAAATGATGAAGAACCTATCCTAAAAAATGTATCCTTCGATATCGCAGCTGGTGAAATGGTTGGTGTTGTCGGAGCAACTGGTGCAGGGAAATCAACCTTGGCTCAGTTGATTCCACGATTATTTGATCCGCAGCAAGGTTCGATCAAGATTGGTGGAAAGGACATTCGGACAGTTAGTGAAGGGACGCTTCGTAAGACAGTTTCTATCGTCCTACAAAAAGCCATTCTCTTTAGTGGAACCATCGCAGATAATCTCAGACAAGGTAAGGGAGATGCGACAGTTTCAGAAATGGAACGCGCAGCTCGTATCGCCCAAGCTAGTGAGTTTATCAGCCGTATGGACTTGGCCTTTGAGAGTCCGGTTGAAGAACGTGGGACCAACTTTTCTGGTGGACAAAAACAAAGAATGTCCATTGCGCGTGGGGTTGTTAGCAATCCTAAAATCTTGATATTTGATGATTCTACTTCAGCACTGGATGCCAAGTCAGAACGCTTGGTTCAAGAAGCTCTCAACAAGGATTTGAAGGGGACGACTACGATTATCATCGCACAAAAGATTAGCTCTGTTGTACATGCTGATAAAATTTTAGTGCTTGACCAAGGTCGCTTGATTGGTCAAGGCAAACACGCTGACTTGGTTGCAACAAACCCAGTTTATCGTGAAATTTACGAGACGCAAAAAGGAAAGGAGGAGTAGGATGAAGACATTTGAATTCTTTTGGAACTATTTTAAAGTTTATAAGATATCCTTTGTCGTTGTTATTGCTATGATTATCATTGCAACGGTAGCCCAAGCCCTCTTTCCAGTATTTGCAGGTCAAACAGTCACAGAGCTGGCTAATTTGGTTATAGCTTATCAAAATGGAAATCCTGATATGGTTTGGCAAAGTCTATTAGGACTCTTGATTAATCTTGCTTATATTTTGGTTGTGCTCGTGGTGTCGAGTCTTATCTATATGGTTTTGATGAGCCGTATTATTGCCGAATCGACAAATGAGATGCGTAAGGGCCTTTTTGGCAAGCTTTCTCGATTGACAGTTTCCTTCTTTGACCGCCATCAAGATGGAGATATCCTGTCACGTTTCACCAGTGATTTGGATAACATCCTACAGGCTTTCAACGAAAGTCTGGTGTCTGTTATGACCAATATTGCCCTTTATATTGGTTTGTTGATTGTTATGTTCGCAAAGAATGTCACCCTGGCTTTGATTACGATTGCTAGCACTCCGATAGCTGTCATCATGTTGATTGTCATTTTGAAATTGGCAAGAAAATATACCAATCTCCAACAGAAAGAAGTTGGGAAGCTCAATGCATATATGGATGAGAGTATCTCTGGACAAAAAGCCGTTATTGTTCAAGGCATTCAAGAAGATGTGATTGCAGGTTTTGTTGAGCAAAATGAACGGGTTCGAAAGGCCACTTTCAAGGGAAGAATGTTTTCAGGGATTCTCTTTCCTGTCATGAACGGAATGAGTTTGGTCAATACAGCAGTAGTTATTTTTATCGGTTCAGCTGTCTTACTGAATGATAAGAACATCGAGACAGCAACTGCTCTGGGTTTGATTGTCATGTTTACCCAGTTTTCTCAGCAATATTACCAACCCATTATCCAATTAGCGGCGAGCTGGGGAAGTTTGCAACTGGCCTTTACAGGTGCAGAACGTATCCAAGAAATGTTTGATGCAGAAGAAGAAATTCGTCCTCAAGATGCTCCAGTTTTCACAGAATTGCGAGAGGGTGTGGAGATTCGCAAGGTAGACTTCTCCTACCTTCCAGGGAAACAGATTCTGAAAGATGTTAGCATTTCAGCTCCAAAAGGAAAGATGATTGCGGTTGTTGGTCCAACAGGGTCAGGAAAAACGACCATCATGAACTTAATCAATCGTTTTTATGATGTGGATGCAGGTGGTATCAGCTTTGATGGAACAGATATCCGCGAGTTTGATTTAGATAGTTTGCGAAGCAAGGTGGGAATTGTTCTACAGGATTCTGTTTTGTTCAGTGGAACTATTCGTGACAATATTCGATTCGGTGTACCGGATGCTAGTCAGGAGATGGTAGAAGCAGCTGCTAAGGCTACGCATATCCATGAATATATCGAAAGCCTACCAGATAAGTACGATACTCTGATTAATGATGATCAGAGCGTATTCTCAACCGGTCAGAAGCAGTTGATTTCTATTGCTCGTACCTTGATGACAGATCCACAGGTCTTAATTTTGGATGAGGCAACATCAAACGTGGATACTGTAACAGAGAGCAAGATTCAAAATGCCATGGAAGCTATCGTGGCAGGAAGAACGAGTTTTGTGATTGCTCACCGTTTGAAAACCATTCTCAATGCCGATCAGATTATTGTTCTTAAGGATGGTCAAGTTATCGAACAAGGAAATCACCATGAATTACTCAAGCTTGGAGGCTTTTACTCCGAACTGTACCATAATCAATTTGTCTTTGAATAATACTCTTCGAACATCTCTTCAAACCACGTCAGCGTCCCCTTGCCTGACCTCGTCAGTTCTATCCACAACCTCAAAACTGTGTTTTGAGCAACCTGCGGCTAGCTTCCTAGTTTGCTCTTTGATTTTCATTGAGTATAAGCAAAAAAGTTGTCCTAATTTTGGGCAACTTTTTCTGATAAAAAAATTTTATCACAGACTTAAAAAATACATATTAGACAGGAGTGGGCAAGGATGATAAGATAAGATTATCAATAGAAAAGGAAAGGAAATTAGTGATGGCAAGAACAGTTGTTGGAGTAGCGGCAAATCTATGTCCTGTGGACGCAGAAGGAAAAAATATTCATTCATCAGTCTCTTGTAAATTTGCTGAGAGTATTCGTCAGGTTGGCGGACTTCCTTTGGTGATTCCAGTTGGGGATGAGTCAGTTGTTCACGACTATGTAGAAATGATTGACAAGCTTATCTTGACTGGAGGGCAAAATGTTCACCCTCAGTTTTATGGTGAGGAAAAAACAATTGATAGCGACGACTATAACCTAACTCGCGACGAGTTTGAGCTAGCTCTTCTACAAGAAGCCTTGCGTCAGAACAAGCCCATCTTAGCCATTTGCCGTGGTGTTCAGCTTGTCAATGTTGCCTTTGGTGGGACACTCAATCAGAATATTGAAGGTCATTGGCAAGGACTACCTTTTGGAACTTCACATTCCATTGAGACAGTTGAAGGAAGTCTTGTGTCGAAATTATTTGGTAAAGAAAGTCAGGTCAATTCAGTTCACCGTCAGAGCATTAAAGACTTGGCACCAAATTTTCGCGTAACGGCAGTAGATCCCCGCGACCAAACGATTGAGGCCATCGAATCTATCGATGAACACCGCATTATCGGCTTGCAGTGGCATCCAGAGTTTTTGGTCAATGAAGAAGACGGGAATTTGGAATTATTTGAGTATTTATTGAATGAATTGTAACGGCTAGCCAATCTAGCTGTTTTTTTATTCATTTTTTACGAATCTTTATAGAGTTGTATTTTTACGCAAACGTTTGAATTGTGATAAAATTTGGAAAAATTCAGTATAAAAACTTGAAAAAATTGTTAGTAAGCGTTATGATAGAAAAGAAGAAATTTTGGAGGAATACTATGTCACATATTAAATTTGATTATTCAAAAGTATTAGACAAATTTGTTGCACCACATGAAGTGGAATACATGCAAGCACAAGTTACAGCAGCAGACGAATTGATCCGTAAAGGAACTGGTGCTGGTAGCGACTTCCTAGGTTGGTTGGACCTTCCTGAAAACTACGACCGCGAAGAATTTGATCGCATCTTGAAAGCTGCTGAACAAATCAAAGCAGACAGCGATGTTTTGGTGGTTATCGGTATCGGTGGATCATACCTTGGAGCGAAAGCTGCGATTGACTTCTTGAATCACCATTTTGCAAACTTGCAAACAAAAGAAGAACGCAAAGCACCACAAATCCTATACGCTGGAAACTCTATCTCATCTACTTACCTTGCTGACTTGGTAGAGTACGTTTCGGATAAAGATTTCTCAGTAAACGTGATTTCTAAATCAGGTACAACAACTGAACCAGCGATTGCTTTCCGTGTCTTCAAAGAACTCTTGGTGAAGAAATACGGTCAAGAAGAAGCTAACAAACGTATCTATGCAACAACTGACCGCCAAAAAGGTGCTGTTAAGGTTGAAGCAGATGCTAACGGTTGGGAAACATTTGTTGTTCCAGATGATATCGGTGGACGCTTCTCAGTATTGACAGCAGTTGGATTGCTTCCAATCGCAGCATCAGGAGCTGATATCAAAGCCCTTATGGAAGGTGCGAACGCTGCCCGTAAAGATTACACATCAGACAAACTTTCAGAAAACGAAGCTTACCAATATGCAGCAGTGCGTAACATCCTTTACCGTAAAGGCTATGCAACTGAAATCTTGGTAAACTATGAGCCATCACTTCAATACTTCTCAGAGTGGTGGAAACAATTGGCTGGTGAATCAGAAGGGAAAGACCAAAAAGGTATTTACCCAACTTCAGCTAACTTCTCAACAGACTTGCACTCATTGGGTCAATTTATTCAAGAAGGAACTCGTATCATGTTTGAAACCGTTGTCCGTGTTGACAAACCACGTAAGAACGTGATCATTCCTACTTTGGAAGAAGACCTTGACGGACTTGGTTACCTTCAAGGAAAAGACGTTGACTTTGTAAACAAAAAAGCGACTGATGGTGTTCTTCTTGCCCACACTGACGGTGACGTACCAAACATGTACGTGACTCTTCCTGAGCAAGATGCTTTCACTCTTGGCTACACTATCTACTTCTTCGAATTGGCTATCGCCCTTTCAGGTTACTTGAATGCTATCAACCCATTTGACCAACCAGGTGTTGAAGCATACAAACGTAACATGTTTGCCCTTCTTGGTAAACCAGGATTTGAAGAATTGAGCAAAGAACTCAACGCTCGTCTATAATAGAGCTGAAAAGAGTGGTTTTACCACTCTTTTTGCTTTTTCTCGAAAAGAGAAATTGGACTCTGGCACGACTTGTGATATAATATAGAGAGCAAAAAGGCAGACGCCTAGAGACTATATAGGAGAAGATATGTCAAAAGATATTCGTGTGCGTTATGCACCAAGTCCAACAGGACTACTACACATCGGAAATGCCCGTACAGCATTGTTTAACTACTTGTATGCACGCCACCATGGTGGAAATTTTATCATCCGTATCGAGGATACTGACCGTAAGCGCCACGTCGAAGATGGAGAACGTTCACAGCTTGAAAACCTTCGTTGGTTGGGCATGGATTGGGATGAAAGTCCAGAGACTCATGAAAACTACCGCCAATCAGAGCGTTTGGAACTCTATCAAAAATATATCGACCAATTGCTTGCTGAAGGGAAAGCCTACAAATCTTACGTCACTGAAGAAGAGTTGGCAGCTGAACGTGAACGCCAAGAAGCAGCAGGTGAAACGCCTCGCTATATCAACGAATACCTTGGCATGAGCGAGGAAGAAAAGGCAGCTTATATCGCAGAACGTGAAGCAGCTGGTATCATTCCAACAGTTCGTTTGGCTGTCAATGAGTCAGGTATCTACAAATGGCATGATATGGTCAAAGGCGATATTGAATTTGAAGGTGGCAATATCGGTGGGGACTGGGTCATCCAAAAGAAAGATGGATACCCAACTTACAACTTTGCCGTTGTAATTGATGACCACGATATGCAAATCTCTCACGTTATCCGTGGAGACGACCACATTGCTAACACACCAAAACAGCTTATGGTTTATGAAGCGCTCGGTTGGGAAGCACCAGAATTTGGTCACATGACCTTGATTATCAATTCTGAAACTGGTAAGAAGTTATCTAAACGTGACACCAATACCCTTCAGTTCATCGAAGACTATCGTAAGAAAGGTTACCTTTCAGAAGCAGTCTTTAATTTTATCGCTCTTCTTGGCTGGAACCCTGGTGGGGAAGACGAAATCTTCTCTCGTGAAGAACTCATTAAACTTTTTGATGAAAACCGCCTCAGCAAGTCTCCAGCAGCCTTCGACCAGAAGAAACTTGACTGGATGAGCAATGACTATATCAAGAATGCAGACCTTGAGACTATTTTTGAAATGGCAAAACCATTCCTTGAAGAAGCAGGACGTTTGACAGACAAGGCTAAAAAATTGGTGGAACTCTACAAACCACAAATGAAGTCAGTGGATGAAATCGTTCCATTGACAGACCTCTTCTTCTCAGACTTCCCAGAATTGACAGAAGCTGAACGAGAAGTCATGGCTGGTGAAACGGTGCCAACTGTACTTGAAGCCTTCAAAGCCAAACTTGAAGCTATGTCAGAAGATGAGTTTGTGGTAGAAAATATCTTCCCACAAATCAAAGCAGTCCAAAAAGAAACAGGTATCAAAGGGAAGAATCTCTTCATGCCAATCCGTATCGCTGTTTCAGGTGAAATGCATGGACCTGAATTGCCAGATACCATCTACTTGCTTGGTCGTGAAAAATCAATCCAACACATTGAAAAAATGTTGGCTGAAATTGCGAAATAATCTTACGAAACTAAATTTCGTTCTAGATATTTGTAGAAGTAAAAACTGAGAGAATCACATGGTTCTCTCTTTTTTATTGCCAAAGCAGAATCATATTCAATAAATACTCTTCGAAAATCTCTTCAAACCACGTCAGCTTTATCTGCAACCTCAAAGCCGTGCTTTGAGCAACCTGTGGCTAGCTTCCTAGTTTGCTCTTTGATTTTCATTGAGTATAAATTTTTAAGTGACGCTTTAAAAAGAGTTCTTTTTATATGTACTTATTTGAAAATGCAAAAGTTTTAGTGTATAATACTAAGTGACAGGGCAAGGGAAAGAAGTCAGTGATATGGTAAAATTCTTTACAAACAGACTCGAATTAGCCCAGACATCGTCTATGTTGTTTGTTGAGTCGACTTATTTTTTCTTTGCGTTTTGCTGGACACAGGAAGAAATTCATGAGTTCATGCAACTATCATCCATAACGATGCCTTCGTTTTCGATTCGAAGTTTATATGCGAGACTTTAGATTTAGATGTATGTCTTACTAGAGGTGCATATTTTTCTCTTTCTTCTCCCAAAAATAGAAAGAAATCGACCTTGCTCTGTTTACCTTGCGTTAAGCAAGGTTTTTTTGTGGAATAGTACTGGGCGATTTACGATTTTTCTATCAAGTGGTATAATATTAACTATCCTGATGAATTGAGGAACTCAAATGAAAGAATTTAACAAATCAATCAAATTAGAGCATGTGGCTTATGATATTCGAGGACCAGTTCTTGAGGAGGCCATGCGTATGCGAGCAAATGGAGAAAAAATTCTCCGTTTGAATACAGGGAACCCAGCTGAATTTGGCTTTACAGCACCTGATGAGGTTATCCATGATTTGATTATGAATGCGCGTGATAGTGAAGGTTATTCAGATTCAAAAGGTATCTTTTCAGCCCGCAAAGCGATTATGCAGTACTGTCAGCTCAAAAAATTCCCAAATGTAGGTATTGATGATATCTATCTTGGAAATGGTGTTAGTGAGCTGATTGTTATGTCCATGCAAGGTCTCTTGGACAATGGCGATGAAGTCTTGGTTCCAATGCCTGACTACCCGCTTTGGACAGCTGCAGTTAGCTTGGCTGGAGGAAATGCAGTTCACTACGTCTGTGATGAAGAAGCTGAATGGTATCCAGACCTAGATGACATTAAGTCTAAGATTAGTTCAAATACTAAGGCTATCGTTTTAATCAATCCAAATAATCCAACGGGAGCCCTCTATCCCAAAGAACTCTTGTTAGATATTATCGAGATTGCTCGTCAAAATGACTTGATTATCTTTGCAGATGAAATCTACGACCGTATGGTTATGGACGGCAATGTCCACACACCAGTAGCAAGTTTGGCTCCAGACCTTTTCTGTGTCAGCATGAATGGTTTGTCTAAATCTCACCGTATCGCTGGTTTCCGTGTAGGTTGGATGGTCTTGTCTGGACCTAAATATCATGTAAAGGGCTATATTGAAGGTCTCAACATGCTTTCAAACATGCGCCTTTGTTCCAACGTCTTGGCTCAACAGGTTGTTCAAACTTCACTAGGTGGTCACCAATCGGTGGACGAATTACTCTTGCCAGGTGGTCGTATCTACGAGCAAAGAAATTTCATTTATAATGCCATTCAAGATATCCCAGGTTTGTCTGCGGTTAAACCTAAAGCGGGTCTTTATATCTTCCCTAAAATTGACCGCAATATGTATCGTATCGATGATGATGAACAGTTTGTTCTTGATTTCTTGAAGCAAGAAAAAGTACTTTTGGTTCACGGACGAGGATTTAACTGGAAAGAGCCAGATCACTTCCGTATCGTTTATCTGCCACGCGTAGATGAGTTAGCCCAAATCCAAGAAAAGATGACTCGTTTCTTGAAGCAGTATCGTAGATAAGAACGATCTAGGTTTCGAGTACAATCAGCAAATTTTATCTCAGAGAAATCAAATGTTTTGATGATTTTAACATTGTTTCTCTGAGTTTTTTCATGTTTTTAAAAGGCTCTTTGTCAACTGTAGTGGGTTGATGAAAAGTTATAACCTGGAGAGGACCAACATGGTTCTCTCCTTTTTGATGTTCAAAGCAATGAGGATTCTAGTTTTAAAGTTTTCAAAGTTCCGG
>NZ_JASHDM010000019.1:0-20706 GCF_047463655.1 Streptococcus infantis
GCTTCCGGAACTTTGAAAACTTTAAAACTAGAATCCTCATTGCTTTGAACATCAAAAAGGAGAGAACCATGTTGGTCCTCTCCAGGTTATAACTTTTCATCAACCCACTACAGTTGACAAAGAGCCAAAATTTTCAATTACAGTGTAGCACAGGAAGTGATTTTTTGCGCTTTTTACTGTTTTTTTCAAATAAAATACTAAATTATTTTTAAAAATCAACTTGTGATAATGGCCTTCAAATAAACATTTTGAATTTTCTTTGTTTTTCTTTACATTTCTAAAATGCCGATTGCAGGGCTTGAACCTGTGACCTTCGCGTTACGAATGCGGTGCTCTACCAACTGAGCTAAATCGGCTAATCCACTTATAGTATAGCACTATAAGGAAGGATGTCAAGGGATTCTTAATCTATCTTTTTGATTAAAATCTGACAAGGATTTTGGGGTCCCCACAGTTGTGGAAAAATCTCTAGTTTTTTAAAGCCAATACTGCGATAAAAGACATTTGTTCGGTCATAATCTTTATTAGAGCCTTCTGCCACTGTTTTCACCTGCAAAAAATCAACCTTTTTGCGTGCTTCACTTTCTAAAGTAGCAAGTAACTGACTCCCAATTCCTCTACCTTGATAAGCTTTTTTTACGCCGAGACAGTCAATCTCCGCACAATCTTCACTAGAGTATGCTAAGCTTACAAAGCCAGTTAAATCACTCTCTTGATAGGCAGCCCACACTTGCAAGTCCTTGGCTCCTTCGATATAGGCTTGCATACTTTCTGGAATTCCAAACCATTCTGGCAAATCCTTTAAAACCTCAGCGACTACTGCCATTTTTTGCTCTTCATCCTTAACTTCTTTAATAACAAGCATCATAAGTTCCTTTCTTGATTTTAGTCTTACTTTAGCTCTTACGAACCAGCACTTTCGTAGGCATCCAATCCCCTGTCCCAAAGTTTGAGGGAAATAACAAAGAAAACAAGGGAAATCAGAATCAAACCACCAATATTAAAGAGTCCATCCTTGTCCTGCAAGAAATAACTGGCAGGATAGTAGGCCGTAAAGGCGAAAGGCACAATAAAGCTAATTAACCAACGAAGGAGCGAATTGTAAATGGAAATCGGGTATTTGGCAAAATCATTAAACATATAGAAAATGTAAATCATGGCGCCTGACTGCTTGGTCCAAAAAGCGATACTAGCTGTCGCGATTTTCAAGGAAGTATAAATCAAGGTCGCAAATGGTATGCAGACTAGGAAAAGTAAAAATTTTGGAAGAGTCCAAGCAATGCTGGTCACTGTTGTTCCCAGTAGAATACCACCTACCAAAAGTTCTCCCAAGGCATCAATCTGAAAGGTCTCAACTAAGATGTGAAAGAGAGGATTGATGGGACGAGTCAGATACTTGTCAAACTCCCCTTTTCGCACCAAACGTTGCCCCAGTGCCCAGAGATTGTCAAAAAAGAGATGGTCCAAGCCCTTGGGAATCAATGAAAAACCATAGATAAAGGCAATTTCTTGAAAAGTCCAGCCTTCTAGGGATGGAATGTGTTGAAAGATGACATTAAGAAACAAGAGGTTCAAGCCTTGGGTCAGAAAAACTCCCAGGACACCAACTACAAAATCCACCTTGTATTCCATGATTTGCTTGATATATTGTCTGATAAAAATCAGATGCATGCGTTGATATTTTTTCATACTAACCTCCTTGAATGGTGATAAATGACTGAACTCGTTTCCAAATTAACTGAGACAAGCCCACCATCACTAAGAGCCAGAAAAACTGCAAAGCAAGTGCCTGAAGAATCTGATTGGCATCGTATTTCCCAACGATAATCATGACTGGAGTATAAATTAAGGATGAAAAAGGCAAGAAGGACAGAATATCTGCAACAAGCTTTGGAAAGAATGCCAAAGGAATCAAACTTCCAGACATAAAGGCCACTATGGAAGTCTTGAGTAGATTGGAACCCCATAGATTTTTAAACACAAAGGCTGAAAACCCAAAGCAGATATTAAAGAAAAAGTTAATCAGATAGGCTAGCGTTAAGCTAAAAAGATAAAGGACAGTTAATCCCAGCACTTCTACAATCCCTTTCCCAGATAAGATTTTCATCAAAACAATGACACTTAAAAATGGAAGGCCAACAGAGATAAAAATCAACCACTTGGAGCCAAGCTCTGTGAAAAGATAGGAGGCTGCAAAATGCACTGGTCTCAACAAGCGCATGATAATGGAGCCATCCTTGACCTCCTCACCAATCATAAAGGAAGAATCCGACCTGGTCAGAAGATTAGTCACAAAACTCATGATGATGTAGAGGGTGATATCTGCCATACTAAAGCCTTGAATCAAGGACTCTTGCGAGGAATCAAAGACCGCCTTCCAGAGATAAAAGGCCACAAAAGCACCCATGACATCGCCTATACGATAGAGAATAAAGTTGACTCGATAGCTAATCAACTCCTGAACACCTGCATTGATAAAGGGTTTATAACGTCTCCACAATTTGACCATCTTAGAGCTCCTTTCGATAGAAGCGACGGATAATATCTTCAATATCCGTATCCATCATCTTCAAATCGCGGATTTCAAAATCAGACAGGGTTTGCTTGATAATGTCAGCTGACTGGTAGCGAGAACTATCGAATTCAATGTTAAGACTATTCCCTTGTCTATCAACGGTCATATCAGGCAATCCTTCATAGTGAGAGACGAGATGACTTTGACCTGGTAGCAGTTCAAAGGAGAGAGTCTTCATCTTACCAAAGGTCTCCTTGAGTTGGCTCACCGTTCCATCAAAAATCTCTTGCCCCTTGTCAATCATGAAAATCCGATCACAGAGTTGCTCAATATCACTCAGATCGTGAGTGGTCAAGAGAATGGTAGTTTCTTCCTCTTGATTGATCTGAGTAATAGCCCGACGAATGTTATCCTTGACCGAAACGTCCAAACCAATGGTCGGCTCATCTAAAAAAAGAACCTTGGGATTGTGAAGCAAGGAAGCTGCAATATCCGCCCGCATGCGCTGTCCCAGTGAAAGAGTTCGCACGGGGTCCTTGATAAAGTCCTTCAAATCCAAGACTTCATTCAAAAAATCCATGCGCTTATGAAAGAGCGAGTCTGGTACATCATAAATCTCCTTTAAAACCGTGTAGGTCTCTTGTAGCGCCAAATCCCACCATAACTGGGTGCGTTGCCCAAAGACCACTCCAATATCTTTGACATAATCTTGACGATTATCCTGGGGAATCTTGCCGTTAATTCGACAAAAACCAGATGTCGGTTTTAAAATCCCTGTCAGCATTTTAATGGTTGTCGACTTCCCAGCACCATTGGCCCCGATAAATCCTAAAATCTGCCCCTTTGGTACCTCAAAGGTCAAATCCTTGACCGCTTCAAAGGTCTGCTTTTCAGGATGAATAAAGGAGCGTAAAGCCCCCTTCAAACCTGGTTCCTTAATAGTCTTCACAAAATTTTTCTGAAGATGTTCCACTTCTATCATTGCCATATCTATCTCCCTATCGTAAGGAATAACAACATTGTGTTTTTGACTACAAACATTCTAAATCCTTACTTTCTACACCTTCTCAATATTATTACAGAAGGATTTATATCAACCTATTATAATCCAATAAAAAACGGAATGCAAGCGTTTGCTTATGGATTATAAAATTAGAGATTTCTCTCATAAAATGGCATTTTTATACTCAATGAAAATCAAAGAGCAAACTAGGAAACTAGCCGCAGGCAGTACTTGAGTACGGCAAAGCGAAGCTGACGTGGTTTGAATTTGATTTTCGAAGAGTATTAGTCCAAAATTCTGGCGTAATAGTTTCCTTAAAATACAAAAAAAACCTGCCTAGAAGGGCAGGATAGATATAAAGTAAAATATTTCTAATTTAGTATGTTAAAACCCATAAAAATCTAAAAACCTAAACGTTCTGGATCCCAATTACCATAATCATCGTATCCAAATCCATCAGGATCCATCGCATCAATACCACATTGTTCTAGAAATCTTGAACAGTCATGACAGTAGTAATCTTCATATCTTTCATCACTAGCTTCCCAATCAATTTCCTTTTTTGTAAACTGTTGTAAGCACTCTCTACATTCGTATAGTTTTGCCATAATATTACCTCTTTTTAATTTTCATTAAAATTTTCAATGTAGTCAATTATTTTTAATTTCATCGATTTTGTAATAGGATATTTTTTAACCAATTCAATAGCTTCTTCCTTAGAAGATGTTTTAAGATGTTCTTTAAGAACAAGCTTTGTAACTTCTTCATAACCTAACTCCGCTATCTTATCGGCTAATAAACCAATAGTTGCTAAAAGAACTATTCCTCCTATCATTCCAAAAGGTCCAAGTGCAGCTAAAGCTGCTGTCAATGCTGCCCCACCTGCTAATCCTGTCGCACTCATTGCTATCATTAGTACTACACCAGGTAAACCAAAAGCTGCTATTTTTTTTACAAGTTCATCCATTGTAACACTCCTTTACTTTATATAAAATTAACTTGCTTTAATTGAACAAACAATTATATATGCATTAACTATTCCAATTCTATATTTTTTGTTCAGTATTTTTGCACATTCTAAGACACTTAAGTCTCCAGATTCTATGAAATCTATTTCTGATCCTTTATTGTTTATCAAAAAGTCCGTAAACTTTTTTGTAATTATGTTCTTTCTAACCAATAGAAAGATACACAAAGAAATTAACAATAAAATAAATGCCAATTGAATATCCATAAAAACATACCTCTTATTTAGATAAGCATAGTATAGTACAATATTTTTATCTTGTCAAGAATTTTATGCAAATGTTTTATTTTTGTCTTCGGAAAACATTTTATCGTAGACAACTATTTAAATTATATTTTATTTTTGTTATAATAGAAATAGAAAATTATAGGTAAGAAGATATGTTAAAAGAAAAATATCCATCAACAGAAGATACAAGAGCAATTCTACAAAATAACTTAAAAGCTATTCGAGAGATTTTGAATTGGACAAGTTCAGATCTCAGCAATCTTATAGGAGTTACTAAACAAACCATCAGAAATCTTGAAACTCAAAAAAGTAGATTAACTAAACTCCATTATATTGCATTACGTACCGTAATAGATTTTGAAATTGAAAATTTAAAAACAACAGATCAAGACAGAGCTGATAGAGCAGAGTTGTTGCTAAATTTTTTTGATGAATCAGAAAAATATGCGGTGTCTGAGAATAAATCAGTAGATTTTGAACAAATTAGTGAAGCATCTTCGTTAATTGCAACCACCTCTACTGTTAAAAATGCTTCTAGAATCATTGGTTCACTTGCACCAATTATTGGGGCAACAGTTGTTGCAGCCTTAATGAACTCAAAAGACAAGAAATAATATTTATTTCGTAGAAATAAAAAAAATAAGCAAAAAACGAACAATCATCTAATCGTTTTTCGCTTATTTTTTTGTATTACAATATTTACTGTCCAAACACAAAAACCCACCCTCATGGGCAGGTTTCTGTTTTGTATTGTTCAGCTAGATTAAGCTTTACCTTCTGAACCGAATACGTCGATACGTTCTTCAACTGATGCTTGGATAGCTTTTACACCGTCAGCCAAGAATTTACGTGGGTCGAAGAGTTTTTTCTTGTCGTATTCTGCTTCGTTTGCTTCGTAGTCACGAGCAAATTTACGAGTTGCGTTAGCGAATGCGATTTGGCATTCAGTGTTAACGTTAACTTTAGCAACACCAAGTTTGATAGCTGCTTGGATTTGCTCATCAGGAATACCTGATCCACCGTGCAATACGATTGGGAATCCTGGTACAGCTTCAGTCAATTTTTGCAAGTGGTCAAGGTGAAGACCTTTCCAGTTTGCTGGGTAAGGACCGTGGATGTTACCGATACCAGCTGCCAAGAAGTCGATACCAGTTGCAACCATTGCTTTAGCGTCTTCAATTGGAGCCAATTCACCGTCACCGATAATTCCGTCTTCTTCACCACCGATAGTTCCAACTTCAGCTTCTACTGATACACCATTTGCGTGAGCAAATTCTACAACTTTACGAGCTTTTTCAAGGTTTTCTTCAACTGGAAGGTGTGAACCGTCAAACATAACTGAAGTATAACCAACTTGAATACACTCAAGTGCATCTTCGTAGTGACCGTGGTCAAGGTGGATAGCTACTGGTACAGTGATACCCATTGATTCAACAAGGTTAGCGATCAAGTTGCGAGCAACTTTGTAACCACCCATGTATTTAGCAGCACCCATTGAAGTTTGGATCAAAACTGGAGCTTTTTTAGCTTCTGCTGCGCGCAAGATAGCTTGAGTCCACTCAAGGTTGTTTGTGTTAAATCCACCAACTGCATAACCGTTGTCACGAGCTGCTTGGACAAATTTTTCTGCTGAAACGATTGCCATTTTATCAGGCCTCCTGTATATTTTTATGGGACATCCCATTTACATTGTTCATTTTATCACTTTTGAGCAAAAAAAGCTAGTTTTTCCCGTAGTTTCGATTGAATTTCTTCTATTTTCAGATATGTAAACCTTTTCCCACTTGGTCTAATCCTCGTTCTGAGGCAGGTTCATGTAAAATGCCAAGTGGTCGTTATATCTTTCGAAACGATAGTCGATTTCTTCGTTTTCTAATAAACTTTTAACTACAAAAAGTCCCAAACCAACTCCCTTACTTTGGCGACTAGAAGTTGTAAAGGATTGTTCAAACTTATCTTGCTCTTCTGTTGTACAAGTATTTTCTATAAAAATCCAACCATCCTTTTCACCAATTTTTAGATAACCACCTTGAACAGAGTGTTTCACCGCATTACTGATAAGGTTGGAAAGAATCAGCTTGAGTACTGAAGGATTTAGATAAGTTTGTTGGTCAGTGAGTTGATTTTCTACAGTGATTTTTCTCTCTTTGGCTAATAAATCATAATCCTTTAAGAGAAAATCTGTCATTTCAAGAAGGTTGATTTGTTCTTTCTTATCTCGCAATTCTTGCATTGAAGAAAGGGATAAGATTTGCTGGACATGGTGACTCAAATCATCCACAATACCCAAAGAAACTCCCAGATAATAGTCCCGATCTTTATAGCGTCCAATATTGGCTTTCATATTCTCCAGAAGAATCTTTAGACTAGCTAGAGGTGTTTTCAGTTCGTGGGAAGCACCTCGCAAAAACTCAACCTTCATCTTTTCCAGCTGGAGAATGGCCTCGTTTTTCTCATGCAAATCTGCAATCACAGTCAAGAGATGCTGATAAAGGCTGTTGATTTGTTCTTTAAGATCGCCAATTTCATCCTTAGAATCCACGCGCAACCTCACTTCTGCATCCAAATCCATCATCCGTCGAGTCACTCGTTTGATTTCCAAAATCGGTGCAACAATAGTCCTAGCATAGATAAAGGCGATGAGGAGCGAAATGATGAAAGACGCTAATAAAGTATAAGGCAGAAATTGAAGACTAATGTCTTCTGCTTCTTTCTGCAAATCCATAGAAGCTAAAAACTGCAAGGTCATCGTCTGACCATCCTTAGTTTGAACTTCTCTTTCCTCAATAACCAAGGAAGCCGTTTGTCGTTGTCTATCCAGAGGAAGATTGTCATTGACTTCCAACTTATCCTGAGTCATCTCTCCCTTAACAGCTCCCTTAATATCACTGCTTTTAGAATAAAGTTCAAGGACTTCCTGAATAGCTTGACTATCTTTGCCTTGGAGAGACTGGGCAATTTCTGTAGCCTTTTGCCCGATACTCTCCTGACGGTGACTGAGATAGGTCGGAGGAAAGAGAAAATAGATGGCCAAATGCAAACAAATGACCAAAGTAGAAAATACCGAGAAGGTATAGATAAAAATTTTTTTAAATAAACCTGAACGTCTCATTTTCTCTCCAATTTATAACCAACATTGCGAACGGTAAGAATACAGTCTAAATCCAATTTTTTCCGTAGTTCCTTGATATAGACATCGATTACTCTGTCAAAAGGGACTTCATCTGTCATCTTCCAAACAGCATCGATAATCTGCGACCGTGTTAAGGCTCGACCTTCATTTTTAACCAGATAGTCTAAAATTTCCAGTTCTTTTGCATTCACTGCAACTTCTTGACCAGCCACTTTGGCGCTATAACTGTCAAAGTCTACCTGGGTGTCCCTATAGGTAAAAATACGACCGGTATCATAATAACGTTTAAAGATGGCATCCACTCGTACTTTTAACAAAGATAGAGAAAAAGGCTTTTCCAAATAACCATCTGCTAATGCAGCAAAGGCACTCATCTTATATTCTTCGTCCTGAAAGGCTGTCAACATCAAGACTGGTACTTGACTGCTTTTACGGATTTCTGACAAAACCTCTAAACCATTGAGTTTCGGCATTTGAATATCTAGGAGAATCAGAGCAACTTGGTGATTGGAAAATTGTTCTAAGGCCTCAAGGCCATCTGCTGCCTGAATGGTTTCATAGCCACAATCCGTCAAATAGTCACTAATTCCCTCGCGGATCATGTCTTCATCTTCTACAATTAGAATTTTCATATAAATCCTTTTCTATCAAAAATGCTACCTATATTATATCTCATTTGAGTGAGAATAGGTAGCAGGTTTTTTATTCACTATCCAACAAGAGTTCTTTTGGTTGTTTAAAGAGGAGATTGCTTGAAGCAAGTGCCATAACAAGTACTACTAGAACCAAGCCAAGTACAAAGATGATGGCAAAGTCAGAAGGTTGAATGGAAATATCCAGACTTGAAAGTGTCTTGCTAAAGCCGTCCACTTCTGCACCACCACCGAGATTAGAGGCTTGGGCTGCCTTACTAGCCTGCTTGGCAACATCTGATGTGACATTTGCAAGAACAGTATTTCCAATGGCACGAGCAGTATAGTTAGCTAAGAAGTAAGCTGAAATGAGTGCTGGAATTGCAATCATAACTGCTTCTGTGATAAATTGACCTAGAATACTTGCTTGTTTAAGACCAATTGAAAGGAGAATTCCAACCTCTTTACGACGGGCGTTAATCCATAGTGTCAGTAAGAGAGCCAGTAGAAGAACAGAGAAGCTCAAGCTACCCCAGAAGAGAAGATTAGCCATCTTGTACATCCCTGAGATAGATTGTTCAAGGGCAGGATAGTTAGATGAACTCTTAATCAAGGTATACATCTTCCAGTTGATACCGTTGATAGAGCCTAATTCTTGCATGACAGTATCTAGGTTCTTATCTCCAGCTACAAAGAAGGTAGCATCTCCATAAATAGCTGTATCTTCTGTATAACCATAGAGTTGGGCAGCTGTGTGAATATCTGTGATAGCTGTATTCTCATAAAGTTCTTGTGAGTAGGTCACAGCAGATTTGTTATGTCCATCAAAAAGTCCTTTGATCGTTACTTCTACTGTTTCCTTAGCTCCTTTCTCATTATCGGCATCGTAGATATTGGAGTTGAGTTTGACCTTGTCTCCTACTTTCCAACCGTGTTTAGCAGCCAGGTCTTTATGCATGAGAATCTGGTGTTTATCATCATTTGTTAAGTGCTCACCTTCAACAAGTTTGTAAGAACCTGATACAAATTTATCTTCCTTAGAAGAGTCATTGACACCTGTTATCATCAAGCTACTTCCAAAACGTTGAGCTCGATCTGCAGTTAGATTTTTCTTGGTTTCAGGAGTTTCAATCAGTTCATAGCCTGTCAAATCACCGATAGCATTAATCCGTTTGATGTAGGATTCAATGGCCTTATTTTCAGTAATTTTTTTGATATCTTCACCCTTGATATTCCCCGCACCACGTGGAGTTCCTTGATTGACCCTGCGGTTGATTTGCATGGAGAAACTATTGGTGATATTTTTAAAGGTTTCTTGAGAAGCCTTGGCTGTCGCACCCTTGATAGACAAGCCGACCAAACTCAAACTAGCCATCAAGAGAATGATAAGAAAGATCACAAGCGACTTAAAAAATTTTCTTGTGACATAGGCAAATGCGTTGTGTAACATAAGATTCCTTTCTAGATTTACTTCAGTTTTTAATATGTTTAAAAGTTTTAGTTACTATTTTTTCTTGTTTCAGTCAGTTTCTTATCCTTCAATTCAAGTGTAATATCTGACGCCTGTGCCACTTCCTTACTGTGGGTCACAACGATCACACACTTGCCTGTTTTCTCAGCGAGAGATTTGAGCAAATCGATGATATCTCCAGCAGTCTTAGGATCCAAGTTTCCTGTTGGTTCATCTGCTAAAATCACTGGTGCTTCCGATACAAGACTACGAGCAATGGCAACCCGTTGTTGCTGTCCACCTGATAATTGGAGAACATTCCGCTTGATTTGACTTTCATCTAAACCAAGTTCAAGAAGGGTATCCTTGCTAGCTTTTTTATTAACCAAGCGGATATTTTCCAATGGAGAAAGATAATCAATCAGGTTATAGTTTTGAAAAACAAGGGAAATGTGGTGCATACGGTGATAAGAATATCCTTGTTCACGAATATCCTTGCCTTCGAATAAGATAGCTCCTTCGACTGGGCTATCAAGTCCTGCTAATAGAGACAAGAGTGTGGATTTCCCGGCTCCTGATTCTCCGATAATACTATAAAACTTGCCTGGTTCAAAATCGTAATTAATTTTATATAATACTGCTTCTGCAGTGTTCTTATAACGATAAGTAAGATCTTGTAATTGTAGTAAAGTCATGATTTCTCCTTTATTAACTGATGGATGATAAAATTTCTTTCGGTGATTTTCTAAATAAAAATAGGAAACAAAGTGCAACTGACAAGCAGCTAATTATAAGTAGGAAAATATAAGATTCTCCAAATGATAGAAGACTTGTTGAAAGGTTCGTTGCTTTTGCTAGCGTATCTTGTAGGGCAACTTGGTCGCCATTTGCTAGTACAGTCTTCAAGAGATAGGAAGTAATGGCATTTCCAGCTACAAATGCCGGCAAAATAGATGCCAATGAAACTAGGATGACTTCCAGGCAGAATTGGCTAAAGATTTTTCTTTTTCCCTTACCTAGTGCCAATAAAATACCAACCTCGTAGACTCGCTCTCGTAACCAAAGTGATAAGACCAAGATCAGCGCTCCTACACCAGCAATCATAATGCCATAGAGGAAAATCTGTAGGAAGGTTTGGAAGGTCGAAACTGAATCCTTGATTTGTTCAAAAGCCTTATTTTCCTTTTCGACTTGGTAACCTTGGTTTTCCAGAGATAATTTTTCAACCTCTTGAATGATTCTATCCATATCTTTTGGATTTTCTAGATAGAAACGAGCGTCAGTAACTTGAGCTTCCTTATTTCCAAGAAGAGTTTGGCTACTTTCGTAGTCTGTATAGACCGTGTTTTCACTAAAGTCTGATGAGAGACCGGTAAATTTCTCTTGCTTCTTACCTGAGAAAATACCTACGATTTCATAGTCTAGCCTTTGTCCACTATTTCCTTCAACTTGACCAGGATTTAAACTAATCTTATCCCCAAGTTTTAAGTTATTCTTCTTAGCTAATTCTTCATGGACTAAGATTTTCTGACTATCTCCTTTTTCGATACGTCTCCCTTCTTTAAGGGTAAAGGCGGAACTTGTAAAAGAAACATCCTTGGAAGAATCTTCCAAAGCAATCAAACTGATAAGATTTTTTTCAGCCTCTGTCAAATCATCCCTTTGGATACTTTGTTCTCCAGTAACGACTTCTTTGTCAGTTAACTTGGCTATTGTTTCTAGCTCAGGTGAAATCTTCTCAAGACCCTTTATCTTTTTAAGGTCATCTAATTGAGACAGTTGAAAAGTCTGATCTGCTTCTATTCTTTTAATAGAAAAAGACGTATTCAGTGAGCGATAGAGATTATTTTCTACTGTTTTGTTGGACTTCATGAGCGTCAAACAAGCCGATATTCCAGCCAATAAGACAAATAGAATCAAGAATAATATGAAACTTCTCAGTCGTTTTCTGCTGACGTAAGCCCAAGCTCTTTGAATGGGATTCATATAGCACCTCCATATTTGTAAAACCATTATAATATTCAAATATGAAATGTTTATGAAATCACAAAAAAAGAGCAAAATCTTTGCCCTTGTTTATATAAAAATAAAGAGCTAGCCAAAGCTAACTCTTTTCCTATGCGGAGAGAGGGACTTGAACCCTCACGACCTAAAGCGGTCACAGGATCCTTAGTCCTGCGCGTCTGCCAATTCCGCCATCCCCGCGTCGATTACTTTACTAGTATATCAACTTTCATAATCTTTGTCAACACTTTTTTCAGATTTTTTTCAGTTTTTTTGAATACATTATTCTTTGATTTCAACGAGGTTTTCATCAAGGAGTTTCGCTCCTAATGTATTCTTAAAATGTCCAAGTGCAAACTGATGGTTTTCAGGCCAAATGGATGCGACTGCTGGCTTGACAACTTCTATCTGATACCCAAGATTATAGGCATCGATAGCCGTATGCAAGACACAAATATCTGTAAGAACTCCTGTTAAGATGACTGTATCCACGCGACGCTCTCTCAGACGGATATCCAAATCTGTGCCAGAAAAAGCCGAATAGTGACGTTTGTCCATCCAGAAAACACGACTATCCTGGGCCTGTTCCTGATAAAATTCAGCTAACTTACCATATAGGTTACGCCCGCTAGTCCCAATCAGATTATGAGGGGGAAATAGTTTACTTTCTGGATGAAAGACATCATTTTCCTCATGAGCATCAATGGTAAAGAAAATATAATCTCCACGGTCAAATGCTAATCTAGTTACCTGATTAATTGCTTCTGATATTGCTTGAGCAGGAGCTCCTGCTGTCAATTTTCCATGATCCGCTACAAAATCTTCTGTATAGTCAATCGAAATTAAAGCCTTAGCCATTAATAGTCCCTCTGTTTCACTTCTTCAAAAATATCTGGGATTAAAACTTTTAGATAAGTTCCCTTCATACCTAATGAACGACTTTCAATAATCCCTGCTGATTCGAGCTTCCGAAGAGCATTGACAATCACAGAGCGCGTAATACCGATACGGTCTGCAATGACTGACGCAGTTAATTGTCCTTCATTGCCATTCAATTCACCCAAAATAGCTGATACTGCTCGTAACTCAGAGTAAGAAAGTGTATTGACCGCCATAGTCACTGCTGTGCGACGGCGGATATTTTTCTCATCTTCTTCACGTTGGAAGTTCAAAAGCTGAATACCAACCACCGTGCTGGCAATCTCAACAAGGATCAAATCCTCATCTTCGAATTTCTTGTCATTTCGCCAAATAATCAAAGAACCCAATCGAATCCCAGAAACGTGGATTGGAGCAATAGTTGTTAAACCATCTGGGAAGTCTAAGCGACTTTCAGTTGGGAAAATAGTCAAATCATGTTCCACAGGGAGGTTGGCCTCCGTATCGTAGATCATATTTGCCCCTTGGATATAGTCCTCAGGGAAAATCTTTGTTTGGAAGAACTGCTCTACACGATCGGTGTTTGTTTTATAGCGCATAAAGTAGCCCAACAAACGCCCCTTGCTATTGACGATACAAGCATTGCAGTCGATGATATCGGCTAATTGACGTGTAATGGCATTATAGGGAAGTTCATCCTGTAGTTGCTCCTCCGAACGCTTTAAGATAGATGTGATTTTTCTCGTTTTTTCTAATAAATGTGCCATTTTTCACCTCGTATTTAATCGCTTCCATTATATCACAAAACTGTCTTTATTTCAATAATTATCTGAAAATTGCTTATTGCATTGCAATTCTCTTACATTTGCAATTTTTTATATTTTTTTCAATTTTCTTGTTGACAGCTTCTCCATTTTTTGATAATATAATATTACAAGATAACAAATATATAGATATGACTTCTAGTATTAATTTTTACGTAACTCTCGGTCTCCTTATATATAAAAGCGATCCACCTCAGTGAACCGCTTTTTTATTATTTATCGCCCTTGTTACGGATTACAAAACCAGTTTTCTTCTCGCTTGAAGTATTGCGTGGTTTTTTATTATCCTTACGGTAACGGTTTTCCTTCTCAAAGCGGTCGTTTTTGCGACTGCCTTTTTTGAAGTCATCTCGACGTTCACCACGTCGATTGTCGCGACGGCGATCTCGATCGCGACGGTCATCTCCACGACGACCTCCCTTACCTTTGCCACCAAAGCCACCACCAGATGGTTTAAATGGTAAAGGTTTTTCACGTGCAATCTCAACCTCAGGAAGACTATCTGGGTCTTGAACAGTTAAGCTGAGGATATACATAGCCAATTCTTCTGGGCTGAATTCTGAGGCTAATTGACGAGCATCCTTGCCAAACTTCTCAAAGTTGCTACGAATCTCCTCATTCGCAAAATCACGTTCAATTTTCTTAAGAGCTACTTGCTTCTTAGCTTGGAAGGCTTCTTCTGCACTTGCAGGTTTGAGACCTTTCATACGTTTCTTAGTCAAGTTCTCAATGATTTGGAGGTAACCCATTTCATTAGGTGAAACGAAGGTAATAGATTGACCTGACTTACCTGCACGACCTGTACGACCAATACGGTGAACATAACTCTCAGGATCTTGTGGGATATCATAGTTGTAAACATGAGTCACACCTGAAATATCCAAACCACGAGCAGCCACGTCTGTTGCAACTAAGACATCAAGGTTGCCATTTTTAAAATCACGAAGGACACGAAGGCGTTTGTTTTGGTCCAAATCTCCATGAATCCCTTCTGCACGGAAACCACGGATTTTAAGCCCACGAGTCAACTCATCCACACGACGTTTAGTACGACCGAAGACGATTGACAACTCAGGTTGATCAACATCCATAAGACGAGTCATGGTATCAAATTTTTCTTGTTCCTTAACGCGGATATAGTACTGGTCTACCAGTTCTGTTGTTAATTCTTTAGCAGCAATTTTCACATGCTCAGGTTCTTTCATGAACTGAACACCAATACGTTTGATAGCATCTGGCATAGTTGCTGAAAAGAGCAAGGTTTGACGATTTTCTGGGACACGAGAGATGATGGCTTCGATGTCTTCGAGGAATCCCATGTTCAGCATTTCATCTGCTTCGTCTAAGATCAAGGTTTCAATATCCTGCAATTTCAAGGCCTTGCGTTTAATCAAGTCTAGGAGACGACCAGGCGTTCCAACTACGATATGCGCACCTGATTTAAGAGCCTTGATTTGTTTTTCAATGCTTGATCCACCATATACTGAGCGGACTTTGACTCCCTTGCTTCGACCAAAGCGGAAAAGCTCTTCTTGGCTTTGAACAGCCAGTTCACGAGTTGGGGCAATCACCAAAGCTTGGATAGTTGCTTCTTCTGTACGAATTTTTTCAAGGGTTGGTAAGCCAAAGGCTGCTGTTTTACCTGTACCAGTCTGTGCTTGACCGATAACATCTTTTCCTTCAAGAGCCAAAGGAATAGTTTGCTCTTGGATAGGACTTGCTTCTACAAATCCTGCTTTTTCAATTTCTGCCAATAAATCAGCAGAAAGGTTAAATTCATTAAATTTCACGTTATTCTTCTTTCTAAAGATGGTGCGAAGCCATCCTATAGCGCTTAGTTTATACTTTTCTTGTCATGACGTACTTTCATATCTTTTATGAAAGACCGTGTTGCTTCTTTTCCACAAAAGAAAAGTACTGCTTTCTTTGCAACCTATCTAGTATAACATAAGAGAGGGGCAAAAGATAGTCTAACCTCCCGATTAAATCATGTAAACGATTTTCTTTCGATTTGCTTCACTCAAAAAGTATTTGTTAGAGCATTCGGTTCCTGAAACTATTTTCCGTAGCAGATTTGTGCAAAAGTTTTTTTCTTGTGCTAGAATGAAAATCGAACAGGAGGAATAAAAATGTTAACATACGATTTAATTGTTATTGGATTTGGTAAGGCAGGTAAAACTCTGGCTGCTAAGCTGGCTTCTGCTGGTAAAAAAGTTGCCCTTATCGAACGTAGTAAGGCGATGTACGGCGGAACTTGTATCAATATCGGTTGTATCCCAACTAAAACCTTGCTAGTTGCTGCTGAGAAAGACTTGCCATTTGAAGAAGTCATTGCTACCAAAAACACTATCACTGGTCGCCTTAACGGTAAAAATTATGCTACGATCGCTGGTACTGGAGTTGATATCATTGATGCTGAAGCTCACTTTGTTTCTAATAAAGTCATCGAAATTCAAGCTGGTGACGAAAAACAAGAACTAACTGCTGAAACAATCGTCATCAACACTGGTGCTGTTTCAAACGTATTGCCAATCCCAGGTCTAGCAACTAGCAAAAATGTCTTTGATTCAACTGGTATCCAAAACTTGGAACAATTACCAGAAAAACTTGGTATCCTCGGTGGTGGTAATATCGGTCTTGAATTTGCAGGTCTTTACAATAAACTTGGCAGCAAGGTAACAGTCCTAGATGCTATGGACACTTTCTTACCACGCGCTGAACCTTCCATCGCTTCTCTTGCTAAACAATACATGGAAGAAGACGGTATTGAATTGCTTCAAAATATCCGTACTACTGAAATCAAAAATGATGGCGACCAAGTCCTTGTCGTAACTGAAAACGAAACCTACCGTTTCGATGTCCTTCTTTACGCAACTGGACGTAAACCAAACGTAGAGCCACTTCAACTGGAAAATACAGATATTGAACTTACTGAACGTGGGGCTATTAAAGTAGACAAACATTGTCAAACAAACGTTCCTGGTGTCTTTGCAGTTGGAGATGTCAACGGTGGCCTTCAATTCACTTACATTTCACTTGATGACTTCCGTGTTGTCTACAGCTACCTTGCTGGTGATGGTAGCTACACACTTGAAGACCGTCTCAATGTGCCAAACACTATGTTTATCACACCTGCCCTATCACAAGTTGGTTTGACTGAAAGCCAAGCAGCTGATTTGAAACTTCCATATGCTGTTAAGGAAATTCCTGTCGCTGCTATGCCTCGTGGTCACGTAAACGGAGACCTTCGTGGAGCCTTCAAAGCAGTTGTCAATACTGAAACCAAAGAAATTCTCGGTGCAACTATCTTCTCTGAAGGATCACAAGAAATCATCAACATCATTACTGTTGCTATGGACAACAAAATCCCATACACTTACTTCACAAAACAAATCTTCACTCACCCAACCTTGGCTGAGAACTTGAATGACTTATTTGCGATTTAAGTTGAAATTTCATCGCATCGAACAGCCCTCCTTGGGCTGTTTTTCTTTTTCTAAAATCTCAAATCTGTCTTTTTCAGCATTTATGATATAATAGAAACATGAAATTAAAAACTACTTTGGGCCTTCTTGCTGGGCGTTCTTCTCATTTTATTTTGAGTCGTCTTGGACGTGGAAGTACTCTCCCTGGAAAACTTGCCCTTCAACTTGATAAAGATATTTTACAACATTTAGCAAAGAACTATGAGATTGTTGTAGTAACTGGTACCAATGGAAAAACTTTGACGACCGCTCTCACTGTTGGTATCCTAAAGGAAATTTATGGTCAAGTTTTGACCAATCCAAGTGGTGCCAACATGATCACAGGGATTACAACTACCTTCTTGACTGCCAAATCTTCAAAAACTGGAAAAAATATTGCAGTCCTTGAAATCGACGAAGCTAGTCTCTCACGTATCTGTGACTACATCCAGCCTAGCCTTTTCGTTATCACTAATATCTTCCGTGATCAGATGGACCGATACGGTGAGATCTATACGACCTACAACATGATTTTGGACGCTATTCGAAAAGTTCCTACTGCTACTGTTCTGCTGAATGGTGACAGTCCTCTTTTCTACAAACCTACAATTCCAAATCCTGTTCAGTATTTTGGTTTTGATTTGGAAAAAGGTCCAGCAAAGCTTGCTCACTACAATACTGAAGGTATCCTCTGCCCTGAATGTCAAAGTATTTTGAAATATGAGCTAAATACATATGCCAACTTGGGAGCTTATATCTGTGATAATTGTGGATGCAAGCGTCCTGAGCTGGATTATCGTCTGACTGAACTGGTTGAATTGACCAACAATCGCTCTCGCTTTGTCATCGACGGTCAAGAATACGGTATTCAAATCGGCGGTCTCTACAACATCTACAATGCTCTGGCTGCGGTTGCTATTGCTCGCTTCCTCGGAGCTGAGCCACAACTTATCAAGCAAGGTTTTGACAAGAGCCGTGCTGTCTTTGGACGCCAAGAAACCTTCCATATCGGTGACAAGGAGTGCACACTGGTTCTTATTAAAAATCCTGTTGGTGCTACCCAGGCCATCGAAATGATCAAACTCGCTCCTTACCCATTTAGTCTATCTGTTCTCCTCAATGCCAACTACGCGGACGGGATTGATACCAGCTGGATTTGGGATGCTGACTTTGAGCAAATTACTGATATGGACATTCCTGAAATCAATGCAGGTGGAGTTCGTCATTCTGAAATTGCTCGTCGTCTTCGAGTAACTGGTTATCCAGCTGATAAAATCACTGAAACAAGTAGCCTGGAACAAGTTCTCAAAACAATCGAAGCTCAAGACTGCAAGCATGCCTATATCCTTGCGACATATACGGCTATGCTGGAATTTCGAGAATTACTAGCCAATCGTCAGCTTGTTAGAAAGGAGATGAACTAATGGTTTATACTTCACTTTCCTCAAAAGACAGCAACTATCCGTACCAGCTAAATATCGCCCACCTCTATGGGAATCTCATGAACACCTACGGAGATAACGGGAATATCCTCATGCTCAAGTACGTCGCTGAAAAGCTGGGTGCTCACGTAACAGTTGACATCGTTTCTCTCCATGATGATTTCGATGAACATCACTACGATATTGCCTTTTTCGGTGGCGGTCAGGACTTTGAACAGAGCATCATTGCTGGTGATTTGCCAGATAAAAAAGAGAGCATTGACAACTTTATCCAAAATGATGGGGTTGTCCTAGCTATCTGTGGTGGCTTCCAGCTATTAGGCCAATACTATATTGAAGCTTCTGGAAGACGCATCGAAGGTCTAGGTGTCATGGGACATTACACCCTTAACCAAACCAACAACCGCTTCATCGGTGACATTAAAATTCATAATGAAGAGTTTAATGAAACCTACTATGGCTTTGAAAACCACCAAGGCCGCACCTTCCTTTCAGAGGACCAAAAACCGCTTGGCCAAGTTGTTTATGGAAATGGAAACAATGAAGAAAAGGTCGGTGAAGGTGTTCACTATAAAAATGTCTTTGGTTCTTATTTCCACGGGCCTATCTTATCTCGTAATGCCAACCTAGCCTATCGGTTGGTCACTACTGCTCTTAAGAAAAAATATGGTCAGGATATCGACCTTCCAGCTTATGAGGATATCCTTAGCCAAGAAGTTGCTGAAGAATACAGCGATGTTAAAAGCAAGGCAGACTTCAATTAATATTTAGATTCCAACATGCTATTAGCTGTTGGAATTTTTTTAGTTTCTTTTCCCCTTCTCCCTTGCATTTTCTACTAATTTTTGCAAAAATAGAGGGGTAGAAAGAAGGTAACATATGTCTAAATTACAACAAATTGTAACATATCTCGAATCTGAAAAGTTAGACGTCGCAGTCGTATCTGACCCCGTCACTATCAATTACCTCACTGGCTTTTACAGTGATCCCCACGAACGCCAAATGTTCCTCTTTGTCCTTGGAAACCAAGAACCACTTCTCTTCGTTCCAGCACTTGAGGTTGAGCGTGCAACTAGCACTGTTTCATTCCCAGTAGTTGGTTATGTGGACTCTGAAAATCCTTGGAAAAAAATCCAAAATGCCTTGCCACAGCTTGATTTCAAACGTGTAGCAGTTGAGTTTGATAATCTCATCTTGACTAAATACCACGGTTTAAGATCTGTCTTTGAAGCTGCTGAATTTGAAAACTTGACTCCACTAATCCAGCGCATGCGCTTGATCAAATCAGCAGACGAAGTGCAAAAGATGATGGTTGCAGGTGTTTACGCCGACAAGTCTGTTAAAGTTGGTTTTGATAATATCTCTCTTGATAATACGGAAACTGATATCATTGCGCAAATCGACTTTGCTATGAAACGTGAAGGCTACGAAATGAGTTTTGATACTATGGTTTTAACAGGTGATAATGCTGCAAATCCGCATGGTATCCCTGGAGCTAACAAGGTTGAAAACAATGCCCTTCTCCTCTTTGACCTCGGTGTGATGGTGAATGGTTATGCATCAGATATGACTCGTACAGTCGCTGTTGGTAAACCTGACCAATTCAAGAAAGATATTTACAACTTGACTCTTGAAGCCCAACAAGCTGCCCTTGACTTTATCAAACCTGGTGTGACAGCTCATGAAGTAGACCGCGCAGCTCGTGAAGTGATCGAAAAAGCTGGCTACGGTGAGTACTTCAATCACCGCCTCGGTCACGGTATCGGTATGGATGTACACGAATTCCCATCTATCATGGAAGGAAACGACATGGTTATCGAAGAAGGCATGTGCTTCTCAGTTGAACCTGGTATCTACATCCCTGGTAAAGTCGGAGTTCGTATCGAAGACTGCGGTGTTGTTACCAAAGACGGTTTTGACCTCTTCACAAGCACCAGCAAAGATTTGCTTTACTTTGATTAAAATAAACCTATAAAAAATGGCTCTTTGTCAACTGTAGTGGGTTGATGAAAAGTTATAACCTGGAGAGGACCAACATGGTTCTCTCCTTTTTGATGTTCAAAGCAATGAGGATTCTAGTTTTAAAGTTTTCAAAGTTCCGGAAG
>NZ_JASHDM010000020.1:0-15477 GCF_047463655.1 Streptococcus infantis
CCATAAGATTCTTTCTAATGATGGTTTGGTTGCTTTTCATTATAGGTCTTATGGGACTTTTTTTCTACAACAAAATAGGCTCCATAATATCTATAGGGGATTTACCCACTACAGAAATTATAGAGCCCTTTTTTCGAGGCTCTTTTGTCTTGTTCTTGTTTCAATTGACTATATCTTTTTTCGAGAAATAAAAAAACAACATGACTTGCATGTTGCTATATATTAGATTTTATCTTTAATGGCTTTCAATACATCTGCCACACTTTGAAGATGGTCGATTTCTTCATCACTGATTTCAATTCCAAATTCATCCTCAACGGTTAGAACAAATTCCATCAAATCTACCGAATCAGCATCCAAATCATCCTTCAAGCTCAAGGCCTCTGTGACTACAAAGTCTTCTCCTTGACGTTCTTGGATAATGGTCACGATACGGTCAAAAATTTCTTTTTCTGTCATATATATTATTCTCCTGAAAATTCATGCGCAGTTTGAGCAACTACGTCTGTTTTTAGCATGGTACGAATCTGACGAATCGTACTGTACACAGCCTTGGCATCACTTGAGCCATGAGTCTTGACAACAGGCGCCTTAACACCAAACAAGACTGCACCCCCAACATCTGAATAGTTGAGCTGCTTTTTCAAACCTCTAAGGCTATCCTTGAGAAGAAGAGCACCAAGTTTTGCTCGAAGTCCACCACCTGTAATAGCATTTTTAAGTAAGCTCATGATTCCCATGGCTGTACCTTCGATGGATTTTAGCACAGCGTTTCCCGTGAAACCGTCTGCCACGACAACATCTGCAACACCCTCCATCAAATCACGCGCTTCCACATTACCGATAAAGTTCAAACTCTCATCAGCTACTAGCAAGTCATAAGTTTCCTTGCGGAGTGGATCTCCCTTACTGCTCTCTGTCCCGTTATTAAGCAAACCAACTCGTGGTTTTGCAATTCCACGAACATTTTTAGCGTAGAAAGAACCTAGGATGGCATATTGATGAAGATGATGGGCTGTGTTTTCTGCATTGGCACCGAGATCTAGCATATCAAAACCTTTCCCATCAACTGTTGGTAAGGTTGACATAAGTCCAGGTCGGTCAATATTCTTGATGCGACCAACGATGAAAAATCCTGCCGCTAGCAAAGCACCGGTATTTCCTGCAGAGAGCACGGCATCTGCCTCCCCATCTTTGACGGCCTTGGCCGCCAAGACCATGCTTGCATTTTTCTTCTTACGGATGGCTTTTGTTGGTTCATCGTCTGAATCAATTTTCTCATCTGTATGGATAATACTGATGCGATCTGTAGCTGTTAGATATTGCTTAATTTTACTTTCATCTCCGTAAAGTTGAATCTCAATATCTGAAAAGTCAGCAAGGGCTTGATTGACTCCCTCTACAATAGCTTGAGGTGCATAATCGCCACCCATTGCATCTACTGCGATTTTTTTCATTTGTCTTCCTCTTTTAGTAATTGTCCCCAATCAGCTAGGGAATCAATAAATTTCTTTGATTTTAGGTGAATTCCTACGTATTCTTCATAAATTTGATCCATGAACTGACGCAATTCTTGCTTGATTTCAGGCTTGAGAGAAATAGTCTCTAAAGTCTCAAAGTTAATAGCTTGAAATTGATTGAGCAGATAGGGAATGTTTGGATTCAGATGACAACGTTTCTCATCCTCATGATAATGCTCAGGACATAAGCAAGCGCCATATTTGAAAGAAAAGTCAAAAGCCTGACCGACCCGATGGCAAAAGACACACTCATTAAAGTTAAGACTGATCCCAAAACGTGTCAAAATCTGAATTTCAAAAATATTAGTCAAAACTTGATAATCCAAACCCTCTTCCATCAACTCTAAAGTCTTTTGTAAAAAAGCAAACAAGGGAGCATCCTGTTGATTGTCCTGCAAACTAGCATCTGCCAGAGCTGCCACATAGGTCGCATAGGCCATGACAAAGAGATCACTATTGATTTTTGGAAAGGTCATCACCTCATGATAGTCTTCAATATAACTAAGCCCATCATCATTGATTCGTAAAAGAAAACGAGCCAGCACCAAAGGTTGAATAACTGGAGCCAGTTTGGATTGACCGGCATGTTTGACAAAAAACATGCGCTTACCGACCTGCTCTGTAAAAATCTTGACTAGCTTGTCATCCTCACGAAAATTACGATTGTAGAGCACCAACCCCTGACTCGTAATAGACTGAATCATGCTTCTCTCATGTACTCCTCAAGACGTTTCATAGCCTCTCTGATGGTTTCCATACTAGCCGCATAAGACAAGCGCACATAACCTTCTCCATATTGACCAAAAGCTGCACCAGGGATAAAGGCAACAGCCTTCTTCTGAGCAAAATCCTTCAGAAAAGCAAAGGAATCTTGATTATAGCCTGCTGGAATCTTAGCAAAGATATAAAAAGCACCGTCTGGCTTGATGATTTCAAAACCAAGGTCAGTCATCTTCTCGATAATGTAGTCCCGACGTTGGATATACTCCTTCTTCATCGGCTCTGCATCGTTCTTACCAGCCGTCAAGGCTTCTACCGCAGCATGTTGAGCCATGGTATTTGCGGCAGTGACCAAGTACTGGTGACTCTTGATGAGTTGGGCTGTGAAGTTTGCTGGTGCGAAGATAAAGCCTAAACGCCAACCTGTCATAGCATGAGATTTGGATAGACCATTGATGATAATGGCCTGATCTCTCAGCATAGTCCCCAAAGATACATGATTTTCCCCTGTATAAGTTAATTCTGAGTAGACCTCATCACAGACAACGAAAATCTCATACTTGCGTAAAACGTCAGCCAAGGCTTCCAACTGTTCGCGACTATAAGTAATTCCTGTAGGGTTGGCTGGATAATTAAGAATGACTGCTTTGAGCTTGTCACCCTGCTCCAAAATTGCCTTCTCCAGCATTTCAGGAGTCAAGACAAAACCATTTTCAGTCGTATCAATCTCGACAATCTCTGCACCAACTAGATTAACAATTGGTTCATAACCTGGATAGGCAGGAGCTGGCAAGAGAACCTTGTCACCCTCTTCTAAAATAGCTGTCAAAGTAGCTGATAGAGCCTCTGTCGCACCAATTGTGACCAAGATTTCATTCTCTGGATTATAGTCAAGCTGGTATTTTTCTCTTACAAAATCACTAGCTGCCTGGCGTAAGGTCATCAAACCACTCATCCCTGTATAGTAGGATTGATTTTGGTCAATGGCGCGCTTAGCCGCCTCCTTAACATGGTCTGGAGTTGTAAAGTCAGGCTCTCCCAATGTCAGACGTAGAACCCCAGGAATCTCAGAAATAGCCTGGTCAAACTGACGAATCAAGGAAACTTGTATCTTATCTAATTGTTTATTAAAGCGTTTGGTTAAGTCCATATATATCCTCCTTGATCAAAGAACATATATCTATTATACTACAAAAGCTCTCTGACCGCAAAATTCCGTTAATTTACAACCTTATTCCTACTTTCTATTTTACTTTTCTGACAGATAAGATTATAATAAGGAGTATTTATTTTAGGAGGTTTTTATGTCATTTCTATCAAAAAATTGGGCAGGACTGTTAGTCTGTCTGATCATTTCTATCATCTCTTGGGTTTTAGGAGGCTTTCTGCCTGTTGTGGGAGCACCTGTTTTCGCCATTTTTATCGGAATGATTCTCTACCCCTTTCTCACTCCCTATAAACAACTGGATGCTGGTTTGACTTATAGCTCCAAAAAATTGCTTCAGTATGCTGTTATCTTGCTTGGGTTTGGACTCAATATCTCTCAAGTTTTCGCAGTTGGAAAATCTTCACTCCCTGTCATCCTCTCAACTATTTCTATTGCGTTGATCATCGCTTATCTCTTCCAGCGCTTTTTTAACCTAGATACAAAGCTAGCTACCTTGATTGGAGTTGGATCTTCTATCTGTGGCGGTTCTGCCATTGCAGCGACTGCTCCTGTTATTCACGCCAAGGAAAAAGAAGTGGCCCAAGCCATTTCTGTTATCTTTTTCTTCAATGTCTTGGCAGCTCTTATTTTCCCAACCCTAGGAACCTGGCTTCACCTATCAAACGAGGGCTTCTCCCTCTTTGCAGGTACTGCAGTCAATGATACTTCCTCTGTAACAGCCACTGCCAGCGCCTGGGATAGTCTTTACCACACAAACACTCTTGAGTCTGCTACTATTGTCAAATTGACACGCACCTTAGCTATCATTCCCATCACTCTCTTCCTCTCCTACTGGCAAAGCCGTCAACAAGGCAACAACCAAGGAGTAAAACTTAAAAAAATCTTCCCTGTTTTCATTCTCTACTTTATCCTAGCTTCCCTGCTAACCACCTTCCTTACTTCCTTCGGTGTCAGCAGTAGCTTCTTTGCACCTCTCAAACAACTATCTAAATTCCTCATCATCATGGCCATGAGCGCTATCGGCCTCAAAACCAATCTCATTGCTATGATTAAGTCCAGCGGTAAATCCATTCTTCTTGGTGCCCTCTGCTGGATTGCCATCATCCTGACTAGCCTCGGCATGCAAACGCTCATCGGTATTTTCTAATCATGACCACCCGTCAAACGGGTGATTTGTACCAGGGCTATAAGCCCAGATAACTAGCCAGCGCCTAAAGACTCTGGCTTTCACCTTGTTCAAGCCTCATTGCTCTTGACTCGTCACTTGCCTCTTAAAGAGGCGTGAGTATTACTTACCACTATCCCTAAAGGGATCCTCATATTCTTTAACACTTAATTTATCTAGTGCTATATCATGCTTTACTCGTTCTCAATTTTTTATACTCGTGAAGAAATCATCCACTGGATAATTTCTTTAATCTTGAATATATTTCCTAATTGTGGCTTCATTGAGGCCAACTGTACTCACATAATATCCCTCTGCCCAAAAATGTCGATTTCCAAACTTATATTTCAGATTTGCGTGTTTATCGAACATCATTAGAGCGCTTTTACCTTTTAAATATCCCATGAAACTTGAAATACTAATTCTAGGTGGAATACTTACCAACATATGAACATGATCTGGCATTAAATGGCCCTCGATAATCTCAACACCTTTATAACTACATAATCTATGGAATATTTCTCCCAAACTACTTCGATATTGATTATAGATCACTTTTCATCTATACTTAGGGGTGAACACAATGTGATATTTACACATCCATTTTGTGTGTGATAAACTATGTGCTTTTTGAGCCATATTTTTCTCCTTTCGCTTTACAATTGGCTTGAACACCTTAATTGTATCGCGTTTGGAGTTTTTTGGTATAACCTTCGATGCGCACCCGCATAGCGGGTGGTTTTTTTGTCTCGCACCTAACGGAGCGAGACGGACTGAAAGTCACATAAGACAAAAGGTAGCCCGCAAGCTACCTTTTTATTGTTCAAGAATTAAGCGTGTATGTTCTCTCTTAATACAACGGTTCATCACGATATCATTGCAACCTCCAGCACGCAAGATTTCTTCCGCTTCTAGACTTTCAAGTCCTAGTTGCGCCCAGAAAATCTTAGCATCAGCCTTGAGAAAATCTCGTGCCACATCGGGCAGAAACTCACTACGACGATAGACATTGACGATATCTACAGGGAAAGGAATCTCAGCTAGACTGGCATAAGCCTTTTCTCCTAAGATTTCCCCACCTGCAGCCTTAGGATTTACTGGTATGATTTTATAGCCACGAGCCTGCATTTCCTTTGTCACTCGATTGCTAGTTGTTTCCTCACGGTCAGACAAGCCCACTACTGCTAGAGTCTTACTGGTTTCTAGATACTGACGAATCACGCCATCACTTGGATTGATAAATTCTTGAGTCATAAAAATCCTCCTTTTTCATCAGTATAGCATATTTTGAAAGGGTTTGCAGAATTCTGCTACCAAAAAACTCCCAACAAGGCCTATCACTTTGTTAGGAGTTTTGTCTGATCCAACGAATTCGTTAGATTTTTTTCTCAATACTAAATAATGGAGATAGAGGACGTTTTTCGTGGATACGGATAATGGCATCTGCCAAGAGATGAGCGATAGAGATTTGCTCAATCTTATCAATTAAACGCTCTTCTGGTAGGTAGATAGTGTCCAAAACAACCAATTTTTTAATAGCTGATTTTTGGATATTATCCATAGCAGGCCCTGAAAGAACTGGGTGCGTACAGCTTGCGTAAACTTCGACAGCTCCAGCTTCAGCAAGTGCATCTGCCGCATGACAAATAGTTCCAGCTGTATCAATCATATCATCAATCAAGATACAAGTCTTACCTTCCACCTTACCAATGATATTCATCACTTCACTGGTATTCATCTTGTCCACGCTACGACGTTTGTCAATAATAGCAATTGGAGTTTTCAAGAACTCTGCTAATTTACGAGCACGAGTCACCCCACCATGGTCTGGACTGACAACCACATAGTCAGAACCAACCATGCCACGACGCTCAAAGTAGTCTGCAATTAAAGGAGCACCCATCAAGTGATCGACAGGAATATCAAAGAATCCCTGAATCTGTGCAGCATGCAAGTCAATCGTCAACAAACGATCCACTCCAGCCACTTCTAGCATATTTGCCACAAGTTTTGAAGTGATTGGCTCACGCGCTCTCGCTTTTCTATCCTGACGTGCATAGCCATAGTAAGGCATAACAACGTTGACAGATTCTGCACTGGCGCGTTTCAAAGCATCTACCATAATCAAAATTTCTAGCAGATTGTCATTTACAGGTGAGCTAGTTGATTGTAGGATAAAGACGTGTTTTCCACGGATCGATTCTTCGATATTAACTTGAATTTCTCCATCTGAAAATTGACGTACAGTCGATTTTCCCAACTCTATCCCAATCTCTTGCGCCACACGCTCTGCCAATTCTCTATTTGAAGAAAGGGCAAACAGCTTTAAATCAGAAAAAGACATGATTTCCTCCAGTATTTATGTATCACTTGTGTTTTTTCACAACATTTTTCCAACTACCATTGTAGCGCTTTTTTCTTGATTTTTCAATAAAAAATAAGACAAGAATGGACATTTATCCCCTTGTCTTGTGCTCATTTATATTCCTTATATTCAAGCTGAAATGTGACAACTTAGACATTCTATCTCATAGGAAGATAGGAACTCACAAAGGAAAAGTTAGTATACCTCTCTCATACTGCCTGTATCTACATCATAAACAGCCCCTGAAATAACCACATCATCTGGAATCAATGGGCATTCTCGAAGTAACTGCATATCCTCACGAACACTCTCCTCAACGTCTTGAAAAGGGAGAAAATCTTGACCCGAGACATCAACCCCTAATTCAGTTTTTAAATGTTCTTGAAACTCTTCGTTTTGAAATGTCTGAGCACCACAGTCTGTATGATGAAGAACCACAATCTCTCTTGTTCCCATTTGTTGCTGAGAAATCACGAGTGAGCGAATCATATCGTCTGTCACTCGACCGCCCGCATTCCGTAAAATGTGAGCATCTCCAAGTGCTAACCCCAAAGCTTGTGCAACGTGCAAACGTGAGTCCATACAAGTCACAATGGCTACTCTTGTTTTCGGCTTGATTGGCAGATTTAACTGCCCATGCAGGGCAACATAAGCCTGGTTGGCTTGCATAAACTGTTCAAAATACGACACGATTTCCCCCTTTAAAAATTTGATAATCAAATATTTCTCCTATCTTATCACTTTTAAGAGTATTTGTCAGCTGTCAACCTCCCTATTAAAAAACCAGGACAGAGACATCCAGCTTCTAGCTTGGGTTTCTGCCCTAGTTTTTTTATTATTATGAACCTTTTTGAATATACTTGTTAAGAGAGCCTGCAAAGCTTTGAAGATTGAGACTTTGTACATAGACCTCACCGGTACCTCGGAAGGTATTCACCACTCCTTCGCCTGTACCAATAGACTGCCAGAAGCCATTTTCTAAGTGGATATTATAGTCCAAAGATTGACTCCAAGCTACCACATGGGCATTGTCGATGGTTATTTCTTGGTTTTGCAGCTCAATTTTCTTAATAGAGCCAAAAGCATTGGCCAAAAGAGTTCCCTGACCTTGGGTAGTCATAACAAAAAGACCACCTTGACCTCCGAACAGAGCTTTTCCAATAGATTGACGTTCCATTGTATAGAAGGCTGTACCATCAAGAGCTAGAAAGGCCCCATCATTCAATCGATACTGCTTTTCACCTAGCTCAAGAGCAATCACTTGACCAGGAGTATCTGGTGCTAAAGCAAGATGTCCGTTATCAGACTCTGCAATAGCTTGAGTAATGAAGGTACTTTCACCAGAAACCATAGAACGTCCTACAGCTTTGACAAAACGTCCCAAACCAGAACCACTCGCATTAAGTTGGGTATTGAGGCTGACATTAGGTGTGTGGTAAACCATGCTACCGCGCTGGATAAAGACTGTTTCTCCTTGGTTGAGCGATAACTCTACCAAAGGAAATTGCATTTGACTATCCATAGAAAATTTCATCAGAAATTCCTCCTTGTTTTTAATAAATATTAGCTATAAAGTGTTTTGCAATCTAAAACTGAGTAAGACTATTAGGCAAATACTTTTTTCAAGACTTCTCCGATAGTCGTCACTCCAATCACCTGAATTTCCTTAGGTGGCTTAATACCTGTCAAGGAATTTTTCGGTACATAGATTTTTGTAAATCCAAGTTTCGCTGCTTCATTGATGCGCTGCTCGATACGATTCACGCGCCGAATTTCTCCAGTCAAACCTAATTCTCCTACAAAACATTCCTGAGGATTGGTTGGCTTGTCCTTATAGCTCGAAGCTATAGCAACCGCAACTGCCAAATCAATAGCAGGCTCATCCAATTTGACACCACCAGCAGATTTGAGATAAGCATCCTGATTTTGGAGAAGCAAACCTGCCCGTTTCTCCAAAACAGCCATAATCAAGCTAGCACGATTGAAATCAAGGCCTGTTGTAGTCCGCTTGGCATTTCCAAACATGGTCGGTGTCACCAAGGCCTGAACCTCCGCAAGAATAGGACGGGTTCCTTCCATGGTCACCACGATGGACGAACCAGTTGCTCCATCCAAACGCTCTTCTAGGAAAACTTGACTCGGATTGAGTACCTCAACCAAACCGCCCGACCGCATCTCAAAAATCCCAATCTCATTGGTGGAGCCAAAACGGTTTTTGACCGCTCTCAAAATACGAAAGGTGTGGTGACGCTCTCCTTCAAAGTAAAGTACTGTATCCACCATATGCTCCAACATACGAGGCCCAGCCAGAGTGCCCTCCTTGGTCACATGACCTACAATAAAGATGGCAATGTTATTGGTTTTTGCCAGCTGCATGAGTTCTGCAGTCACCTCACGCACCTGAGACACAGAACCTTGAACTCCAGAAATCTCAGGAGACATAATAGTCTGAATAGAGTCGATAATAAGAAAGTCTGGTTGGATTCGCTCCACCTCAGCTCTCACGCTCTGCATATTGGTCTCTGCATAGAGATAAAACTCGCTATCAATATCACCTAAACGCTCTGCACGGAGTTTGATTTGCTGAGCAGACTCCTCCCCACTGACATAGAGAACTGTCCCTACTTGAGACAGCTGGGTTGAGACTTGTAAGAGAAGGGTTGATTTTCCAATACCTGGATCTCCACCAATTAGGACGAGACTCCCTGGTACCACACCCCCACCGAGTACACGGTTGAACTCCTCCATTTCGGTCTTTGTTCGATTGACATTGATGGAGGTCACTTCAGCCAGTTTCATAGGCTTGGTTTTCTCCCCTGTCAAGGACACACGCGCATTCTTGACCTCTGCAATCTCAACTTCCTCAACAAAAGAAGACCAAGATCCACAGTTAGGACAACGCCCCAGATATTTAGGGGAATTATACCCACAATTTTGACATACAAATGTCGCTTTTTTCTTAGCGATGATAAACCTCTTTCTATATCTCTATCTCACACTCAATCACTTGGCAAAAATCAATGGTTTCATTCGGTACAAATTGACGCATGAGCATGCGATGGGCTACAACTACCACAGTTTGATGTTCCCGATACTTAGCCATGCATTCTAGAAAACGAGACTTCATCTCTACAGCTGTCTCATATTGAACAGGAGAATTTGGGAGCAACTCCCCCTTGTTTTCTAAAAACAGACATCTAGCTGTTTCAAAGTTCTCTATACCTGTTTCATAAACCTGCCATTCATGCAATAATGGCTCTACCCTCAAAGGAAGGCCAGTAGCACAGGATACATAAAAAGCCGTTTCTAAAGCTCGCGTCACTGCAGAAGACACCAGGATATCAGCTGAGCCAAACAAAGGATTTTTGCAAAGTTCCTGAGCTTGTTGTCTTCCTTTCTCAGATAAGGGTGCCAAATCTATCCCGAATCCAGTATAGGAACGCTCCTCTAACTCAAGGTAATTTGGCTCCCCGTGACGGATAAAAATAATTTTCATATTAAGATCCCCATAAAACTATCCAATCTTGCCACTGCTTCAGTGTTTTAGAGAATTTCTTCTGGTTGGCAACTCCGACAGCAGACAAATCGACAGAAACCTGATAATTCTCCTTGGTAGCTGCCAAAACGGAAGCCTTAACACAGCCATTGCCATCTACCCCTATAAACTCTATACTTTTAGCACCGTTTTCCTCTAAAAAATCTTTTAAATCTGGATTAGTAAAGCAAGAAGCCCGACGCTTCTCAAAGATACGAGAAGATACAAGCAGCAAGCCGGTCGCAAATTTCTTCTTTCTGTCTTTTCTCCCCCGTCAAGGACACACGCGCATTCTTGACCTCTGCAACCTCAATCTCCTCAACAAAAGAAGACCAAGACCCACAGTTTGGACAGCGCCCTAAATACTTTGGGGAATTATATTCACAATTTTGACACACAAATGTCACCTTTTTCTTTGCGATAATAAACCTCTTTCTATATCTCTATCTCACATTCAATCACTTGGCAAAAATCAATCTTCTCATTTGGCACAAACTGGCGCATCAGCATTCCGTGAGTTACAATGATAATAGTTTTATAATTTTTATATTTTTCCAAAGCTGTTAAAAAACGATGACGCATCTCTAGATCAGTTTCATAGCGATAAGGAGAATCTTCAGATAAAGCTCCTTGATGTTTTAGATAATATTTATGAGCTACCAATACACTAGTTAAATCAGAGTTAGTGCCATCTAAGTCCGGACGCCACTCATGAAAAAACGGCTCCACAAATAAGTCCAATCCTGTTTCAACTGCTATATAATGTGCTGTTTCTAAAGCCCTCGTCACAGACGATGAAATAATAATCTCTGCTTTTCCAAAACAAGCAGTTTTAGCAACTTCTTTTGCCAGATTGCGACCTTTTCCTGTCAATGGTGCTAAATCACGACCAAAACCACTATATAGTTGCGGATTTTCAAGTTTATCAAGCATACTATAATCTGGCTCCCCGTGACGTACAAAGATAATCTTCATCTTAGTGCCCAGTTGATCCAAATCCACCGGTCCGAACACCATCTGCCTCATCTCCATCTGCGATTAAAAATGGGGCAAAAACAGCCTGAACTACACGTTCCCCAACTTCAAGAACAACCTCTTGGTCTGTGATATTCTTCATCTGCGCAAAAATATGCCCTTCATTCCCAGGATTTCCATAATAATCCCCATCAATAACCCCAACTGAGTTAATTAAAACCAAGCCCTTCTTACGAGGGTTTGAAGAACGATCATAAAGATAAAGCACTTCTGTCGGTTGCATATAAGCCTTGACCCCTGTCGGAACCAAGACAATCTCTCCTGGAGCAATAACTGTGCGCATAGCAACCTTTAAGTCGTAACCAGCTGCATGTGCTGTCTCACGCTTCGGTAGCAAATTTTCATCTGTAAAACTAGAAACTAATTCAAAACCACGAATTTTCATAATCTTCTCTTTTCTATTCTCATTTATTCTAGGCTATTTTATCTTATTTATTCGAAAAAAGCACGAAAAAAGAGCACACAATTCACATCGCTTAGGGCTGCTGGATTCCTCCCCTGACCCGCTTCACGCAGAACTGTTGCTCCACTTGTTATTATACCACATTCCCAAAGATTTTAAAAGAGAAATTATTTTTTCCGTCGATTTCTGAAAAATCCCTGCATAATACTTGCACATTCACTCTCTAAAATCCCTGTTTCAACCTCTACACGATGATTTAGGCGCTCATCTGTTAAGATATTGTAGAGGCTGCCAGCGGCGCCAAATTTCTGATTTTTAGCCCCATAAACTACCTTAGGGATACGAGCAAGCCCAATCGCCCCACTACACATAACGCAGGGCTCTATAGTCACAAAAAGTGTACAGTCGAGTAAGCGCCAACTTTCTTCCCTCAAATTAGCATTCTCGATGGCCATAATTTCCGCATGCATGACCGCACGTTGCAACTCCTCACGTGCATTGTGCCCCCGACCAATGATTTCTCCATCCTTTACAATTACGCAACCTATTGGAATTTCATCGTGTTCCAAGGCAATCTCAGCTTCTCTCAAAGCCTCCCTCATAAAGACTTCTTTTTCTTCAAGCGTATAATCCATCTCTTTTCCCTTTTCCTACTTGTCGATTTTATTATTATATCATGAATCCCAACACAAAAAAAGCCACCGAATGCGGTGACTCTATAGGGAGATTATTATGAAAAAGAAAAGTTTAGGATATTTGTTACAACAAGTTAGGAGGTCTTCTTGTAACTATCTATAGTATAGCTGAACTATCTTAAACAAATCTTAAAAATCTCTTATGACCAAACACTTTCTAAAATATTGGTTTGTTCACGACCAGGCCCTACTGAGAAAGTAGAAATACGAACGCCAACCAATTCACTCACACGACGAACGTAGTTACGCGCATTCTCAGGAAGATCCTCCAAATTACGAACTCCAGTGATATCTTCTGACCAACCTGGCAACTCTTCATAGATAGGCTTGCAACGTTTCAATTGCTCAAGACTAGCTGGATAGTAATCAATACGTTGACCATCCAGATCATAAGCCACACAGATTTTCACCGTATCCAAACCACTCAAAACATCGATAGAGTTCAATGAAAGGTTAGTAATACCAGAAACGCGACGGCTATGACGCATGACAACTGAATCAAACCAACCCACACGACGTGGACGACCAGTTGTTGTACCATATTCATGACCTACTTCACGGATACGTTCTCCTACTTCATCAAACAACTCAGTTGGGAAAGGACCGTCTCCTACACGACTCGTATAGGCTTTACATACACCTACAACCTTGTCAATCTTACTTGGACCGACACCTGAACCAATTGTCACCCCACCAGCTACAGGGTTTGATGACGTAACAAATGGATAAGTACCTTGATCGATATCTAGCATAACACCCTGTGCACCTTCAAAAAGCACACGTTTACCATTATCAAGCGCATCATTCAAGATAACAGATGTATCTGTCACATATTTCTTGATTTGTTGACCATATTCATAATATTCTTCAAAAATATCATCAAATGAAATAGGTTCGCTATCATACAATTTTACAAATTGACGATTTTTCTCAGCAAGATTTCGTTCTAAACGTTCACGGAAAATCTCCTTATCCAAAAGATCCGCAATACGAATCCCAACGCGAGCAGCCTTATCCATATAAGCTGGCCCGATACCCTTGATAGTAGTACCGATCTTATTTTCACCCTTAGCTTCTTCTTGCAGACGGTCTAACTCGATGTGGTACGGCAAAATAACATGCGCACGATCAGAAATACGTAGATTATCTGTTGTAACACCTTCATCATGAAGATAGCTCAACTCTTTCACAAGTGACTTAGGATTTACAACCATCCCATTCCCAATGACAGAAATTTTTTCAGGGAAGAAAATTCCAGAAGGAATCAAGTGCAACTTAAATTTCTTTCCATCGATCACAATTGTGTGACCAGCATTATCGCCACCTTGGTAACGTGCAATCACTTCTGCATTCGCTGAAAGGAAGTCTGTAATCTTCCCTTTACCTTCATCACCCCACTGGGTACCTACAACAACAACTGAAGTCATAATCTTGTCTGAGCCCTTAGGCTCTTCCTTTCTCACATACATGGCAGGAATCTCACCTGCAATTATATCTTACAATTTATTATAATAAAGATTCTCAATTTTTTCAAGACCAAAAACCAGAAACATTAGGGAATTAGAGAAAATTAGAAAATTAATATCAAAAAAATATTGTAAATTTATATTATGAAAAGAAAAAACTATAAAATCGTTCGGAAATATAAAAATTATAAATTATCCCTCAACACAGTCACTTGAAATCAATAACTGTTCGATATACAAACGGTAGCAAGCTCTATAGTGGTAAGAAAATAAAGGATGCATAATATCAAGCTTGTACCGAACTAAATAATAGAGTAAAAATCTAAGATGAAAAACTTCCCATTCTAAATCATTATCTACTAAATAACTATATTCCTTTTCAATAACATCATAAAAATCAAGATATTGTTCATAAATCTGTTCAATCATTGTATTTAACTCCATTTCTATTGATAAAATGAGTATAACAAAAAAATAGAAGAACCTGGGAAGATACTTCTATCATGTCCTATTGTGAATAGTAAAATTAATAACAGTTACAGAAAATTGACAGAACAGATATATAAAAATACATTTCAAAATAAAAAAGAGCTATAGGAAAAATCATTGTAGAAAATATGGGAGCTAACTTAATTGAAAAAGAATCATAAGAACTAAAAAACACCCCCTCACAATCCATTAAAGATTTACTTCTGATACTCAATTAAAATCACAGAGCACTTTTTATTAATAACCTGCTTAAAAAATATCATGTTCAAAGTATAAACTTGAAAACTTATCATCCGATTGATGGACTTACCGTATTCTAATAAGTCAACGAAAAAGTTTTTAATAAAAACTAAGACATAAATGTTTAAACATTGAAATTTCTGCACTATTTGATTTTAAATGAGTGTGAAATCTATTAAATATACTACAAAATTACTTAAAATAAAAGAATCAAATATAACAAACTTATAAAAGATATTAACTATTAATAAAGTGGCAAAAAAAAGACAAAAATGACCTCTGAAAGATATAGTCAATTGAAATAAGAATAGAACAAAAGAGCCTCGAAAAAAGTATTGCAACTTGGCAATACCTTTTTGAGGTGCTTTTTGATATGAGCCCATGTTTTCTCAATAGGATTGTACTCAGGTGAGTAGGGAGGAAGTGGTAAAAGTTTATGCCCAAATTCTTCACATAAGAGCTCTAGCTTACCCATTCTATGGAATCTTGCATTATCCATAATAATAACTGATGGTGTGTTTAATGTTGGTAAGAGAAACTTCTGAAACCAAGCTTCAAAAAAGTCGCTCGTCATCGTCTCTTCGTAAGTCATTGGAGCGATTAACTCACCATTTGTTAGCCCTGCAACCAAAGAAATCCTCTGATATCTTCTTCCAGATATTTTACCTCTTATTAA
>NZ_JASHDM010000021.1:0-10142 GCF_047463655.1 Streptococcus infantis
CTGTAAAAGATCCAAGTGCACCAGCTACAGATGCAGACAAGAATACTCCAACAGCGAAAGATCAAACTGTTAAACCAGGAGATAAACCATCTGCCAAAGATTCAATCGGTAATGTCGGAGATCTTCCTAAGGGCACAACAGTAGAGTTCAAGACACCAGTAGACACAACTACCCCAGGTGATAAAGGAACTACAGTCGTTGTGACTTACCCAGATGGTTCTAAGGATGAAGTACCAGTTAAAGTAACTGTAAAAGATCCAAGTGCACCAGCTACAGATGCAGGTAAGAACAAAGTAACGGATCCAACAGTAACACCGGTTACAGATCCAAGCAACTTGACTGATGCGGAAAAAGCTAAAGTAGCAGAAGAAGTTAAGAAATCAAACCCAACCGTAACTGACGTTAAAGTTGGCAAAGATGGTACAACAACTGTAACTTACCCAGATGGTACAACAGCTGTTATTCCAGCCGATAAGACAGTTAAGAAATCATCAGATAAAGTTAAGGAATCAGATGGAGTTAAGAATCCATCAGTAACCCCAGTTACAGATCCAAGCAACTTGACTGACGCCGAAAAAGCTAAAGTAGCTGACGAAGTTAAGAAAGCTAATCCAACCGCGAAAGATATCAAGGTTAACAAAGATGGATCAGTAGTTGTAACCTTTGAAGATGGATCAGTAGCCGTTATTCCAGCTGAAAAATCTGTTACAGCTGCTAACCAAGATTCACCTGCTCAAGCACCAGCTAAGAAAGCAGGAGCGAAAGAATTGCCAAATACTGGTACAGAACAATCTAGCGCTTCACTTGCTTTAGCACTTCTTGCAGCAGCGACAGGCGGACTCCTCTTCGCTAAAAAACGTGAGGAAGAAGAGTAAGAAATTACTCAAATAAAGCAAAACTGAGAATCTCAATTCTATGAATTTGCTAGAAAAACCGTAAGAAGAAATTCTTACGGTTTTTTTGATAGATAAAGATTAGGAGAATGGTGAAATGTCAGTTTTACAGATCTTTGAAACGTTAAAAATTCAATTAAATAGCTATTCAATGTATATGCTATTTTTCCCATAGAAGAAAAGTTAATGTTCCCATCTTTCAAGTGTCTTGATGTAACATTGCAAACTTGTCTGAGGACAGAAAAAACGTTGAGATCATCAACGTTTTTTTAATATAATGGAGCCGGTGGGAGTCGAACCCACGTCCAAACACCTGCTAACATATTTGTCTACGACCATAGGTTATGTATTGTTTTAACAGCCCCTCGACACATAACTCAAGCCTAGGAACTGCGAGTCTATAAATCTCTTATCAAACTGCTAGACGAAGCTTGATCGTATCTCGCTAATAATAAGACCTGTCATCAGACACGAGCAATCCGAATCGGGTCACGCCTGCTGGTTTTTAGGCAGCTAGAGCGTAAGAAGTGTTATTTTTTGCAGTTATATTTAACTGAGCGTTTACGTCGCCACACGAGTCGCAAAATATGCCTCATAATGCCTGTCGAATCCGTAACGACCCCAAAAGACAATACAACTATTATACCTTATCTATTGGGAAAATGCAAAAGCTGAGTAAAGATTAGCATTTGCTTTGTTTTTAGGGCTTGTCTGTTACTCTAAGGGCTAAATATTTTTGCTGCTTGTAAGAAATAATTGGGAAGGTTTATGGAGAAAGAGATGGTCTGAGCTGTAGAGTATTTGACTTGTTGTTTCCGAGAAACCTTGTTGGCTGAGGCTTTTTTCAAGTTCAGAAATGATAAAACCGTGTGTCTCTCCATCTGGTGCAGTAAAATCAGCGATAAAGAGTTGTCCGCCATGAGTCAAATGTTCCTTGAACATAGATAGACTGTCATCAAGATTAGGCATATGATGAAGAACTCGACTGACGATAATAAGATCGAACTCTTCTTCAAGTGGTTCAAGTAATAAATCCTGTTGAATCAAGGATAGGTTTGCAAGTTTTTGACTTTCAATCTTGATGCGAGCTTGCTCTAGCATTTTATCCGCAATGTCAACCAAGGTCACTGATTTAGCTCGTTTGGCAAGAGGAAGGGCGATAAGGCCAGTTCCACCTCCAAAGTCTAGGATTGATTTGTTTGACAAATCAGGCACTTGTTTTATTAGATGCTGGCAAACAAGATCGGCCAGAAATTGATTTTTTGGAGAATCGAATGATTCTGCTCGATGATTAAAATGATGTTCCATATTTCTAGTCTAGCATAGAGTTTGGCAGTTTAACATTTCCTAGCTTTATTCTAGTAAAGGAATAAGCAAAAAGATTTTTCTCAAAAGGCGGTGGGACAGAAATCGATAGACAAAGTCTCGATTTCGTAGTCTCAGCCCCGCGAGGATGATTAGGAGCTTTTGGGAGTCTAAAAGACGAACAAAAAGTTCAATCAGCTACCGCGTCAAAGTTTGATTGTTAATAAAAAGTGAGGTAGGGATTTTTTGTCCCAACCTCTTGTTATTCTGCAGCTTGTTGCCAACGTTTTGCTAGAGTCCGTGAAAGGCTTGAAATAGCTAGGTTGAAACTGAAGTAGATTAGGGCGATCAGGATATATAAGCTGAAAACCTGTTCGGGTTCAAAGTATCGGCCCATGAGGATTTGACTAGCACCAAAAAGCTCTTGGAGGGCGATTACAGAGTATAGAAGACTTGTATCCTTAATCACTGTTACAAATTGAGAGATGATGGCAGGGAGCATCTTGCGGATGGCTTGCGGTAGGATGATGTAATAGAGGATTTGGCGATAGGAGAAACCTTGTGCCATCCCTGCCTCGTATTGTCCTTGATCCACTGCGTTAAGACCGCCTCGAATAATTTCAGCAAGAGCTGCAGATGTAAAGAGAGTAAAGGCGGTGATTCCGGCTGGGGTAGATTTCATTTTAAAGACTAAAAAAATAGTGAAAATCCAGAGTAGATTAGGAACATTTCGTACAAATTCAATGTAGACACTAGCAAGGATTCGTAATAGGGTGTTTTTTCCATTACGCATGACAGCGAGGATGGTTCCAATTAGTGTTGAAAGCGTGATAGCAATCAAAGAGATATAGAGGGTTAGACCAAAACCTTTTAAAATAAAGATGAGGTTGTCTAGACTGAGAACTTCAAGAATACTTTCCATAAAAACCTCCTAAAGTGAATAAGCTTTTTTGTTAGCTTGCTCCATTTTTCGTCCAAATTGAGCAACAGGGAAGCAGAGGGAAAAGTAGAAGAAGGCGGCGCCTAAAAAGGCTGGGATGTAGTTGCCGTTGAGTGCGGACCAAGATTTGGTGACAAACATAAGATCAACTCCAGAAATGATAGCTACTGTCGAAGTATTCTTAATCAGGTTGACGACTTGGTTGGTTAAGGGAGGGAGAATGATGCGAAAAGCCTGCGGTAAGATAATCAAGCGCATTGCATTTGCATAGGTGAATCCCTGAGAAAGAGCAGCTTCGAGTTGGCCTCTAGGGATAGACTGAATTCCTGATCGAATGACCTCAGCGATATAGGCGCCGTGGTAGAGTCCGACACAAAGAACGGCAGTCCAGTAGATGGGAATCATGATAGTATGGTTACTAATCAGAGGCAAGCCGTAAAATACAATAACGAACTGAACTAGGAGAGGGGTATTTTGATAAAATTCGATAAAGATACGGGACAAGATCCGTAAACTACCATGTTTGCTAGTGGATAAGGTACCAAATAGGATGCCCAATAGCATGGCTAGGGAAAAAGAACCTAGAGCGATAGCTATAGTAAAGAGAAATCCGTTAAAAAATTGACCAAAATGTTGAAAATAAGCTGTCCAAGATGATGAATCTATCATGTAGCTACCTCCTTATTCTGCTGAGTGTTTGGAAGGTTTGAGATTGTAGCGATCGTATAAGTCCTGCAAGGTCCCATCCTGACTCCATTTGACAACCAATTGATCTAGATAGTCATTCAGTTGCGTGTTCGATTTTTTGGTTACAATACCATAGTCAGAAGGTTTGAAGCTATCGTCAAGTAGTTCTGTTCTTTTGCTGGTATAGCCGGAAAGGATAGAACGGTCTACCGAGAAGGCATCAATCCGATGGGCGTGGAGGGAGGTGATTAATTCAGGATAAGATCCGAGTTCGACAAATTTAAAGGCAAGGCCTTTTTTCTTACCTAGCTCTGTAATCAGCTTTTGGGTGATGGATCCTTGTGCGACTCCAATGGTTTTTCCGTTTAAATCTTCAATATCTTTAATCTTACCTGATTTATTTACCAAAAATCCACAGGCGTCTGTATAGTAAGGGCTGGTGAAGTTGTAGAGCTTTTTCCGCTCATCTGTGATTGTGAAGGTGGCGATATCCATATCCACTTGTTCGTTGTCTAACAGAGGACCTCGAGTTTGAGCAGTAACTGGAACGTAGCGGACCTTGACCTTGAGTTGATCTGCAATCAGTTTGGCTAAATCTGTTTCAATACCTGAGAATTCTCCAGTTTTCGGGTTTTTATAGCCGAAATTAGGGACGTCTTGTTTGACACCAACAACGATTTCTCCTTTTTTTTGGATATCTGCGATACTGGTATCTGCTTGAACTGATGTCACAAATCCAATGCTTAAAAGACTGGTAACTACTGTTGCAAGAAAGAAATTCTTTTTCATAGGCGTCTCCTTATTTGACCTTGTCACTTTCGTGGTTGATAATCTTGCTGAAAAATTGTTGGGCGCGCGGTTCACTTGGGTGATCAAAAAATGCATCCACATCTGTTGTATCGACCAGGACTTGCCCTTCTGCCATAAAGATGATGCGATCAGCTACCTTACGAGCGAAGCCCATTTCGTGTGTGACGATGATCATATTCATGCCGTCGTGGGCTAGTTTTTGCATAACAGCTAGGACATCGCCGATTGTTTCGGGGTCGAGAGCTGAGGTTGGTTCGTCAAAGAGTAGGAGTTCAGGTTTCATAGCCAGGCCTCTAGCGATAGCTACTCGTTGCTTTTGTCCGCCTGATAAGGTGGCTGGATAGGAATCTTTCTTATCCCACATATTTACAAATTCTAAATATTTTTGCGCAGTTTTTTGAGCCACTTTGGGATCAATACCCAGTACTTTAATAGGTGCAAGAGTTACATTTTCTAACACAGTCTTATGTGGATAAAGATTAAAATGTTGGAAAACCATACCTACTTCCTTGCGGAGGGGGACCAAATCCTTTTGGCTAGCACCCGCCACTTGGTATCCGTTTACCAGGAGACTTCCGCTATCAATCGCCTCTATACCATTGATAGTACGGATAAGGGTTGACTTTCCAGAACCAGATGGTCCAAGTAAAACAACCACTTGGCCTTTTTCAAAACGAAGGTTGATATTCTGGAGTGCGTGGTAGTCTCCGTAATACTTTTCAACAGCTTTAAATTCTACTAAAGTCATAATTTTTCTCCTTTGTGTTAGATTTTGTAACATCGATTCTACAACAAAAGCGTTTTCCTGTCAAATGATATTACAAAGAAATTAGTAAAATTTTGATAAAAGCAAAGCAGATAGAGAAAAACTGAAAATCATGTTATAATAAAACGATAGAATCGTAAGAAAGAGTGGATGATTTTTTTGATAATTCCTACTTATAATTGGCAATTTGCTCCGCAAGTTGAGGATGCGGATTTTACAAAGATAGCTAAGAAAGCTGGTTTGGGCCCAGAAGTAGCTCGTTTGTTATTTGAACGAGGCATTCAGGATGAGACTAGTCTAAAAAAATTTTTAGAACCTTCTTTGGAGGAATTGCATGATCCCTACCTTTTAAATGATATGGAAAAGGCAGTGGAGCGAATTCGCCATGCTATTGAGCAAGGGGAACTGATTCTCATTTACGGGGACTACGATGCGGATGGGATGACTTCGGCTTCCATTGTCAAGGAAAGTTTAGAACAGTTGGGTGCTGAGTGCCTGGTCTATCTTCCTAATCGTTTTACGGACGGCTATGGTCCAAATGCCAGTGTCTACAAATATTTTATCGAACAGCAGGGCGTGTCTTTGATTGTGACGGTGGACAATGGTGTGGCGGGGCATGAAGCCATTGATTTGGCTCAGTCTATGGGAGTGGACGTCATTGTGACCGACCACCATTCTATGCCTGAGGTTTTACCAGATGCCTATGCTATTATTCATCCTGAACATCCAGGGGCGGACTATCCTTTCGAGCATCTAGCAGGCTGTGGTGTCGCTTTTAAGCTAGCTTGTGCCCTTTTGGAAGAAGTACAGGTTGAGTTGTTAGACTTGGTTGCAATCGGGACAATTGCCGACATGGTTAGCTTGACGGACGAAAATCGTATCATGGTCCAGTATGGTCTTGAGGTCTTGCGCAATACTCAGCGAATGGGATTGCAAGAAATGTTTGAAATCGCTGGGATTTCAAGTAGTGATGTGACAGAAGAAACGATCGGTTTTCAGTTGGCACCTCGCTTAAATGCCTTAGGGCGCTTGGATGATCCTAATCCAGCTATTGAGTTGTTGACTGGATTTGACGATGAGGAAGTGCATGAAATCGCCCTTTTGATTCATCAAAAGAATGAAGAACGTAAGGAAATTGTTCAGTCGATTTACGATGAAGCTAAGAAAATGGTGGATCCTGATAAAAGTGTTCAAGTTTTGGCTAAAGAAGGCTGGAATCCGGGAGTTCTTGGAATTGTAGCTGGGCGTTTGCTTGAAGAACTAGGTCAGACAGTTATAGTCTTGAATATCGAAGATGGGCGCGCCAAGGGGAGTGCTCGAAGCATAGAAGCAGTCGATATCTTTGAAGCCTTGGACCCACATCGAGAACTGTTTATCGCATTTGGTGGTCACGCAGGTGCTGCAGGTATGACCCTCGAAGTGGATAAGTTGGAAGTCTTGTCTGATGTTTTGGAAGCCTATATCCGAGAAAAAGGTGCAGATGCCCAAGGTAAAAACAATCTATTTTTAGACGAAGAACTGGATTTAGAGGCCTTGAGTTTGGAGACGGTGAAAAGTTTTGAACGTCTAGCTCCTTTTGGGATGGATAACCAAAAGCCTGTCTTCTATATTCGAGATTTTCAAGTTGAAAATGCTCGCGTCATGGGGGCTGGTAATGCTCATCTCAAGCTGAAAATTTCCAAAGGTGAGGCCAGTTTTGAGGTAGTCGCTTTTGGTCAAGGGAAATGGGCGACTGAATTCTCACAGACCAAGCAACTGGAACTAGCGGTGACTCTCTCTGTCAACCAATGGAATGGTCAAACAACCTTGCAGTTGATGATGGTTGACGCCCGTGTAGAAGGTGTCCAGCTCTTTAACATCCGTGGCAAGAATGCCCTGTTGCCAGAAGGTGTACCTGTTTTGGACTTTACGCAAGAGTTACCTGATGTGACCTCTTGTCCAGCTATTGTCGTGAAGAATATCCCTGAGGATATATCCCTTCTTAAGAAAATCTTTCAGGAACAGGAATTTTCAGCACTTTACTTTAAAAATGATATAGCTAAGGCTTACTACTTGACGGGCTATGGAACGAGAGAGCAGTTTGCTAAATTGTATAAAACCATCTATCAGTTCCCAGAGTTTGACATTCGCTATAAACTCAAGGATTTGGCGGCTTATCTCAAGATTGAGCAAATCCTATTAGTCAAAATGATTCAGATATTTGAAGAGCTTGACTTTGTGACCATTGAAAATGGAGTCATGAGGGTGAATAAAGAGGCTGAAAAGCGTGATATAGCTGAAAGTCAGATTTATCAAAAGCTAAAACAAACTGTTAAAGATCAGGAGATTATGGCGCTTGGAACAGTCCAGGAAATCTATGATTTCTTGATGGAAAAAAGTGAATAGAGATCGAAAGAGTTGGCTTGCTGACTCTTTTTTTGCTATCAAAAACTACATCAATGAAAGGAATTTAGTGCTATAATGAGAGGAGTGAAGGACTGTTGAACCTTGTTGAAGAAAGTTATACTCTTCGAAAATCTCTTCAAACCACGTCAGTGTCGCCTTACCGTATATGTGTTACTGACTTCGTCAGTTCTATCCACAACCTCAAAACGGTGTTTTGAGCAACCTGCGGCTAACTTCCTAGTTTGCTCTTTGATTTTCATTGAGTATTAGTCTCAAAAGTACCAGAGAAGTTAGTCGGAGTAGAAAATGGATAAAGAGAAGAAAAAGAAATTACTGGCAGAGTATAAGCAGCAACAGAAGAAAGAATTTGAAGCAAGTTTACCGATAACAAGGGAAATCTTTTTAGATTTGTTTGATTTTTTGGATCAGGAGTTAGAGTCGCTGACTTGTTATGACGCTTTTCTTTTGAAAAATTATGTTTAAAAGTATTTTGGATAAATCCCTTGGTAAATCAAGTGGAAGTTACTTTGAGAAATTACCTTAAAAAATCAAAAACGATTTAACTTGTCAAAGCAGAGGTTTATTGTTATAATAGGTAAGATGGAGGCGTTATGGCACTTAAAAAAGCAAGTCTAGCCTGTGCGGTTTGTGGTTCTAGAAACTATTCAATTAAGATTAGTGGAAATCCAAAACCAACACGCTTAGAAGTAAATAAATTTTGTAAACACTGTGGCAAGTACACCACACACCGAGAAACGAGATAGGAGAAAACGATGCGTTTTATTAAGGACATTTTTAAACTTCTTAAAGAAACAACTTGGCCGACTCGCAAGGAAAGTTGGTTAGATTTTAAATCTATCATGGAATACACTGCTTTCTTTGTAGTGATGATTTATATTTTTGACCAATTGATTGTTAGCGGATTGATTCGTTTTATTAATATTTTTTAAAATAAGCTAAGAAAAGATCTAGTCGCTGAAATTCTTCAGTTAGGAAAGGAAAAAACATGGATAGTTTTGATAAAGGATGGTTTGTGCTACAAACTTACTCTGGCTACGAAAATAAAGTAAAAGAAAATCTATTGCAACGTGCACAAACATACAATATGCTAGAAAATATTCTACGTGTTGAAATTCCTACACAAACAGTGCAAGTAGAAAAAAATGGAAAGAAAAAAGAAATCGAAGAAAATCGCTTTCCAGGTTATGTTCTTGTAGAAATGGTTATGACCGACGAAGCATGGTTTGTTGTACGTAACACACCAAACGTAACAGGATTCGTAGGTTCACACGGAAATAGATCAAAACCAACTCCACTTTTGGAACAAGAAATTCGCGATATTTTAGTTTCTATGGGTCAAACTGTCCAAGAATTTGATATTGATGTCGAAGTTGGTCAAACTGTTCGTATTATTGACGGAGCTTTCGCAGATTACACAGGTAAGATCACAGAAATTGATAACAATAAAGTTAAGATGATTATCTCAATGTTTGGTAATGATACAGTTGCAGAAGTAAATCTTAACCAGATTGCAGAACTTTAATCAAAAATATTATCAATATAAAATCACAAACAAAGACAACTGTAGAGACAACAGTTGTCTTTTTATCTCTCATCTGCCTTCCTCAATACTTCCTGATACACCTTGGACTCAAAAAAAACACAAGACAGGAACCAAATCCCTTCTTTCCCCCTTTCGCTGCTATACTACAAGCAGAGAAAGGGGGAAAGCAAATGCTTGAGAAGTATTATGAGAAGGTAAAAGGAATTGTCCATAGATGCCGAAAAGATTATTATCTTCATCTGTGGGAAAAAGAGGATTGGGACCAAGAGGGCATGATCTGTCTCCATGAACTTCTAGAACACCATCCAGAACTAGTGGAAGAGGAAAAGAAACTCTACGTCTACTTCAAAACAAAATTTCGCAATCGAATCCTTGATAGCGTCAGAAAACAAGAGAGTCAAAAACGTCGCCTAGACCGAATGGCCTACGAAGAAGTAGGAGAAATTAGCCATCGCCTACCAGAAGGAGGATTGTGGTTGGATGATTACTACGCTCTTCATGAATTGTTGAATACTTATAGAAGAAAGTTACCACAAGATAAGCAAGAAGCCTATGAACGCCTCTGGGCAGACGAACGATTTAAAGGCCGCAAAGCCCTTCTCAGAGAGCTGAAGGAAACATTACAAGACTTCTAAAAAAATTTAAAAAAGGTGTTGACAAAGTACGAAAAGTCGGTATAATAGTAAGAGTTGAAAATAACAACTCCGGTCCGTTGGTCAAGGGGTTAAGACACCGCCTTTTCACGGCGGTAACACGGGTTCGAATCCCGTACGGACTATAGTATGAAGCAGA
>NZ_JASHDM010000022.1:0-9077 GCF_047463655.1 Streptococcus infantis
AGACAGTTAAGAAATCAGCTGATAAAGTCGTTAAGGATCCATCAGTAACACCAGTTACAGATCCAAGCAACTTGACTGATGCAGAAAAAGGTAAGGTAGCAGATGAAGTTAAGAAATCTAACCCAACCGTAACTGATGTTAAAGTTGGCAAAGATGGTACAACAACTGTTACATACCCAGATGGTACAACAGCGGTTATCCCAGCAGATAAGGCAGTTAAGAAATCAGCTGATAAAGTCGTTAAGGATCCATCAGTAACACCAGTTACAGATCCAAGCAACTTGACTGATGCAGAAAAAGCTAAGATAGCCGACGAAGTTAAGAAATCTAACCCAACCGTAACTGATGTTAAAGTTGGCAAAGATGGTACAACAACTGTTACATACCCAGATGGTACAACAGCGGTTATCCCAGCAGATAAGACAGTTAAGAAATCAGCTGATAAAGTCGTTAAGGATCCATCAGTAACACCAGTTACAGATCCAAGCAACTTGACTGATGCAGAAAAAGGTAAGGTAGCAGATGAAGTTAAGAAATCTAACCCAACTGCGAAAGATATCAAGGTTAACAAAGACGGATCAGTAATTGTAACCTTTGAAGATGGCACCACAGCCTTTATCCCAGCAGATAAGACAGTTAAGAAATCAGATGGTTCAGTAGCAGGTAATCCAGCTGCTAACCAAGATTCACCTGCTCAAGCACCAGCTAAGAAAGCAGGAGCGAAAGAATTGCCAAATACTGGTACAGAACAATCTAGCGCTTCACTTGCTTTAGCACTTCTTGCAGCAGCGACAGGCGGACTCCTCTTCGCTAAAAAACGTGAGGAAGAAGAGTAAGAAATTACTCCAATAAAGCAACACTCAGAATTCTGATTCTAAGGAATTGCTAGAAAAACCGTAAGAAGAAATTCTTACGGTTTTTTTTGATGGATAATGATTAGGAGAATGGTGAAATGTCAGTCTTACAGATCTTTGAAATGTTAAAATCTCAATCTACTGTATATGCTATTTTTCCATAGAAGAAAAGTTAATACTCATCGAAAATCTCTTCAAACCACATCAGCTTCTATCTACAACCTCAAAACAGTATTTTGAACTGTTCTATCCACAACCTCAAAACGGTGTTTTGGGCAACCTGCGGCTAGTTTCCTAGTTTGCTCTCTGATTTTCATTGAGTATAAGACTGCTAAAAATATTTCTAGAAATTAGTTTGATTTTCCTAATCGATTTGTTCATACCTTATTTCAATCTACTATAACATCTGGAGAGGACAGTCGTTGTTCTCTCCGTTTTTATATCCAGAGATAGAAGGATTTGTTGAAAAACTAAAAGATAAAACTATAAATCTCAGTAAAAAACATTTACTAAAATTTTTTAATACTGTTAAATAAGTTGTATGAATATAAAAATGGATAAATCTCTCATAGTAGGGCTGAAATACATCACTAGATGGATGTTTGTTCCTTCAATTCTATTTCTTAAAGAATTACTAAGCTTGCGATAAGAGATGTAAAAAAATAATAAATTTAGTTCGTGTAATACGTTTTTTAGTAAAAAGTAACCGCTAATACTTGATTTTTATAAATATAGTGATATACTAAAGTTTAAGAAAAAGTAAAAAGGAGATTACTATGAAGTTTCATTTTAATGAGCGTCAACGTTTTTCTTTACGTAAGTATAGTTTTGGTTTAGCCTCTGTTCTTTTAGGAACTGCCTTTTTTTTGAGTGGACAAGTTGCTAGTGCTGATGAGGTAAATGTTTCAGAAACATTGCTTACCTCCGTAGTATCTGTTAGTCCAGAAAGTTCAACAAGTACATCGGAATCTTCAGTACCAAGAACTTCTGAATCAAAACCTACAGTAGCAGATAAGTCTGCTCTATCACCAGAAACTGCCGATTCAAAACCAACAGTAGCTGATAAACCTGTTGTAACACCAGAAACAACTGAAGTTTCTTCAGATTCTGAAAAACCTGTAATCGAGAGTCCAAAATCTGAAAAGTCAGAAGCACCAGCGAAAGAATCGAGTGAAGAAACGGCGAAAGCAACTGAAGTTAAAGCTGAAGTTGCTGAAAAAGACGATAAGTCTACTGACAAAGCTCCAGCTGAAGTTGCTGACAAAGATGATAAGTCTACTGATAAAGCTTCAGCTCCAGCTGAAGCACGCCGTTCAACGCGTACACGTCGAGCTACTTCAGAAGATAAACGAGAAGTATCTAATTGGAGTGAGTTTGTTTCAGCCTTAGAGGATGAAAATGTAAGCGAAATCACTGTTAATGGTGATATCGTAGCTCAAGGTGACAATGGTAACACAGATAGCCGAAATCCTGGTTCTGTAGACCGTAAAACTACCATTAGTGCACAATCTCGTGCAGTTACTATCCAAGGTAAGGACGACAATGCTCGTCTTGAACTCTTGTCACACACCTTGGAGTTGACTGGAGCTAGCTGGGAACTAAATCTTAAAAACCTTAAGATTGCTTCAGCAAACTCTAGAGGTCCAATTGAACTATCAAGAACTAGTGGTTCAAATACAGTTACATTTGAAAATGTGACAAGTGAGGGTTCATCACTTTATGGTGGTGGTGGTAACACAAATGTTGTTATCAAAGGAACTACAACTTCAACAGTTAGTGACAGTTATCAAGCTGCAAATGGTCAAACTCAACACGTACAACGGAATGTCGGAGCTGCAGGTCATTCAGATCAACGTCGTGAGTCAAATATTCACGATGCTAAATCTGTAACAGTTGCTGAGGGAGCTAGCTTAACGCTTAATCGCTCTTCTCAAGGGGATGCTATTACTCTTGAAAGTGGAGCTAAGGTCAGTGTAAAAGATAAAGCTAGTCTTACTATCAACATGAACACTGACAATCGATCTGAAAATGCTCGCTACCACAATGCTGGTATTTTCATGGCTGATAGTGGTACCGTAGAAACTGGCAAAGGCTCTAAGTTAGTCCTAAATACTAGTATCGGTCAAGGTATTTCAATTGGTATAAACCGTCCAGGGGATCAATTTACCGATAAGGATCGTTACGGTGGTTACGGTGCTGGTAACAACGGTCGTAAAAATGGCCCTAGCCGAGTTCTAATTGGCGAAGAAGGAACATTTGAATTTCATGGCCGTGATGGGATTATGATGGGGAATCACTCAGAACTTGTCACAGGTCAAAATGCCAAAGTTCGCTTTGAAAATAAAGGTCGTGGTGTTGCCCTTGATTTCGGAAATGATTCAAGAGTAGTCTTTGGAAAACATTCGAACAATACTTTCCATTCAGTAGGTAAAGGTAAAAATGAGGATACTAAGACACCTTCAGGTAGTTACGATGGGTACAACTATATCGGTCTGAATGAAAATGGTAAAATCTTAGTAGATGACTTTGCGACTTTCCGTGTACAAATGGATGACCGTACGTATAAGGATAAGAATGGTCACAGTTGGGATAATGACTGGGATGATGTCATTTCCCTTGATTCTAGGAATGGTCGTAAGAATGAGCCACTTTTCCAAGCGAATAAGGGTTCTATTGTAGATATTCGAGATGATAATACTAACTACTATGCTGAGTTGATCTCAGTAGCATTGGGAGCTAGTACAAACACTTATTTCCAGTTTAATAATCCGCTATATGTTTCCTTTATGAGATACACAAAATCAGATGGTACATCAGCAGGTGACATTACCGGGAAACTACCAATAACTATTCCTCAAGGGAACAATCCACAGGATATTGGCCACGGAAATATTCTTTATATCTCAAATAAATTAGAAGCTTCAGGGAACCGAGTCGAATTTAATGGTCCAACAAATAATGCAGGTGTTGGGACCTATACGGTTTATTCCATGAACAAGGATGGTAGGGATGCACAAAGTCATAATAAACAGAGTTCTGTTTGGATGAATATCCAGGGCGGATCTATGTCTATTGCTGGTTTCCAAAATAATAGAGCACACATAGAACCTGCTAATGCCACATCTGTACCAACAGGTTCTTCTACTGGGGGAGTTGTTGCCACAGATAGGACTTATGGTATTGACCCGGTAGGTGATAACCGTCAAAATATTTGGGTATCAAATGGTTCTAAAATCAACCCGACTGGTGTTCATAAAAATGTCATCAAATATGTGTACGAAGATGGAACTTCACTTAAAGTAGACAAAGACGGAAATCCAGTTGCTAAAGATAAAGACGGAACTCCAGTTAAAGATGTTATCCAGTCATCAGATTGGAAGCGTACTTTGGATGTCTCTATTGACCAAGAAGGCTTTAAAGAGATTTTAAAAAATTCAAGTGTCAGCAATGGTGATGAATTCTTAGCAGCCTATAGTAAAGCGAAGTATCACATTTCTGATATTGATGGAGATAACATAGCTGATACAGGCTGGAAAGAAGACGGAACAAATTCTGGTACCTATAATTATGGTACTATCGCTTCGCCAAAACTAAAAGGCTATAAACCAGAAATTCTATCAACTAATGTTCCAGGATTAGAAGCTGGGGCTAAAGCTGATTCAGTTTCTGTTTCATATGATTCAAGCAATGCAACAGACACACTTATTGAAGCTCAAGCAGGTAAACGCACCGTTTCAGAAACTTATTGGCGCAATATTGTAGCCAAGTCTGATTTGGGTACATACGAAACAGTCGTTGTCTATAAGCAACCAACACAATCAGCTATTATTAAATACATTGATACAAGTGCTAATAATAAGGAGTTAGCAAAAGATGAAGTTTCTGGTAAATCGTATGAAGCCATTAACTACTCAACTGCAGCTAAGATTGCTGATTTTGTTAATAAAGGTTACAAACTTGTAGAAGATGGATTTACAAACTCAACTGCAGATCAAAAGAAATTTGATGATGATGAAAACATTGATCAAGAATTCGTAGTTACCTTGAAACATGGTGAAACACCAGTTGGACCAAATAATCCACATAAACCAACAGATCCAATCAATCCAAATTATCCAGACGGTCCTAAATACCCTGCGAAAGATCAATGGACGAAAGATGTAACGTCAACTGTTCATTATGTGGTATCAGACGGTAATGCAACTGCCCCAGCTGATAAGGTTCAAAATGCACAATGGACACGTACCTTAACACTTGATAAGGTGACAGGTGAAGTTCTCTCATCTACTCCATGGGCATCGAATAAGGCTAACTATGATGCAGTTCCAACACCAGGATTGACAGGTTACTACGCTGATAAAGGAAGTGTTGCTTCTAAGACAGTCACTCAAGAAAATCTTGAAGAAACTGTTACTTACAAACCACTTGGGAAATTGGTTCCAAAACCAGAGACACCAAAAGATCCAAACTTCCCATCAACACCAGAAGTGAAGTATCCAAATGATCCAAACGATCCAACAAAACCAGGTAAACCAGTTGTGCCTAATGTACCAGGCTACAAACCATACTTGCCAGATCCAAACGATCCAACGAAACCAGGTCAACCAGTAGAACCAGGAAAACCAATCACCCCTGAAAATCCAGGAAAAGATACGCCGATTATCTACCGCAAGGCAGATCAAAAAGCTACTATCAAGTATGTAGACCAAAATACTGGTGCCACACTTGAAAGTGATCAAGTAGGTGGCAAATCAGGTGAAGCTATTGCCTACTCAACTGCAGACAAGATCAAGAAATATCAAGATCGTGGCTATGTTCTTGTAAGTGATGGATTCCCAGCAGGAGCTACCTATGACAAGGATGAGTCAGTTGATCAAGAATTCGTAGTTACCTTGAAACATGGTGAAACACCAGTTGGACCAAATAACCCACATAAACCAACAGATCCAATCAATCCAAATGATCCAAAGAGTCCAAAATACCCTGCGGAAGATCAATGGAAGAAAGATGTAACATCAACTGTTAAGTATGTGGTATCAGACGGTAAGACAACTGCCCCAGCTGATAATGTTCAAAATGCACAATGGACACGTACCTTAAATCTTGATAAGGTGACAGGTAAAGTTCTTAACCCTGATGCACCATGGACAGCGAATAAGACTAATTATGATGCAGTTCCAACACCAGGATTGACAGGTTACTACGCTGATAAAGGAAGTGTTGCTTCTAAGACAGTCACTCAAGAAAATCTTGAAGAAACTGTTACTTACAAGCCACTTGGAAAATTGGTTCCAAAACCAGAGACACCAAACGATCCAAACTTCCCATCAACACCAGAAGTGAAGTATCCAAATGATCCAAATGATCCAACCAAACCAGGTAAACCAGTTGTGCCTAATGTACCAGGCTACAAACCATACTTGCCAGATCCAAACTATCCAACGAAACCAGGTGAACCAGGTAGACCAGTAGAACCAGGAAAACCAATCACTCCTGAAAATCCAGGAAAAGATACGCCGATTATCTATGTACCAAAAACTAATGATGTGACGCAACCAACAAAACAAACTGTTAAGTACACAAGTACAGATGGTAAAGCTCAGGTACCTTCAGATAAGATTCAAAATGACTATACTTTCACAGGTAAGAAGAATCAAGCTGATGGTACAACAACATGGACTGAAAACAGTCATACTTACGGTAGGGAAAGTGTTCCAGTAGTTTCTGGTTACTACGCTGACAAGTCTGAAGCAGGTAGTAAAACAGTCACTCCAACCAATCCTAATGCTGAAGATGTTGTAACTTATAAACCACTTGGTAAGATTATTCAAGTAGATGAATCAGGAAATGTTATTCCAGGTTCAGTATCTAAGACTTATGAAAATAACCCATTGAATCCTAAAGAAGCAGCAGAAACTAAAATTCCAGATGCACCAACAGGATATGTGATTAAGGAGGAACAACCACAAGCATGGGGTTACAATATTGTTGATAAAACTATTGAACCAAATGATGAAAGTGATCCAGATCGAATTTCACAAGATACGAAGATTGTTTATGTTAAGGCAGACCAAAAAGCAGTGATCAAGTACGTTGATCAAACAACTGGTCAAACCCTTGCCAATGATCAAGTCGGTGGTAAATCAGGTGAGGCAATCAACTACTCAACTGCGGACAAGATCAAGTACTATGAAGATCGTGGCTATGTTCTTGTAAGCGATGAATTCCCAGCAGGAGTTCACTTCGATACCGATGCATCAGTAGATCAAACCTGGACAGTAACCTTGAAACACGGTGAAACTCCAGTTGGACCAAACGATCCACATAATCCAACAGATCCAATCAATCCAAATGATCCAAACAGTCCTAAATACCCAGCGACAGATCAATGGAAGAAAGATGTCACATCTACTGTTAAGTATGTGGTATCAGATGGTAAGGTAGCAGCCCCAGCAGATCATGTTGAAAACGCGACATGGACACGTACCCTTACCTTGGATAAAGTCACAGGTAAAGAACTTTCAGCGACACCATGGGCATCAGATAAGACAGCCTACGCTGCAGTTCCAACACCAGGTTTGACAGGATACTACGCTGATAAAGCAAGTGTTGCTTCTAAGGCAGTTACTCAAGAAAACCTTGAAGAAACTGTTACTTACAAACCACTTGGAAACTTGGTTCCAAAACCAGAGAAACCAAACGATCCAAACTTCCCATCAACACCAGGTGTTAAATATCCGAACGATCCAACAGATCCAACGAAACCAGGTCAACCAGTCGTTCCTGATGTACCAGGTTATGAACCACACCTTCCAGATCCAAACGATCCAACGAAACCAGGTCAACCAATCCAACCAGGAACACCTGTAACACCTGATAAACCAGGGGAAGATACGCCAATCATCTATGTACCAAAAACAAATGATGTGACGCAACCAACTAAACAAACGGTAACGTTTGAAGGAGCAGGAACAGCTACTCCAGCTGATAAGGTTCAAGATAACTTCACCTTTACTGGTAAACAAAAAAATGGTACGACAACATGGGATCAACCTAATCACACTTATGGTAAAGAAACAGTTCCAGTAGTTAAAGGTTACTACGCTGATAAGAAGGAAGCTGGATCTAAGACAGTTACTCCAGATCAACCAGAAGTTACGGATAAGGTTACTTATAAACCACTTGGTAAGATCATTCCAGTTGATCCAGAAGGAAACCCAATTCCTAAAGCACCAACTCCACAGTACAACAATGATCCACAAGATCCAACTAAGGGTGGCGAGACTCCAACTCCAGTTATCCCAGGTTATGTGACAGATACACCAAGTGTAACACCTAATGACCCAGGATCTGATACACCTGTTGTCTACCGTAAGGCGGAACAAAAAGCTATTATCAAGTACGTTGACCAAACAACAGGTCAAACCCTTGCCAATGATCAAGTCGGTGGTAAATCAGGTGAGGCAATCAACTACTCAACTGCGGACAAGATCAAGTATTATGAAGATCGTGGCTATGTTCTTGTAAGCGATGAATTCCCAGCAGGAGTTCACTTCGATACCGATGCATCAGTAGATCAAACCTGGACAGTAACCTTGAAACATGGTGAAACTCCAGTTGGACCAAACGATCCACATAATCCAACAGATCCAATCAATCCAAATGATCCAAACAGTCCTAAATACCCAGCGACAGATCAATGGAAGAAAGATGTAATGTCAACTGTTCATTATGTAGGTGCAGGTAGTCAAACACCAGCAGACAATGTTCAAAATGCACAATGGACACGTACCTTAAAACTTGATAAAGTTACAGGTAAAGTTCTTAACCCTGATGAAGCATGGACAACTAATAAGACTAACTATGATGCAGTTCCAACGCCAAGTGTTACTGGATACTATGCGGATAAAGCAAGTGTTGCTTCTAAGACAGTCACTCAAGAAAATCTCGAAGAAACTGTAACTTACAAACCACTTGGAAACTTGGTTCCAAAACCAGAGACACCAAACGATCCAAACTTCCCATCAACACCAGAAGTGAAGTATCCAAATGATCCAACGGATCCAACGAAACCAGGTCAACCAGTTGTTCCTAATGTACCAGGCTACAAACCATACTTGCCAGATCCAAAAGATCCAAGCAAACCAGGTAAACCAGTAGAACCAGGAAAACCAATCACTCCTGAAAACCCAGGTGACGACACACCAATTATCTACGTACCAA
>NZ_JASHDM010000023.1:0-5057 GCF_047463655.1 Streptococcus infantis
AGCTAAGCGACTTCCTTATCTCACAGGGGGCAACCCCCAACTACTTCCGGCGTTCTAGGGCTTAACTTCTGTGTTCGGCATGGGTACAGGTGTATCTCCTAGGCTATCGTCACTTAACTTTGAGTAATACCTACTCAAAATTGAATATCTATCAAATTCCAAGAAAATCCTTCACACTTCGTATTCTCAGTTACTTTGGATAAGTCCTCGAGCTATTAGTATTAGTCCGCTACATGTGTCGCCACACTTCCACTTCTAACCTATCTACCTGATCATCTCTCAGGGCTCTTACTGATATAAAATCATGGGAAATCTCATCTTGAGGTGGGTTTCACACTTAGATGCTTTCAGCGTTTATCCCTTCCCTACATAGCTACCCAGCGATGCCTTTGGCAAGACAACTGGTACACCAGCGGTAAGTCCACTCTGGTCCTCTCGTACTAGGAGCAGATCCTCTCAAATTTCCTACGCCCGCGACGGATAGGGACCGAACTGTCTCACGACGTTCTGAACCCAGCTCGCGTGCCGCTTTAATGGGCGAACAGCCCAACCCTTGGGACCGACTACAGCCCCAGGATGCGACGAGCCGACATCGAGGTGCCAAACCTCCCCGTCGATGTGAACTCTTGGGGGAGATAAGCCTGTTATCCCCAGGGTAGCTTTTATCCGTTGAGCGATGGCCCTTCCATACGGAACCACCGGATCACTAAGCCCGACTTTCGTCCCTGCTCGAGTTGTAGCTCTCGCAGTCAAGCTCCCTTATACCTTTACACTCTGCGAATGATTTCCAACCATTCTGAGGGAACCTTTGGGCGCCTCCGTTACCTTTTAGGAGGCGACCGCCCCAGTCAAACTGCCCGTCAGACACTGTCTCCGATAGGGATCACCTATCTGGGTTAGAGTGGCCATAACACAAGGGTAGTATCCCAACAGCGTCTCCTTCGAAACTGGCGTCCCGATCTCTTAGACTCCTACCTATCCTGTACATGTGGTACAGACACTCAATATCAAACTGCAGTAAAGCTCCATGGGGTCTTTCCGTCCTGTCGCGGGTAACCTGCATCTTCACAGGTACTAAAATTTCACCGAGTCTCTCGTTGAGACAGTGCCCAAATCATTACGCCTTTCGTGCGGGTCGGAACTTACCCGACAAGGAATTTCGCTACCTTAGGACCGTTATAGTTACGGCCGCCGTTTACTGGGGCTTCAATTCATACCTTCGCTTACGCTAAGCACTCCTCTTAACCTTCCAGCACCGGGCAGGCGTCACCCCCTATACATCATCTTACGATTTAGCAGAGAGCTGTGTTTTTGATAAACAGTTGCTTGGGCCTATTCACTGCGGCTGACTTAAAGTCAGCACCCCTTCTCCCGAAGTTACGGGGTCATTTTGCCGAGTTCCTTAACGAGAGTTCTCTCGCTCACCTGAGGCTACTCGCCTCGACTACCTGTGTCGGTTTGCGGTACGGGTAGAGTATGTTTAAACGCTAGAAGCTTTTCTTGGCAGTGTGACGTCACTAACTTCGCTACTAAACTTCGCTCCCCATCACAGCTCAATGTTATAGAACTAAGCATTTAACTCAATTCACACCTCACTGCTTAGACAGACACTTCCAATCGTCTGCTTTAGTTAGCCTACTGCGTCCCTCCATCACTACATACTCTAGTACAGGAATATCAACCTGTTGTCCATCGGATACACCTTTCGGTCTCTCCTTAGGTCCCGACTAACCCAGGGCGGACGAGCCTTCCCCTGGAAACCTTAGTCTTACGGTGGACAGGATTCTCACCTGTCTTTCGCTACTCATACCGGCATTCTCACTTCTATGCGTTCCAGCACTCCTCACGGTACACCTTCTTCACACATAGAACGCTCTCCTACCATACCTATAAAGGTATCCACAGCTTCGGTAAATTGTTTTAGCCCCGGTACATTTTCGGCGCAGGGTCACTCGACTAGTGAGCTATTACGCACTCTTTGAATGAATAGCTGCTTCTAAGCTAACATCCTAGTTGTCTGTGCAACCCCACATCCTTTTCCACTTAACAATTATTTTGGGACCTTAGCTGGTGGTCTGGGCTGTTTCCCTTTCGACTACGGATCTTAGCACTCGCAGTCTGACTGCCGACCATAATTCATTGGCATTCGGAGTTTATCTGAGATTGGTAATCCGGGATGGACCCCTCACCCAAACAGTGCTCTACCTCCAAGAATCTCTAATGTCGACGCTAGCCCTAAAGCTATTTCGGAGAGAACCAGCTATCTCCAAGTTCGTTTGGAATTTCTCCGCTACCCACAAGTCATCCAAGCACTTTTCAACGTGCCCTGGTTCGGTCCTCCAGTGCGTCTTACCGCACCTTCAACCTGCTCATGGGTAGGTCACATGGTTTCGGGTCTACGACATGATACTAAGACGCCCTATTCAGACTCGGTTTCCCTACGGCTCCGTCTCTTCAACTTAACCTCGCATCATATCGTAACTCGCCGGTTCATTCTACAAAAGGCACGCTCTCACCCATTAACGGGCTCGAACTTGTTGTAGGCACACGGTTTCAGGTTCTATTTCACTCCCCTCCCGGGGTGCTTTTCACCTTTCCCTCACGGTACTGGTTCACTATCGGTCACTAGGGAGTATTTAGGGTTGGGAGATGGTCCTCCCAGATTCCGACGGGATTTCACGTGTCCCGCCGTACTCAGGATACTGCTAGGTACAAAGACTATTTTGAATACGAGGCTATCACTCTCTTTGGCTGATTTTCCCAAACCATTCTTCTATAATCTTTGAGTCCACATTGCAGTCCTACAACCCCGAAGAGTAAACTCTTCGGTTTGCCCTTCTGCCGTTTCGCTCGCCGCTACTAAGGCAATCGCTTTTGCTTTCTCTTCCTGCAGCTACTTAGATGTTTCAGTTCACTGCGTCTTCCTCCTCATATCCTTAACAGATATGGGTAACAGGTAGTACCTGTTGGGTTCCCCCATTCGGAAATCCCTGGATCATCGCTTACTTACAGCTACCCAAGGCATATCGTCGTTTGTCACGTCCTTCTTCGGCTCCTAGTGCCAAGGCATCCACCGTGCGCCCTTATTAACTTAACCTTATTTTTCTGACCTTTCAGTCATAAACTCTTATTAATACTACAGCGTTTTCGGTTTATTTTCTTGTTACTATTTGATATAGATATTCAATTTTCAATGTGCATTACTTGGTGATCTCTCACCAATGGAGCCTAGCGGGATCGAACCGCTGACCTCCTGCGTGCAAAGCAGGCGCTCTCCCAGCTGAGCTAAGGCCCCACAAGACCTCTCAAGACTAAACAAGACCAATGTGCATTCCTTATCCTTAGAAAGGAGGTGATCCAGCCGCACCTTCCGATACGGCTACCTTGTTACGACTTCACCCCAATCATCTATCCCACCTTAGGCGGCTGGCTCCAAATGGTTACCTCACCGACTTCGGGTGTTACAAACTCTCGTGGTGTGACGGGCGGTGTGTACAAGGCCCGGGAACGTATTCACCGCGGCGTGCTGATCCGCGATTACTAGCGATTCCGACTTCATGTAGGCGAGTTGCAGCCTACAATCCGAACTGAGACTGGCTTTAAGAGATTAGCTTGCCGTCACCGACTTGCGACTCGTTGTACCAGCCATTGTAGCACGTGTGTAGCCCAGGTCATAAGGGGCATGATGATTTGACGTCATCCCCACCTTCCTCCGGTTTATTACCGGCAGTCTCGCTAGAGTGCCCAACTGAATGATGGCAACTAACAATAGGGGTTGCGCTCGTTGCGGGACTTAACCCAACATCTCACGACACGAGCTGACGACAACCATGCACCACCTGTCACCTCTGTCCCGAAGGAAAGCTCTATCTCTAGAGCGGTCAGAGGGATGTCAAGACCTGGTAAGGTTCTTCGCGTTGCTTCGAATTAAACCACATGCTCCACCGCTTGTGCGGGCCCCCGTCAATTCCTTTGAGTTTCAACCTTGCGGTCGTACTCCCCAGGCGGAGTGCTTAATGCGTTAGCTGCGGCACTAAACCCCGGAAAGGGTCTAACACCTAGCACTCATCGTTTACGGCGTGGACTACCAGGGTATCTAATCCTGTTTGCTCCCCACGCTTTCGAGCCTCAGCGTCAGTTACAAGCCAGAGAGCCGCTTTCGCCACCGGTGTTCCTCCATATATCTACGCATTTCACCGCTACACATGGAATTCCACTCTCCCCTCTTGCACTCAAGTTAAACAGTTTCCAAAGCGTACTATGGTTAAGCCACAGCCTTTAACTTCAGACTTATCTAACCGCCTGCGCTCGCTTTACGCCCAATAAATCCGGACAACGCTCGGGACCTACGTATTACCGCGGCTGCTGGCACGTAGTTAGCCGTCCCTTTCTGGTAAGATACCGTCACAGTGTGAACTTTCCACTCTCACACTCGTTCTTCTCTTACAACAGAGCTTTACGATCCGAAAACCTTCTTCACTCACGCGGCGTTGCTCGGTCAGACTTCCGTCCATTGCCGAAGATTCCCTACTGCTGCCTCCCGTAGGAGTCTGGGCCGTGTCTCAGTCCCAGTGTGGCCGATCACCCTCTCAGGTCGGCTATGTATCGTCGCCTTGGTGAGCCGTTACCTCACCAACTAGCTAATACAACGCAGGTCCATCTGGTAGTGATGCAATTGCACCTTTCAAGCAGATATCATGCAATATCTACTGTTATGCGGTATTAGCTATCGTTTCCAATAGTTATCCCCCGCTACCAGGCAGGTTACCTACGCGTTACTCACCCGTTCGCAACTCATCCGGAGAAGCAAGCTCCTCCTTCAGCGTTCTACTTGCATGTATTAGGCACGCCGCCAGCGTTCGTCCTGAGCCAGGATCAAACTCTCATTAAAAGTTTGAGTTCTCACTCATTTCTGTCACTGACAGATTTATTGTTTTTTCATTGTTCAGTACTACAACCTTAGTTGTAGTGCCCTGCACATTGGTTCGTCTTGTTCAGTTTTCAAAGGTCTTTGTCACTCACTTCTCTCAAGTGACAACTATATTAGTATATCACAG
>NZ_JASHDM010000024.1:0-3418 GCF_047463655.1 Streptococcus infantis
GTTTTTTATCTAACACTTTTTTCACTCGAGCAATTTGACTAGCCACGAATTCAAATTGACTTTCAATATCCCTTCGAGAACTATCCCAGTAGTTTTGAGCAATAACTTGCTTTTTCTCCGTCGCTCGTATATGGTCAGTTAAGGAATTAAAACTATCCCATGCAACACCTTCCCACTGCTCAGCTTCTTCTACTTGCCTTAATAATCGATTTCTTTCAGCTTTTAATTTCTCAATATCGTTTATTAGTTCTGTTCTTTCTGTCATTTTGTTACCCCCTTTTCTGTAACTAGCTAATCTTCAAACATATCCATTTGCCCAGGCAAAACCCTTGGGGGCTCATTGTCTAATCTAGCTAACATCTCTTGCTTTTTACGCTCTAGTTCAGCCTTTTTCTCCTCACTCGTTGTATTCACGTAATCAGGAGTTGACCAAGTAGGCACGTTGGACTTCCTTTTCTTGCTTGGTTTAGGCTTATCGAACTTATTTGGAACATACGATTCAGTCATTTCAGGATTCCAAGTAAACTCATAACCAAGAACAGGATTCCCACGCTTGTTGGATTTGATTTTTTTAACTTTCAATCCCTCAAAATATGGTGAAAGTTGCTTCAGGATTGGTTTGACGACTGCTCTATCTATCTCGCTCGATTTATAACTATTAGGCATATCAAGTAAAGTTTTAAATTCATCAATCTTGAACTCTTTACGACCCACTGTACGCCATTGTTTTAATAGTCTATATGCAGTTTTAGCGTATGTAGACCGAATATTTGTAAACTCTGCAAGCTCATATTGTGTGAAATTGGCTGAAAGTCTGTTTAAGATATACTCAAATTTCGGCGAAAGAGAAACTGTTGCAGTCATATCTGACAAATCTTCTTTCCAATCCACTCGAAATCGTGTAAACAGTGGCATGTACTCAATAGAATTGCTTGTTTTTTCGATATATCGTAACTGAGTTATATTATTAGCTAAGCTATTCATCGTATCGTGAAATCGTTTATTGTGCTGAATAGAATAGCTTGCAAGTTCGGCTAACTGATACTTATCGAAGACTAAGTCTTCTATGCCGTTATCTCTGGCTTTTGCAATAATTGCAAAGAAGAAATTCATCTCTTCTGCCGTCCATTTTCTCATGATAACCGTGTTCAAATCATTATGATGCTTAACTACTTCATTCGTCATTAAGAACCCCTTTTTATTTTTTCTTAATTATACCACCGAAAATATTATAAAGCAAACAAATATATTTCTTCTTAATAAACCGACATTTGTACACCCATAAACCGACATTTGTACACCCATAAACCGACATTTGTACACCCATAAACCGACATTTGTACACCCATAAACTCTGAAATCCTTTGGTGCTCTAAGGCTCGTAGAGTGGCTAAATATATTATTAAATATTAATTAAATATATATAAAAAGGGTCTCACTTCGTTTCGCCCCTCTCTCCATATCCAAAAACAAACTAAAAATAAATCTAGCACATATTTTTGACACAACTATATAACCATGATACAATGAATTTGCCGAATAAGTAGCTCAAGGCTACACCAAAGCCCTAGAGGATGCCAGTCCTTTAGGGCTTTTTTTACGTTCTTTTCAGATTAACGAGTGTTTGTAGGCTGACTACCGTTTATCCTCATCATCCAGCCATTTGCAAATGAAGTATGCCAGTACATTTGCCACGACGCTGAGGAAGAGCTCGAATAAGTAACTCACGACTATCACCTCCTTTCACGACCTGTAAGTCGCAATCGGTTTTTCGATAGCGATTTTATTATACCATGGACTTTTTCTAAAAAGCAAAGTATGATAACCTTTCTCTTCGCTTGGTTTATTTGATGGCATAAATTGCTGATGTCGAAGCCATGAGCAAAAGGGAAATTGTTAATCACATCTGGGGATACTGTCCCTTCTATTTGGGATAGGGAGCCTGGCAATATGCCTTGGTTCGCACTTTTCAACGTAAAACGAACTAAAATAGAGCCCAATACATATAATTCAGTCGCTTCTAAACAAGCCCATTCACCTTTTATTTGCTTTTTATTTTTTTTTATGTTATACTGAAGTCTCAAGAAAGCGCTATCTTGAATCACACTATCACTTATAATCAAGGAGGATCACTATGAACTACAAATTCCACTTAAATTTTTGTTTTGACCCTGACCACTATCCTGGAGATTTCGATGGTAGTAACACCGGAAATGGCGAAGGAGATGGTGGATTAGAGCCATAAATTTCTCTTTTTCTATTAGGATTGTTAAGAAGCTAAAATTAAAACTATAAAACTATAATAAAAAAAACGCATAAGTTCTCTTAAAAAGAGCTTATGCGTTTTTTCATTTTATTAATTCTTACATGTATTATCAAATAATTTTTACGAGGCGGACGATTTAGAAGTGATTAGAAGCCATATTTTGCCCTCTAACGTGTTCTGACATCAAAAGTATAGAATTATATTCTAAAACTAAAATAGTGGCAATACGACCTTCTAAAGGCTATTTACGCTCGTTTAACATTTTGAGTAATAACTCGTATATCAATTCTTGCTGTTTTTCAATCATACCGAGACGGCGCATGACCTTTTCTTCAAACGTAGCATCATAGCTATCTTTTCTCAGTCGAGAACGTATCTCATCCACTCCTGAAGGAGATATACGATACACTCCGTCCTCTTGTTCAACCTGGAAAATATTTAAATTTTTTCTGTGATACTTTACCAGGTCTTTTGATATCCCTAACTCCTCCGCGACCTCTTTCAGTGTTTTCCAATCTGACATGACTCTAAATCCTCCTTACTAGCATAATATCGTTGTGGCAAGCGTAGCATATGATTATCAACTTACCAGTAAGTTTACCACATGCTAGGTCAGTTCCAAAATGAAAACTGATTTTTGGGAGACCCCAAACCCCTTATTTAGTTTTTACTAGGGAATTTACCCCTCTAGCCTCTTAAAGAGCATAAGGGAAACTGATATCACGTGCCGTGATATGTTGATAGTATCAACGTTTCCAATGATATCAATTTTCTCGGTTTCACCTACTTACACACACTACCATGTTTATCATCTGTTTTGTCTATCTCACACTTTGACACACTCTCATCGCATACAAATACACACAAAAAAGAGAGGCTGATTTTTCAATCAACAATCTCGTCAGCAGGTAAGGTGTAAAACGGCAAGTGTTTGGGTAGCTCCTCAATCTCCAAACCGAGAACATCTGCTAATTCAGCAATCTCTTTCATCAATTCGTCAATTTCACCCTCTAGTAATTCATAACGTTTTTTATCTAACACTTTTTTCACTCGAGCAATTTGACTAGCCACGAATTCAAATTGACTTTCAATATCCCTTCGAGAACTATCCCAGTAGTTTTGAGCAATAACTTGCTTTTTCTCCGTCGCTCG
>NZ_JASHDM010000025.1:0-2776 GCF_047463655.1 Streptococcus infantis
TTGTAACATACCCAGATGGTTCTAAGGAAGAAGTTCCAGTTAAAGTAACTGTAAAAGATCCAAGTGCACCAGCTACAGATGCAGATAAGAACACTCCAGTAGCGAAAGATCAAACTGTTAAACCAGGAGATAAACCATCTGCTAAAGATTCAATCGGTAATGTCGGAGATCTTCCTAAGGGCACAACAGTAGAGTTCAAGACACCAGTAGACACAACTACCCCAGGCGATAAAGGAACTACAGTCGTTGTGACTTACCCAGATGGTTCTAAGGATGAAGTACCAGTTAAAGTAACTGTAAAAGATCCAAGTGCACCAGCTACAGATGCAGACAAGAACACTCCAACAGCGAAAGATCAAACTGTTAAACCAGGAGATAAACCATCTGCTAAAGATTCAATCGGTAATGTCGGAGATCTTCCTAAGGGCACAACAGTAGAGTTCAAGACACCAGTAGACACAACTACACCAGGTGATAAAGGAACTACAGTCGTTGTAACATACCCAGATGGATCTAAGGATGAAGTACCAGTTAAAGTAACTGTAAAAGATCCAGAGAAGACATCTGATGCAGACAACAACACTCCAACAGCGAAAGATCAAACTGTTAAACCAGGAGATAAACCATCTGCCAAAGATTCAATCGGTAATGTAGGCGATCTTCCAGAAGGAACAACAGTAGAGTTCAAGACACCAGTAGACACAACTACCCCAGGTGACAAAGACGCTACAGTCGTTGTAACATACCCAGATGGATCTAAGGATGAAGTTCCAGTTAAAGTAACTGTAAAAGACCCAACTGCACCAGCTACAGACGCAGATAAGAACACTCCAGTAGCGAAAGATCAAACTGTTAAACCAGGAGATAAACCATCTGCTAAAGATTCAATCGGTAATGTAGGTGATCTTCCAGAAGGAACAACAGTAGACTTCAAGGATCCAGTAGATACAACTACACCAGGTGATAAACCTGCGACAGTAGTGGTAACATACCCAGATGGTTCTAAGGATGAAGTTCCAGTTAAAGTAACTGTAAAAGACCCAACTGCACCAGCTACAGACGCAGATAAGAACACTCCAGTAGCGAAAGATCAAACTGTTAAACCAGGAGATAAACCATCTGCTAAAGATTCAATCGGTAATGTAGGTGATCTTCCAGAAGGAACAACAGTAGAGTTCAAGGATCCAGTAGATACAACTACACCAGGTGATAAACCTGCGACAGTAGTGGTAACATACCCAGATGGTTCTAAGGATGAAGTTCCAGTTAAAGTAACTGTAAAAGATCCAAGTGCACCAGCTACAGACGCAGATAAGAACACTCCAGTAGCGAAAGATCAAACTGTTAAACCAGGAGATAAACCATCTGCTAAAGATTCAATCGGTAATGTAGGTGATCTTCCAGAAGGAACAACAGTAGAGTTCAAGACACCAGTAGACACAACTACTCCAGGTGACAAAGACGCTACAGTCGTTGTGACATACCCAGATGGATCTGAGGATGAAGTACCAGTTAAAGTAACTGTAAAAGATCCAGAGAAGACATCTGATGCAGACAACAACACTCCAACAGCGAAAGATCAAACTGTTAAACCAGGAGATAAACCATCTGCCAAAGATTCAATCGGTAATGTAGGCGATCTTCCAGAAGGAACAACAGTAGAGTTCAAGACACCAGTAGACACAACTACCCCAGGTGACAAAGACGCTACAGTCGTTGTAACATACCCAGATGGATCTAAGGATGAAGTACCAGTTAAAGTAACTGTAAAAGATCCAAGTGCACCAGCTACAGATGCAGACAAGAACACTCCAACAGCGAAAGATCAAACTGTTAAACCAGGAGATAAACCATCTGCCAAAGATTCAATCGGCAATGTAGGTGATCTTCCAGAAGGAACAACAGTAGAGTTCAAGACACCAGTAGACACAACTACCCCAGGTGATAAAGACGCTACAGTCGTTGTAACATACCCAGATGGATCTAAGGATGAAGTACCAGTTAAAGTGACTGTTCAAAATCCAAGTTCACCAGCTACAGATGCAGATAATAACAAAGTAACGGATCCGGCAGTAACACCAGTTAAAGATCCAGCTAACTTAACAGACGCAGAAAAAGCTAAGGTAGCCGATGAAGTTAAGAAATCTAACCCAACAGCGAAAGATGTTGAAGTTGGCAAAGATGGCAAAACAACTGTTACATACCCAGATGGTACAACAGCGGTTATCCCAGCAGATAAGACAGTTAAGAAATCAGCTGATAAAGCAGTTAAGGATCCATCAGTAACTCCGGTTACAGATCCAAGCAACTTGACTGATGCAGAAAAAGCTAAGGTAGCCGATGAAGTTAAGAAATCTAACCCAACAGCGAAAGATGTTGAAGTTGGCAAAGATGGCACAACAACTGTTACATACCCAGATGGTACAACAGCGGTTATCCCAGCAGATAAGACAGTTAAGAAATCAGCTGATAAAGCAGTTAAGGATCCATCAGTAACACCAGTTACAGATCCAAGCAACTTGACTGATGCAGAAAAAGCTAAGATAGCCGACGAAGTTAAGAAATCTAACCCAACAGTAACAGATGTTAAAGTTGGCAAAGATGGCACAACAACTGTTACATACCCAGATGGCGCAACAGCGGTTATCCCAGCAGATAATACAGTTAAGAAATCAGATGATAAAGCAGTTAAGGATCCATCAGTAACTCCGGTTACAGATCCAAGCAACTTGACTGATGCAGAAAAAGCTAAGGTAGCCGACGAAGTTAAGAAATC
>NZ_JASHDM010000026.1:0-1753 GCF_047463655.1 Streptococcus infantis
CCGGAAGTAGTTGGGGGTTGCCCCCTGTGAGATAAGGAAGTCGCTTAGCTAAAGGGAGTTTAGCTCAGCTGGGAGAGCATCTGCCTTACAAGCAGAGGGTCAGCGGTTCGATCCCGTTAACTCCCATAGGTCCCGTAGTGTAGCGGTTATCACGTCGCCCTGTCACGGCGAAGATCGCGGGTTCGATTCCCGTCGGGACCGTTTAAGATAACGGAAGTTATTTTAGACTCGTTAGCTCAGTTGGTAGAGCAATTGACTTTTAATCAATGGGTCACTGGTTCGAGCCCAGTACGGGTCATCATTGCGGGTTTGGCGGAATTGGCAGACGCACCAGATTTAGGATCTGGCGCTTAACGGCGTGGGGGTTCAAGTCCCTTAACCCGCATAATAGAAATAAGCCGGCTTAGCTCAGTTGGTAGAGCATCTGATTTGTAATCAGAGGGTCGCGTGTTCAAGTCATGTAGCCGGCATTTTTTTAATATAACGTCGATGCGAACGTAGTTCAGTGGTAGAACACCACCTTGCCAAGGTGGGGGTCGCGGGTTCGAATCCCGTCGTTCGCTTAGAGAGGCCGGGGTGGCGGAACTGGCAGACGCACAGGACTTAAAATCCTGCGATTGGTAACGATCGTACCGGTTCGATCCCGGTCCTCGGCATATAATGAGCACCCTTAGCTCAACTGGATAGAGTACCTGACTACGAATCAGGCGGTTAGAGGTTCGACTCCTCTAGGGTGCATTTTTTCTATTTAACTCGGGAAGTAGCTCAGCTTGGTAGAGTACTTGGTTTGGGACCAAGGTGTCGCAGGTTCGAATCCTGTCTTCCCGATTGATGGCGGTGTAGCTCAGCTGGCTAGAGCGTCCGGTTCATACCCGGGAGGTCGGGGGTTCGATCCCCTTCGCCGCTATAATGATCTTGTTGGACCTTTAGCTCAGCTGGTTAGAGCTCTCGGCTCATAACCGAGTGGTCGTAGGTTCAAGTCCTACAAGGTCCATTAAATACGATGGAGGATTACCCAAGTCCGGCTGAAGGGAACGGTCTTGAAAACCGTCAGGCGTGTAAAAGCGTGCGTGGGTTCGAATCCCACATCCTCCTTTATTATTAACGCGGGATGGAGCAGCTCGGTAGCTCGTCGGGCTCATAACCCGAAGGTCGTAGGTTCAAATCCTGCTCCCGCAATAAGGCTCGGTAGCTCAGTTGGTAGAGCAATGGATTGAAGCTCCATGTGTCGGCGGTTCGATTCCGTCTCGCGCCATATTTCTTATATATGCGGGTGTAGTTTAGTGGTAAAACTACAGCCTTCCAAGCTGTTGTCGCGAGTTCGATTCTCGTCACCCGCTTTGAACATTTTGTTCATTTACCAAGTTATTTAACTTGGGCGCGTAGCTCAGGTGGTTAGAGCGCACGCCTGATAAGCGTGAGGTCGGTGGTTCGAGTCCACTCGTGCCCATTAATAGGAGAATTACTCAAGAGGCTGAAGAGGACGGTTTGCTAAATCGTTAGGTCGGGTAACTGGCGCAAGGGTTCGAATCCCTTATTCTCCGTAGTTGAAGAGCTTAAAAGCTCTTTTTTGTTTTAAAAGGCTCTTTCTCAACTGTAGTGGGTTGAATAAAAAGTGCTCTTTTCTATAGTGGATTGAACTTAGAGTAGTACAATATAGATTCTAAAACATTTTTAGCAGTCTTGGTGTACTGTTCTAGATTCATTATACTATATTATAGATAATGCAAGATTCCATAGAATGGGCAAGCTA
>NZ_JASHDM010000027.1:0-1321 GCF_047463655.1 Streptococcus infantis
CTGGAGAGGACCAACATGGTTCTCTCCTTTTTGATGTTCAAAGCAATGAGGATTCTAGTTTTAAAGTTTTCAAAGTTCCGGAAGCCAAAAGCATTGCGCTTGATGACCTTAATGAGGTTATTAGTAGCCTCCAGTTTCGCGTTTGAGTAGGGCAGTTCCAGTGCGTTCATGATTTTGTCCTTGTCTTTCAAAAAGGTCTTAAAAACAGTTTGAAAAATAGGATTTACACAAGAAATCGTTTCTTCAATCAGTTCAAAGAAATTGTCTGTTTGTTTCTCTTGGAAATGAAACAGTAATAGTTGATAGAGTTCATAGTGCTTTCTAAGTTCTTGAGAGTATGCAAGGAGCTTTTCGAGAATCTCATTATTGGTCAAGTGTGAGCGAAAAGTAGGACGATAAAAACGTCTATCACTAAGTTTACGGCTATCCTGTTGAATGAGTTTCCAGTAACGTTTTAATGCTTTATATTCGTGCGATTTACGATCAAAACGATTCATGATTTGGATACGAAGACGATTCATAGCTCGACTGAGATGTTGGACAATGTGAAAGCGGTCGAGAACGATTTTAGCATTAGGAAAAAGTTTTCTGGCAATATCGTAATAGGGACTAAACATATCCATTGTAATGACTTTCACGCGACTTCTCACCTGACTAGAATAACGAAGAAAATGATTGCGAATAGTCGCTTGAGTTCGTCCATCCAGAATAGTTACGATCTTTCTGGAATCAAAATCCTGTGCAATGAAACTCATCTTACCTTTCTTGAAGCTGTATTCATCCCAAGACATGTGAGTTGGAAGGAAAGATAAATCTGTCTTGAATTTGAATTCTTTCAATTTACGAATGACTGTCGAAGTAGAGACAGATAGACTTTCTGCGATAGCCGTCATAGGGACTTTCTCGATTAATTTTTGAGTGATTTTCTGGTTGACGATGGTCGCGATTTGGTGATTCTTTTTGACTAAGGAAGTCTCTGCGACAGCTATTTTCCCGCAGACTTTACAACGGAAACGGCGTTTTCTCAATCGAATGAGTGTCTTATAGCCTGCACACTCTAGATAGGGGATTTTAGATTCTTTCTGGAAGTCATATTTAGTCATTTGCCCTAGGCAGTGATGACACTTAGGAGCAGGATAATCTAGCTTAGCGATGACTTCTTTATGAGTTCCAGCATCAAGATAATCCAAGATTTTGATGTTCTTGTCTTTAATTCCGAGTAAGTTTGTGATAAAATTTAATTGTTCCATAAGATTCTTTCTAATGATGGTTTGGTCGCTTTTCATTATAGGTCTTATGGGACTTTTTTTCTACAACAAAA
>NZ_JASHDM010000028.1:0-1248 GCF_047463655.1 Streptococcus infantis
TACTTGCTGACTCAGAGGCGCTGGTGCTGGCTGACTGACTCGCACTTGTACTTGCTGATTGGCTTGCACTTGTACTTGCTGACTCAGAAGCCGATGTGCTGGCTGATTGGCTCGCACTGGTTGACGCTGACTCAGAGGCCGATGTGCTGGCTGATTGGCTTGCACTTGTACTTGCTGACTCAGAAGCTGATGTGCTGGCTGACTCAGAAGCTGATGTGCTGGCTGATTGGCTTGCACTGGTACTTGCTGACTCAGAGGCGCTGGTGCTGGCTGACTGACTCGCACTTGTACTTGCTGATTGGCTTGCACTTGTACTTGCTGACTCAGAAGCCGATGTGCTGGCTGATTGGCTCGCACTGGTTGACGCCGATTCAGAGGCTGATGTGCTGGCTGATTGGCTTGCACTGGTTGACGCTGACTCAGAAGCCGATGTACTTGCTGATTGGCTTGCACTGGTTGACGCTGACTCAGAAGCCGATGTGCTGGCTGATTGGCTCGCACTGGTTGACGCCGATTCAGAGGCTGATGTGCTTGCTGATTGGCTTGCACTTGTACTTGCTGACTCAGAGGCGCTGGTGCTGGCTGACTGACTCGCACTTGTACTTGCTGATTCAGATGCCGATGTACTTGCTGATTGGCTTGCACTGGTTGACGCTGACTCAGAAGCCGATGTGCTGGCTGATTGGCTCGCACTTGTTGACGCCGATTCAGAGGCTGATGTGCTTGCTGATTGGCTTGCACTGGTTGACGCTGACTCAGAAGCCGATGTGCTGGCTGATTGGCTCGCACTGATTGACGCTGATTCAGAGGCCGATGTGCTTGCTGACTGGCTCGCACTGGTTGATGCTGACTCAGAGGCCGATGTGCTGGCTGATTGGCTCGCACTGGTTGATGCTGATTCAGAGGCCGATGTACTTGCTGACTGACTAGCACTTGTACTTGCTGATTCAGAGGCGCTGGTGCTGGCTGATTGGCTTGCACTGGTTGACGCTGATTCAGATGCCGATGTACTTGCTGATTGGCTTGCACTTGTACTTGCTGACTGACTTGCACTGGTTGACGCTGATTCAGAAGCCGATGTGCTGGCTGATTGGCTCGCACTTGTACTTGCTGACTCAGAGGCACTTGTACTTGCTGACTCAGAGGCGCTTGTGCTGGCTGACTGACTTGCACTGGTTGACGCTGATTCAGAGGCCGATGTGCTGGCTGACTGGCTCGCACTGGTTGATGCTGACTCAGAGGCCGATG
>NZ_JASHDM010000029.1:0-1227 GCF_047463655.1 Streptococcus infantis
TGGTTGACGCTGACTGGCTAGCTGATGTACTTGCTGATTGACTTGCGCTTGTCGATGCTGACTGGCTAGCCGATGTACTTGCTGATTGGCTCGCACTTGTTGAAGCACTTTGGCTTGCTGATGTGCTTGCTGATTGGCTCGCACTGGTTGAAGCACTTTGGCTTGCTGATGTGCTGGCTGATTGGCTCGCACTGGTTGATGCTGACTGGCTAGCTGATGTACTTGCTGATTGGCTCGCACTGGTTGACGCCGATTCAGAGGCTGATGTGCTTGCTGATTGGCTCGCACTTGTCGATGCTGACTCAGACGCTGATGTGCTTGCTGATTGGCTCGCACTTGTCGATGCTGACTGGCTAGCCGACGTGCTTGCTGATTGACTTGCGCTGGTTGACGCTGACTGGCTAGCTGATGTACTTGCTGATTGACTGGCGCTTGTCGATGCTGACTGGCTAGCCGATGTACTTGCTGATTGGCTCGCACTGGTTGACGCCGATTCAGAGGCTGATGTGCTTGCTGATTGGCTCGCACTTGTCGATGCTGACTCAGACGCTGATGTGCTTGCTGATTGGCTCGCACTTGTCGATGCTGACTGGCTAGCCGACGTGCTTGCTGATTGGCTTGCACTGGTTGACGCTGACTCAGAAGCCGATGTGCTTGCTGATTGACTCGCACTGGTTGACGCTGATTCAGATGCACTTGTGCTTGCTGATTGACTTGCGCTTGTTGAAGCACTTTGGCTTGCTGACGTGCTTGCTGATTGGCTCGCACTTGTCGATGCTGACTCAGACGCTGATGTGCTTGCTGATTGGCTCGCACTGGTCGATGCTGACTGGCTAGCTGATGTGCTTGCTGATTGACTTGCGCTTGTTGAAGCTGACTGGCTAGCCGACGTGCTTGCTGATTGGCTCGCACTGGTCGATGCTGACTGGCTAGCTGATGTGCTTGCTGATTGACTTGCGCTTGTTGAAGCTGACTGGCTAGCCGACGTGCTTGCTGATTGGCTTGCACTGGTTGACGCTGACTCAGAAGCCGATGTGCTTGCTGATTGACTTGCACTGGTTGATGCTGACTGGCTAGCTGATGTACTTGCTGATTGACTGGCGCTTGTTGAAGCACTTTGGCTTGCTGACGTGCTTGCTGATTGGCTCGCACTGGTCGATGCTGACTGGCTAGCTGATGTACTTGCTGATTGACTTGCGCTGGTTGACGCTGACTGGCTAGCTGATG
>NZ_JASHDM010000030.1:0-1197 GCF_047463655.1 Streptococcus infantis
TTCTGTACTGACCCCAAAAAGTTAGACAATTAATTTATTCAAAGGATTTAGTTCTGTATTGCACAGGACTGAGTCCTTTTAGTTTTACCTTAATTCGTTTGTTGTTGTAATAATCAATATAGTTTACAATAGCTTGTTCCAATTGATTAAGTGATTTAAACGTCTTCTCGTAACCATAAAACATTTCCGCTTTCAAAATGCCAAAGAAAGATTCCATCATGCCGTTGTCTGGGCTGTTACCTTTACGTGACATAGATGGCTGAATTCCCTTACTCTCTAAAAATCTGTGATAAAAATCGTGTTGATATTGCCATCCTTGATCACTATGGAGAATAGTATTTGTGTAATATTCCTCACTGAAGGCCTGGTTTAACATAGCTTTCACTTGTTCTAAGTTTGGTGAAGTTGAAAGATTATAGGCGATAATTTCGCTATTAAAGCCATCTAAAACTGGTGATAAGTAAAGCTTTTGAGTACTTGCTGGAATGGCAAATTCTGTCACATCTGTGTAGCACTTTTCCATTGGTTTGGCTGCTTCAAATTGGCGTTGAATAAGGTTATCTGCTTTCTTGCCAACGTCTCCTTTATGAGAAGAATATTTCCGTTTACGACGAATTCGAGCACTTAAACCAAGGATTTTCATCAGACGTTGGACCTTCTTATGGTTTACTATATGACCACGATTCCTCAATTCAAGAGTTATTCGGCGATAGCCATAATTTCCTATGTGCTCAGTAAAAATAGCTTGAATTTCAGCTTTAAGATCTTTATCTTTGTCAAGCCCATCTAGTTCCTTCAACTGATAGTAGTAAGTTGAGCGAGGTAAACGAGCCACTTCAAGAAGTAAATCTAGTCGAAATCCTTCTGAAGCCATTTCTCTAATTGTCTCTGCCTTTCTCGCTGTATGGCTTCGTCCCTGTCTTCCAGCTCTTTTAACTTTTTTAAGTAAGCCACCTCGGTACGTAAGAGTTCATTCTCCTCTTGGAGTCGCTCTAGTTCTGTCATTTCTTCCCAAGTTTTCTTACGTTTACGTCCCATTTTAGGTACTCTCCCTCTTGTTTTCTCAACAATAGTATACCCGTTTTTCTTGTATTGTGCTAGCCAATTAAGAAGTATAGTACGACTTGGGAGGCCGTATTCAAGAGAAACTCTATCTTTAGTCCAGCCTTCATGTAAGACTTTATTAATCATTTCTTG
>NZ_JASHDM010000031.1:0-930 GCF_047463655.1 Streptococcus infantis
GGCTTGCACTGGTTGACGCTGACTCAGAGGCCGATGTGCTGGCTGATTGGCTTGCACTTGTACTTGCTGACTCAGAAGCTGATGTGCTGGCTGATTGGCTTGCACTGGTTGACGCTGACTCAGAGGCGCTGGTGCTGGCTGACTGACTCGCACTTGTACTTGCTGATTGGCTTGCACTTGTACTTGCTGACTCAGAAGCCGATGTGCTGGCTGATTGGCTCGCACTGGTTGACGCCGATTCAGAGGCTGATGTGCTGGCTGATTGGCTTGCACTTGTTGACGCTGACTCAGAAGCCGATGTACTTGCTGATTGGCTTGCACTTGTTGACGCTGACTCAGAAGCCGATGTGCTGGCTGATTGGCTCGCACTGGTTGACGCCGATTCAGAGGCTGATGTGCTTGCTGATTGGCTTGCACTTGTTGACGCTGACTCAGAAGCCGATGTGCTGGCTGATTGGCTCGCACTGATTGACGCTGATTCAGAGGCCGATGTGCTTGCTGACTGGCTCGCACTGGTTGATGCTGACTCAGAGGCCGATGTGCTGGCTGATTGGCTCGCACTGGTTGATGCTGATTCAGAGGCCGATGTACTTGCTGACTGACTAGCACTTGTACTTGCTGATTCAGAGGCGCTGGTGCTGGCTGATTGGCTTGCACTGGTTGACGCTGATTCAGATGCCGATGTACTTGCTGATTGGCTTGCACTTGTACTTGCTGACTCAGAGGCCGATGTGCTGGCTGATTGGCTTGCACTTGTACTTGCTGACTCAGAAGCTGATGTGCTGGCTGATTGGCTTGCACTTGTACTTGCTGACTCAGAGGCGCTGGTGCTGGCTGACTGACTCGCACTTGTACTTGCTGATTGGCTTGCACTTGTACTTGCTGACTCAGAAGCCGATGTGCTGGCTGATTGGCTCGCACTGGTTGACG
>NZ_JASHDM010000032.1:0-885 GCF_047463655.1 Streptococcus infantis
CGGCTCTTTGTCAACTGTAGTGGGTTGATGAAAAGTTATAACCTGGAGAGGACCAACTTGGTTCTCTCCTTTTTGATGTTCAAAGCAATGAGGATTCTAGTTTTGAAGTTTTCAAAGTTCCGGAAGCCAAAAGCATTGCGCTTGATGACCTTAATGAGGTTATTAGTAGCCTCTAGTTTTGCGTTTGAGTAGGGCAGTTCCAGTGAGTTCATGATTTTGTCCTTGTCTTTCAAAAAGGTCTTGAAAACAGTTTGAAAAATAGGATTTACGCAATAAATCGTTTCTTCAATCAGTTCGAAGAAATGTTCTGTTTGTTTCTCTTGGAAATGAAATAGTAATAGTTGATAGAGTTCATAGTGCTCTCTAAGTTCTTGAGAGTATGCAAAGAGCTTTTCGAGAATCTCATTATTGGTCAAGTGTGAGCGAAAAGTAGGGCGATAAAAACGTTTATTACTAAGTTTACGGCTATCCTGTTGAATGAGTTTCCAGTAACGTTTTAGTGCCTTATATCCGTGCGATTTGCGATCAAAACGATTCATGACTTGGATGCGAAGACGATTCATAGCTCGACTGAGATGTTGGACAATGTGAAAGCGGTCGAGAACGATTTTAGCGTTAGGAAAAAGTTTTCTGGCAATATCATAGTAGGGGCTAAACATATCCATGGTAATGACTTTCACGCGACTTCTTACCTGACTAGAATAACGAAGAAAATGATTGCGAATGGTCACTTGAGTCCGCCCATCCAGGATAGCTATGATCTTTCTGGAATCAAAATCCTGTGCAATGAAACTCATCTTACCTTTCTTGAAGCTGTATTCATCCCAAGACATGTGAGTTGGAAGGAAAGATAAATCTGTCTTGAATTTGAATTCTTTCAATTTA
>NZ_JASHDM010000033.1:0-847 GCF_047463655.1 Streptococcus infantis
CGGCTACCTTAGCTTTTTCTGCATCAGTCAAGTTGCTTGGATCTGTAACTGGTGTTACTGATGGATCCTTAACTGCTTTATCAGCTGATTTCTTAACTGCCTTATCTGCTGGGATAACCGCTGTTGTACCATCTGGGTATGTAACAGTTGTTGTGCCATCTTTGCCAACTTTAACATCAGTTACGGTTGGGTTAGATTTCTTAACTTCGCCGGCTACCTTAGCTTTTTCTGCATCAGTCAAGTTGCTTGGATCTGTAACTGGTGTTACTGATGGATCCTTAACTGCTTTATCAGCTGATTTCTTAACTGCCTTATCTGCTGGGATAACCGCTGTTGTACCATCTGGATATGTAACAGTTGTTGTGCCATCTTTGCCAACTTTAACGTCAGTTACGGTTGGGTTAGATTTCTTAACTTCGTCGGCTACCTTAGCTTTTTCTGCATCAGTCAAGTTGCTTGGATCTGTAACTGGTGTTACTGATGGATCCTTAACTGCTTTATCAGCTGATTTCTTAACTGCCTTATCTGCTGGGATAACCGCTGTTGTACCATCTGGGTATGTAACAGTTGTTGTGCCATCTTTGCCAACTTTAACATCAGTTACGGTTGGGTTAGATTTCTTAACTTCGTCGGCTACCTTAGCTTTTTCTGCATCAGTCAAGTTGCTTGGATCTGTAACTGGTGTTACTGATGGATCCTTCGTACCTTCATCGGATGATTTCTTAACTGCCTTATCTGCTGGGATAACCGCTGTTGTACCATCTGGGTATGTAACAGTTGTTGTGCCATCTTTGCCAACTTTAACATCAGTTACGGTTGGGTTAGATTTCTTAACTTCGTCGGCTAC
>NZ_JASHDM010000034.1:0-723 GCF_047463655.1 Streptococcus infantis
CAAGTACATCAGCTAGCCAGTCAGCATCAACCAGTGCGAGCCAATCAGCCAGCACATCAGCAAGCCAAAGTGCTTCAACAAGTGCGAGCCAATCAGCAAGTACATCGGCTAGCCAGTCAGCATCGACCAGTGCGAGCCAATCAGCCAGCACGTCGGCTAGCCAGTCAGCTTCAACCAGCGCAAGTCAATCAGCAAGCACATCGGCTTCTGAGTCAGCGTCAACCAGTGCAAGCCAATCAGCAAGCACGTCGGCTAGCCAATCAGCAAGCACGTCAGCTAGCCAGTCAGCTTCAACAAGCGCAAGTCAATCAGCAAGCACATCAGCTAGCCAGTCAGCATCAACCAGTGCGAGCCAATCAGCAAGCACATCAGCTAGCCAGTCAGCGTCAACCAGTGCAAGTCAATCAGCAAGCACATCAGCTAGCCAGTCAGCATCGACCAGTGCGAGCCAATCAGCAAGCACGTCAGCAAGCCAAAGTGCTTCAACAAGCGCCAGTCAATCAGCAAGCACAAGTGCATCTGAATCAGCGTCAACCAGTGCGAGCCAATCAGCAAGCACGTCGGCTAGCCAATCAGCAAGCACGTCAGCTAGCCAGTCAGCGTCAACCAGTGCGAGTCAATCAGCAAGCACATCGGCTTCTGAGTCAGCGTCAACCAGTGCAAGCCAATCAGCAAGCACGTCGGCTAGCCAGTCAGCATCGACAAGTGCGAGCCAATCAGCAA
>NZ_JASHDM010000035.1:0-611 GCF_047463655.1 Streptococcus infantis
TTAAGTAAAAAAAGAGATAAGACAGTAGCTATTCTGAGGTTACTGTCTTATTTTTACCACTTATTGATCCATAAAAGGGCACGCTAAAAAACACCTCATCTGGTATTTTTTGAAACAAGATGTTATAATAATATGGCATAGATGATCTTATCGATTTTGGGTCAAAGAGTAATCGTAAAGTTTGTTATGCGTAATGAGGTAATACATTGTTCGAATGAGACGATGTATAGAGGCAATCGCATGTGGCTTGGTTGAAGCTATTGTCGATTGTCTTTTTCGTTTCTCATAAAAATCGGCGATATGGCAGGGATTGGTATGACTAGCTGAAGCGATGTTATGAATGCACTTGAACAAGATTTTTCTGGCATAGGGATTACCTCGCTTAGTAATGTGTTCCTTGGCGAGAAAGTTCCCAGATTCATAGTGTCTCAGGTCAATGCCAATAAAAGCGTTGATTTGATTGGTAGACTGAAAGCGACGAATATCTCCCAATTCGCCAATAATAGATGTCGCTGTGGTTTCTGCGATGCCAGGAATTGAACGTAAGATGTCATACTCTGGTAAAGGCTGAGCTAGAGCTACCATGTCGTCTAAGACAACCTGTCTGTGCT
>NZ_JASHDM010000036.1:0-566 GCF_047463655.1 Streptococcus infantis
ACAGCTCCATCAGCACCAAGTGTGAACCCAGTTAAAGCTGGAGATGAAGCAATCACAGGTAAAGCTGAGCCAGGTTCAACTGTAGAAGTTACTCTTCCAGGCGGAGCTAAGAAATCAGCGACAGCTGGTGAAGACGGAAGCTTCAGCATTCCAGTCTCAGGCTTGAATGAAAACGACGAAGTTACTGTAACAGCAACAGACGCAGCTAAAAACACATCAGCACCAACTACAGCAACTGTAGGGAAAGCCGATGATAAGACAGCTCCATCAGCACCAAGTGTGAACCCAGTTAAAGCTGGAGATGAAGCAATCACAGGTAAAGCTGAGCCAGGTTCAACTGTAGAAGTTACTCTTCCAGGCGGAGCTAAGAAATCAGCGACAGCTGGTGAAGACGGAAGCTTCAGCATTCCAGTCGCAGGCTTGAATGAAAACGACGAAGTTACTGTAACAGCAACAGACGCAGCTAAAAACACATCAGCACCAACTACAGCAACTGTAGGGAAAGCCGATGATAAGACAGCTCCATCAGCACCAAGTGTGAACCCAGTTAAAGCTGGAGATGAAGC
>NZ_JASHDM010000037.1:0-557 GCF_047463655.1 Streptococcus infantis
AGCAAGGTAGTGATTCCAGGTGAAAACAACACACCAATCGAAGTCACAATCGGCGACAATGGTTCAGGTGAAGTACCAAATGACAAGCTTCCTAAGAAAGATGTCCCAGGTACAGGTAAAGTAACAGAACCTAATAAGAAACCATCACAACCAGTAGATGTAACAACACCAGCTCGTAAGACACCAACAGTAGATGTTGAACAAGATCCTAAGACAGGTGACGTTACAGTAACACCGAAGAAACCAGATGGATCAACATTCCCACCAGGAACTAAGGTAGAAATCCCAGGTGAAGATGGTCCAATCACTGTTGAAATCGGTGAAGATGGTAAAGGTAAAGTACCAAATGACAAACTTCCTAAGAAAGATGTCCCAGGTACAGGTAAGATTACTGAGCCAGGTCAACCAACAGTTGAAGTTCCAGTAGAAACTCCAGCTAAGGTAACACCAAATGCACCAAGAACTGAAAAACCAGCTAAGATTGAAATCACACGCAAACCAAATGGTGATGCGATTGTAACGCCTAAGAAACCAGATGGTTCAACATACCCATCAGG
>NZ_JASHDM010000038.1:0-538 GCF_047463655.1 Streptococcus infantis
CACTGGTTGACGCCGATTCAGAGGCTGATGTGCTGGCTGATTGGCTCGCACTGGTTGACGCCGATTCAGAGGCTGATGTGCTGGCTGATTGGCTTGCACTTGTACTTGCTGACTCAGAAGCCGATGTACTTGCTGACTGACTTGCACTTGTACTTGCTGATTCAGAGGCCGATGTACTTGCTGATTGGCTTGCACTTGTACTTGCTGACTCAGAGGCGCTTGTGCTGGCTGACTGACTTGCACTTGTACTTGCTGACTCAGAAGCCGATGTACTTGCTGACTGACTTGCACTTGTACTTGCTGATTCAGAGGCCGATGTACTTGCTGATTGGCTTGCACTTGTACTTGCTGACTCAGAGGCCGATGTGCTGGCTGACTGACTTGCACTTGTACTTGCTGACTCAGAGGCGCTTGTGCTGGCTGACTGACTTGCACTGGTTGACGCTGATTCAGAGGCCGATGTGCTGGCTGACTGGCTCGCACTGGTTGATGCTGACTCAGAGGCCGATGTGCTGGCTGATTGGCTCGCACTGGTTGA
>NZ_JASHDM010000039.1:0-525 GCF_047463655.1 Streptococcus infantis
CCGGAAGTAGTTGGGGGTTGCCCCCTGTGAGATAAGGAAGTCGCTTAGCTAAAGGGAGTTTAGCTCAGCTGGGAGAGCATCTGCCTTACAAGCAGAGGGTCAGCGGTTCGATCCCGTTAACTCCCATTTTAGCGGGTGTAGTTTAGTGGTAAAACTACAGCCTTCCAAGCTGTTGTCGCGAGTTCGATTCTCGTCACCCGCTTTGAACATTTCGTTCATTTACCAAGTTTTTTAACTTGGGCGCGTAGCTCAGGTGGTTAGAGCGCACGCCTGATAAGCGTGAGGTCGGTGGTTCGAGTCCACTCGTGCCCATTGAAATATGGTCCGTTGGTCAAGGGGTTAAGACACCGCCTTTTCACGGCGGTAACACGGGTTCGAATCCCGTACGGACTATTTATTGGAGGATTACCCAAGTCCGGCTGAAGGGAACGGTCTTGAAAACCGTCAGGCGTGTAAAAGCGTGCGTGGGTTCGAATCCCACATCCTCCTTTATTATTAACGCGGGATGGAGCAGCTCGGTAGCTC
>NZ_JASHDM010000040.1:0-524 GCF_047463655.1 Streptococcus infantis
ACTGTCGAAGTAGAGACAGATAGACTTTCTGCGATAGCCGTCATAGGGACTTTCTCGATTAATTTTTGAGTGATTTTCTGGTTGACGATGGTCGCGATTTGGTGATTCTTTTTGACTAAGGAAGTCTTTGCAACAGCTATTTTCCCGCAGACTTTACAACGGAAACGGCGTTTTCTCAATCGAATGAGAGTCTTGTATCCTGCACATTCTAGGTAGGGAATTTTAGATTCTTTCTGGAAGTCATATTTAGCCATTTGTCCTTGACAGTTGTGACATTTAGGGGCAGGATAATCAAGTTTAGCGATGACTTCTTTATGCGTTCCAGCATCAAGATAATCTAAGATTATGATGTTCTTGTCTTTAATTCCGAGTAAGTTTGTGATAAAATTTAATTGTTCCATAAGATTCTTTCTAATGATGGTTTGGTTGCTTTTCATTATAGGTCTTATGGGACTTTTTTTCTACAACAAAATAGGCTCCATAATATCTATAGGGGATTTACCCACTACAGAAATTATAGAGCC
>NZ_JASHDM010000041.1:0-520 GCF_047463655.1 Streptococcus infantis
AGATTTTCTTGACCGCACAAAAAGATTGTTTAGCGAGTTTTATAAGTTTATCAGTCAGATAAGCAATACGCTTTTCAGAGATTCGTTTGGAGGTAGATTGACGGATAATCTTACACAATTCATTTTGAGATAGGTTTAATACAAACTCTTTGCATGGAAAAGCCATCACTAAATTCCAATATTGCTCTCCAGTTGCTTCTTAGCTTCCAGAGGATTCAGCTGTGTATAAGCGTAGCCGTATTCCTCAAGAAAGGCTCGAAGACGCCGAGAATAGACACCAGTAGCTTCAAATATAATCTCAGGGTTATGAACAGTTTTCAAGTCATTCAAAAGACGATTGAAGCCAATGGCGTCATTGAGCATAGTGTATCCATGAATCTTTTCACCGTTGACTAAAATTGCCACCTCAGAACTTGCCTTACTCACATCAATCCCAAATACTGTACGCATGATATTACCTCTTTTGTCTTGAATAATTCCGTGTTTTAGTGATTTTATTTTCAATACGCGACGTCTAGCG